>CAKTVL010000006.1 GCA_934623575.1 uncultured Oscillospiraceae bacterium
CGGCAGCGCAGATAGCTGTACGCCACCCGGAACACCGTGTCCATATACCGCTCCGCCAGCGGGGTGAACTGTTCGTCAGTCATGGGGGTTCCTCCTTTGTGAGGGTGAAAGGCCTTTCATCTATCATACACCTGCGGAGCAAAAAACGTTTCAAAAAAGCAGAAAAAATGTAGAAAGAAAATAGAAGGAGAATAGAAAGAAAGTGGAAAGAAACAGAAGAAAAGACGAACAGACCTCAAAAGAGGTCCGTTCGTCATGTTTGTGAGGAGAAAATGGAAGGAAGAAAAACGCAGTATCAGTCCGCAAACAGCGGGGTGGAGAGGTAACGGTCGCCGGTGTCGGGCAGCAGGACCACGATGGTCTTGCCGGCGTTCTCCGGGCGCTTGGCCAGCTCGATGGCGGCCCACAGGGCGGCACCGGAGGAGATGCCCACCAGCACGCCCTCGCGATGGCCCATCTCCTTGCCCACGGCAAAGGCGTCGTCGTTGTCCACGGGGATGATCTCGTCGTAGATCTTGGTGTCCAGCACGTCGGGAACGAAGCCCGCGCCGATGCCCTGGATCTTGTGGGAGCCGGCCACGCCGGTGGACAGCACGGCGGAGGTCTTGGGCTCCACGGCCACCACCTTGACGGCGGGGTTCTTTTCCTTCAGGAACCTGCCGGTGCCGGTGATGGTGCCGCCGGTGCCCACGCCGGCCACGAAGAAGTCCACCTTGCCGTCAGTGTCGGCCCAGATCTCCGGGCCGGTGGTCTCGTAGTGGGCCTTGGGGTTGGCGGGGTTGACGAACTGGCCGGCCACAAAGCTGTTGGGGATCTCCTTGGCCAGCTCGTCGGCCTTGGCGATGGCGCCCTTCATGCCCTTGGCGCCCTCGGTGAGGACCAGCTCGGCGCCGTAGGCCTTCATCAGCTGGCGGCGCTCTACGGACATGGTCTCAGGCATGACGATGATGATGCGGTAGCCGCGGGCGGCGGCCACGGAGGCCAGGCTGATGCCGGTGTTGCCGGAGGTGGGCTCGATGATGACGGAGCCGGGCTTCAGCAGGCCCTTGGCCTCGGCGTCGTCGATCATGGCCTTGGCAATGCGGTCCTTGACGCTGCCGGCGGGGTTGAAGTACTCCAGCTTGGCCACGATCTTGGCCTTGAGGTCATGGGCTTTTTCGATATGGGTCAGCTCCAGCAGGGGGGTGCGGCCGATCAGCTGGTCAGCGGAAGTGTAGATGGTAGACATGGTAATGATCTCCTTTTCAAGACGATTTTAAGATAAGAGTTGTTGATTTTGAGTTGTTGACTGCATCATGGAAAGACGCAGAACGCTATGGAATACGCACAGAAGAGGTCAACATCGTCCGGTCAGGAGAGGGTGGCGCGTGACAGTGGTCATGTGGATCGCCTCGTTTTCTGAAAAGTCAACTACCAACTCGGTAGGTTGGTACAGTTATAACACGGGGAGGGGGATTTGTCAACCCTGTTTTTGAAAAAATTTCCGGGCGGAGAAAAGTGACAATATTGAAAGGGGATGGCTATTGCGGGGAGCGGGCGGGAGAGGGTATAATGGAGAGAAAACGGGAGAGGAGGCAGCGGGCATGTACCGGATATTCATTGTGGAGGACGACCGGACCATCGGGACGGAGGTGTGCCGCCTGGCGGAGAGCCGGGGGCTGGAGGCCAGGTGCGCCCGGGACTTCCGGGCGGTGGCGGAGGAGGCGGCGGAGTTTCAGCCGCACCTCATTATATTGGATATTGCGCTGCCCTGCTTCGACGGGTATCACTGGTGCCGGGAGCTGCGGAAGCAGACCAACGCGCCTATTCTGTTCCTGTCCTCGGCCAGCGACAACATGAACGTGATCATGGCCATGAACTTCGGCGGGGACGATTTCATCGCCAAGCCCTTTGACGGCGGGGTGCTGATGGCCAAGGTGCAGGCTATGCTGCGGCGCAGCTATGACATGGGCGCGCCGGCGGTGCTGCGGGAGCGGCGGGGGGCGCAGCTGTCCGCCGACGATCAGAAGCTGACGTACCAGGGGCAGACGGTGGAACTGACCAAGAACGAGTACCGCATATTGTCCTGCCTGATGGAGAGCGCCGGGAAGGTGGTCAGCCGGGAGAAGCTGATGCAGCGGCTGTGGGAGACGGACAGCTTTGTGGACGAGAACACGCTGACCGTCAACGTGAACCGCCTGCGGCGGAAGCTGGCGGGCGCGGGGCTTATGGACTTTATCGCCACCCGGCACGGGGTGGGATACATCGTGGAGTGAGGGTATGGAGCTTCTGAAGGCGTATTTGAAGGAGCATTGGCTGGCGGTGGCGGCGTTTGCGCTGTTCACGGGGCTGTTTGCGGCGTCCTTTGCCCTGTACGGCCTGCCGCTGGCGGCGGTGGGATATCCGGCGGGGCTGTGCGCGCTGGCGGGGGCCGGGCTGGGGGCCTGGGACTGCCGGCGCACGGCGCGGCGGCACCGGGAGCTGACGCGGCTGCGGGAGGCCGGGGAGGCCATGCTGCTGGAGCTGCCGGAGCTGCGCACCGTGGAGGGCGCGGACTGCGCCGTGATCATCGACGCGCTGCGGCAGGAGCTGCGGCAGCAGGCCACGGCGGACGCCGCCCGGCGGGCGGACATGACGGCCTATTACACGGCGTGGGTGCACCAGATCAAGACACCGCTGGCGGCCATGCGCCTGACACTGCAGGGGCAGGACACGCCGGAGGGGCGGCGGCTGATGACGGAGCTGGGCCGGGTGGAGCAGTATGTGGACATGGTGCTGACGTATCTGCGGCTGGAAGAGGGCGGCGGCGACTATGTCGTCCGGACATGCGGCGTGGACGGGGTGATCCGGGCCGCGGTGCGGCGGTTCGCCGGGGAGTTCATCGACCGGCGGGTCACGCTGGAGTACGCGCCGGTGGCGTGGGAGACGGTGACGGACGGGAAGTGGCTGACCTTCGTGGTGGAGCAGGTGCTGAGCAACGCCCTGAAATACACCGGGCAGGGCGGCACCATACGGATATACCGGCAGGGGGAGACGCTGTGCGTCAGCGACAACGGCATGGGCATCACGCCGGAGGACCTGCCGCTGGTGTTCGACATGGGGTATACCGGACAGAACGGGCGGCGGGACAGGCAGTCCAGCGGCATCGGGCTGTATCTGTGCCGGCGGATCTGCCGGAACCTGCGGCATGACATCGCCATTACGTCCCGGGTGGGGGAGGGCACAACGGTGCGCATCACCCTGGGGCGGCCGGAGTTTGTGGCGGAGTGAGGGGGCGCCCTGCGGGCGCGCACCTCATCCGTCAGCCTGCGGCTGACACCTTCCCCCCCAAGGGGAAGGCAAAAGGCGGGCGGATGTACCTAAAGGTACTTGCTGCGCGGCGTGGACATCGGCCCATACGGAGGGAACGGATCGCCACGCAGTGGAGCGCAGCGGAACAAGTGCCCTTGGGGTACGTCGGGCTGCGCCCTCCTCGCAATGACAGGGGCGCGGGGAAATGTGACAATGGTGTTCGGGAAGGGTAAGGGAAAGCGATGGAAGGGGCGCGGGGGACGCGGTATACTGACCATGCTGGGAGCCGGGCGACGGGCCGGAGGCTCCCGAGAAAAAGGAGGTCATGCTATGAGCATTTTGGAGGTCAGCGGGCTGCGGAAGGTGTACACCTCGCGGCTGGGCGGCAGCCGGGTGGAGGCGCTGCGCAGCGTCAGCTTCACGGTGGAGCAGGGCGAGTATGTGGCCATCATGGGCGAGTCCGGCAGCGGCAAGACCACGCTGCTGAACATCCTGGCGGCGCTGGATGAGCCTACGGCGGGCACGGTGCGGCTGGACGGCCATGAGCTGGGCAAGATTCGGGAAAAGGACGCGGCGGCCTTCCGCCGTGACAACCTGGGCTTCGTGTTCCAGGAGTTCAACCTGCTGGATACGTTCACACTGGAGGACAATATCTATCTGCCGCTGGTGCTGATGGGAATGTCCTACGAGGATATGCGGGCGCGACTGCTGCCTATTGCCCGGGAGCTGGGACTGACGGAGCTTTTGAAGAAGTACCCCTATGAGGTCTCCGGCGGGCAGAAGCAGCGGGCGGCAGTGGCCCGGGCCATCATCACCGAGCCAAAGCTGCTGCTGGCGGATGAGCCTACCGGCGCGCTGGACAGCGGCTCCACCGACGAGCTGCTGCGGCTGTTCGCCGCCATCAACCGGGCAGGGCAGACCATACTGATGGTGACACACTCCGTGAAGGCCGCCAGCCGGGCGGGACGGGTGCTGTTCATCAAGGACGGGCAGGTGTTCCACCAGCTGTACCGGGGCGAGGACGACGACACCCGGTTCTATCAGCGCATCTCCGACACGCTGACCATGCTGCAGTCGGGCGGTGAACCGGCATGAGGGAAAAGACATTATACGCCCGGCTGGCCTGGACGGGCATGAGAAAAAACAGGCGGCTGTACCTGCCGTATCTGCTCAGCTGCGCCGGGATGGTGCTGATGTTCTACATCCTGATGGGGCTGTCCGGCTCGGAGGTGCTGGGGCATATGTCCGGCGGGACCAGCAGCGCCATCATACTGCGGCTGGGCACGGTGGTCATCGCCGTGTTTGCGCTGATATTTCTGTTCTATACCCACTCGTTCCTCATTCGCCGCCGGGAGAGAGAGTTTGGCCTGTACAACGTGCTGGGTATGGGCAAGGGCAACATCGCCCGCATTCTGCTGTGGGAGACGGCCATCACCTACGGGCTGACCACGCTGGCGGGACTGTTTCTGGGCGTGGCGCTGTACAAGCTGGCGGAGCTGTGCATGGTGCGGCTGCTGCAGGTGGGGGTGACGTACACGCTGACGGTGTCGGTGGAATCCCTGTGGGAGACGGCGGCGCTGTTTGCGGCCATCCACGCGCTGATACTGCTGGACGGGCTGCGGCAGCTGCACGGCGTCAGCGCGGTGGGACTGCTGCGCAGCGAGAGCGTGGGCGAGAAGCCGCCCAGGGCGCAGTGGGTGTTGACGGCGGCGGGGGTGGTGCTGCTGGCCGGGGCCTACTGGCTGGCGGTGTCCATCAAGGAGCCGCTGGCGGCGCTGCTGTGGTTCTTTGCGGCGGTGATCATGGTGATACTGGCCACCTATCTGCTGTTTATCAGCGGGTCGGTGACGCTGTGCCGCGGCTTGCAAAGGAACAAAAAATACTACTACCGGCCCCAGCACTTCGTGTCCGTGTCCTCCATGGCCTACCGCATGAAGCGCAACGGCGCGGGGCTGGCGTCGGTGTGCATTCTGGCCACCATGGTGCTGGTGATGATCTCGTCCACCACCTGCCTGTATGTGGGGCAGGAGGACGCGGTGAATGCCCGGTATCCCCGCGACCTGTCTGTGAAGGTGTACGGCGACAGGTATCTGCTGGACAGCGAGAAGCTGACACAGGTGCGGCAGGGTGTGGAGAGCACCATCTTCAACTTCGGCGGCAATGTGTCCAATGTGGAGGAATACCGGACGATCAGCATCAGCGGACTGGTGGACGGCGGGAACATCCGTACCGACAGCTCCGGTGCAAGTGTGTCGGACAGCACCCGTGCCGTACAGATACACATCCTGCCGCTGGAGGAGTACAACGCCGCCACGGGGCAGAGCCTGACGCTGAACGACGGGCAGGTGTATGTGGCGACCCTGCGGACGGAGTTCCACAGTGACACGCTGTCCATCGACGGCGGCATGATCCGCCACGTGATGAAGCGGGAGATCCCCATGCTGGGCGGCCCGTCGGCGGCGGATATCACGCCGTCCCTGATGGTGGTGGTGCCGGACTTTGAGCAGTTCGTGCCGGCGCTGCAGGACTATTTCATGGAGAAGTACCGCAGCTATCCCACGGTGGTGTGGCACTACGCCTTCGACACTGATCTGCCGGAAAACCAGCAGGGTAACATCGACGGAACAACGCCCAATCTGGAGGACGCGCTGAACGGGTATCTGGCGGGCGTCAGCAGTGACTGGGGCGTGGGCGTCAGCGTGGAGTCCAAGGCCGCCAACCGGGCAGACTTCTACGGCATGTACGGCGGATTGTTCTTCCTGGGCATCATGCTGAGTATCGTGTTTATCTTCGCGGCGGTGGCTATCCTTTACTATAAGCAGCTGTCGGAGGGCTATGAGGACCAGAGCCGGTTCGACATCATGCAGAAGGTGGGCATGACCAAGCAGGACATCCGCCGCAGCATCAACAGCCAGCTGCTGACGGTGTTCTATCTGCCGCTGGTGCTGGCGGGGGTGCACCTGTGCTTCGCCTTCCCGTTCATCCACAAGCTGCTGATCCTGTTCAACCTGGACAACCGGGGGCTGCTGATCGGCACCACGGCGGTGAGCTTCGCCATATACGCGGTACTGTACGCGCTGGTGTATAAGCTGACGGGGAACGCCTACTACCACATCGTGGCGGAGGACACGGAGCGGCAGTGAAACCGGAGAGGAAGATGCTGCGCAAAAGAAAGTTTTTCGACAAGCTGGAAGAGGCGGGAAACCGCCTCTTTTTTGCGCGTTTTGGGCAGAAATGAGGTTTTGCGTGGACAAATGCGGCGGGCATTCTGTATAATGGTAGGACACGGCTTCGCTTCAGAAGCGAACGATCCTACACAGGGCGCGGAGGACCGCGCACAAGGAGGCAGTATGCGCAATATCTGGACGGTATTCAAGACCGATATACGGACGCTGAGCAAGTGCTTTTTCGCCTGCGTGGTGGTGGTGGCCATCGCGCTGCTGCCCAGCCTGTACGCCTGGCTGAATATTTACTCCAACTGGGACCCCTACGGCAACACCGGGGGCATCTCCATCGCGGTGGCGTCGCTGGACGAGGGGTACACCGACGAGGACGGCACCTACGAGAACAAGGGCGACGACGTGGTGGCCGACCTGCGGGAGGCCACGTCCATCCACTGGGTCATCGTGGACACGGAGGATGAGGCCAAGGAGGGGGTATACGCCGGGGACTATTACGCGGCGGTGGTCATCGACGAGAATTTCAGCCGGAATATGTTCCGGATGCTGACGGACTGGACCGGAAAGCCGGCCATCACCTACTATGAGAACGCCAAGAAGAACGCCGTGGCCACCAAAATCACGGATACGGCGGTGGAGACGCTGAAGCGCTCCATCAACGAGAACTATCTGGAGGTGGTCATCGGTGGCATCATGGAGCAGGGGAACCTGCTGGCGGCGGACCTGACGGCGGACGACCCAGAGAGCGCCGTGAAGGGCGTGCTGTACCAGGCACAGGACCTGCTGCATGCCTGCGGGCGGATGATGGACGCACTGGAGGTGGCGGGCGGCAGCGGCTCGGGCGTGGACGCGGCGGGCATCGAGGCGGCGGTGGCCGACATCAACAAGAACCTGCCGGACGGCTCGAAGCTGCAGCAGACGGCGGCGCAGCTGCAATTGCAGCTGCATACAGCGCTGTCCAAGGTGGAGCGGGCGCTGGAACGGCTGGAGGGGGCCATCGAGGCCGCGCCGGTGCCGGAGGACGTGCGGACCCAGCTGAAAAAGGCGGCGGACGACATGGACGCGGCCGCCGCGTCGCTGGAGACGTGGGCAGAGGGGCTGCAGGAGACGTATCCGGCGGCCGCCGCCCAGGCCAGGGCCGCGGCGGCGGAGTGCCGCAAGCTGGCGGCGCAGCTGCGGGCGCTGGCCAGCAGCCCGGACGCATCGGACCTCCTGAACGACTGCAACGCGCTGGTGCGGGACCTGCGGGCCATGGCGGACCAGATCCCCGTGACGGGGAAGGCGCTGCGGCAGGAGATACAGACCGCGGCGGGCCAGGTGGCCGACGCGGTGGAGGGGCTGGAGGACCTGCGCGCCGACGCCAAGTCGGTGAAGGCGGCGCTGGCGGAGACCACCGACGCCCTGGGCGAGACGGCGGCGCTGCTGCGCCCGGCCACGGAAAAGCTGACGGCCTCGCTGTCGGAGACCATCGACGAGCTGCAGGGGCTGACGGCGGATGAGTACATGGACACGCTGCTGACCGTGCTGGGCGGCGACCCGGCGGTGTACGGCCAGTACTTCCCGGAGATGGTGCAGACCAGCGTCAACGCGGTGTATCCCATCGCCAACTACGGCTCGGCTATGACGCCGTTCTACACGGTGCTGGCCATTTGGGTGGGCGGCGTGATCTTGTCCTCCCTGATCAAGATACACGCCCGGACGGAGGGACTGATCGACCCCAAGCCGGCGGAGCTGTACTTCGGGCGGTATCTGTTCTTCTTTGTGCTGAGCCAGATACAGGCGGCGGTGATCGTCACCGGCGACCTGTACATACTGAAGGTGCAGTGCCTGCACCCGGGGATGATGTACCTGACGGCGTCGCTGACGGCGTTCACCTTCAGCCTGCTGATCTACTCGCTGGCCATCTCCTTCGGGGACGTGGGCAAGGCCATCGTGGTGGTCATCATGGTCATGCAGATCGCCGGGTCCTCCGGTACGTTCCCCATTGAGCTGCTGCCGGAGATCTATCAGAAATTCTATCGCTTCTTCCCGTTCCCCTACGCCATCGACGCCATGCGGGAGTGCATCTGCGGGATGTACGGGAACTACTACTGGCAGCAGATCGGCTATCTGCTGCTGTTCGCCGCGGCGGCGCTGGTCATCGGACTGCTGGTGCGGCGGCCCTTCATGGGACTGAACCACTTCATGGAGGAAAAATTAGAGGAGACGGAGCTGCTGTAAAGGAGGTGCTGACCGATGGCAAAGGAAAGGGAATATCAGGAGCTGTATGACCGCCTGCTGGAGGAGGTCAGCGCCCTGCACCGGAGCAACCGGCGGCGCATCCGCATCGGCATGCGGATGCTGCTGGCGGTGACGCTGGGGCTGATGCTGCTGATGTTTTTGGCGGAGGGGAACAAGGTGTTCACCCTGATGCTGTGGATACTGTCCATGTTCGCGGTGGCGGCGTATCTCATCGCCGTGGAGTACGCGGACTATGAATTGCAGAAGAAGCTGGAGGAGATCACCCAGATGGAGCAGGAGAGTCTGGGTGCGCTGCTAGAGCTGCCGGAGCTGCCGAGGATGCCCCGGATGGGACTGCTGCGGCCCAGAGGGCAGCGGGAGGAGACGGCGGCGCCGGAAAAGGCGGAGCGCACCGGCGAGGAGACGCCTGCGGCGCCGGAGGAAGCGCCGCAGGAGACGATACGAGCGGCGCAGGCCGAGGTGCAGGAGCAGGAGACGCCGGAGAAGGCGTATTCCGTGGACGAGATCCTGCGGGAGGTGCACGGCGGCGCGGAGGAGCCGGACGCGGCGGCAGCGCACAGCGCGCGGCTGCTGGAAAGGCTGCTGGACGATCCGGAGAAGCTGGCGGCGGACCTGGACACGCTGAGCCGGGCGCTGCAGGGGCTGTCTGACGACCTGCGCCGGGGCGCAGCGGGCAGCCGGACGGAAAAGGAGAATGGCCAATGAAGAATATATGGGGCATCTTCCGCTCGGACTGGCGGCGGCTGACAGCCAGCGTGGTGGCCGTGGTGGTGCTGCTGGGGCTGTGCCTGGTGCCGTGCCTGTACGCGTGGTTCAATATCCTGTCCAACTGGGACCCCTACGGCACGGCGTCCACCAGCCGCATCAGCGTGGCGGTGGCCAGCGAGGACGCGGGCTGCCAGGTGCTGGGGCTGGAGGTGAACATCGGCGCACTGGTGCTGCAGGGACTGGAGAGCAACGACCAGATGGGCTGGGTGTTCGTGGACACGGCGGAGGAAGCGCTGGACGGCGTGGAGGCCGGGGACTATTACGCGGCGCTGGTGGTGCCGGAGACGTTCACGGAGGACTTCGTCAGCGTGCTGTCCGGCGAGCTGCGGCACCCGCAGATCGAATACTATGAGAACGAGAAGAAGAACGCCATCGCGCCCAAGATCACAAGCAAGGCCAAGACGGCGGTGCAGGAGCAGATCAACAGCACCGTCATCGGCACGGCGGCGGAGGCGCTGACCACGGCGGGCACGGTGTTCAAGGCCATGGGGCTGGACGGCCAGGACCTGGCGGACGGCATCATGGAGAAGCTCACCGGGGCGCGGCAGGAGATGGCGCAGCTGCAGAGCGTGTTGGCGTCGCTGCAGGACGTGATGCGCGGCACGGACGGGCTGCTGGCGGCGGCGTCAGTGACGCTGACGGACGCCGCGGATACGGTGGGCAGCGCCGGCGCGGCGGCGGGCAGCACGGTGAAGGTCATCGACACCGGGCTGGCGGCGGCGGACCAGACCAACCGGGACCTGCTGAAGGTGCTGAACGACACGGACAAGCTGCTGTCGGACCTGGAGGAGCTGCTGCGCGCAGGCGGCGCGGATACGGACGCGGCGCTGCAGGCGCGGCTGCATGAGAAGATCGGGGAGGCCATCAGCGCGCTGGAGGCGCAGCTGGCGGCCACAGAGGACCCGGCGGTGCAGGAGCAGCTGGAGACGGTGATCGCCGACCTGCGGGCGCTGGATGAGACGGTGGACAGCGTGACGGTGTCCGGAGCACAGGAGGCGGTGCTGTCCATGCTGGCGCAGGTGCGGCAGGAGCTGATCGCGGCGGCGGTGCGCACCAACCAGACGGTCAACGACTATCTGCACACCACCGGCGCGCAGGCCCAGGCCACGCTGCGCTCCATACAGCAGCTGCTGACCTCCGTGGGCGGCAGCCTGGGCAGCGTATCCGGCACGCTGGACAGCTACGCCGACGCGGTGAACACGGTGCAGCCCACGCTGGAGGCGGGCATCCGCCTGGCGGCCACGGTGGAGGGGTATCTGGCGGACATCGAGGACGATGTGCGCCGGGTGACGGACAGCGAGGCCTTCCGGCGGTTCACGGAGCTGATGGAGAGCAGCGATGCCGAGAGCATGGCGGACTATCTCACCTCGCCGGTGCAGCTGAACACGGTGATCGTGTACGAGATCAAGGACTACGGCGCGGCCATGTCGCCCTACTATGTGATGCTGGCGCTGTTTGTGGGCAGTCTGCTGACGGCGGTGATGCTGAAGGTGCCGGTGACGCAGCCGGAGTTTGCCGGGTGCCGGGCGGCGGAGCGCTATTTCGGGCGGTTCATCACCTTCTTCCTGATGGCCATGGCCCAGGCGCTGGTGACGGCCTTCGGGTGTCTGTACTTCGTGGGGATGGAGACGGCAGAGCCGGCGCTGTTCGTGCTGGCTTGCTGCCTGTGCTCGCTGAACTTCGCCAGCATGAACTATGCGCTGGTGTACGCCCTGGACAACGTGGGCATGGCGCTGTCGGTGATCATCATGGTCATCCAGGTGGCCGGCTCCGGCGGGTCGTACCCGGTGCATGTGCTGCCGCAGTTGTTCCAGACGCTGTATCCCTTCATGCCCTTCCACTACGGCATGGACATGATCCGGGAGACGGTGGGCGGCATGTACGGCGACACCTATCTGCGCTGCGCGCTGGTGCTGCTGGGGATGTGCGTGCTGTTCACGGTGCTGGGACTGCTGGTGTACTATCCGGCGCGGCGGCTGAACGCGGCCATCGCGGCCAGCAAGGAGAAGTCGGGCATTATGTGAGAAAAAGCACCTCCGGGAGACCGGAGGTGCTTCAGGCTGTCAAAAAGCCTTTGGCTTTTTGACAGCCTGAATAATGCCGTTATTTTTGCGCCGCGCAGCGGCGCAAAAATATTCGCCCTGCTCAACGCACGCCTTGCCAAGCAAGGCTTAGCGCGGCATTTGATCTGATTCGAGGCGGGCTCCGCCCCCTCGAGCTCCCCCAGAGGAGAAGATACTGCACGAAAGAAAGTTTTTCGACAAGCTGAAGCATTTGGCCGCTGCGGGCGGCGGAAAAAGAAGAAAGAGCCCCCGCCGGCTCAGCCGGCGGGGGCGCATGCGTATGGGGTCAGGCGGCCTTCTTGTCCAGGATATACACGGTGACGTTGCGGCGGCCCCAGCTGTAGCAGTCGGCCTTGGTGGGGAACCACACGTCCACGATGTTGCCCTTGATAGCGCCGCCGCAGTCCAGGGCGGTGCCCATGCCGTAGACACGGCGGCCGTTGGTGGTCTGGATGAACATTTTGGTGTAGTAGGGGATCACCTTGGGGTCTACGGCCACGGTGCCCACGCCCACGCTGGCGCCCACGGCGGTGGTCCAGGCGGCACCGCCGTCACCGCCGCTGTAGTAGGCGGTGGAGGAGCAGATCATCACCTTGTTATAGGTCATGGTGTCGCCGGAGGCGAAGAGCAGATAGCCGCCCTCGCCCTCCTCGTTGGGGAAGTCCTTTTCGATGGTGTCGCCGTCCTCCACCTCGTAGACCCGGGTGCCGTAGAGCACCAGCTCCGCGTGGGAGGTGTCGTGGCTGGCGCCCATATACTTGGTGGAGACTACCTCGCCCTTGACCACCGTGTCCTCGTAGGTCTCGACGATCTGGCCGGGGATGCCCTTGCGGATGATCTCCTCCGTGCCCTTGTCCATCAGGGGATCGGGGGTGCGGATGATCTTGTAGTCCGTCTCCACCGTCACATAGTGCTGGTAGGTCAGGGTGTCGCTGATGCGGATGGCGGGCTGGTCGCCGGTGACGTTCAGCTCCACCATCTCGTCCTCGCCCAGGCGGATGCCGTTGCGATCCAGGAAGGCGGCCAGGCGCTCGGCCTGGGTGGTGTAGACGCCGGTCTCGCCGTTGTGCTCCACGGTGACGGTGCAGCCGGGGGCCAGGATCTGCTGCATGGACTTGTCGCCCAGGCTGCGGCGCAGCAGCAGGTCGTCGTAGGTGCGCTCCTCGCTGCGCTCGTCCAGCACATGGGGGCCGTCGCTGTCCACCACGATGTAAATGGCGTCCAGCGTGCGCACCGGCTCTGTGGCCACGGCGACGGTGAATACTACCGCGGTGACGGCGATCATGGTGATGATGCGGATGGAGGGGTGGTCGCGCATGATGTGGTGTACCTCCCGCAGGGCCGGAGAGCGCAGCGCGTCGCGGCAGGAGAGCACCAGCCGACTGTGGCGGATACACTGCCAGCTGCGGCGGGCCTCAGCGGCCACGGCGTCCCAGGTCCAGGCCAGACAGCGGCCGGCGGCGCGGAAGGCCCGGAGCACGGCGCGGCACGCGATGTAGGGCGCGTCGTGGATGGCCTGGCACACGGTGACCGGCGTGATGTGCCGGTGAGGCCTGCGGGGCTGCAAGCGCTTCGGTTGAGTGTTGATGGTTTGTTCCATAGTACCTCGCAGTATAGCCGCCGGGAGAGGGTCTTAAACAGGGGCGGCTATCACAATTGAAACAATTTGTAACTTTTGTTACCTTTTAGCAATACCCGTGGAGTATAGCACTATCTTCCGGTTTTGTCAAGTTTTGGGGGATGCTGGCGGGGAAAGCGGGAACTTTTGGGCGCTTTTCCGTTGCGCGGCGGGGAAAAAGATGGTACAATAGCGGCAGCTTTTGACAAGGAGAAGACGGTATGGATCTTTGTGACCGGAACGATATACAGGCGCTGCTGGCGCGGCACGGCTTCCGCTTTGCCAAGGCGCTGGGGCAGAACTTCCTCATCCGGGGCGACGTGGCGGAGGACATCGCGGCGGCGGGCTGCGTCCCCGGCTGCGGCGTGCTGGAGGTTGGCCCCGGCATCGGCGCGCTGACGGTGCAGCTGGCCCGGCGGGCGGAGAAGGTGGTGTCGGTGGAGCTGGACAAGCGGCTGCCGCCGGTGCTGGCCGAGACCATGGCCGGGTATGAGAATTTTCAGCTGATCCAGGGGGACGTGATGGCCCTGGACCTGACGGAGACGGCGCGGGAGCGGTTTCCGGGGCTGACGCCGGTGCTGTGCGCCAACCTGCCCTATAACATCACCACGCCGTTTCTCACGGCCTGCGTCCGGGCGGGGTGCTTTGCGCAGCTGACGGTGCTGATCCAGAAGGAGGTGGCCCTGCGGATCTGCGCGAAGCCGGGAACGGCGGACTACGGCGCGTTCTCGCTGCTGATGCAGTACTACACGAAGCCGGAGCTGCTGTTTGAGGTGCCAAACACCTGCTTCATGCCGCCGCCCAAGGTGACCTCCGCCGTGGTGCACTGCGTGACGCGGACGGCGCCGCCGGTGCAGGTGGAGGACGAGGACGCCTTCTGGCGGACGGTGCGGTCGGGGTTCGCCCTGCGGCGCAAGACGCTGGTCAACAGCCTGCAGACCGGCTGGCAGCTGCCCAAGGAGCGTCTGGCGGAGATCGTGGCGGCCTGCGGGCTTTCACCCGCGGTGCGGGGCGAGGCGCTGGGGCTGGAGGAGTACGCGCGTCTGTCCGACGCGCTGCTGGCGGCGTCAAGAGAATAGGAAGGAAATAAGAAAAGTCCCCGGCCGAATGGTCGGGGACTTTGGTCATTCGCCTTTTTGGATCTTCTCCTCCGTCTCCTGCCGGATGGCGGCCCGCAGGGCTGTCAGGTACGGGGAGAACGCCACGTTTTCGTCGGCGTAGGTCAGGTTCAGGTCGTACTCCCGGGGCAGCCAGGAGGACAGGGGCGCTTCGTTGTGGGAGATGACGGCCTCCAGCTTGTCCAGGGCCTTGTAGAGCTTGGCCTCCGGGGTTTCCAGCGCGTCCATCTCGGCGTAGAGGGCGGCCATGTCCCCGCGGCAGGGCTGGGGCAGGGAGTCCACCCATTGGGAGAGCAGGGAGTCCTCCTTAGCGGTGTCGGCCTGGGTCTTGAGAAAGCTGGGGATGTCGCCGGTGAAGCACTCGCCCAGGTCGTGGATCAGGCACATGCGGATGACCTTGTCCATGTCCGTGCCCGGGAACTCGTCCCGCAGGAGAAAGGCGGTCAGCGCCAGGCGCCAGCTGTGCTCGGCCACGCTTTCGCGGCGGTCCTCCGGCGTCCAGCAGTGGCGGGTGGTGTCCTTCAGCCGGGCGGCGGTGTGGAGAATGGAGAGCAGCTCTTCGGGCTTCATGGCGGGACCTCCTGTCGGTGTATTTATGGGTAGTATACCAAAGGCCGCGGGTGCAGTCAACGCTTGCACTTGCGCGGCGGCAAAAAGTGTAGTAGAATAGCGGAAGAACATAAAGGAGAGAGACTTTATGGGAGTTTTGTACGCGCTGGAGAGCATCCGCACGCCTGCGCTGGATAAGATCATGTCGGTCATCACGCTGCTGGGCGGCGAGCTGTTTTTTATGGTCATCGCCGTGACGGTGTTCTGGTGCGTCAGCAAGCGCGAGGGCTATTACCTGATGATCGTGGGCTTCTTCGGCACGGTCATCAACCAGTTCCTGAAAATACTCTGCTGCGTGCCCCGGCCGTGGGTAAAGGACCCGGATTTCACCATTGTGGAGTCTGCCCGGGCGGAGGCCACGGGGTATTCCTTCCCCAGCGGCCACACGCAGAACGCCGTGGCCACCTACGGCGGCATCGCCCGGTATACCCGCCGCGGCTGGCTGCGGGTGGTACTGGTCGTGCTGGCGGTGCTCATCGCGTTCAGCCGGATGTATCTGGGTGTGCACACGCCGCTGGATGTGGGGGTGTCGTTCCTGATCGCGGCGGCGCTGGTGCTGCTGGTGTATCCGTTGATGGAGGAGTCCGACCGGCGGCCGGTGGTGCTGACGTACACCATCCTGGTCATGGTGCTGTGCAGTGCTGCGTTCGTGGGGTATCTGTACCTGCGGGGCGATACGGGTGCTGCTGCCGAGGACACCGCCAACTACCTCAGCGCTTTGGAGAACGGCTGGAAGCTGCTGGGCGCCACGGTGGGCATGCTGGTGTCCAACATCGCCGACCGGAAGCACATCCGGTTCGAGACACAGGCGGTGTGGTGGGCGCAGCTCATCAAGCTGGTGGTGGGCTTTGGCTGTCTGCTGGCCATACGCTCCGGGCTGAAGGCCCCGCTGATCGCGCTGCTGGGCGGCAACGCCGCCATCGCGGGCGGCATCCGCTACCTGCTGGTGGTGCTGTTCGCCGGGTGCGTGTGGCCGCTGACCTTCTGGGGCTTCGGCCGGTTGGGAAAAAGATAAACAGAAAAAACGCACATCCCCCGGCATGTGCCGGGGGATGCGGTGCGTTATGGGGGACTGTCTCACTCAGTGACGGTGAGGGTGGGGTGCATGAGGGGGTCGAAGGTGGCGAGGACGCGGTCTCCCTCCACGGTATATTCGCTCCACAGGCGGATCTCGGCGCAGCGCTGCACCCGGTAAAGGGTGATGCTGTGGATGGGCGTGGGTTCGGAGTAGGCTTGGTCGCGGCAGTAGACATCGGTACTCTCGTCGCCGCGGAAGACGACGCAGAGGTCGTCACACTGGAGCACACCGGGTATGTCGCAGCTACCGGTGTAAACGTTCTTGCGCAGCTGGCCGTGGAAGGAAACGGGAACGGTCTCGATGGCAGAATCGAGCGGGCTGGCATGGTACAGGCCGGTGCCGTCGAAGTCGATGGCCACGCCCCTGTCCCGGCAGGCGAAAATAAGTACGGCGGTGAACAGCAGCAGGATGGGAAGCCAGACCTTGCGGGATGTCCATATCTGTCGCATGGGGAGTCCTCCTTTACAGTGTTGTACCTGCTGCAAGTATACCATCAGGCGGGGAGAAAATCAACAAAAAACCGTGCGCTGCACAGCAACGCACGGTTTTGCATGTACGGGAGGTCAGACGGTCTCCTTGGGCTTTTTCAGCGCCACGATGACGCCGGCGGTGATCAGCACCGCGCCCAGGACGCTCATGGCGGTGATCTGCTCGTCCAGCAGCAGGTAGCCCACCACCAGCGTGACGAAGGGGGAGGCGTACAGGTAGTTGTTGGTGATGACCACGCCCAGCCGCTGGAAGGCGATGTTCCAGATGGCGAAGCACACGGCGTTGCCGAACACGCCCAGGAACAGCCAGCTCAAAAGGACATTGGTCTGGGTGAACAGGGGCGTCAGGTCGGGCATGCCGTCCGTCAGCAGCATCAGGGGCAGGGCGGTCAGGAACGCCCAGAGCATCACCCGGCGGGTGACCAGGAAGTTGTCGTAGCGCTCGGTGTATTTCTTGATGAGGATGGAGTAGACCGCCCACATCAGGGCGGCGGCCAGCGCGATCAGGTCGCCCAGAGGGTTCAAGTGGAAGGTCAGCTGGCCGTTGAGCACCACCAGCACCACGCCGGCGATGGCGATGACCGCGCCGATGTACACGAACTTGCCCAGGCGCTCGCCATTGCGGGAGAACAGCTGGGCCAGGATCACCGTCAGGATGGGGGACAGGGCCACGATGATGCTGACGTTGGCGGCGTAGGTGTAGGTCAGGGCGGTGTTTTGCAGGAAGAAGTAGAAGCTGCCGCCGGTGATGCCGATGAGGATGAACATCAGCTCGTCCTTCCAGGGGAGCTTCAGCGTTTTGGGGCGCAGGGCCCACAGCGTCAGGTAGGCCAGGCCCATGCGCAGAGGGATGATCTGGATGGCGGTATAGGCGGTGAGCATCTGCTTGGTCAGCACGAAGCAGCTGCCCCACACCAGTATGGTGAAAATGGCGTAGACATGGCCCATGACTTTTTTGGTGGCGGACATGGCGGTTTTCTCCTTCTCTCTTCTCTTTTTCTCGGTGCGCCGCGCACGGGCGGCGGCAAACCCATATTATACAACGGGAGAAGGGAAAAATCCAGAGGTAGGAGGGGATTTTCCGGCCAAGGCCTTAAGTTTCTATTAACAAGCGCGAAAGGCGCTTGTTTTTTTCGCCCGGCGTGGTATGATGTAGCAGACGAAAAAACGAGGAGGAAGGACTATGCACGCAGCGCTGGTCATCATGGCGGCGGGGATCGGTTCCCGCTACGGAGGGAACAAGCAGACCGACGGCGTGGGGCCCCACGGGGAGATATTGATGGAGTACGGCGTGTACGACGCGGTACGGGCAGGCTTCGACAAGGTGGTGTTCATCATCAAGCCGGAGATGCAGGAGCTGATGGAGCGGCTGTGCGGCAATATGGCGTCCCGGCTGCACACGGCGGACGGCAGGCCGGTGAAGGTGTGCTACGCCTATCAGGACAACAGCTCGCTGCCGGAGTGGTATGCTCCGCCGGCGGGGCGGACAAAGCCCTTCGGCACGGCCCACGCGGTGCTGTGTACGCGGCAGCTGGTGCAGGAACCCTTCTGCGTGATCAACGCCGACGATTTTTACGGCGCGGACGCCTACCGGACCATGTACGCAGCGCTGCAGACCATGCCGGCGCAGGGCGCGGCGGCCATGGTGGGCTATCTGCTGAAAAACACCGTCACCGCCCACGGCACGGTGTCCCGGGGCGTGTGCCGGGCCGAGGACGGCTGCCTGCGGGAGATACACGAGACGCTGAAGATCGCCCTGCTGCCGGACGGCACCATCCGGGACGAGGACACCGGGGCGGTGCTGGCGCCGGACACGGTGGTGTCCATGAACTTCTGGGGGTTCACGCCGTGGATCTACCAGGCGCTGGAGGACTATTTCCGGCAGTTCCTGCGCAGTGAGGCGGGACAGTCGGTGAAGGCGGAGTGCCTGCTGCCCACCATGGTGGGGGACATGCTGGCACAGGGAAGGCTGACGGTGTCCGTGCTGAAGTCGGCGGATCGGTGGTTCGGCATGACGTATCAGGAGGACCGGGCGCGGGTGGCGCAGGAGCTGGTCAGGCTGCATGAGGCGGGGGCATATCCCGCAGAATTGAGGTAAAAGAAATGGACTACGAAAGACAACGCCGGCGGCAGAAGCGCTACCGGGAGGCCATGCGCAACCGCATTATTGCCGCCGTGCTGCTGGCGGGCATCATCGTGGGGGCGATCTTCATCATCAAGGGCTGCAAAAAGGACGACGCCCCGGCGGACAGCGACCTGCCGGTGGATCAGGGCACAGACAACAGCGGCGATACCGCCGCGCCGGACGACGGCGTGGTGGTGGACGACGCGCTGCTGACGCTGGTGAATCCCTGGAACCCCCTGCCCGATGACTGGACGGTGGACATCGTGACCCGCAGCGACGGCTATAAGGTGGACAGCCGCTGCGCGGAGGCGCTGGACGAGATGCTGGCGGCCTGCCGCGCCGCCGGGTACGATCCGCTGATCTGCTCGGCCTATCGCACCCAGGAGACGCAGCAGAGCCTGTTTGACAACAAGGTGCAGCGGCTCATCAGCGACGGCATGAGCGAGACCGACGCCAAGGTGGAGGCTGCCAAGGCGGTGGCCATCCCCGGCACCAGCGAGCACCAGCTGGGGCTGGCGGTGGACATCGTGGACAGCACCATGCAGGAGCTGACCGACGCCCAGGAGGACACCGGGACCCAGAGGTGGCTGATGGCCAACTCCTGGCGCTACGGCTTCATCCACCGCTATCCCAACGGGGATACGGACATCACGGGGATCATCTATGAGCCGTGGCACTACCGCTATGTGGGCAAGGACGCGGCGCAGGACATCTTCAACCGGGACATCACCCTGGAGGAGTATCTGGGCCGGGCCGCGCATTGACAAACGTAAAGGGAGACGCCGGAGGGCGTCTCCCTTTATGAGAAATGAAGAAGGTCACTTGCAGTTCTTGGCGTTTTTCGCGTTTTTGGTGTTCTTGGTGCTGGTGGTCTCCGTGGTCTCGTTGGTGTTGGCGTTCTTGGTGTTCTTGGTGTTGTCCATGAGATATACCTCCGTTTTCTGTACCCTTGGTACGCCGGTAGTATCACCGGGCGCGGATAAAATATGCGGGAAAAATGCGAAAATTTTCGGGAAAAGCGGTTGACAAACGCGGAGGAATGGTATAGAATACCTGAGAAAACAAAGAAGGTCGGTGCATCCGCCTCACCTCCAGCAATGGCAAAGAGGTCAACAGCGTCATCCAAGCGCCCCACGGGACGTTTGTGCTGCTTCGCGGATGCCTGAGGCGTCCGCGTTTTTATTTTGGATTGGAGGTGCTTCGGTATTAGTAAGGTACAGCATCAACTGAACGAGGAGATCACCGACAAGGAGGTCCGCCTGATCGGCGAAAACGGCGAGCAGCTGGGCATTCTGTCCGGCGAGGAGGCACTGCGCACCGCAGAGGAGCAGGGCCTGGACCTGGTGAAGATCTCTCCGCAGGCTACGCCGCCGGTGTGCAAGCTGATGAACTACGGCAAGTACAAGTTCGAGCAGAGCAAGCGCGAGAAGGAAGCCAGGAAGAACCAGCACGTCGTGGAGATCAAGGAGATCCGCATGTCCCCGGGCATCGACGTGGGCGATTTCAACACCAAGCTGAAGAACGCACAGAAGTTCCTGTCCGACGGCAACCGCGTCAAGGTCTCCGTTCGCTTCCGCGGCCGCGAGATGGCGCACACCGAGATCGGGCGCGAGCTGCTGAACAAGTTCGCTGAGCTGTGTACCGAAGTGTCCACCCTGGACAAAGCCGCCAAGCTGGAGGGAAGGAACATGTCCATCTTCCTGTCCCCCAAAGCCGGCAAATAAGCATCATTCGCGAAGGATCATATTGGAAGGAGAAAACAACTATGCCTAAACTGAAGACCCATAGCGGCGCAAAGAAGCGCTTCAATCTGACGAAGACCGGCAAGGTCAAGAGAGCTCACGCGTTCAAGAGCCACATCCTGACCAAGAAGGACACCAAGCGTGGCCGTCGTCTGCGCAGCACCACCTATGCTGACTGCACCACCGAGGCGACCATCCGCAAGATGATCCCTTACAAATAAGAGACGGAATCGTTAGAATAGGAGGCAATTGAAATATGGCACGTGTTAAAGGCGCAATGATGGCGCGTAAAAGAAGAAACAAGACTCTGAAGATGGCCAAGGGCTACTGGGGCGCTAAGTCCAAGCACTTCAAGATGGCCAACGAGCAGGTCATGAAGTCCCTGACCTACGCCTATGTGGGTCGTCGTCTGAAGAAGCGGGACTTCCGTCAGCTGTGGATCACCCGTATCTCCGCCGCTGTCAAGCCCCAGGGCCTGAACTACTCCACCTTCATGCACGGTCTGAAGGTCGCCGGCATCCAGATCAACCGCAAGATGCTGTCCGAGATGGCCATCAACGATCCCGTGGCGTTCGCCGCCCTGTGCGAGATCGCCAAGAAGGCGTAACCTTTTGTATACATGCAGCGCCCTGCCCACGGCAGGGCGCTGCGCTCATATTCCTGCTGGCAAAAGCTTGACAAGCCTGTTATAATACTCCTGAAAATGACCACGGAAAGGATGTATGACCATGTATTGTACCAGAAAAATCAACGCGGATTACACCTGGGTGGGCGCCGACTGCCGCCGCCTGGCGCTGTTTGAGGGCGTGTTCGGCGTGCCCGACGGCGTCAGCTTCAACAGCTATCTGCTGACGGACGAAAAGACCGTCCTGTTCGACACGGTGGATAACGCCGTACGCACCACCTTCCGGGAGAACGTGACCCACGCGCTGGCCGGGCGCACGCCGGACTACCTGGTGGTACACCACATGGAGCCGGATCACGCGGCGGAGATGGCGGACATGGCGCGGCTGTACCCGGACATGACCATCCTGTGCAGCGCCGCCGCCAAAAACATGATCGCCCAGTTCTTCGACGCGGAGCTGGCCGCCCGCGTCACCGTGGTGAAGGAGGGCGACACCCTCTGCACCGGCAGGCACACCCTGCGCTTCATCGCCGCGCCCATGGTACACTGGCCGGAGGTGCTGATGACCTACGACGAGACGGACAAGCTCCTACTGACGGCGGACGCCTTCGGCAGCTTCGGCGCGCTGAACGGCTCCCTGTTCGCCGACGAGGTGGATTTCGACCGGGACGTGCTGGACGAGGCGCGGCGCTACTATGCCAACATCGTGGGCAAATACGGTGCGCAGGTGCAGGCGGTGCTGCAGAAGGCCGCCGGTCTGGACGTGCAGATGCTCCTGCCCCTCCACGGTCACGTCTGGCGGCGGGATCTGGGCTACATTCTGGGCAAATACGACCTGTGGAGCCGCTACGAGCCGGAGACGCAGGGCGTGATGATCGCCTACGCCTCCGTGTACGGCAACACGGAAAACGCCGCCAACATTCTGGCCTGCCGCCTGGCCGAGCGGGGCGTGAAGGTGAAGATGTACGACGTGTCCGTGACGCCCAGCTCCTATGTGGTGTCCGATGCCTTCCGCTACAGCCATCTGGTGTTTGCCGCGCCTACCTACAACGGCGGCGTGTTCATCACCATGGACGAGCTGCTGCGGGATATCGCCTCCCACGGCCTGCAAAACCGTAGGTTCGCCCTGCTGGAAAACGGCACCTGGGCGCCCGTCACCGCCCGCCAGATGGCGGCGCTGATCGAGCCGCTGAAGGGCTGGCAGCAGGTGGGTGCGCCTGTGACCATCCGCTCTGCCGCCCACGAAGCGCAGATGCAGGCCGTCGAGCAGCTGGCCGCAGCCATTTCCGGTGATATTTCCGGGGAAAATCAGTAAAAAACCGCGGCGAAAGGCCAAAAAACGCTTGCATTATGCCGCGGCGCGTGGTATTATATTTCGGTGAATCCGCACAGCTTCGGACTTTCGGTCGGTGCCGCAAGGTTGGCCGGAGGGAGGAAGAGGCTGGAGGTACAAACTAAAATCAAAAGGAGAAACAAAACAACATGGCAAATCAGAACGTCGTATCCATGAAGGCTCTGCTGGAAGCAGGCGTCCACTTCGGTCATCAGACCCGCCGCTGGAACCCCAAGATGGCTCCCTATATCTACACGGAGCGCAACGGCATCTATATCATCGACCTGCAGAAGACCGTTAAGAAGCTGGAGGAGGCCTATGCCTTCGTGCGTCAGCTGTCCGAGAACGGCCAGACCCTGCTGTTCGTGGGTACCAAGAAGCAGGCCCAGGAGGCCATCAAGGACGAGGCGACCCGCTGCGGTATGTACTACGTCAACGCCCGCTGGCTGGGCGGCATGATGACCAACTTCAAGACCATGCGCACCCGTATCGACCGCCTGAACCAGCTGAAGACCATGCAGGCCGACGGCACCTTCGATATGCTGCCCAAGAAGGAAGTCATCAAGCACCTGGGCGAGATCGAGAAGCTGGAGAAGTACCTGGGCGGCGTGAAGGAAATGAAGAAGCTGCCCGGCGCCCTGTTCATCGTGGACACCCGCAAGGAGCGCAACGCCATCGCCGAGGCTCATCGTCTGGGCATCCCCGTTGTGGCCATCGCCGACACCAACTGCGATCCCGACGAGATCGATTATCCCATCCCCGGCAACGACGACGCCATCCGCGCCATCAAGCTGATCGCTTCCGTCATGGCCAACGCCATGATCGAGGGCCGTCAGGGCGAGCAGGTGGAGGAGGCCGCCGAGGCCAAGGACGCTGAGTAAGTCAGACCCGATAGATACCGCGTAACACACGGGGCAGGGAAGTGTCCCTGCCCCTTTTTTGATGAACTAATTTACAGGAGGAAATAGAAATGGCTTTTACTGCTGCTGATGTGAAGACCCTGCGCGAGATGACCAGCGTGGGTATGATGGACTGCAAGAAGGCGCTGGTGGAGTGCGACGGCGATATGGACAAGGCCGTTGAGTGGCTGCGCGAGAAGGGCCTGGCCAAGGCTGCCAAGAAGGCCGGCCGCATCGCCGCCGAGGGTATGTCCTACGCGCTGACCGAGAACGGTGTGGGCGTCGTGGTGGAGGTCAACTGCGAGACCGACTTCTGCGCCAAGAGCGACCTGTTCGTGGCCTTCGTCAAGGACATCGCCAAGGTCATCGCCGAGCAGGATCCCGCCGATGTGGACGCGCTGATGAACTGCAAGTATGTCGGCTCCGACCTGACCGTTTCCGAGACCATGCCCGAGAAGGTCATGTCCATCGGTGAGAACCTGCAGATCCGCCGCTTCGTCCGCTTTGCCGAGAACACTAGCGTGGGCTATGTCCATGCCGGCGGCAAGATCGGCGTGCTGGTGAACCTGGCCGTGGAGGGCGGCATTGACGCCACCGAGATCGGCAAGAACGTCGCCATGCAGATCGCGGCCCTGAATCCCCGCTTCTGGGACAAGTCCCAGGTCACCGACGAGGTGCTGGCCGAGGAGAAGAAGATCGCTCTGGCCCTGATGGACACCGATCCCAAGATGGCCTCCAAGCCCGAAGCCGTCAAGGAGAAGATCGTCATGGGCAAGATGAACAAGTTCTACGAGGAGAACTGCCTGCTGCAGATGGAGTTCGTCCGCAGCGACATCTTCCAGGGCTCCGTGGAGAAGTACGTGGCCGACGCCGCCAAGAAGCTGGGCGGCTCCGTGAAGTTCGTGGACGCCGTGCGCTTCCAGACCGGCGAGGGCATCGAGAAGAAGCAGGAGGACTTCGCCGCTGAAGTCGCTGCTCAGATGAACATGGGCAAGTAATTGCGGGATACCAGAGCATCCCCCGGCATACGCCGGGGGATGCTTTTTTTGCGCGTGGGGAGCCGGCTGCCGGACAAATGGAGCGTGTCAGATAGGAAAAGAGCCGCCGTAAGGCGGCTCTTTTGTATGTGCATGCGTCAGGAGACGGTGATGCGGCCGGCGGGCTCGCCGTACTGTGCCGCAGTGACAGCACCGTTCAGCGCGTCGGTGATGTAGTCCATCAGTACCTCGTCCAGCGACACGCCCAGATCGTAGTTGGCAACGGCGTTGACGAAGCGGTAGTAGGTATCGCCGCCGCTGGCCAGGAAGTCGTTGGTGGCGATGGTGTAGGTGGCGGACGGGTCAAAGTCCTTGCCGCCCACGGAGGTGATGGTCACGCGGTTGATGGTCTTGGGGGCGAAGTAGGTGGTGCCGGGGTATTCCTCGCCCTGGTCATAGGCGGCAGCGGTGTTCACGGTGAACTCGATGCCGGACACCTGCGGGAAGCCGCCCAGCGCCTCCGGCGTGCAGAAGGTGGAGGCCTCCAGCACCTCCAGCAGCTCGCTGCCGGTGATCTGAATGATGCTCAGGGTGTTGCCGAAGGGCAGCACGGTGTTGACGTCCTTCTTGGTGATGTCGCCGGCGGCGATGGTGGCGCGGATGCCGCCGCCGTTGGTAACGGCCGCGTCCACGGTGGTGCCCTCACGGGCGGCGCCCCAGACCATGGCGTCGGTGATCAGGTCGCCCAGATTGGTCTCCTCGGTGCGGTTGCCGGGGTCCTTCTCGCCGTTGAGGGTGACCTCGGTGGCGGCGAACACGGTGCCGTACTCGGCCTCTACCTCCGCCAGGATGGCGGCGGCGCGGGCGGCGACGGCGCTGTCAGCGGGGATTTCGATGCCCTCGGTGGGCACGCATTCGGTGGTGATGGCGCTGTCCTTGATGGTGACCACGCCGATGTTCTCCAGCTTGGTGCCGGTGGAGGTGAGGATGGTCTCGCCTACCTTGCGGTCAGCGTTGGTCTTTTCGGCGATCTCCTCCTCGGTGGAGTGGGAGTGGCCGTCGATGAACACGTCGATGCCGGTGACCTTCTCCAGCAGGTCGATGGAGCGGTTGGCGGTGGCGGCGGTCTCGTCGTCAATGCCCAGGTGGCCGATGCAGATCACGTAGTTGCAGCCCTCGTCCTCCCGCAGCATGGTGGCCATGTCCTGGGCGATCTGATACAGCTCCTCGCCGCCGGCGAAGGTCACACCCTGGATCTTGCCGGGGTGGGCCTTGGTGGCGGTCTCCGGGGTGTCCAGACCGAACACGCCGATCTTGGTGCCGCCGGGGGTGGTGAACACGGCCGCATCGTCAAAGGCCAGCTCGCCGTTGTACTTCACGTTGGCGGCCAGCACGGGGAACTGGGCGCTCTCCATGTTCTTCTTCAGGGCCTCAAAGCCGTAGTCGAACTCGTGGTTGCCCAACGCCGCAGCGTCGTAGCCCACCATGTTCATCAGCTCCACGGCGGTGGCGCCCTGAGACAGGCTCACGGCGGGGTCGCCCTGGCTGTAGTCGCCGGCGTCCAGGATCAGTACATAGGCGCCGTCGGCCTCGTACTGCTGTGCCAGCGCCGCCACCTTGGCATAGCCGTCGATGGCGCCGTGTACGTCGTTGGTGTGCAGGATGACCACCGGTTCGGTGGCCGTGGCGTCCGTGCCCTTTTCGGGCTTCTTTTCGCCGCAGGCAGCCAGAGAGAATACCATGACGACTGCCAGCAGCAGGGGCAACAGTTTCTTCTTCATACGCGTGCTTCCTTCCTTACAGCTCGTTTTCGCACTATCGTGCGTGTGCTGTAGGGATATTGTACCGTATAGCGGTAAAAGAAGCAAGCTATTTCGGCCTGTACTTTTACGCGGATTTTACATGGCTGTGATTTCCCGCTTTACAATGGCTGCTTACAATATGACCTGTACACAGGAGATATCCAAATCGAAAAAGAAACGAGGTAATACGATATGAAAAAGATCATTGCCCTGCTGCTGACCGCCCTGCTGACGCTGAGTCTGGTGGCCTGCGGCGAGAAGAAGACTGACGACACCACCCCCGCCGGTGACCAGACCGCGGCCCTGACCGGTACCGTCTCCACCGACGGCTCCACCTCCATGGAGAAGGTCATCGGCGCTCTCAGCGAGTCCTTCATGGCCTCCAACAACGGCGTCACCGTCAACTATAACCCCACCGGCTCCGGCTCCGGCATCACCGCCGTGCAGGAGGGTACCTGCGACATCGGCCTGTCCTCCCGTGCGCTGAAGGACGAGGAGAAGTCCGCCGGCCTGAAGGAGACCGTGCTGGCTTATGACGGCATCGCCATCATCGTCCACCCGGACAACCCCGTCAGCGACCTGAGCATCGAGCAGATCGCCCAGCTGTACACCGGTGAGATCACCAACTGGAAGGACGTGGGCGGCAACGACGCCCAGGTGGTCCTGATCGGCCGTGAGGCCGCCAGCGGCACCCGCGACGGCTTCGAGTCCATCACCGGCACCAAGGACAAGTGCCAGTATCGTCAGGAGCTGACCTCCACCGGTGATGTGATCACCGCCGTCAGCCAGAACCCCGACGCCATCGGCTACGCCTCCCTGGCCTCCATCAAGGACAACGTCAAGGCCCTGAACGTGGACGGCGTCACCCCCAGCGAGGACACCGTCAAGGACGGCAGCTACAAGGTCCAGCGCCCCTTCGTGCTGGTGACCATGGAGGGCAAGGCCCTCTCCGATGTGGCCCAGGCGTTCTTTGACTACGCCACCTCCGCCGATGCCGTCGGCATCATCGCCAAGGCCGGCGCTGTGGCAGCAAACTGAAGGTAAGGCAGCGCGGACAGGCGACATCCCGGCGGATGCCGCCTTGTCCTGCGTGTATGAGGTGTCTGCATGAAGGCAAAACGATTTTTAGAGAACGCCATCCACGGCTGGTTCCTGATCATGGGGCTGGTGACGGTGGGCTGCGTGCTGCTGATCTCGGTCTATCTGATCATCTCCGGCATCCCGGCCATCCGGGAGATCGGTCTTGTAAAATTCCTGTTCGGTCCGGTGTGGGACTCCAACGCGGCGGAGCCACAGTTCGGCATCCTGCCCTTTATCCTCACCAGTATCTACGGTACTGCGGGCGCGATCCTGCTGGGCGTGCCCGTGGGCTATATGACCGCCGTGTTCCTGGCCAAAATGGCCCCGCCGAAGCTGAAGACCGCCGTCTCCGCCGCGGTGAGCCTGCTGGCGGGCATCCCCTCCGTGGTCTACGGTCTGGTGGGTATGCTGGTGCTGGTGCCGGGCATCCGTCAGGTCTTCCGTATTCCCGACGGCTCTGGACTGCTGGCGGCCATCCTGGTGCTGGCGGTGATGATACTGCCGTCGGTGATCAATGTGGCCATGACGGCGCTGGAGACGGTGCCCCGGGAGTACGAGGACGCCTCGCTGGCCCTGGGCGCCACGGCCACGGAGACGTGGTTCCGGGTGTCCGTCCCGGCGGCCAAGAGCGGCATCGCCGCGGCGGTGGTGCTGGGCGTGGGCCGCGCCATCGGCGAGGCCATGGCGGTGATGATGGTGTCCGGCAACGTGCCCAACATGCCGTCCCTGTTCCAGAGCGTGCGCTTTCTGACCACCGCCGTGGCCAGCGAGATGGGCTACGCCGCGGCGGGCCTGCAGCGGCAGGCGCTGTTTTCCATCGCGCTGGTGCTGTTCCTGTTCATCATGCTCATCAACGCCGCGCTGAACTTCTTCCTGAAGCGCAGTAAGGAGAAATAAGTATGGACAATGAGAGATTTTCCGTCCGCCGCCGTATCTGGGGCGGGACGATGCGGGGGCTGATGGTGCTGTGCGCCGGCGTCACCTGCGCGCTGGCGGTATTCCTGATCGTCTATGTGCTCATCAAGGGCGTGCCGAACCTCAGCTGGCAGCTGCTGAGCACTAAGCCCAGCTATCTGGACGAGACCATCGGCATCCTGCCGGACATCATCAGCACCGTGTGCATGGTGCTGACCACACTGCTGGTGGTGCTGCCGGTGGGCGTGTGCGCGGCGGTGTATCTGACGGAGTATGCCGCCAACAAAAAGCTGGTGGCCGTGATCGAATACGCGGCGGAGACGCTGTCCGGCATCCCGTCCATCATCTACGGCCTGGTGGGGCAGATGTTCTTCTGTCAGTTTCTGGGCATGAAGAAATCCCTGATCGCCGGCGCCATGACGCTGGTGATCATGAACCTGCCAACCATCATGCGCACCACCCAGGAGAGCCTTAAGACCGTGCCCCAGAGCTACCGCGAGGGCGCCTTCGGCCTGGGCGCGGGCAAGTGGCGCACCATCCGCACGGTGGTACTGCCCGGCTGCGTGGACGGCGTGCTCACCGGCTGCATCCTGGCGGTGGGACGCATTCTGGGCGAGACGGCGGCCCTGCTGTACACCGCAGGCTTTGCCCACACCCTGTACGGCACGCTGGGCGAGACGCTGAACAGCTCCGGCGCGACGCTGTCGGTGGCGCTGTACGTCTACGCCAAGGAGCAGGGCGAGTTCGACGTGGCCTTCGCCATCGCCGCCATCCTGATGGCCCTGGCGCTGCTGATCAACGTGGCCGCCATGCTGACCGGACGCTACTTCAAGAAACGGAGGAGCCTATGAGCGACATCATCACCGTAAACGATCTGGATCTGTGGTACGGCCCCACCCAGGCGCTGCACCATGTATCCCTGTCCATCCCGGAGCGCAGCATCACGGCGCTGATCGGCCCCTCCGGCTGCGGCAAGTCCACCTTTCTCAAGACGCTGGACCGCATGAACGACCTGGTCCCCGGCGTGAAGGTGGAGGGCCAGGTGCTGTACCAGGGCAAGGACATCTACGCCCCCGGCGTGGACGTCAGCCAGCTGCGGCGTGAGGTGGGCATGGTGTTCCAGAAGCCCAATCCCTTCCCCATGAGCATCTATGACAACGTGGCCTACGGCCCCCGGACCCACGGCGTGCGCAGCAAGGCCCGGCTGGACGAGCTGGTGGAGCAGTCCCTGCGCAGCGCGGCCATATGGGACGAGGTCAAGGACCGGCTGAAAAAGAACGCCCTGGGCCTGTCCGGCGGCCAGCAGCAGCGGCTGTGCATCGCCCGCGCGCTGGCGGTGGAGCCCACGGTGCTGCTGATGGACGAGCCGACCTCGGCCCTGGACCCCATCTCCACCGCCAAGATCGAGGAGCTGGCGGCGGAGCTGAAGCAGAAGTACACCATCGTCATCGTCACCCACAACATGCAGCAGGCGCTGCGTATCTCGGACAGAACGGCCTTCTTCCTGCTGGGAGAGCTGGTGGAGTACGGCGACACGGAGACCATGTTCTCCACCCCCGCCGAAAAGCGGACCGAGGACTATATTACCGGGAGGTTTGGATAATGCGCAGTCAATTTGATAAGCAGCTGGACCGGCTCCACCGGGAGCTGATCGAGATGGGCGCCCTGTGCGAGCAGGTCATCGCCCTGTCCTCCCAGGCCCTGACCAACGGGGACATGTCCCTGGCGGAAAAGGTGGCGCCGGTGGACCACGAGATCGACCGCAAGGAGCGGGACATCGAAAACCTGTGCCTGCGGCTGCTGCTGCAGCAGCAGCCCGTGGCCGGCGACCTGCGGCAGATCTCCGCCGCGCTGAAAATGATCACGGATATGGAGCGCATCGGCGACCAGGCCGACGACATCGCGGAGATATTGCTGAGCCGGGGCGGCCGGCCCCTGCAGCCGGACGATGTGCTGCGGGATATGGCCCGGGCCACCATCCGCATGGTCAGCAGCAGCGTGGACGCCTACGTCCGCCAGGATGTGGACCTGGCCCAGCGGGTCATCAGCAGCGACGACGAGGTGGACCGCTGCTTCGACCAGACCAAGGCCCGGCTCATCCAGCGCGTGGCCGACGGCACAGACGACGGCGAAGCCACGCTTGACTTACTGATGATCGCCAAGTATTATGAACGTATCGGTGACCACGCCACCAACATCGCCGAGTGGGTGATGTTCTCCGTCACCGGCGTACACAAGACTGAAACGACCTGAACCGACAGAAGGAGGTACCCCACATGATCTGGTGTGTAGAGGACGATGCCAGTATCCGCGATATAGAGCTGTACGCCCTGCGCTCCGCGGGGCTGGAGGCCGAGGGCTTTACCGACGGCGCCGCCTTCTGGCAGGCATTGCAGGAGGAAAAGCCCGACCTGGTGGTGCTGGACGTGATGCTGCCCGGCGTGGACGGCACCGAGCTGCTGCGCCGTATGCGCGCCTCGGCGTCCCTGCGGCGCATCCCGGTGATCATGGCCACCGCCAAGGGCGCGGAATACGACCGTGTGCAGGGCCTGGACAGCGGCGCGGACGACTATCTGGTCAAGCCCTTCAGCGTCATCGAGCTGGTCTCCCGGGTGAAGGCGGTGCTGCGGCGCTGCCAGCCGGCGGAGCAGCGGGACGTTCTGCGCTGCGGCGCGCTGACGCTGGACCCCCGGGAGCACACCGTGAAGAACGGCGGCGCGCGGATCGAGCTGACCCATAAGGAATACGAGCTGCTGCGCCTGTTCCTCAGCCATCCCGGCACGGCCTTTACCCGCGACCGGCTGATGGAGCTGGTCTGGGGCATGGACTACTGCGGCGAGAGCCGCACCGTGGATATGCACATCCGCACCCTGCGCCAGAAGCTGGGCGACGCGGGCGCGCACATCATCACCATCCGCAACGTGGGCTACCGCTGGGAGGAGAACACATGACAAAAAAGATATTCCGCTCCACCGTGGCGGTGGGGCTTGCGGTGCTGCTGGCCAGCCTGCTGATCATCATGGGCGCGCTGTACAGCTACTTCGGCCATGTGCAGGAGCAGCAGCTCCGGGACGAGCTGTCCATCGCCGCCGCGGCCATGACCGACGGCGAGGGGGAGGTCTACCTGTCCCAGCTGCACTCCGACGACTACCGCATCACCTGGCTGAAAGCCGACGGCACCGTGCTGTATGACACCCGGGCCGACGCGTCCACCATGGAGAACCACGCCCAGCGGCAGGAGGTCCGCCAGGCGCTGGCCAACGGCGCGGGTGAGTCCAGCCGTTACAGTGCCACGCTGCTGGAAAAGACCCTGTACTACGCCCAGCGGCTGCCGGACGGCACCGTGCTGCGCCTGTCCGCCAGCCGGGTGACCATGGGCGTGCTGCTGCTGAGCATGCTGCCGGCCATTCTGGCGGTCATCGCTGTGGCGCTGATCCTCTCCGCCATCCTGGCGGGCCGCGTGTCCAGGCACATCGTCCGCCCGCTGAACACCCTGGACCTGGAGCACCCCCTGGAGAACGACGCCTACGAGGAGCTGTCGCCCCTGCTGCGGCGTCTGGAGCACCAGCGGCGGCAGATCGACGAGCAGCTGCGCGCCCTGCGCCGCCGCTCGGAGGAATTCGAGCAGATCACCGCCAGCATGACCGAGGGATTGGTGTTGCTGGACAACAACGGCACCATCCTCAGCGTCAACCCCGCCGCCGGCACCGTGTTCCACGCGGACCAGAGCTGCGTGGGCCAGCCGCTGCTGACGGTGGAGCGCGACCCGGCCGTCAGCCACGCCCTGCGGGACGCCATGGAGACCGGCCACAGCGAAAAGCGCCTGGAGCGCGACGGACGGGAGTACCAGTTCGACATGACTCGCATCCAGACCGACGGCGAGAGCGTGGGCGCGGTGCTGCTGACCTTCGACGTGACCGAGCAGGCCTTTGCCGAGCGCAACCGCCGCGAGTTCACCGCCAACGTCTCCCACGAGCTGAAAACCCCCCTGCAGGGCATCATCGGCAGCGCCGAGCTGCTGGAAAACGGCATGGTGCAGCCGGACGACGTGCCCCGCTTCGTGGGCCACATCCGCAGCGAGGCCCAGCGCCTGGTGACGCTGATCAACGACATCCTGCGCCTGTCCGAGCTGGACGAGGGCGGCAGCCTGCCCACCGAGCCGGTGGAGCTGCTGGCCCTGTGCCGCGACACGGCCAATTCTCTGGAGGCCGCGGCGCAGAAGCGCGGCATCACGGTCACCGTCACCGGCGACGAGGTGTCCGTGCCCGGCGTCCGCCGCCTGCTGACCGAGACCATCTTCAACCTCTGCGACAACGCCATCAAATACAACCGGGACGGCGGCAGCGTGACCGTCACCGTGGGCCGCGACGGCGGCGAAGCGGTGGTCACCGTCTCCGACACCGGCATCGGCATCCCCGCCGAGCACCAGGGCCGCGTGTTCGAGCGCTTCTACCGGGTGGACAAGAGCCACTCCAAGGCCTCCGGCGGCACCGGGCTGGGCCTTTCCATCGTCAAGCACGCCGTGCGCTACCACCACGGCACCGTGACCCTGGACAGCCGGGAAGGGGAGGGCACCACCTTCACCATCCGCCTGCCCATAGAGCCGTAAACGGCAAAAAAGAGACGCCCGGCAGGGCGTCTCTCTTTTTTTTGCTTGTCACAGGTGGGTTTTCGCGTGGGCACATATCGCGTCAAAGCTCTTCTGGCTGATGTCGTGCTCCATCTTGCAGGCGTCGGCCTCCGCCGTGGCGGCGTCCACGCCCAGCGCCATCAAAAACCGGGTCAGGGTGTGGTGGCGATCCAGCATGCTCTCGGCGATGGTCATGCCGGTGTCCGTCAGGGTGATCAGCCCGTCCTTGTCCATGGTGATGTAGCCGTTTTCCCGCAGCCGTTTGGTGGCGTAGGTCACGCTGGGCTTCGTCACGCCCAGGTGCTCCGCCACGTCGATGGAGCGGATGTAGCCGTGCTGCTGCTGCATCATCAGCATGGTCTCCAGATAATCCTCGGAAGCGCGCAGTATCTGCATAAAGTATCACCAACTTTCCCGGCAGCGTTAGAGTAAGCATACCACATTTTTCACAAAGTTACAAGGGCAGATAAAAAATTTCGTTTACCCCCTTGACAAAGCGGGTTCAAGGGATTAAACTCACCATAGGTTAGGGAAGGCTAACCGGAACCGTGTGCGCCACGGCACAGGAAACGCCTTTCAAAATCATTTTTTCAGACACATAGTTAGCGTGCGCTAACCGCGAAACGGAGGGATACACATGATGCCTTTGATGCTGGCAGATGCAGGCACCGAGCAGCTCATCCACAAGGTGGGCGGCAGCCCGGAGCTGAAGAAGCATCTGGAGGACCTGGGCTTTACTCCCGGCAGCACCGTTACGCTGGTGTCCGCCATGGGCGGCAATGTCATCGTAAAGGTCAAGGAATCCCGCGTGGCCATCAGCGAGGAAATGGCCCGCAAGATCATGGTGTAAGAAATCATAAACAGAAGGAGAGCAGAAAGCATGAAAACATTGCGTGAAGTCAAGATCGGCGAGACCGTTAAGGTCGTCAAGCTCCACGGCGAGGGCCCGGTCAAGCGCCGCATCATGGACATGGGCATCACCAAGGGCGTTGAGGTCTATGTCCGCAAGGTGGCGCCTCTGGGCGACCCCATGGAGGTCACCGTCCGCGGCTATGAGCTGAGCCTGCGCAAGGCCGACACCGAAATGATCGAGGTAGAATAATTTTGCGGCATCGCCCTGCGATACCGGCTGCGGCCTTCGCTATCGAATGCACTTGCCGGATCACGCGCTGATGCCTATCCCCCTGGGTCAATAGACGCATTTCTTTTTTCTACATAGGTTCAATAAGATTAACCGGAATTTGATAAGATTAACCGGAAGGAGAGACATCATGGAAAAACAGATCAAGATCGCGTTGGCGGGTAACCCCAACTCCGGCAAGACCACCCTGTTCAACGCGCTGACCGGCTCCAATCAGTTCGTGGGCAACTGGCCCGGCGTAACGGTGGAGAAGAAGGAGGGCAAGCTGAAGAAGCATGAGGACGTGGCCATTATGGACCTGCCCGGCATCTACTCCCTGTCTCCCTACACGCTGGAGGAGGTGGTGGCCCGTAATTACCTGATCAACGAGCGCCCCGACGCTATCCTGAATATCATCGACGGCACCAACCTGGAGCGTAACCTGTACCTGACCACCCAGCTGACCGAGTTGGGCATCCCTGTGGTCATCGCCATCAACATGATGGACGTGGTCCGCAAGAACGGCGACAAGATCAACGTGGACGAGCTGAGCCGCGAGCTGGGCTGCAAGATCATGGAGATCTCCGCCCTGAAGGGCGAGGGCGTCATGGAGGCCGCCGAGGCCGCCGTACAGGCCGCCAAGTCCACCAAGACCGTGCCCATGCACACCTTCTCCGGCCCCGTGGAGCACGCCATCGCCCACATTGAGGAGGCCGCGGTGCACACCCTGCCGGAGGAGCAGCAGCGCTGGTACGCCATCAAGATCTTCGAGCGCGACGACAAGGTGCTGGACCAGCTGAAGATCGACCCCGCCGTCATGTCCCACATCGAGGAGGACATCAAGGCCGCCGAGAAGGAGCTGGACGACGACGCCGAGTCTATCATCACCAATGAGCGCTACGTCTACATCGCCGAGATCATCAAGGCCTGTTACAAGAAGAAAAACGCCGGTCAGCTGTCCGCTTCCGATAAGATCGACCGCATCGTCACCAACCGCTGGCTGGGCCTGCCCATCTTCGCCATCGTGATGTTCCTGGTGTATTACATCTCCATGGTCACCGTTGGCTCTGCGGCCACGGACTGGGCCAACGACGGCCTGTTCGGCGACGGCTGGCATCTGTTCGGCATCGGCTCCGCCGAGTACAGCGAGGTGTCTGACGCTTACAGCGAGGCCTCCCTGATCGTGGACGGCTACGACGCCTACATCGAGGAGAACGGCACCCTGGCCGCCGACGGCACCTTCACCTATGACGTGGAGGACGAGGAGACCCTGGCCGTGGAGACCGAGACCGCCACCATGGCCGACTATGAGGCGGCCAAGGCCACCCTGGACGAGATTGGCGACGAGCCTGACCCCGCCGACTACGGCGTATGGGTCCCCGGCGTCCCCGTTTTGGTGGGCAACGCCCTGGAGTCCGCCGGTGCGGCTGACTGGCTCAGCGGCCTGATCCTGGATGGTATCGTGGCCGGTGTGGGCGCGGTGCTGGGCTTCGTGCCTCAGATGCTGGTGCTGTTCCTGCTGCTGGCGTTCCTGGAGGCCTGCGGCTACATGGCCCGTATCGCCTTCGTTCTGGACCGTATCTTCCGCAAGTTCGGCCTGTCCGGCAAGTCCTTCATCCCCATGCTCATCGGTACCGGCTGCGGTATCCCCGGTGTCATGGCCTCCCGTACCATCGAAAACGAGCGTGACCGGCGCATGACCATCATGACCACCACGTTCATCCCCTGCGGCGCCAAGGTGCCCTTCATCGCCATGATCGCCGGCGCCATCTTCGGCGGCAGCGCATGGGTGTCCACCTCCGCCTACTTCATCGGCATGGCCGCCATCGTGATCTCCGGCATCATGCTGAAAAAGACCAAGATGTTCGCCGGCGACCCCGCTCCCTTCGTCATGGAGCTGCCCGCCTACCACTGGCCCACGCTGGGCAACGTCCTTCGTTCCATGTGGGAGCGCGGCTGGTCCTTCATCAAGAAGGCCGGCACCATCATCCTGCTGTCCACCATCTTCGTCTGGTTCACCAGCTACTTCGGCTGGGTGGACGGCCAGTTCCAGATGCTGTCTGACGAGCAGATCGACTGCTCCATCCTGGCGGCCATCGGCGGCGCCATCGACTGGATCTTCGCACCTCTGGGCTGGGGCAACTGGCAGGCGGTCGTCGCCTCCATCACCGGCCTGGTGGCCAAGGAGAACATCGTCGGCACCCTGGGCGTCCTGTATGGCGGCGGCGCCGGCAGCGTCTATGACGCCATGGCCGCAGCCTTCACTGCCATCACCGCGTATAGCTTCCTGGTGTTCAACCTGCTGTGCGCCCCCTGCTTCGCCGCCATCGGCGCCATCAAGCGTGAGATGAACAGCGCCAAGTGGACGTGGTTCGCCATCGGCTATCAGTGCGGCTTCGCCTATGTGATCGCCCTGATGATCAACCAGTTCGGCGCTCTGTTCACCGGCAACGCCAACATCCTGGGCGTCATCGTGTCCGTGATCCTGCTGGCCGGCATCATCTACATGCTGGTCCGCCCCTACAAAGAGGCCACCAAGCTCTCCGTCAAGTAAGTACCCTCTCTTAAATCATCGAAAGGAGTGACATTTCATGCTGGAATGGCTGACAGCGAATCTGGGCACGATCCTCATCAGTGCCGCGTTACTTGTCGTTGTGATCCTCATCATCCGCTACCTGCTGCGCCAGAAGAAGGCCGGAAAGTCCTCCTGCGGCGCCGGCTGCGCCCACTGCGCCATGCACGGCCAGTGCCACAGCCAGGGCTGCAAGCACTGAATCGGGAAGGGGGGAGGCACACCGCCTCCCCCTGTCCGAAAGGAGATGTCTCTATGTTCGAAACCATCCTGAAGGTGGATGGCATGGCCTGCGGTATGTGCGAGAGCCACATCAACGACACCGTCCGCAGTCATTTCCCGGTGCAGAAGGTCACCTCCTCCCACACCCGGGGCGAGACGGTGATCCTCTCCGACAAGCCGCTGGATGAGGAGGCGCTCCGCGCCGCCATCGGCGCCACCGGCTACACCGTCACGGCGTCGGAGGTCCGTCCCTACGAGAAAAAGGGCCTGTTCTCCTTCCTGAAGAAGTAACGGTCCGCAAAAGAGCGCCCTCCGGCGCTTTTTTGAAACACGACAGTTAAAGGACTTTAACTGCATAGAACCAAAAACACCACAAACACTACCCACAGAACGAACAGAAAGGAAGTGCGATATGAGCGTCGTGATCTTAGGCGGCAACGAGTGCATGGAGCGCCGCTACAAAGAACTCTGCCAGTCCTACAAATGCTCCGCCAAGGTGTTCACCAAGCCCGCCGGCGGCCTGAAAAACAAGCTGGGCCGTCCGGACCTGATGATCTTCTTCACCTCCACCATGTCCCACAAGCTGGTGCAGAGCGCCCTCAGCGAGCTGAAGGGCACGCCCACCCGCATCGAGCGGTGCCACACCAGCTCTCTGTCCGCCCTGCGGAACATTCTGGAAAAGCACGCCGGCTGAGAGGAGGAGCGGAGATGTCCGAGGAACTGATGGTGCGTCAGTGCGCCCCCACCCTGGCCGGTATCAAGACCGGCAGCCTGTTCCCCTGTCCCTGCACGGACCGGGACGCGCTGCTGACCCAGGTGCGCGGCCTCAACCGCCGCCTGTCGCCCAAGGGCCTGTGCCTGCTGCCCCTGCGCTTTACCGAGGGCAGCGCCCTGCTGTATCTCTACCGCCCCGCCACCCTCCGCCGCGACCTCAGCGACGGTCTGGCCCGCGACATCCTGTCCGCCGCCGGGTATACCTGCGGCAGCTGCGGACGCTGCGTGGCCACGCTGATCCGCCGGTTCCGGCAGTGCGGCGAGTTTCCCCACGAGGTGGGCCTGTTCCTCAGCTATCCGCCGGAGGACGTCAAGGGCTTCGTGGACAACCACGCCTGCAACTACAAGTGCGCCGGGCTGTGGAAGGTGTACAGCGACGAGGTACGGGCGCAGCGGCTGTTTGACCGGTTCAAGCGCTGCACGGACGCCTATTGTAAGCTCTGGTACGCCGGCGCCACTATTGAGCAGCTGGCCGTGGCAGGGTAATGTCTGAAAGGAGAAAACGACTATGAAAAAGACTGCTGTGATCTATTGGAGCGGCACCGGCAACACCGAGACTATGGCCAACGCCGTGCTGGAGGGCATGAAGTCCGCCGGCGCGGATGCCGCCCTGCTGACCGTCGATCAGGTGAACACCGCCGATCTGGGCAGCTACGCCGCCATCGCCTTCGGCTGCCCGGCCATGGGCAGCGAGGTGCTGGAGGAGATGGAGTTCCAGCCCATGTTCGACGCCTGCAAGAATTGCCTGGGCGGCAAGGCCGTGGCCCTGTTCGGCTCCTACGGCTGGGGCGACGGCGAGTGGATGCGCTCCTGGGAGAAGGACTGCGCCGACGCCGGTGTGAACCTGGTCTGCGACAGCGTGATCTGCTGCGAGGCCCCGGATGACGCCGTGCTGGATGCCCTGCGGGCCATGGGTAAGACCCTGGCCTCTTGAGCGCGCCCGCGTTCCTGCGCCGCCGGTTGCAGCGGCGGGCGCAGTCGCTGCTGCCGCTGGTGGTCCTTCTCTCCGCTGCCGCGGCGGTATATCGCTGAAAAAGGCACCCCGAAAGGGGTGCCTTTTCAGCGTATTGCGGGCTTCACAGCCACTTCTTGTGCCGGAAGAACCACAGCAGTCCGGCCACCAGCAGCACACTGGCGGCGATGATCGCGGGGTAGCCCCATTCCGACTGTAATTCCGGCATATTCACAAAGTTCATGCCGAACCAGCCGGTGATCAGCGTCAGCGGCAGGAACAGCACCGTCACGATGGTGAATACCCGCATCAGGTCGTTCTGCTGGATGGCCAGCTGGCTCTGGTACGCCTCCCGCAGCTGGGCCACCAGCTCCTGCAGGGCGCAGACCTTCTGCAAATACCGGTCGGTCCGCCGTCCCAGCACCGTCATGCGCCCCAGAATGTCCTCCGTCAGCAGCCCGTTGTCGTTGTCGCCCATCTCGTCGAAGATGGTGTCCAGCTGCTCGTAGTAGCGCTTCAGCCGCAGCAGCTCCCGCCGCCACGCGGCGATGCGCCGGGGCGCGTCCTCCTTGGCCTTGCCCGCCAGAATGATGCCCTCGCCCTCGTTGATGTGTGCCTCCAGCTTCTCCAGATAGGCCATGTCGCCCCGGAACAGCCCCGCGAAGAACCGGTACAGCAGCTGCTGGTTCTCCAGCGGCCCCTGATCCGTCAGCGTCTCCACGGCCTCCTGCACATACCGCTGGGCCGCCTCGTCCCGGCAGAAGAAGAGCAGATCCTCCCGGTCCGCGTATACCAGCACCTTGCTGCTCTTGCCGCCCTTGCGCACGTCGTACCAGTCAAAGGCCAGCAGGTCGAAATCGGCGAAGGCCTCAAAGCTCTCCGTCTGCCACTCGCCCACATACCGGAACGCGGCGGCGTCCATGCTGTCCGCCACCTGCGCCATATCCTTCCACAGCAGTACCCGCTGCATACCGCCACCGTCCTTTTCCTGTGTTACCGCACGAAGTTGGTGGCGATCTTCGCCTCCTGCTCCGGCAGACCGTACTTCTCCCTGCCCAGCGCGATGGACTTCATCAGGAACGCCATGTTTCGTCCCAGCGTCCGCATGGTCTGCAAACCCTCCGCGTCCTCTGCGGCCTCGCCCCTGGCGCTGCCGTGTACGCTGTTCCAGTACTGGCTGGAGGCGATGGGCATCCCGGAGATGGTGAAATACTTGTTCAGCTCGTCAAAGGTGGCGCTGGCGCCGCCCCGGCGCGCCACGGCCACCGACGCGCCCACCTTCATGTACAGGTTGGCGATGCCCGCGCTGTAAAAGAGCCTATCCAGCAGCGATACCAGCGTGCCGTTGGCGGAGGCGTAGTATACCGGCGACGCGATCACCAGCCCGTCGGCCTCCGCCAGCTTGGGAATCAGCTCATTCACCACGTCGTCGAACACGCACTTTCCCGTCTCCTTGCATTTTCCGCAGGCGATGCAGCCCCGTATGGCCTGCCCGCCCACCTGCACCGTCTCCACCTGACAGCCCTCGGCGCGCAGGGACTTTCCCAGCTCCGCCAGCGCTATGGACGTGTTGCCGCCCACCCGGGGACTTCCGTTCAGCATCAATACCTTCATGCCGTGTGCCTCCTTGTCGTTTTTCCTGCCGTCAGTATAGCTCACTTCCGTCCCAGCGTCAAGTTGACTTTCCCGCCCGCCCCTGGTACAATGGGCACAGCGACACACCATTTTCGGCCGGCCCGTCCGGCCGCCATGGAGGACGGATATGGACAACATCTACACCAAAAAGCCCGAGGAGTGCGCCTACTCCTTCACCCAGCACACCGCCTGCGAGTTCTTCCCCTGCCACAAGACCACTCACCCCGAGGATTTCAACTGCCTGTTCTGCTACTGCCCGCTGTACACCCTGGGCAGCAAGTGCGGCGGCAACTTCAGGTACATGGAAAACGGCGTCAAGGACTGCTCCAACTGCCTGCTGCCCCATGGCCGCGGCAGCTACAGCTACGTCATATCCAAGTTCCCCGAGCTGATGGAGCTGGCCAAAAAAAACCGATAAGAAAAGAGACGGCTCACGCCGTCTCTTTTTTCATCATTATTCCAGCAGCAGCTCGTGGTCGCCCTTGTTGCAGATATAGTAGACATGATAGCCAATGGGCGCGCCCTTCTGCCCGCTGGAAACAGGTTTTGAAGGGGGTTCGCGAATCAAAATGGCGCTAACCCAGCCAGCCTGTAATTTGATGACGGTGTTGTCGGGGAATGTTATTTCATCATGGAAATCATTGGGTTCGTGCCCTACATCCACATAGTCACCAGTCAACATGCCGGAGAGTTGCAATTCCGCGTAATACGCCCGCACGTTGGCCTCGTCCGCCGCCACCTTGGCCTTGTGCAGGCTGCCGTTGAACACAGGGATGGCAATAGCCGCCAGCACGGCCACAATGGCCACCACGATCAGCATTTCCATCAATGTAAATCCGCGGTTCCGTTTCATGGTATCTCTGTCCTCCGTATCGCGTCGTGTGTTTCGTGTTCCCGTATTATACACTGCCGCGCCGTGTTTTGCAAGCCTATTTCGCCCCGGTGACCACCTCCGCGAAGCCCTGGCCGAACACCCGCGCCGCCGCCAGCGCCTCCTCCAGCGAGTTCCCCGCCGCGCCGATCTCCACCAGCAGGCTCCCCGTGGTGAAGTACTCGTTGTAGTCCGAGTTCCGCAGCGTCAGGGGCCGCATCAGCGTGGGATGCCCCTCCGTCAGGTGCTGCTGCACCGCCACGGCGAATTTCAGGTTCTCCTGCCAGCCCTCCCAACTGCTGCCCATCACCAAACTCACCTGCGCGCAGTCCGGGTCCTCCCGCGTCACCACCTTGTACTGGTGCCCGGCCTTGTCCTCCAGCGCGTCCCGGTGTACGTCCAGGATGAAGCTGATGCTGGGGTACTTCTCCAGATACGCCTCGATGGCGTCCTCCGCCCGGTAGTACGCCCCGTTGTACTCCGGGTCGTCGTACAGCGCCCGGTCGTGCAGCACCGACAGTCCGTACCCGCTGAGCACCCGCGCCAGCTCGTCCCCCACCCGGATCACGCTCACCGCGGCGTCCGCCGTCCGAAAGCTCCCCGTGCTGACGTACTCCTGCCCCGCCGGCATGGTGTACGCCTCGCTGCCGTGGGTGTGCAGGATCAGCACCTGCGGCGCGTCCTCGCCCGCCCGGGCCGCGAACGTCCCGTCAAACACGATGCCCTCCAGCGTCTGCCGCGACGCGTTCTTGATGAACACGTCCCCCACCCGGGTGTAGCCGTTTTCCTCCGTCACCACCACGCTCAGCCCCGGCGACTCGCCCTGTCCGTCCTCCGGCGTCTCTGCGTCCGGTGTCTCCGCGTCCGGCGTCTCCGCCGGGGCAGGGGAGGGCGTCTCCTGCGGCGTCTCCGCCTGCTGCACCGCCCCCTCCGCCGCCAGCAGCAGCGGCGACTGCCGCACCGCCAGCAGCACCGGCAGCGGCAGGGTGTCCGCTGTCCATACCTGGCCCAGCTCCCATTGTACCAGCTTCTGCACCACCGCGCTGTCCCGCACCGCCTGTGCCGCCGCCCGCAGGTCCTGACTTCCCGCGCACACCGCCGCCAGCCACACCGCCGCCGCCCCGCATACCGCCGCCGCGCCCCGCTGCCATTTCATCCCCCCACCGCCTTTCAGACAAGCCTATGCCCCGCCCCCGCCAAACATTCCTCAATAACCGGCGCCCTCCCTGCCCCCGTCCCTGTCATTGCGAAGCCAGTCCGCAGACTGGCTGTGGCAATCCGTCCCCCTTGCCCCACCCCAAAAATCCCCCCCAAATCCCCAAAACCCTATAGACAACCCGTTAAAATATGGTATAATCAACTCATCCGCAGGAGTACTCCTGCATCCCCGTTTTAATTAAGATTAAAACGACAGCCCCCTGCGGAAATCTAAAAAAACCGGGGTAGGTAATATGAAAAAGACACTTGCAGCCATTCTGGCACTTGTCCTCACGCTGAGCCTTTGCTCCCTCGCCTGGGCAACGGAAGTAGATGTTGCCGAAGTCGATGGAGTGGGGTACACAAGTCTGCAAGTCGCTGTCAATGCAGCTAACGGGAAAACGGTGAAGCTGTTGACGAATGTAGATGTGACTACAGGCGGCCTGAGTGTGAAGAATACAGTGACGCTCGACCTCAACGGCAAGACGCTGAAGGTGGGTGAGAGAGCTTCCAACGACATTCGTGTAAATAGCAAGGCGTCGCTGACTGTAAAAGACTCCGCGGGTAACGGAAAAATTTTTACAGAAGAAGTCTATACTGGGACAGAGACCGGCATGTGTGCGATTTATGTGGATGGCAACTTTGTGATGGAATCTGGGACGATTTACACGGTGATCGCTGATGATCCTGCGAATAAAGGTCAGTTTGCTATTGGTGTTCATCCTAACGGCAAAGTAACCATTAACGGCGGAAGGGTCGAAGCTGGCTGGTATGCCGTTGCATCTAACGGCCAAGAATCTAATACGGAGATCGTAGTGAATGGCGGTGAGTTGATCTCTACCACCGACTACGCAATTTACGGCGCTGCAGGGAGCAGCAAAATTACAATTAACGATGGCGTTATTTATGGTGTTGCGGGCGGTGTCGCCCTCAATAAGGGCGATTTGATCGTAAATGGCGGTACCATAACTTCTAAGGGAACCGGTAACACCGGAAACTGGGGAGACGGCACCGGCAATATGGCAGCTGCTGCAGTCAATGTCCAAGCTAAGTATGGCGAGGCAACTGCCACTATTAAGGGTGGCACTTTGATTGCAGAGGAGAATGCGCTGTTCATTAAGACCGAGCAGAAAGAAGGAGATATCTCCGTTGAGGGCGGTACCTTCTCTCAGCCGGTAGACGAGTACCTTGCTCCCAGCGTGAACTATTCTGTAAGCAATGATACCAACGGTAATGTCTCCTACTTCACGAACCTCAATGACGCTGTTGCAGCGGCGGGTGAAAATGATACAATTGTGAATGTGAGGGAAACAACTGGGCAGGGTGGTCATGGCATTATCCTGAAGGATGGCGATGAAGTTGTTGCGAAGATGCATACCGAAGCGGCAAGCGTGAATCTGCCTACTCTGACCAAGTCCGGTTATACCTTCAAGGGCTGGAAGGATGAGGCTGGCGCTGTATACAACGGCACGTTTACGATTCCTCAGGGCGGAGAAATTACACCGAAAGACAACTTTATCCTCACCGCCGTCTGGTCCGCCAACTCCTATTACTACTACCCCTCCACCTCCACCACCGACAGCACCACCGGCAAGGCATCCCCCAAGACCTTTGACGCCGGTATCGGCGTGTACGCGGTCACCGCCGTGCTGTCCCTCACCGGTCTGGCCTACACCGGCAAGAAGAAATTCTGAGCACACAAAAAATGAGCACCCCTCCGGGTGCTCATTTTTTTATGCCTGAAACCAGCGCCACGGCGTCTCCTGCGGCGGCTCCCGCTCAAATACCATCGTCTCGCCCGTCTCCGGGTGCCGGAACGCCAGCCGGGCCGACCACAGCGCGATCTGCGCCGCCCCGTCCTCCGCCGCGCCGTACCGCCGGTCGCCCACCAGCGGCATCCCCCGGGACGCGAACTGCACCCGTATCTGGTGGGTGCGCCCCGTCAGCAGCCGTATCCGCACCAGCGCGCACCCCGCCGCCGTTCCCAGCACCCGGTAGCGCAGCCGCGCCTCCTGCACGCCCTTGCCGGGGCCGCGGGCCACGAAGGTCATCCGAGTCGCCCTGTCCCGGCCCAGCAGGTCCGTCAGCTCCCCCTCCGGCTCCGCCGGCGTCCCCCGCACCACCGCCAGATACTCCTTCTCGAATTCGCCCTCCCGGATCTGCCGCGACAGCTCACCCGCCGCGTACACGCTCCGGGCGAACACCATCAGCCCCGCCACCGGCGCATCCAGCCGGTGCACCGTCCGGATGCACGCCGTCTGCAATTCCTGTCGAAGCAGGTCGGGCATGCCGCCCGTCTCGTCGGTGGAGACCACCCCGGCGGGCTTCACCGCCACCACGATCCGCTTGTCCTGATACACGATGTCCATGCCGGCCCTTTCTGCCTCCTTCTGCGCGTATTCCATGTCGTTCTGTGCTGTTCTTAAATGCAGTCTACCACAAAAGGTGACAAAAAGGAACCAAAAAAGTGCTTGACAAGTACGGTCTAATGCGTTAGACTAAAATCAACGAGATCTAACGCGTTCGACCGGCCGGAAACAAGGAGGAAAAACCTGTGGAAACACCGAAAATTTTCGAGAGCGAGATGCGCTTCTGCGAGATACTCTGGCAGCACCAACCCGTCAAAAGTGCTGAATTGGTGCGGCTTTGCGCCGATCAGCTGGGCTGGAAGAAGTCCACCACCTACACCGTTATCAAGCGCCTTACCGACCGCGGCGTGGTGCGCACGGAGAACGCCGTGGTCACCGCCCTGGTCCGCCGCGAGGACGTGCAGAGCGCCGAGAGTCGCGACTTCGTGCAGCGCAATTTCGGCGGCAGTTTACCGGCATTTTTAACCGCTTTTGTTGGGAAAACACAACTTTCACAGCGGGAAGCCGACGAGCTGCGCCGCATGATCGACGCCTTCGAGGAGGAGCATCATGGATGAGCTGTTCGCCCAGATCTTAGAGATCTCCTGGCAGTCCGCCCTCATCGCCTTGGCGGTGATAATTGTTCGATTTTTTCTGAAAAAACGGGCTTCTAAGCGGTCTATATGCCTGCTTTGGTTGCTGGTTGCCCTGCGCCTGCTGCTGCCCGCCTCCCTGCTTCCAGAAAGCCCCGTCAGCCTCCAGCAGCCCGAAAGTCCCCCCGCCCAGGTCTACCACGACCTCCGCCAGCAGCAGGAAACCTACCTTTCCACCCCGCCGGAGCAGCGCCCGGAAATGGCGGGACCCGCTGCGGCACAAGGCTTTGCGCTGCTGGATCAGCTGCCCGCCATCTGGCTGACGGGCGTGGGCTGCATGGCGCTGTACATGGCCCTCAGCCTGCTGCGTATGCGCTGGCGGCTCCGCGCCGCCCCCCGCATACAGGACAATGTCTATCGCTGCACCGACTGGTCCACGCCCTTCGTGCTGGGTGTTATCGCGCCCCGCATTTATGTGCCGGAAACCGTGTCGGAGCAGGACTTTCCCCAGGTGCTCGCCCACGAAAGGTGCCATATCCGCCGTTGGGACCATGTGTGGAAACCGTTGGCGTTTCTGCTGCTGGCGGTCAACTGGTTCAACCCGGTCCTCTGGGCGGCGTATGTCCTGCTGGGCCGCGACATGGAGCGCGCCTGTGATGAAATGGTGTTGAAAAACGCAGATGCGGCGCAGCGGGCCGCCTATTCCCGGGCGCTGGTGGCCTGTGCCGCCCAGCCGAAAATGGCGGCGGTGTGCCCGCTGGCCTTTGGCGAAGTGGCTGTGAAAGAAAGGGTGAAGAACGTGCTCAACTATAAGAAGCCCGCCCTCTGGGCTGTCATCCTGCTGGTCGTCGCGGCGGCCATCATCGGCGCGTGCCTGCTGACGAAGCCCGGCTACAAGAACGTGGGGACGCTGGACGCGGAGAAGCTGTACGCCCTGCGGACGGAGTATATCGGTGACAATGCCGCCGTGGGCGCGATACTGGACGCACTGGGGCTGCCGGAGATGGGCGATACGGCGGACAGCGACACATACGCCTATTCCATCCGCTTGGACACGAACAGGAAGCCTATGGGCGTGACGGTGTGCTATGCCTTTGCGGGTGATGTCCCGGAGCGCAGCGCGGAGTGGAACCGGCAGATGGCGCAGCGGGGCTATATCGCCATGGCGCTGATCGACAATATCGACTGGTTCCGCTGGACGGACATCGATCAGGCGGGTACGTCCCATGTCACCGGTGCGGTGTATTCGGGGGACGGCGAGGTGTATTCGAGCGATCATGCGGGCTATGTGGATGCACTGAGCGCGGCGCGGGAGAGCGTGAAGGGCTTGCAGACGTATATGGATATGCTGCGGACAATGGCGGAGGATGGCTCTATCGTCTACTATGAGGGGGACGCGCAGCCGAGTTTTGAAGAAACCATGCCGTGGAGCGTTACCGGTGAGAACGACCCGTGCAGCGTCCGGGCGGAGGACTACGGCATCGTGTACGACGCGGCGCAGCTGCCGGACTGGGAGACCGTGCCCCTGAGCTATCTGTGCGCGTACTATCTCAACGGTGACGGCGCGTATGCCGAGGGTGCCATGGACGTGCTGGCGCACCGCTACCAGCAAGCCCCCAACACGGTGAAGGCGTATCTCCGCCGGCTGGCGGGACAGCAGGTCCCCGACGGCCGGGGCGACGCATCGGAGGTGCTGCTGGCGGATATTTCCCGGTATGCCATGTCCCAGTTGACCGGCGGGCTGCCGGTGGCCGCCAGTTATGAGAGGGACCAGCTGAGCATCTCCGTGTCGGAGGTCTATTCCGTGACGTACCGCACGGTGACATACGACGAGAATTACAGCGAGGACATCCCGGTGTATGAGGTGGGCAGCGGCGCGCAGCTGTCCGTGATAAAGGGTGAGGGCTTCACCCTCTACGGACGGTACAATGAGGAGAACGTGGCGCTCCACAACGGAGATGTGGTAGAGCTGACGGAGCAGTTCGTGGGCCTGGGCATGGATGGACAGTACGCTGTACGGTTCCAGTACCGGAGCGGCGGTGCGCCTGCGGCGGAGCTGGAGGTCTATCAGATCACGTGGGAGGTGGGTGACTCCACAAAGCAGGTCGTACCGCTGACGGAGGAGCAGGTGCAGACCATTCTCTCCGAGCAGGGGATAGTCCAGCCGGAATGGTACACGGTGTGCGCTGATTTGCGGCAGAACGGCGCGGACGTGGCCAGCTACATGGGTACCGACTATGAGCCCGTGCCGCCCACGGTGCTGAAAATACTGACGGAGCAGTGCGGCTATACCTTCGTCACGCCAGAGGATTTCCGGGGCAATATGACTTCCGCCAAGCTGGAGTTCTACGGCGGCGAGACGTATACCGCCGCCAAAGCCGACCTGCCCGCCCTGCAAAGGATGCTGACCAACGCCAGAGCCTACGGCGGCGCGTCCTCTTGTGGGTTTGGCGCCAAGCTGACGGTGACGTTCGACGACGGGCGGACGGTGTCGGTGCTGAAGGGGACGGACAGCTGCGCCAGCTTTACGTTCGGCTCGTGGAATACCGCCATGGTGTCCGACAGCGAGAACCGGCAGTTCTGGCAGATGTTCGGCGTGCCCTTTGACGAATAAACAGAGCGGAAAAGCCACCCCGATGGGGTGGCTTTTCTATGCGTACACGGTATCTCAGCCGTGGTAATACCTCTTGGCGCAGAAGTCGCGCTCTACGCGTACCTTGCCGGTGTCGGTGAGCCAGTCGGTGAAGTTGGTGAAGTTCCGCTCCACGATGCTGAATTTCAGCTCCTGCCGGGTGCGGATGTTCTCCCGCTGGCAGAAGGCGTATATCCAGTCGGAGAACGTCATGCCGTCGGTGAGGTCGTCCAGCAGCTCCCGCTCCTTACGGTGGATGAAGGCGATGTTGCTGTCGATGAGGGCAGACAGCTCCGCGCGGTCGGTGATGATCTGCTTGTGGGCGACGATATAGGCGGGGTAGTCGGTAGAACGGAGGGAGGCCTTGCTCTCCAGATCCCGGGCGATGAACATGCTGGTGGGCAGCTTGGCGTTGTCGATCTCGTGCTGGTCGATGAGGCAGTCACCCAGATAGGCCGCGCCGTCCGGCGTGACAAAGCCCAGCTGGCCTGCCGAATGGCCGGGGAGAGACAGTACACCGAACCGGGCGCCGTCTACGTCGATGTGGTCCTCCTGGGGGAAGATGACTCGATCTGCGGTGAAGCACTCCTCCAGAAACAACTCACGGCTTTTGCCGTAGGTCAGGGCCACGTAGTTAGCGCGGTAGCTGTCCGGGTTCACAGAGATGCCGGCCTCGATGAGGGAGATGGCGGCTTTCGCACCGTATCGCTCCTGCAAATACCGGACGTTGCCGGTGTGGTCGAAGTGGGCGTGGGAGCAGAGAATGGCGCGCAGACGCCAGCCGCTGCCGTCGATGAGCGCGGTCAGGCCGGCTCTGTCCAGCTTGGCGTAGCCGGTGTCGATGAGCACGATGTCCCGGTCGGTGAGCTTATAGACGGGCAGCAGGGCCGTGGTCGCCGCGGCGGCATAGGTGCTGCCCAAAACGTGCAGAAGTTCCATGGAAAATCAGCCTCCTGTGGGTGGTCTTTGGGCCATGATACTACATATAGAAATAAAATGCAAAATTTTTCTTTTTCCCCCTATGCAAAACGGGAGAAATAAGGTAGAATACAGGGTAGTAAATTAGGAGGAACGGCGATGGAGCAACCAGTATTCAAACGGGTGCTGCTGAAGATCAGCGGCGAGGCGTTGGCCGGCGACAAGCATTTCGGCCTGGACTTTCAGGTCATGGGCCGGGTGGCGGACGTCATCAAGCAGTGCGTGGACATGGGCGTGCAGGTAGGTATCGTCATCGGCGGCGGTAACTTCTGGCGCGGCGTCAAGGACGGCGAGGGGCACATCGAGCGCACCCGGGCCGACCACATGGGCATGCTGGCCACGGCCATGAACTGCATGGCTATGGCGGACGTGCTGGAGCAGAAGGGCGTGGACGTGCGGGTCCAGACGGCGCTGGAGATCCGGGCCGTGGCAGAGCCGTACATCCGGGCCCGGGCCATACGGCACCTGGAAAAGGGCAGGGTGGTCATCTTCGGCTGCGGCATCGGCTGCCCGTTCTTCTCCACCGATACGGCGGCGGTGCTGCGGGCGGCGGAGATCGGCGCGGACGTGATCCTGCTGGCCAAGAACATCGACGGCGTGTACGACAGCGACCCGGCCAAGAACGCCGATGCCGTGAAATTCGACAGCATTACCTATGACGAGGTGCTCAAGCGCCACCTGGCGGTGATGGATTCCACCGCCACCAGCCTGTCCATGGACAACCATATCCCGGTGCTGGTATTTGCCCTGAAAGACCCGGAGAATATCATCCGCGCCCTGCGCGGCGAAAAAATCGGAACGATCGTGAAGGAGGACTGACCCCATGTTGAAGGACGAGTACAAGGTTTACGAGGAAAAAATGAAGAAGAGCATTGAATCCGTGATGAGCGACTTCGACACCGTGCGTGCCGGCCGCGCCAACGCTTCCGTGCTCAACCGCATCAGCGTGGACTACTACGGAACCCCCACGCCCATCCAGCAGATCGCGTCTATCGGCTCTCCCGACCCGCGGACGCTGGTGATCACCCCCTGGGACGCCAGTATCCTCAAAGGGATCGAGAAGGCCATTCAGGAGTCCGATCTGGGCATCAATCCCCAGAACGACGGCAAGTGCATCCGTCTGGGCTTCCCCCAGCTGACGGAGGAGCGCCGTAAGGAGCTGGTGAAGCTGATTCACAAGTACGCCGAGGGCGGCAAGGTGGCTGTGCGCAACATCCGCCGCGACGCGCTGGAGAACTTCAAGAAGCAGCAGAAGGCCTCTGAGATCACCGAGGACGAGCTGAAGATGGCCGAGAAGGATCTGCAGAAGATGACCGACGACAGCTGCAAGGAGATCGACAAGATCCTGGACAACAAGGAAAAGGAACTGATGTCTGTTTAATGGGACTGTTTACGAAGAAAACGCCCCATACGGCGGGGGAGGTGGACAGGAGCCGCCTTCCCCGCCATATCGCTGTTATTATGGACGGCAACGGCCGCTGGGCGAAAAAGCGCGGCCTGCCCCGCACGGCGGGGCACAAGGCGGGGGCGGAGGTGTTCCGCGACATCGCCACCTACTGCCGGGAGCTGGGCGTGGAGTATCTGACGGTGTACGCCTTCTCCACGGAGAACTGGAAGCGCCCCGCCGACGAGGTGGGGGCCATCATGGGCCTGCTGGAGCAGTATCTCCACGAGGCCATCGACACCATGAAGAAGGACCACATCCGGCTGCGGTTTTTCGGCGACCTCAGCGCGCTGTCGCCGGAGCTGCAGGCGCTGGCGCACCGGACGGACGACATCTCCGGGCAGTATCAGGGGTTTCAGGCCAACATCTGCCTGAATTACGGCGGCCGGGCGGAGATCCTGCGGGCGGCGCAGCGCTGCGCGGCGCAGGGGCTGGACTGGACGGAGGAGGCTTTCTCCGACAACCTGTGGTCGGCGGGCATCCCGGACCCGGAGCTGGTCATACGGCCCGGCGGCGAGCTGCGGCTGAGCAATTTCCTGCTGTGGCAGTGTGCCTACAGCGAGTTTTATTTCTGCGACACCCTGTGGCCGGACTTTACCCGGCAGGAGCTGGACAGGGCTATTATCGAGTATCAGGGGCGTGACCGCCGGTTCGGCGGCGTGAAGTGAGGTGACGACCGTGAAGCAGAGGATATTGGTGGCGGTCATCGGCGTACCGGCGCTGATCGGCGTGCTGTGTTTTGCACCGGATTGGGCCACGGCGGTGCTGGTGGCGGCGCTGTGCGTCATCGGCTGCCATGAGTTTATGGCGGCGGCCGCGCCGGAAAAGGCGGGGCACTGGTGGGGCCTGGCGGCCACGCTGGCGGTATTTACCGTGTTCACGGTGTATTTCAGCGGCGGCGACTTTGCGGGCACCGCCATACATACCATCATGCGCTGGCTGCTGGCGGCGCTGATCGTGGTGATGTTCATCGCGGCGGTGCAGGCCTTCGGCAAGGAGGACGAGCTGGACTTCCCGGATATCAGCGCCATGGCGGTGTCGGGGCTGGTGATCCCGCTGGCGCTGGGCTGCCTGGTGCGGCTGCGGATGCTGGAATATGGCGCAGGACTGGTGCTGATCCCGCTGGTGTCGGCCTTTATGAGCGACACCATGGCGCTGTTCGGCGGGATGCTGTTCGGCAGGACGAAGCTGGCGCCCAAGGTCAGCCCCAAAAAGACCCGGGAGGGCGCGGTCAGCGGCATGGTGGGCGGCATGGTGGGGATGATCCTGTTCCGCATCGTATTCTTCCTGTGCACCGAGGTGCAGCTGCACATCGGCTGGTGCGTGCTGCTGGGCTTTGTGGGCGCCGTGCTGGGCCAGCTGGGGGACCTGAGCTTCTCCTGCGTGAAGCGGCAGTGCGGCATCAAGGACTACGGCCGGCTGCTGCCGGGGCACGGCGGCGTGCTGGACCGGTTCGACAGCGTGATCTTCGCCGCGCCGGTGACGTGGATGCTCATCAGCGCCGTGACGCTGTACTGAGAGGGGACCTATGACGAAAACCATTGCCCTGTTGGGCGCTACCGGCTCCATCGGACGGCAGACCCTGGAGGTGGTCCGGGAGCAGGGAATATCCGTGGCGGCACTGACCGCCCACACGCAGATCGACCTGTTGGAGCGGCAGGCGCGGCAGTTCATGCCGCGCCTTGCGGTGCTGTATGACGAAAATGCGGCGCTGGAGCTGGAAAAGCGGCTCCGGGGCACCGGAATAGAGGTCATGGCAGGGGAGGAAGGCCTTCTGGCTGCCGCCGCCATGGCCGAGGCGGACACGGTGGTCATCGCCGTCATGGGCAGCGTGGGGCTGAAGCCCACGCTGGCGGCCATCGAAAAGGGAAAGCGCATCGCGCTGGCCAACAAGGAGACGCTGGTCTGCGCCGGCGAGCTGGTGATGGCCGCGGCGGCGAAGCACGGCGCGGAGATCGTGCCGGTGGACAGCGAGCACAGCGCGGTGTTCCAGTGTTTGCAGGGGTGCCGGGACAGGGACGAGGTGCGGCGCATCTGGCTGACCTGCTCCGGCGGGCCGTTTTTCGGCAGAAGCTACGAGGAGCTGGAGCATGTGACGGCGGCGGACGCCCTGCGGCATCCCAACTGGCACATGGGGCCGAAGATCACGGTGGATTCCGCCACGCTGATGAACAAGGGACTGGAGGTCATCGAGGCCATGCGGCTGTACGGCCTTCCCGTGGAGCGGGTGCGCCCGGTGATCCACCGGCAGAGCATCGTCCACTCGCTGGTGGAGTTTCGGGACGGCGCGCTGCTGGCGCAGCTGGGCACGCCGGACATGAAGTTGCCCATCCGCTACGCGCTGACATATCCCTACCGGGCGGAGAGCCCGGATGCGCCGCTGGACCTGCTGCAGTGCGGCGCGCTGACCTTTGCGCAGCCGGACGAGACGGCGTTCCCCTGCCTGCGTCTGGCCAGAGAGGCCGCCGCCGCAGGCGGCACGGCCTGCGCGGTGCTCAACGGCGCCAACGAGGCGGCGGTGGGCCTGTTTTTGCAGGGAAAGATCGGATTCAACGACATCGCCCGGCGGGTGGAGCACGCGCTGGCGCATATCGGGGTGCAATATCAGCCAAGCCTTGCGGATATACTGGAAGCAGACAGGGCGGCGCGGCGCGCCGTTACGGCTGAAAAGGAGTAGCACACATGGTCTTATATATCATCGCGGCCCTGCTGCTGTTCGGCATACTGATCGCCGTGCATGAGCTGGGGCATTTTCTGGCGGCCAAGGCCTGCGGCGTGCGGGTCAACGAGTTCGCCATCGGCATGGGGCCGACGCTGTGGCAGAAGCAGAAGGGGGAGACGCAATACTCCCTGCGGGCTTTCCCGGTGGGCGGTTTCTGCGCCATGGAGGGCGAAGAGGAGGAGTCTGACGACCCGGCAGCGCTGAATAACCAGGGCTTCTGGAAGAAGCTGTTGATCTTTGCCGCCGGCGCGGCCATGAACTTCCTGGCGGGGCTGCTGATCATCTTTTTCCTGTATCTGCCGGCACAGGGATTTTATCAGCCGGTGCTCTCCGGCTTTGCCGACGGCTGCCCGCTGCAGGGCGCCGACGGGCTGCAGGTGGGCGACCGGCTGGTGTCCATCGACGGCGAGCGGGTGTATGTCTACAGCGACGTGAGCTTGCTGCTGGGCTTGAATAATACCGGTGTGTTCGACCTGGTGGTGGACCGCAGCGGAGAGAAGGTGCGCCTGGACGACTTTGCCATGGAGCGGCAGACCTATACCGACCAGAGCGGCAACGCCTACAGCGGCTACGGCCTGTTCTTCGGCGCGGCGGAGGCCACCTTCGGCGACAAGCTGGCCTATACTTGGAACAACGCGGTGGATTTCGTCCGGCTGGTGCGGCTGAGCCTGCAGATGCTGGTCAACGGCCAGGCGGGGCTGAAGGACCTCAGCGGCCCGGTGGGTATCGTGTCCACCATGGTGCAGGTGGGCGAGCAGTCCGAGAGCACCCGGGCGGCGGTGGAGAACATCGCCTATATCGGCGCGCTGGTGGCGGTGAACCTGGCGGTGATGAACCTGCTGCCCCTGCCGGCGCTGGACGGCGGGCGGATATTCTTCCTGGTGGTCAACGCCGTGGCCATGCTGCTGTTCAAAAAGAAAATACCGGCCAAGTACGAGAACTATATCCATTTCGCGGGACTGGTGCTGCTGCTGGCGCTGATGGTGGTGCTGGTGTTCAGCGACGTGGGCAAGCTCATCAGATAAGGAGGCGTGTGCCGTGACAAGACGCATACAGGTGGGGCGAGTGCCCATGGGCGGCGGCGCGGCCGTGAGCATACAGTCCATGTGCAATACCCCCACGGAGGACGTGGCCGCCACCGTGCAGCAGATCGCGCGGCTGGAGCAGGCGGGCTGCGACATCGTCCGGGTGGCGGTGCCCACAGAGGAGGCCGCCCGTGCCATTCCGGCCATCAAGCGGGCCATACACATCCCGCTGGTGGCGGACATCCACTTTGACTACAGGCTGGCGCTGCTGTGCATCGACGGCGGCGTGGATAAAATACGCATCAACCCCGGCAACATCGGGTCTAAGGACCGGGTGCGGGCCGTGGCGGACGGCTGCCGGGAGCGGGGCATCCCCATCCGGGTGGGCGTAAACGGCGGGTCGCTGGAAAAGGACCTGCTGCGCAAATACGGCGGCGTCACCGCCGAGGCATTGGCCGAGAGCGCGCTGGGGCACGTCCGGCTGCTGGAGGAGTGCGGCTTTGAGGATATATGCATCTCCGTGAAGTGCTCCCGGGTGCCGGTGAACATGGCGGCCTATGAGCTGCTGCACGAAAAGGTGGACTATCCGCTGCATTTGGGCGTTACAGAGGCGGGCACGCCGGAGATGGGCGTGCTGAAATCCGCCATCGGCATCGGCGGCCTGCTGTGCCGGGGCATCGGCGACACCCTGCGGGTGAGCCTGACCGCCGACCCGGTGGAGGAGGTGGTGGCCGCCAAGCGGATATTGCAGGCCTGCGGCCTGCGACGCAGCGGGCCGGATCTCATCGCCTGCCCCACCTGCGGGCGGACGAGGTACGACATGCTGCCCATCGCCCGGGAGGTGGAGCGCCGGCTGAAGAACTGTGATAAGCCCATCACCGTGGCGGTGATGGGGTGCGTGGTCAATGGGCCGGGCGAGGCCTCCGCCGCGGACGTGGGCATCGCCGGCGGCAACGGCGAGGGACTGCTGTTCGCCCGGGGAAGGATCCTGCGCAAGGTGCCGGAGGACCAGCTGGTGGACGCGCTGTTCCAGGAGATCGAAAAGCTGTAACAAGAGGTCACGATAGGGGAGAGACATGGCGGAAAGAGTACCGTTTTTTACATTATTTGAGAGCTTTCAGGCGCCGCGGCAGCTGCGGCTGCTGCTGCACGACGCCTACGCCGTCAGCGGTGTGCTGGACCGGGAGAACCGAACGCTGGAGGTGCAGGTGGAGTGCGGCGAGACGCTGCCCCAGGCGGCGCAGGACGCCCTGCAGCAGATGCTGGCGCAGCAGTATGACCTGCAGCGGGTGCTGCTGCACTTCCGGGGCGCCGCGGCCCAGAAGGGCGACAGCGGCGTGCTGTGGGGCAAGCCCATTACCGGGAAGCTGACGCCCATCGGCGAGCTGAATATCAAGCAGGGCAGCGCCATCGTGGAGGGCCGGGTGTTCAAATCGGAGTGCTACGAGACGCGGCGCAAGGGCATGTGGACGCTGAACTTCAACATCACCGACGAGCACGGCTCCGTGGCCGTGCGAAAGGCCATGGATGAGAAGGAGGCCAAGGTGCTGGGCGGCGCCGTAAGTGACGGCATGTGGCTGCGGCTGCAGGGCAAGGTGGAGCTGACCTATGACGGCAAGGACATCCTGCTGCGGCCGGTGAACATCATGAAGGCCAGCCACGCTTCCCGGCAGGACAACGCGCCGGAGAAGCGGGTGGAGCTGCATCTGCATACCCAGATGAGCAGCATGGACGCCCTGACCGACGTGGGCAAGGTGGTGAAGCAGGCAGCGGCCTGGGGCCACCCGGCCATCGCCATCACCGACCACGGCACGGTACAGGCCTTCCCCAAGGCCCGGGACGCGGGCAAGGGGAAAATCAAGATCCTGTATGGCGTGGAGGGCTACTACGTCAACAATCTGGACGACCGCATCGCCGTACACGGCGGGCAGGACGCGGATTTTAACGACGAGATCGTCTGCTTTGACATCGAGACCACCGGATTGAAGGTGGAGCGGGAGGCGATTACGGAGATCGGCGCGGTGGTGCTGAAAAACGGGCAGATCACCGACACATTCCAGACCTTCGTGAACCCAGGCCGGCGGCTGACGCCGGAGATCATCGGCCTCACCGGCATCACCGACGCCATGCTGGCGGACGCGCCGCCGCCGGAGGAGGCGCTGGCGTCGTTCCTGAAATTTGTGAACGGCCGCCCGCTGGCGGCCCACAACGCGGAGTTCGACATCGGGTTTATCCGGGCGGGCTGCCGCAGGGCGGGGCTGGAATTCGATCCGACGTACATCGACAGCCTGATCCTGGCGCAGAACCTGCTGCCGGAACTGCATAAATACAAGCTGGACATCGTGGCGGAGCACCTGGACCTGCCCGCCTTCAACCACCATCGGGCGTCGGACGACGCGGGGATGGTGGGGTATATGCTGATCCCGTTTTTCGAGAAGATGCGGCGGGAGATGGGCATTTCCCGCCTGCAGGAGATCAACGGACAGATGGAGAAGCTGCGGCCGCTGGGCGGCGGCAGCCGCCATCCCAAGCACATCATCATTCTGGCCAAGAACAAGCTGGGACTGAAGCACCTGTACCAGCTGATCTCGGCGTCCAACCTGAAATACTTCAAGCGCGTGCCCATCATCCCCAAGACGGAGCTGGCGGCCCACCGGGAGGGACTGATCATCGGCTCGGCCTGCGAGGCCGGCGAGCTGTTCCGGGCGGTGGCCGACCACAAGGACTGGGCGGAGCTGAAGCGCATCGCCTCGTTTTACGACTATCTGGAGATACAGCCCATCTGCAACAACATGTTCATGCTGCGCAACGGCAGCGTGCAGTCGGAGGAGGAGCTGCGGGAGTTCAACCGCACCATCGTCCGGCTGGGCCGGGAGCTGGGCAAGCCGGTGTGCGCCACCGGCGACGTGCATTTCCAGGAGCCGGAGGACGAGGTCTATCGCCATATCCTGCTGGCCAGCAAGAAATTCGCTGACGCTGACGCGCCGCTGCCCATCTATTTCAAGACCACGGAGGAGATGCTGGAGGAGTTCGCCTATCTGGGGCCGGAGGAGGCCCGGCGGGTGGTCATCGACGACCCGCGGTCCATCGCGGACCGCATCGAGGACATCGAGCTGCTGCCCCCGGGACGGCTGTTCCCGCCCCGGCTGGAAAACTCCGAGCAGGAGCTGCACGACCGCGTGTGGGACAAGTGCCACGAGCTGTACGGCAACGAGCCGCCCCAGCTGATCGTGGATCGACTGAACGTGGAGCTGAAGAGCATCCTGGGCAAGTACGACGTGGTGTATATGTCCGCCCAGAAGCTGGTGCAGCGCAGCCTGGAAAACGGCTATCTGGTGGGCAGCCGAGGGTCCGTGGGCTCGTCCCTGGTGGCGTATATGTCCGGCATCACGGAGGTGAACTCCCTGCCGCCCCACTACCGCTGCCCCAAGTGCCGCCATACGGAGTTCATCACCGACGGCAGCTACGGCTGCGGCGCGGACATGCCCGATAAGGACTGCCCGGAGTGCGGCACGAAATACGTCAAGGACGGCTTCGACATCCCCTTTGAGACGTTTCTGGGCTACGGCGGCGGCAAGGTGCCGGATATTGACCTGAATTTCTCCGGCGAGTACCAGGCCCGGGCCCACCAGCACGCCATCGAGATGTTTGGCAAGACCCAGGTGTTTCGCGCCGGTACCATCGGCACGTTGGCGGAGAAAACCGCCTTCGGCATGGTGAAAAAGTACCTGGAGGAGCGGGGCGAGAGCGCCTCCAACGCCGAGCTGGACCGTCTGACGCTGGGCTGCGTGGGCGTGCGCCGCACCACGGGGCAGCACCCCGGCGGCCTGGTGGTGGTGCCGGACGATATGGACGTGGAGGACTTCACCGCGGTGCAGCACCCGGCGGACGACCCCAACAGTGACACGGTGACCACCCATTTTGAATACCACTGCATGGAGGACAACCTCCTGAAGCTGGATATGCTGGGCCATGATGACCCCACCATGATCAAAATGCTGGAGGATCTTACCGGCGTCAACGCCCGGGCCATTCCCCTGGACGATCCGGACACCATGAGCATTTTCACGTCCTCCAGGGTGCTGGGCTTCGAGAACGACGAGATACTGGGCCCCACCGGGGCAGTGGCCATCCCGGAATTCAACACCCGCTTCACCCGCGGCATGTTGATGGACACCATGCCCAAGGACTTCAACACGCTGGTGCGCCTGTCCGGCTTCTCCCACGGCACGGATGTGTGGCTGGGCAACGCCCGGGAGCTGATCGTCAGCGGCACGGCCTCCGTTCTGGAGACGGTGGGCTGCCGTGACGACATCATGCTGTACCTGATCTCCATGGGATTGGAGCCGAAGATGTCCTTCAAGATCATGGAGGCCGTCCGTAAGGGCAAGGTGAAGAAAAAGGGGTTTGAGGACGGCTGGGAGGACGCCATGCGGGAGCATCAGGTGCCGGACTGGTACATCGGCTCCCTGGCCAAGATCGGCTACCTGTTCCCCAAGGCCCACGCCGTGGCGTATGTGATGATGGCCTTCCGCATCGCGTGGTTCAAGGTGCATCAGCCGCTGGCATTCTACGCCACGTTCTTCTCCATCCGGGCCAAGGCCTTCGACGCGGAGTACTGCTGCGCCGGCATAGACGCGGTGAAGCAGAAGATCAAGGAGATCGAGAACAACAAGGACGCCACCGACGTGGAGCAGAACCTGATGGTGACGCTGGAGGTGTGCTATGAGTTCTATCTCCGGGGGTTCCACTTCGACACCATCAGCATTTACGACTCCGACGCCACCCACTTTAAGATCACGGAGAACGGGCTGCTGCCGCCCTTTGTGACGGTGCGCGGTCTGGGCGAGACGGCGGCGCTGGACACCGTGGAGAAGCGCAAGGACAAGAATTTCGTCTCCGTGGAGGAGTTCGCCACCACCTGCAACAAGCTCAGTAAGACCCACATCGAGCAGCTGAAGGCGCTGGGCGCCTTCGCCGGTATGGCGGACACCAGCCAGGTGACGCTGTTTTAACGCATAAAAAAATCACCCCCATGTGGGGGTGATTTTTTGCGGTTTTATGCGTTATTCCGCGGTCTGCTTCTCCGGGAACTGGATCTGCGCCAGAATGACGGCGGCGAACATGACCGCACAGCCGATATACTCCCGGACGGACATCTGCTGCTTCAGAATGATGGCTCCGGCGATGACGGCGAACACGCTCTCCAGGCTCAGCAGGATGGTGACCACCGTGGGGTTGGAGTCCTTCTGGGCCAGGATCTGCAGGGTGTAGCCCACGCCGCAGGAAAAGACGCCTACATACAGCAGGGGCAGCGCGCAGCTGAGGATGGCGGCGAAGTCCACCTCCTCGAAAATGAACATGCATACGGCGGAGATGATGCCGGCAAACAGGAATTGCAGGCAGCTGAGCTTTACGCCGTCGCAGTAGGCGGTGAAGTGGTCGATGACCAGGATATGTATCGCGAAGCACACCGCGCACACCAGGATCAGCAGATCGCCGGGGGCCAGAGAGAAGCTGCCCTTGATGCACAGCAGGTACAGCGCCAGCACAGACAGGGCTACCGCGATCCAGGTGGGCAGGCTGACCTTCCGCTTGAAGAACAGGCCGAACACGGGCACCAGCACCACATACAGCGCGGTGATGAACCCGGCCTTGCCGGCGTCGGTACCGGCTACCATGCCCGCCTGCTGGAAGTTGGAGGCGCAGGCCAGGGCCGCGCCGCAGCACAGGCCGCCCAGCCACAGCTGCCGGTTGGCGGCCTTTTTCTGGATGGGGGAGAGGAAGGTCTTGTCCTTTTTCAGCTTGTCGCTGATGACGATGACCACCAGCAGCGCCAGCACGGCGATGAAATAGCGGATGGCGTTGAAGGCGAAGGCGCCGATGGAGTCGGCGCACATATCCTGCGCCACAAAGGCGGTTCCCCAGATGAAGGCGGCCAGAATGGGGAAGACCACCTGCCGGACCTGATTGTGTTTCATGTCTGCGATCTCCTTTAATTTTCTCTGTATTGGTGGTTATGCGTCGTTTTTCGGTGCGCCGGTGTGCCACTGGAACTTGCGCTCCTGGTGGTGCAGCAGCCGGTGGATGTTCTCCCGGTGGCACCAGATCACCAGCGCGGCCACCAGCAGTGCCAGCACCGTGTACAGCACGTTGTGCCCCAGAAACAGCCAGGTGGTCACGGGCATGGACGCCGTGGCGCACACGGAGCCCAGCGAGACGTATTTCGTCAGCAGCCACAGCGCGGCGAACAGCCCCCAGGCGATCAGGCCGATGCGCCAGTCCAGCAGCCACACCAGTGTGCCGCCGGACAGGATGCCCTTGCCGCCCTTGAAGCCAAAGAACACCGGGAACATGTGGCCCAGCTCACAGCCAAGACCGCCCAGCAGCAGCCCCAGCGTCCAGTCGCCGACCAGATACCGCATGACCAGGCCGCCCAGCACGCAGGACAGCACGGTCTTGCCCATGTCGAACAGGATCACGCCCAGGGCGTATTTGGCGCCGTAGGTGCGGTAGAAGTTGGTCAGTCCCGCGTTGCCGCTGCCGTGCTGCCGCACGTCGTCCCGGATGATGAAGTGGCTGACCATCACCGAGCCGTTGAGACAGCCCAGAAAATAGCCCAGAAGAAGCAGTATCAGCGCAGCCAGCAGCAGCGCCCGGATGGTAGGCATCACCCGTCATCCTCCCCCTTCTGGCGGATGGTCAGCACGATGGGCGTGCCCTCCAGTCCGAATACGCTGCGCAGCTGGTTCTCCAGATACCGCTGGTAGGAGAAGTGGAACAGCTTCTTGTCGTTGCAGAAAATGACGAAGTGGGGCGGCTTGACGCCCACCTGGGTCATGTAGTAGATCTTCAGGCGGCGGCCCTTGTCCGTGGGGGGCTGGACGCGGGTCTGGGCGTCGGCCAGCACGCTGTTCAGCGTGCCGGTGGTGATGCGCATGGCCGCCTGGTCGTTGACGTAGTTGATCAGCTCAAACAGCCTTCCCACCCGCTGCCCGGTCAGGGCGGAGATGAACAGGATGGGGGCGTAGGGCATGTAGCTGAGATCCCGGCGGATGTCCTCCCGCATGCGGTCCATAGTCTTGCCGTCCTTTTCGATCAGGTCCCACTTGTTCACCACGATGATGCAGGCCTTGCCCGCGTCGTGGGCCAGACCGGCCACCTTGGTGTCCTGCTCGGTGACGCCCTCCTGGGCGTCGATGAGGATCAGGCACACGTCGCTGCGCTCGATGGCCATGGTGGCGCGGAGAACGCTGTATTTCTCGATATTGTCGTCCACCTTTGACTTTTTCCGCATGCCGGCGGTGTCGATGAAGTTGTACTTGCCGTACTGGTTCTCAAAGTAGCTGTCGATGGCGTCCCGGGTGGTGCCCGCCACATTGCTGACGATAACGCGCTCCTCACCCAGGATGCGGTTGGTCAGGCTGGACTTGCCCACGTTGGGCTTGCCGATAATGGCCACCTGCACCACGTCGGACTCGTCCTCCTCCGCGTCCTCCGGGGGGAAGTACTTGACGCACTCGTCCAGCAGGTCGCCGGTGCCGTGGCCGTGTACGGCGGAGACGGCCACGGGGTCGCCCAGCCCCAGGTTGTAGAATTCGTAGAAGTCGGGGTCCACCGTACCCACGGAGTCCATCTTGTTCACCGCCAGCACGATGGGCTTGCGGCTGCGCTGCAGCATGCTGGCCACCTCGTGGTCGGAGGCGGTAAGGCCGGTGCGGATGTCCGTGACGAAGATGATCACATCGGCGTTGTCAATGGCGATCTGTGCCTGCTCCCGCATAAAGGACAGGATCTGGCTGTCGGTGTTGGGCTCGATGCCGCCGGTGTCCACCAGACGGAATTTCCGGCCCACCCACTCGCTCTCGCCGTAGATACGGTCACGGGTGACGCCGGGGGTGTCCTCCACGATGGACAGCCGCCGGCCGATGATCTTGTTGAACAGCATGGATTTGCCCACGTTGGGCCGCCCCACGATAGCGATCAAAGGCTTTGCCATAGTTCTTATTCCTCCCTATCCAGCATGGCGTCCAGCAGGTCGCCGCCGTCTATCCCCACGATCTGCACCCGGCAGCCCAGCTCTGCGCTGAGCCGCTCCACGGTGTAGTCGTCCAAAAATACGTTCTCGCCGTGCCGCAGCATGTGCAGCGGCAGCAGCACCCGGCCCAACGCCGGGACCTTTCTCAGCTGAGCGGACAGATCCTGCCCGGTCAGCAGTCCGGCCACGTCGATGGTGTGGCCGAAGAAATCGTTCTCCACGGCGATGACCTGCCCCTGCAGCGCCGGGAAGTAGGCCTTCGCCTGCTCCAGCAGATAGGTCATAAACGGCGCCGCCGCCGTGCCGGTGGCGATGGTGAAGGGAGAGGGGGCCTCGTCGTGCTCCTCCATGCGCATGGCGCTGAGGAAGTCCTGCTCCAGTGAGCGCAGCATGCCCACGCCGTTCTCCAGCTGGCGGTAGCCCTCGTAATAGTTCTCCTGGGGCAGCTCGATGCCGGCCCGCAGGAACAGCTCATCCGCGCAGAAGAACCGCCGTGTGCCGAAGCGTCGCAGGTTCTCCTGCCCGAACTCCTCCGCGATGGCGATGATCTCCCGGGCGCAGTCCCGGTCCACGGGCCGCAGCTTGGCCAGCCCCTGCCGGTACTTGGTGATGCCCACCGGCACCAGCGAGCAGCTGGAAAACTGCCACTCCGTCAGATCCCGCAGGGTGCGGCGCAGCTGATCGCCGTCGTTCCAGCCGGGGCAGACCACGATCTGGCCGTTCATAACGATGCCCGCCTTGCAGAAGGCCTGAATATAGTCCAGCGACCGGGCGGCGTTCTTGTTGCCCAGCAGCGTGCAGTGCAGCTGCGGGTCGGTGGCGTGGACGGAGACGTTGATGGGACTGATGTGCAGGTCGATAATGCGCTGCGCCTCCCGCTCCGTCAGGTTGGTCAGGGTGATGTAATTGCCCAGCAGGAAGCTCAGCCGGGCGTCGTCGTCCTTGAAGTACAGCGTGGAGCGCATGCCCGGCGGCATCTGGTCCACGAAGCAGAACAGGCAGTGGTTGGCGCAGGAGCGCATCTCGTCCATGAGATAGGTGTCGAAATTCAGCCCCAGGTCCTGACCCTCAGCCTTGCGGATGGTGACGCGCCGCACATCGCCCGCCGCCGTTTTCAGTTCGATATGGGACAGGGGGTCGTAGCCGTAGAACCGGTAGTCCAGCACGTCCACGATGGGATGGCCGTTGATGGTCAGCAGCTGCTCACCCACCTGTATGCCGGCGTGCTCCGCGGGGCTGTGCCGGTCGATGGCGGTGATGATGGTGCTCATAGTCGCGTCCTCTTTCGTAAATAGGGCATACGCCCTCATGATAACTATACTATTATACCGTTTTTCGCCGCCGGACGCAAGCATAATATCAGTATACCAGTATACCAGTATACCAGTATACCCGTCCTGCATCCAAAAGAAAAGCGACTGATTTCGATGCTTCTCATGACAAAAAGTCGGCAGAGAGCGAAAAAACAGGAGAGGAGCACAGCTCCTCTCCTGCAAAGGCACAAAAGAACTTATTTCGCGGCCACAGACTTGACGACCTTGACCTCGCGGCCGTTGTAGTTACCGCACTCCGGGCACATTCTGTGGGGGAGATGCAGCGCGCCGCACTTGGCGCACGCCACCAGCGTGGGAGCTGCCAGCTTCCATACGGAAGAACGTCTCTTATTGCGTCTTTGCTTGGATACTTTTCCCTTAGGGACTGCCATGTTGACACCTCCTTGGTCTTAACTGCCTGAGCAGCAATATAATACAAAATTCACTCATCCTTCTGCAGCAGCTGCGCCAGCTTCGCCAGCCGGGGATCCACCGTCTTTTTGCATCGGCAGCTCTCCCGGTTCAGGTTCACGCCGCAGCCGGGGCACAGCCCCTTGCAGTCCTCTGAGCAGAGAAACTTCGTGTCCATAGCGAGGATGAAGGCGTCTCTTGCCAGCTCCTCCAGATCCACCTCGTCGTTGTCCAGCACGATGATGTCGTCGCTGTCGTCGGATTCGCGCTCCTCTGCCAATACGCAGTCGTAGCTAACGAACTTCGCCGCGTCGTACTCCTCACCACACCGGTCACAAACACAGTGCATCGTGGTGGACATCTGCATTTTACAAAGCAGCAGTCCGGCCTTGTTCTCCAGCCGGCAGTCCACAACAACCGGGTCGGAAACAGGATAGGAAGCGCCGAATTCCAGATCGGACAGGTCCATCTCAAAACGGACGTCCTGCTGGGCATCGGGGGTATGCAGCAGCTTGTTGACGTTCAAACGCATAGTACACCTCACAATGGCACGAGTAGTATTATAGCCGAGAGGAAATGCCTTGTCAAACATTTTCTTACAAATATTTTGACTTTTTTCAAAAACACGGTACAATAAGCAGAGAAACAGACGGGAGGACGCCACCATGCGGGAGCTGACCATCGGAAAAAACGACGCCGGACAGCGGCTGGACAGGTTTTTGTCCAAGGCGCTGCCCCTGCTGCCGCCTGCCCTGGCGCAGAAATATATCCGCATCAAGCGGGTGAAGGTCAACGGCGGCCGCGCCCAGCGGGATCAGCGGCTGCAGCAGGGCGATGTGCTGCAATTATACATTAACGACGAGTTCTTTGACAAGCCGTCCGAGGAGAATATGTTCCTGACCCTCTTCAAGCCCCGGCTCACCGTGGTCTACGAGGATGAGCACCTGCTGCTGGCGGACAAGCCCCAGGGCCTGGTGGTCCACGCCGACGAGACGGAGAAGGTCAACACCCTCATCAACCACATCCAGGCGTACCTGTACCAGAAGCGGGAGTGGAACCCCAGGTGGGAGAACGCCTTCACCCCGGCCCTGTGCAATCGCATCGACCGCAACACCGGGGGCATCGTCATCGCCGCCAAGGACGCCGAGACGCTGCGCGTCATCAACGAGAAGATCCGCGGCCGGGAGCTGGACAAGCGCTACCTGTGCGTCACCGTGGGGCGCCCTAAGCGGCCGGAGGGCCGGGTGGAGTGTTTCCTGCTGAAGGACGAGCAGAAAAAGCAGGTCTCCGTGTACCACAAGCCCGTCCCCGGCGGCAAGACCGCCGTCACCGACTATGAGGTGCTGGAGAGCAGGGGGGAGCTGAGCCTGGTGGAGATCGGGCTGGAGACCGGGCGCACCCACCAGATCCGCGTCACCATGGCGGACCTGGGCTGCCCGCTGCTGGGGGACGGCAAGTACGGCCGGGGCGACGTGAACCGCCGCTACGGCGAGACCCGGCAGGCGCTGTACGCCTATAAGCTGACCTTCGATCTGCCCACGGACGCGGGACACCTGAATTATCTGCGGGGCCGCAGCTTTACGGTGGAAAACGTCCCCTTCCGGGACAAATATTTCGGGTAAAAGGACCCTGCGGGGCGGCCGCTGCCGCCCCGCGTATTTTTTTCCGGGAAAAACAGGAAAATCCATTGACTTTCCCGGCGCTTTTATATATAGTGTACTCGCCATCTTTCGACGGGAAAAGCAGCGCGTGAACAGACGCGTCGGCAGCCCGCCGGAGGGGGGCTATTTTACTGATGAATGGAGGAGGATAAATGTCCAAAGAGTTGATTCGCCTGCGGGATCTCTGCATGGCGTTTGACGACGAGCTGGTTCTCGATCACATCAATCTTTACATCAACGATTCCGAATTCCTCACGCTGCTGGGCCCCAGTGGGTGCGGCAAGACCACGACGCTGCGTATCATAGGCGGGTTTACCACGCCTACAAGCGGCGACGTGACCTTCGACGGCGAGAGGATCAATGATGTCCCGCCTCATAAGCGGCAGATCAACACGGTGTTCCAGAAATATGCGCTGTTTCCGCATTTGGACGTGTTTGAGAACATCGCCTTCGGCCTGCGCATCGCCAAGGTGCCGGAGGACGAAATACGCCAGCGCGTCGGTGAGATGCTGGAGGTCGTGAGCCTGAAGGGGTTCGACCGCCGGCGCATTGACCAGCTTTCCGGCGGTCAGCAGCAGCGTGTGGCCATCGCCCGCGCACTGGTGAACCGCCCGAAGGTGCTGCTGCTGGACGAGCCGCTGGGCGCGCTGGATCTGCGCCTGCGCAAGGATATGCAGAACGAGCTGAAACGCATCCAGCAGCAGATGGGCATCACGTTCATATATGTCACACACGATCAGGAGGAAGCGCTGACCATGTCCGACACCGTGGTGGTCATGGACAAGGGACGCATCCAGCAGATCGGCACCCCGGAGGATATCTACAACGAGCCGAAGAACGCGTTCGTGGCAGATTTCATCGGGGAGAGCAATATCCTCAACGGTGTCATGGTGCGCGACAACGTGGTGAAGATGTACGGCAAGGAGTTCCTCTGCGTGGACGGCGGCTTTGAGGAAAACGAGCCGGTGGATGTGGTCATCCGCCCGGAGGACATCGACATCGTGCCCGTGGAGCAGGGACAGCTGGTGGGTACCGTCACCAACGTGACCTTCAAGGGCATGCAGTACGATATCATCGTGGACTTCCGGGGCTTCAAGTGGCTGATCCAGACCACCGACCATTCGCCGGTGGGCGCGCGCATCGGCGTGAAGATCGACCCGGACGGCTTCCATATCATGAAGAAGAGCGAGTACTCCGGTCTGTTCGGAGACTATTCCTCCTACTCCGAGGAATACGAGGAACTGGCGGACGCCGGCGCCGAGCCGGAAGAGGAGGAGAGCGAGGATGAAGAATAAGCTCTCCCGTTTTGCCGTGCCCTATGTGGTATGGATGGCGCTTTTCGTGGTGGCGCCCATTGTCATCATGGTGGTGTACGCCTTCGCCGGCAGCGACGGCGGCTTCACGCTGGACAACTTCGTGCAGATGGGCGGCTACGCCGCGGTGTTCGGGCGCTCGTTCAAGCTGGCGCTGATCGCCACGGCCATCTGCCTGCTGATGGGCTATCCCGTGGCCTATCTGCTCAGCCGGGAGGGGGAGTCCTTCCGCCGCACGGCCATGGTGCTCATCATGCTGCCCATGTGGATGAACTTCCTGCTGCGCACCTATTCGTGGATGACCATTCTGGAGAACAACGGCCTTTTGAACCAGCTGCTCCAGAAGCTGGGCATCATCGCCCTGTACAACCACCTGACGGGCAGCAATCTGGAATATTTTACCATGATCGACACCCAGGGGGCCGTGGTGCTGGGTATGGTGTACAACTACCTGCCCTTCATGATCCTGCCTATTTATTCCGTCATCTGCAAGCTGGATCACTCGCTTTTGGAGGCGGCACGGGATCTGGGCGCCAACACGCTGACCGTGTTCCGCAAGGTCATCCTGCCCCTGAGTCTGCCGGGCGTGCTGTCGGGCATCACCATGGTGTTCGTGCCCTCCGTGTCCACGTTCGCCATCAGCCGGATGCTGGGCGGCGGCACGGAGCTGCTGCTGGGCGACCTGATCGAGCGGCAGTTCCTGGGCGGGGCGTATAACCCGCAGCTGGGCGCGGCCATTTCACTGGTGATGATGCTGATCGTCGTCGTCTGCATGCTGGTGATGAACCGGTTCGGCGAGGGCGAGGAACAGGCGGTGATGCTATGAGCCGCCGCCGCAACAGCGTGGGCGACCGGGTGCTGATGCTCCTGGTGGGACTGTTCCTGTATGCGCCCATTGTGATCCTCATCGTATTTTCCTTCAACGCCGGCAACAGCTCCAGCGTGTGGAAGGGCTTCTCCCTCCACTGGTACGCGGAGCTGCTGAACAACAGGCTCATCATGCACAGCGTGTATACCACGCTGCTGGTGTCCATGCTGGCGACCGTTATTGCCACCATCGCAGGCACGTTCGCGGCCATCGGATTTTACGGCATGCGCCGCCGGGCACGCACCGGCTTGATGGCGGTGAACAACATTCCCATGATGAACGCGGACATCGTCACCGGCGTCAGCCTGTGCCTGCTGTTCGTGGTGTTCTTCAACGGCTGGCACAGCTTCGCTGTCTGGGTCAACGGCTGGCAGTCCCTGGTGGTGCTGCCGGAGCGCCTGACCATGGGCTTCGGCACGCTGCTCATCGCCCATATCTGCTTCAACATCCCCTACGTCATCCTGTCCGTGGGGCCCAAGCTGCGGCAGATGGACCGCAACCTCATCGACGCGGCCCAGGACCTGGGCTGTACCTGGATGCAGGCCTTCTGGAAGGTCATCATCCCGGAGATCAAGCCCGGCATCGTCTCCGGCGCGCTGACGGCCTTCACCATGTCCATCGACGACTTCATCATCAGCTACTTCACGGCGGGCACCTCGTCCTCCACGCTGGCCATGACCATCTACGGCATGACCAAGAAGCGCGTCAGCCCGGAGATCAATGCCGTGTCCACGCTGCTGTTCGTCACGGTCATCGTCCTGCTGGCCATCATCAACCTGCGGGAGAACCACGCCGAGCACCACCGCGCGGCCCATCACGAGGCTTCCGCGGCAGCGCCGGCCCCCGCACCCCGGAAAAATGCCGGATTGTGGCAGAAGCTCGGCGCCGTGGCCATGGCCTGCGTCCTGGTGGTACTGCTGGTGGTCACCGGTGCCGCGGCCCGCAGCGAGCGCGTGGTCAATGTGTGCTCCTGGGGCGAGTATATCGATGAGTCCCTGATCACCGAATTCGAGGAGAAGACCGGCATCCGCGTCAACTACCAGACCGCTGAGAGCAACGAGGCCCTGTACTCCCTGATCAAAATGGGCGGCGCGGACTTCGACGTTATCGTCCCCTCCGACTACATGATCGCCCGGCTGATCCAGGAGGGCATGCTGGCCGAGCTGGACTACAGCGCCATCCCCAATTTCCAGAAGATCGATCCCCAGTTCACCCATCTGAGCTACGACCCGGAGAACAAGTACACCGTGCCCTACACCTGGGGCAGCGTGGGCATCATCTACAACACCACCATGGTGTCGGAGCCCATCACCAGTTGGGGCGCCATGTTCGACGAGCAGTACGCCGGTCAGGTGCTGATGATCAACAACTCCCGCGACGCGCTGATGGCCGCCCTGTGCTACCTGGGCTACGACATCAACACCACCGACGAGAGCCAGCTGACCGAGGCCTTCCAGCTGGTCAAGACCGCCAAGGACAAGGGCGTCTACCAGGCCTTCGTCATGGACGAGGTGTTCCAGAAGATGGAGGGCGGCAACGCCGCCATCGCCATGTACTACGCCGGCGACTACCTGACCATGCTGGAGAACAACGAGGACCTGGCCTTCGTCATCCCCCAGGAGGGCAGCAACTGGTTCGTGGACGCCATGTGTGTTCTGAAGTCCAGCCAGCACAAGGACGAGGCGCAGGAGTGGATCAACTTCATCGCCTCCACCGAGTGCAACCTGGCCAACATGGACTACATCTGGTACGCCTCTCCCAACGCCGAGGCTCTGGCGGAGTACCCCGCCTACTATGAGGAGACCTATGACGAGCCGCTGGACGAGGAGATCTACAACATTATGGCCATCCCCGACGAGGAGCGTGCGCGCTGCGAGCTGTACGTCAACCTGCCCCAGGAGACGCTGAAGTTTTATGACAAGCTTTGGACGCAGTTGGGTGTATAACATCCGAGGCAGCGTGCAAACAAAAGATGCAAATCAGGAGGACAAACCAACATGATCGAGATCGGCATGACCTATACCGCTGAAAAGACCGTCACCCCCGACATGACTGCCAAGGCCATCGGCTCCGGCGCTCTGGAGGTGTTCGGCACCCCCTTTATGATGGGCCTGATGGAGTACGCCGCCATGCAGTGCGTGCAGCCGGAGCTGCCGGAGGGCAAGGGCACTGTGGGCACGGAGATCAGCTCCAGCCACCTGGCCCCCACGCCCGTGGGCATGAAGGTCACCGCCACCGCCGAGGTGACGGGTATCTCCGCCAACGGCAAGATGATCACCTTCAAGGTCACCGCCCACGACGGCGAGGGCCTGATCGGCGAGGGTACCCACACCCGCGCCATCATCGACAACGCCCGCTTCCTGCAGAAGTGCAACGACAAGCTCTCCCGCGTGTAACGAGCATCCAAGAACACAGAAAAGCCGCCCGGAGGGCGGCTTTTCTCGGCTTATCGAAAAACGCTCATTGTCATCAGCGGCCATATTTGGTATAATAAACCGATACGATACACAGCAGGGGGGAGGGGAGATCGATATGCGCGTGCTGGCCACCATCGGCTTCTCCTTTGCCGCCGGCGTCTTTCTGGCGGCGCTGCTCCCCTGGGACGGCTGGCAGCTGTACGCCGCCGGAGCGGCGGCCCTGCTGGCGCTGGTGTGGTGCTTGGCGGCGCGGAAGCGGAAATACTTCCGCCGCGGGCTGCTGATCCTGATACCGCTGGCTCTGTCGCTGGTCTATCACACCGGGTATGATTGCCTGGTGCGCCAGCCTGTGGAGGACCGCTGCGGCGCGGTGTCGGCCTTTTCCGCCACCGTATGCGACTGGCCGCAGGAGACGAAGCGGGGCGCCAAGGTCACCGTGACGCTGGACGGCTTCCGCCGGGCCAAGGCCGTGCTGTACGGCGAGACGGAGCTGCTGTCCCTGCGCCCGGGAAATACGGTGTCCGGCACGGCCCAGTGGCAGTCCGCCGCCCATTTTAAAAACGACGATGTGACCCATTTCAACGCCCGGGGCGTGTACGCCCTGCTGTACGGCAAGGGCGCCGTGACCACGGGCGACGGCGATGCCGACGCGCTGCGCTGGCTGCCCCAGCGGATGGCCAGGGCCTTCCGCGAGAAGATCGCCGCCGTGTGGTCGGACGCCCGCGTCAGCGGCTTCCTGACGGCGGAGCTGACCGGCGACAAGTCCGCCATGGACGAGGGGGACTATCTGGCCATGCAGGAGACGGGCCTGGCCCATCTGTTCGCCGTGTCCGGCCTCCACTGCGCCTTTCTGGTGTCCCTGCTGGCGCTGCTGACGCCCCGGCGTCAGGGGCTTCTGTGCGCCGTGACCATCCCGCTGCTGCTGTTCTATATGGTGATGGTGGGCCTCAGCCCCTCGGTGGTCCGCGCCTGCGTCATGCAGCTTTTCCTGCTGATCGCGCCGCTGTTCCGCCGGGGCAGCGACCCGCTGACCAGCCTGGCCGCCGCCCTGCTGGTGATCCTGCTGGGCAACCCCTTTGCCGCGGCCAGCGTCAGCCTGCAGCTGAGCTTTTCCGCCACGCTGGGCATGGTGCTGCTCTCGCCCCGGCTGTACAAGCTGCTGGCCGGCTGGTACCGGGGCAAGAACCGCCCCTTCCGCGCCGTGCTGTGCTTTGTGGCGGCCAACCTGTCCGCTACCCTCAGTGCCGTGGTGTTCACCGCGCCGCTGACGGCCTGGTACTTCCGTATTTTCGTGCTGGTAGCGCCGCTGTCCAGTCTGCTGGCGGTGCCGGCGGCGGGCTGGAGCTTCATGGCCGCCTTTGTGACGACGCTGGCGGGCTTCGTTTGGCTGCCGCTGGCCAGGATAGCGGGCTGGCTGTCCTGGCTGCTGGTGCGCTACATCCTTTGGGTGGCAAACACCATGATGTCCTGGCGCTACCACGCGGTGTATTTCACGGCCCCCTATCTGGTCTACTGGCTGCTGTTCCTCTACACCGCCTTCATCGGCTGCGCCGTGACGCCGGACGGAAAGCGGAAGTATCTGCTGGCTGCCGCGCTGTCCGTGGTGACGCTGACGGCGGCTGTCTATGTCAACCGGCAGAGCTATCAATACGGCGTGCTGTCCGCCCTGGCGCTGGATGTGGGCCAGGGGGAGAGCGTTATCCTCACCTCCGGCGGCGAGACGGCGCTGGTGGACTGCGGCAGCAGCAACAGCTATGAGGATCCCGGCGGTCTGGCCGCCGACACGCTCCACAGCATGGGCGTCCGGGAGCTGACCGCCATGGTGGTCACCCACTACCACGCCGACCATACCAACGGCCTGTATGAGGTGCTGCGCCGCGTCCCGGTGCGGACGGTGTACCTGCCGGACATCGAGGACGAATACGGTGTCCGTGACCGCCTGACCGCCCTGGCGCAGGAAAAGGGTGCGCAGGTGGTCTATGTGACGGAGACGGCGGTGTGCGCCCTGGGCGACAGCCGCGTGACCATCTACCCGCCGGTGCAGTCCGGCGGCGACCTGAACGAGCTGGGCCTGACCGCCCTGGTCAGCGCCGGGGATTTCGACCTGCTCATCACCGGCGACATGTCCGGCCCCACCGAGCGCAAGCTGGTGGAGACGTACCCGCTGCCGGACATCGAGGTGCTGGTGGTCAGCCACCACGGCTCCCGCTACAGCTCGGATATGCATTTCCTGAAGGCCGTGGCCCCGGAGGCGGCGGTGATCAGCGTGGGCGACAACAACTACGGCCACCCGTCGGAGCAGACGCTCCAGCGGCTGCTGGCCGTGGGCGCGGATATATGGCGCACGGACCAGCAGGGGACGGTGCGCATCACCGTGAACGGAGGATAATAGAGGATAATATGGCGAAGGAGAAAAAGGAAAAGGGCCTGGGCTACGAGGAGCTGCACGCCGCGCTGCGCGCCGGCGACGTCGGCAATGTCTATGTGTTCCACGGCGAGGAGACGTATCTGCTGCAGCAGGCGCTGACCGAGCTGCAGCAGCTGCTGGTGCCGGAGGGCTTTGAGGAATTCAACTTTCACCGTCTGGGCGGGAAGGGCCTGACCGTCCAGGAGATCGTGGAGGCTGCGGAGGCTATGCCCATGATGGCCCAGCGTACGCTGGTCACCGTGGAGGACATGGACCTCTTCAAGCTGGACGAGGCCCAGCGCAGCGCGCTGGTGGCCCTGCTGAACGACTTCCCGGAGTACTGCACGCTGGTGTTTTTGTACCGGCAGATCCCCTATAAAACCGACGGAAAGCTGAAAAAGCTTACCGCGGCGCTGGCGGAGCACGCCCAGGTCATCGAGTTTGCCCAGCAGGGGCAGCAGCGGCTGCAGCGGTGGGTGCGCCGCCGCTTCGCCGCCGCCGGAAAGGACATCGACGCTGCCACGGTGGATCATCTGCTGTTCACCTGCGGCAGCCTGATGGCGGGCCTGGTGCCGGAGATCGCCAAGATCGCGGCCTATGCCAAGGGCCCGCAGGTCACCGCGGCGGACATCGACGCCGTGGCGGACCCGGTGCTGGACGCGCGGGTGTTCGACATGACCAAGGCGGTGACGGAGGGCCGACAGGACCGGGCGGCGGAGCTGCTGGCGGAGCTGCTGCGCATGCAGGAGGAGCCGCTGCGCATTCTGGCGGCCCTGGGCCTGACGGTGCGGCAGCTGTACGCGGCGCGGCTGGCCATCGACGGCGGCAAGGACGCCGCCTGGCTGCGCACGCTGTGGCCCAAGATGTCCCCGTGGCAGGCCAATAACCTGATCAGCTCGGCGCGGGGGGTCAGGCGCGGCTGGTGCCGGGAGGCGGTCAAGTGCTGCCAGGTGGCGGATCGGCGCATGAAAAGTGACAGAAATAAGGACAATGAGGGCCTTTTAAAGCAGCTTTTAGTGGAATTGGCGGGTGAAAAATGACAAAACCACGGGTAAAAGAGGTCATTGTGGTGGAGGGGCGCTACGACAAAAACGCGGTGCTGCAGGCGGTGGACGCCTCCGTGGTGGAGGTGGGCGGCTTTGCGCTGTTCAATGACAAGGAAAAAGTTGCGTATTTGCGCGGTTTAGCGGAAAAACGGGGGATAATACTGCTGACAGATGCGGATGGAGCGGGCTTTGTGATACGGAACCACCTGAAGGGGTGCCTGCCGCCGGAGGGGGTGAAGCAGGCGTATATCCCGGATGTGTACGGCAAGGAGAAACGGAAGAAAAAGTACGGAAAAGAGCACAAAATCGGCGTTGAGGGCATGAAACCGGAGATAATTGTGGAGAGTCTGCGCCGCGCAGGCGCGACGCTCGAGGGGCAGGAGACGCCTCCGCAGGGCGCGGGGATCACCAAGGCGGACCTGCTGGAGAAGGGATTGATCGGACCGGACAGCAACATAGAAAGGCTGAGAATGCAACGAAAATTAGGTTTACCGGAGCGGTTGACGGCCAACGGCTTTTTGGAGGCGCTGAACCTGCTGCTGACAAGGGAGGAATTCGACGCGCTGTAAAAAGAAGCGAAAAGAGGGGGCAGAGCAGGGGACAGGCTATTGCTTTTCCGGGACATTTAGCGTATAATAATTGTCTGTCTTTGTATACAGAATGAGACAAAATGAGACTATGGATCAACAAGGAGTGTGAAACAATGACCGAGGAAAAAAAGACCAATACCCCTGAGACGGAAGAGGTAACGGAGAGTAAAAACTTTATTCTGAGCTTTATCGACGAGGACATCGCAGAGGGTGGTCAGTTCCAGGGAATGACCGTTCACACCCGTTTCCCACCGGAGCCCAACGGCTATCTGCACATCGGGCACTGCAAGGCGCTGACCATCGACTTCGGCACCGCCGAGCGCTACAACGGATTGTGCAACCTGCGCATGGACGACACCAACCCCACCAAGGAGGACGAGGAGTTCGTGGAGGCCATCAAGCAGGACATCCACTGGCTGGGCTTTGACTGGGGCGACCGGTTCTTCTACGGCAGCGACTACTTCGAGGAGGACTACCGTCAGGCGGTGCTGCTGATCAAAAAGGGGCTGGCCTACGTCTGTGAGCTGACGCCGGAGGAGTTCAAGGCCAACCGCGGCGACATCGGCATCCCGGCTGTGTCCCCCTACCGCGACCGGCCCATTGAGGAGAGTTTGGATCTGTTTGCCCGCATGCGCGCCGGGGAGTTCCCCAACGGTGCTATGACGCTGCGGGCCAAGATCGACCTGACCAGCGGCAACTTCAACATGCGCGACCCGGTGATCTACCGCATCAACCACATGAGCCACCACCGGCAGGGCAACAAGTGGTGCATCTATCCCATGTACGACTTCGCCCACCCCATTCAGGACGCGCTGGAGGGTATCACCCACAGCCTGTGCTCCCTGGAGTTTGAGGCCCATCGGCCCCTGTACAACTGGGTCATCGAGCACTGCGAGCTGCCCGCCCATCCCCGGCAGATCGAGTTCGCCCGGCTGGGCATCGACCACACGGTGATGTCCAAGCGGAAGCTGCGCAAGCTGGTGGAGGAGAACTACGTCTCCGGCTGGGACGACCCCCGCATGCCCACCCTGTGCGGCCTGCGCCGCCGGGGCTATACCGCCGCCGCCATCCGCAGCTTCTGCGAGCGCATCGGCGTGGCCAAGTCCCCCAACACCATCGAATACGGCTTCCTGGAGCACTGCCTGCGGGAGGATCTCAACGCCCATGCGGAGCGCACCATGGCGGTGCTGCACCCGGTGAAGCTCACCGTGACTAACTACCCCGAGGGCAAGAGCGAGACCTTCGCCGTGGAGAACAACCCCACCGACCCGGCTCAGGGCACCCACGACATCACCTTCTCCCGCCACCTGTGGATCGAGGAGGACGACTTTATGGAGGTGCCGGTGCCCAAGTACAAGCGACTGACCCCCAACGGCCCGGAGTGCCGCCTGAAGGGCGCGTATCTGGTGAAGTGCACCGGCTGCGTCAAGGACGAGAGCGGCAAGGTGGTGGAGGTGCTGTGCGAGTACGACCCGGCCTCCAGTGGCGGCGACCCCGCCGACGGACGCAAGGTCAAGGGCGCTACCCTGCACTGGGTGGACGCGGAGAACTGCATCGACGCCGAGGTGCGGCAGTATGACAACCTGTTCTCCGATGCCGCGCCCGACGGCCCGGACAAGGATTTCCTGGACTGCCTGAACCCCGACAGCCTGACGGTGCTCACCGGCTGCAAGGTGGAGCCGGAGATGCGCAAGGTGGCGGCGGAGTTCGACAAGCAGGAAAACCGCACCGGAGTCAACGCGCCTACGTTCCAGTTTATGCGGGTGGGCTATTTCTGCCTGGACAACCGGGACTGCTCCGCGGAGCATCTGGTGTTCAACCGCAGCGTGTCGTTGAAGGACAGCTTTAAGAAGTAAAAAAACAGGCAAAGCGCCCCTCATCCGGAGATGAGGGGCGCTCAGGCTGCCGAAAAAGCCAAAGGCTTTTTCGGCAGCCTGAGCAATGCCGTTATTTTTGCGCCGGGAAACGGCACAAAAATATTCGCTCTGCTCAACGCACGCCTTGCAAAGCAAGGCTTAGCGCGGCATTTGATCTGATTCGAGGCGGGCTC
>CAKTVL010000007.1 GCA_934623575.1 uncultured Oscillospiraceae bacterium
ACGGTATCGTCGGCGATCTGTTCAAGGTCGTCCCCGAGCTGATCGAGTCCATCAAGGCTGCCAAGGCCGCCAAGTAACCTTACCCTCTCTCTTTTCTCTCTACCCGCTCTCGCTGGCGGGTGCGCCCGGACCCGTTGGAACCCCCTTTATACGACCTTCATCAATACACCATCCTTTTCTTACCATTTTTTTCTTTTCTCTTTTTACCTCTCTCCGGGTCCCGGCGCACCTGCCAGCGAGAGCACCCGAGCACAAGACCTCCGACCCATCCGGGCCGGAGGTCTTTTCCTGCCGTATGCACAAGAAAGGAGCACCCCTCCGGGGGTGCTCTTTCTCGTTTTTTACTGCTTGCGGGCGGTGATATATTCGTCGCCGGGGCGCCAGTAGGGGCACTCCCTTGTGTCGGCGGCCAGGAACCGGGCCATCTCGTCCTCATCCAGGTCCATGCCGCAGACGTAGTCGTCATACGTCTCGTCGTAGCTGTACCACACACAGCTCTCGCATTTGTCCATCACACGTCCTCCACCAGCCGGTGGCTGTCAAACTTACAATGCCGGTAGTATATCAGTGTGGCCACGCTGCACACAAACCACCCGGCGGGATAGCTCAGGGCGATGGGGATGACCTCGTTGGACACATAGTTGGCCACCACATAGAGATACACCTGCCGGAAGGCCACGAAGGACCCCAGCATGATCCACATGGGCATCTGGCTGTTGCCCGCGCCGCGCAGGGCGGCGGAATACACCTGATTGATGCAGAAGAAGAAATAGAAGGGGGACAGCAGCCGCAGCAGCAGCGCGCCGTAGGCCACCACCTCGCTCTTGCTGTTGAAAATGGCGGTCAGGTCCGGGGCCAGCAGCAGCACCGGCACCAGCAGCACCGCCGTGACGGCGAAGGACAGGTACAGCGCTGTGCGGACGCCCTTTTTGGCCCGTGCGGTGTCGCCTATGCCCAGGTTCTGCCCCACAAAGGTGGTGCCGGCCATGGAGATGGACTGCACCGGCAGGATCACCAGCTGGTCCACCTTGGTATAGGCGGTCCAGCCGGACATGCAGTCCGTGCCGAAATGGTTGATGTAGCTCTGTACGAACACATTGGAAAACGCGGTGATGGCCATCTGCAGCGCCGCGGGGATGCCCACGGCCACGATCTGCCGCAGCACGGACCAGGTCATGCGCAGGGCCCGCAGCTCCAGTTTGATGCAGCCCGTCGCCCGCAGCAGCACCCACACGGTCAGTATGGCTGACACGCCCTGGGCGATAATGGTGGCGTAGGCCACGCCCTCCACGCCCATGCCGAACCTCAGCACGAACAGCAGGTCCAGCCCGGTGTTCAGCACCGCGGATACCAGCAGGAAGTAGAAGGGGCGGCGGGAGTCGCCCACGGCGCGGAGGATGCCGGAGCCCATGTTGTAGACCAACAGGCCGATAACGCCGGCAAAATAGATGGTCAGGTAGGTGCGCTGCTCCGGGGCCACCTCGGCCGGCGTGTTCATCAATCGCAGCATCAGCGGGATCATGAGGATGCCGGCGGCGGTGAACGCCACGCCCAGCAGCAGCGTCAGCAGCATGGAGGTGTGGACCGCCTGCTTGACCTTGTCCTCGCGCCCGGCGCCGTAGTACTGGCTGATGACCACGCCGGCGCCGCTGGCCAGCCCCAGGAAGAAGCCGATCAGCGTGTTGATGACCGGGGTAACGGTGCCCACGGCGGAAAAGGCCTCGTTGCTGACGTAGTTGCCCACCACCCAGGTGTCCACCATGTTGTAGAGCTGCTGGAAGAGATTGCCCACCATCAGCGGCAGGGCAAAGTTGATCAGGTGCTTTGTGATGCTGCCCTGGGTCATATCCACATCGTACCGCGCCGGGCGGTGGTGGGTGTGGAAGGGCAGGTGCAGGTGGGTAGAATGGCGCATGGAGGCTCTCCTTGAAAAAAACGATGTAAAATACTGTATTTACAAGGATTTTACCATATCCTTAGCGATGGCGCAACAGGAAGAGTGTATAAGAAACAAACAAGAAAGGGTGAGAACACATGAGAACGAGACGAAAAAGCCCCGCGCGGCCAGCGGCGGCGCGGGGCGCAGATCGCGGGGCAGTGCGCGGGGGAAAAAGCGCGCGGGAGAGGCGGGCGGGTCACGAAGGGAATTCCTCCCGGTCTGCGGGGCGCATGACAGAGACCTCATAGGCGGTGCGGTCGGTGGTGACGCCGTTCTCTGTTTTGGAGTAGATGCGGCTTTGGACGCGGCCCTCGATGGTCAGGCGCGCACCGGTGTGCAGCAAGGCGGCCTGCTGGGCTACGGCGCCCCAGGCGATGCAGGGCAGATAGTCGGCGCGGCCGTAGCGGCGGTTCACCGCCAGGATCATGTCGCAGATCTCCCGGCCCAGGGGCGTGCGGCGCAGCAGTGGCTGCTTGCACAGGACGCCGCTGAGCAGGATGCGGTTCAGCGGCTCGCCGGGATCGGGGGAGAGCGTCTGGGCAAAGACGGAGATGACCAGACGGCTGCCCTGGCCGCTCTTGTTGTTGAAGGAGCGCAGCTGGCCGGTGATATGTACCGGGGCGCCGGGGACCACCGGCGTCAGCAGCAGGAGCGGACGGGGCACGATCACCGGCAGCTTGTCCGCCTGGCCGGACAGGCGCAGCACGGACAGGGTGAAGCGGTAAAAGGCGCAGCCGTGGTTCACATGGGACAGCACCGGCGCGTCCTCCGCCGTGCCCCGCAGCTCCACGCGGTTGTAATTCAAGTCCATAGGCACACCTCGTTTGTTAAGATGCTCCAGCCTATGTGGGGCGGACGGGAAATATACCCCTTTTCAAACGGCGCGGGATGTGGCATACTATTCCAAAAGGAGTTGATACCATGCGTTACAAGGGAAAAGTCTACCGTCCGCCCAGCGAGGCCTACAGCCTGATCGTGCAGGTGACCTACGGGTGCAGCCACAACAAGTGCGCCTTCTGCGACATGTACGACGACAAGCACTTCGCCATGCGGCCCATGGACGAGATACGGGAGGACTTTGAGCTGGCCCGGCGGGTATACCACCGGGTGGACCGGGTGTTTCTGGCGGACGGCGACGCGCTGATGCGCCGGACCGACGACCTGGTGAGCATCCTGGGGCTGATCTACGGCCTGTTCCCGGAGTGCCAGAGGGTGGCGTGCTACGCCTCGCCCACCAGCCTGCAGATCAAGTCGGAGGAGGATCTGCGGACGCTGCGGCAGAAGGGGCTGCAGCTGGTGTACATGGGGCTGGAGTCTGGCTGCGACGCGGTGCTGGAGCGGATGCGCAAGGGCCACACCGCCGCGGAGATCGTGGCGGCGGGGCAGAAGGCCAAACGCTGCGGTCTGGGACTGTCGGTGACGGCCATCTCCGGGCTGGGCAGCGTGGAGCTGTGGCGGCAGCACGCGGAGGACACGGCCCGGGCCGTCAGCGAGATGAAGCCGGACTATCTGGGGCTGCTGACGCTGATGGTGGAGCCGGGCACGCCGCTGGAGCAGTGGGTGCGGGAGGGCAGCTTTACGCTGCTGAGCCCCCTGGAGGTGCTGAAGGAGACGGAGCTGTTTTTGCAGCAGGTGGACAGCCAGGGCACCGTGTTCCGGGCCAACCACGCCAGCAACTATCTGACGCTGAAGGGCACGCTGAACGACGACCGCCAGGCGCTGCTGGGGCAGATCGCCGCGGCGCTGGAGGGCCGCCGGGACCTGAAGCCGGAATTTCTGCGGGCGCTGTGAAATTTTTCTTGACATCCGGAGAAAAGGTGGTAAAATAACCCCATACTTCGAAAACCGTTGAGTAAGAGGAGTAGGCGTACAGGAACCTTTCAGAGAGCCGCGCGTTTGGTGGGAGCGGGGCGGCGGAATGTACGGTGAATGGACTTACGAGGGCGGGGAGAAAGCCTTATGGCGAGTAATACCCGACGGCAGCCGCGGCCGTTATCCCGGCGGAACGCATGATCGTGCGCGCAGAGTGGGCGTTTGACGCCAATGTGGGTGGTACCGCAGACCTGTCTTTTCAGTCTGTCCCATGGAAGAGCTTCCATGGGACAGATTTTTTTATTCTCATCAAAAATTTACAGCACATAAAGGAGAGCATATCATGGGTAAGATCATTCTCACCGGCGACCGTCCTACCGGCCGCCTGCACGTCGGACACTATGTGGGTTCCCTGCGCAACCGCGTGATCCTGCAGAACAGCGGCAAATTCGAGAAGCTGTTCTTCATGATCGCCGACGCCCAGGCCCTGACCGACAACTTCGACAACCCCGGCAAGGTGCGGGAGAACATTCTGCAGGTGGCGCTGGACTACATGGCCTGCGGCCTGGACCCCGCTAAGTGCCACATGTTCATCCAGTCGGTGGTGTGCGAGCTGACGGAGCTGACGTTCTACTACATGAATCTGGTGACGCTGGCGCGGCTGGAGCGCAACCCCACCGTCAAGGCGGAGATCCAGCTGCGGGGTTTCAACCACAGCATCCCTATGGGCTTTCTGACCTATCCCGTCAGCCAGACGGCGGACATCACCGCCTTCATGGCCGACACCGTGCCCGTAGGCGAGGACCAGCTGCCCATGCTGGAGCAGGCCCGGGAGATCGTCCGCCGCTTCAACGAGCTGTACGGCGAGACGCTGGTGGAGCCCACGGCCCTGCTGCCGGACAACGAGGCGTGCCTGCGTCTGCCCGGCACTGACGGCAAGGCCAAGATGAGCAAATCCCTGGGCAACTGCATCTATCTGGCGGACAAGCCCGAGGACATCCGCACCAAGGTCATGGGGATGTTCACCGACCCCAACCACCTGCAGGTCAGCGACCCCGGCCAGACCGAGGGCAACCCGGTGTTCATGTACCTGGACGCCTTCTGCAGCGACGAGCACTTCGCCAAGTACCTGCCGGACTACGCCAATCTGGACGAGCTGAAGGCCCACTACCAGCGGGGCGGCCTGGGCGACGTGAAGGTGAAGAAGTTCCTGAACAACGTGCTGCAGGAGACGCTGGAGCCTATCCGCACGCGCCGGGAGGAGCTGGAAAAGGACCCCGGCTATGTGATGGACGTGCTGCGGCAGGGCACGGAGGCCGCGCAGGCGGCCGCCGCCGACACGCTGGCCAAGGTGAAGCACGCCATGCGCATCGACTATTTCGCATAACAAGGACGGACCATGGCGCTGGGCGCTGACCAATATCGAAAGGAGACAACTGCCATGAAAGAACTGCAGAACCGCGACATTCCCTATAAGATCTATCTCTCCGAGGACGAGATGCCCCGGTATTGGTACAATGTCCGCGCCGACATGAAGACCAAGCCCGCGCCCCTGTTGAACCCCGGCACCCTGAAGCCCATGACCGCCGAGGAGATGGGCCAGGTGTTCTGCGCCGAGCTGGTGAAGCAGGAGAAGGACGACGACACCGCCTTTATCCCCATCCCCGAGGACGTGCGGAACTTCTACCGGATGTACCGCCCCTCCCCGCTGGTGCGGGCCTATTGCCTGGAGGACAAGCTGGGCACACCGGCGCACATCTACTACAAATTCGAGGGCAACAACACCTCCGGCAGCCACAAGCTGAACTCCGCCATCGCCCAGGCCTATTACGCCAAGGAGCAGGGCCTTACCGGCGTGACCACCGAGACCGGCGCCGGCCAGTGGGGCACGGCGCTGAGCATGGCCTGCGCCTATCTGGGGCTGGACTGCCATGTGTTCATGGTGAAGTGCTCCTATGAGCAGAAGCCCTTCCGCCGGGAGGTCATGCGCACCTACGGCGCAGACGTGACGCCCTCCCCCTCCCTGACCACCGAGGTGGGGCGGAAGATCCTGGCCGAGTTCCCGGACACCACCGGCTCTCTGGGCTGCGCCATCAGCGAGGCGGTGGAGTGCGCCGCCTCCACGCCCAACACCCGCTATGTGCTGGGCAGCGTGCTCAACCAGGTGCTGCTGCACCAGTCCGTCATCGGTCTGGAGACAAAGGCGGCGCTGGACAAGTACGGCATCAAGCCCGATGTCATCATCGGCTGCGCCGGCGGCGGCTCCAATCTGGGCGGCCTGATTTCCCCCTTCGTGGGCGAGATGCTGCGGGGCGAGGCGGACTACCGCATCATCGCGGTGGAGCCGGCGTCCTGCCCCAGCCTGACCCGCGGCGTTTTCAAGTATGATTTCTGCGACACCGGCAAGATCTGCCCCATGGCCAAGATGTACACGCTGGGCAACGGCTTCATCCCCTCCGCCAACCACGCCGGCGGCCTGCGCTACCACGGTATGAGCAGCACCGTCAGCCAGCTGTACCACGACGGCTATCTGGAGGCGCGCAGCGTGGAGCAGACCGCCGTGTTCGAGGCGGCGGAGCTGTTCGCCCGCTGTGAGGGCATCCTGCCCGCGCCGGAGAGCAGCCACGCCATCCGCGTGGCCATGGACGAGGCGCTGAAGTGCAGGGAGACGGGGGAGGCGCGCACCATCGTGCTGGGTCTCACCGGCACCGGCTACTTCGACATGGTGGCCTATGGCAAGTACAACGACGGGGTGATGAGCGACACCATCCCCACCGACGAGGAGCTTGCCCGCGGCTTTGCCACCATTCCTGACTTCCCCGGCAACGAATAAGGACGATTTACGGGAAAAAGACCGCCGAAAGGCGGTCTTTTTGCGGCCTTTTTCCTGCGGAATCTTGACAACGGCGACTCCGGCGGGTAGAATACTAAGTCGGCATCTACTCTATAATAAGCAAAGGAATGGTATGTATCTATGGCTAAGGATCAGAGAAATGTGGAAGCGATCACTCCCATGGAGGAGGATTTCACCAAGTGGTATACGGACATCTGCCTGAAGGCGGAGCTGGTGGACTATGCCAGCGTCAAGGGCTTTCTGATCCTTCGACCTTACGGCTACGCCATTTGGGAGAATATCCAGAAATACATGGACGCGGAGTTCAAAAAGACCGGCCACGTCAACGTGGCCATGCCGGTTTTGATCCCGGAGAGCCTTCTGAAGAAGGAGGGCGAGCTGGTGGCCGGCTTCGCGCCGGAGGTGGCGTGGGTCACCCACGGCGGCAGCGAGCAGCTGGAGGAGCGTCTGGCCTTCCGCCCCACGTCCGAGACCATGTTCTGCGACCACTGGGCCCACGTGCTGCACAGCTATCGTGAGCTGCCCATGCTGTACAACCAGTGGTGCTCCGTCATCCGCTGGGAAAAGACCACCCGCCCCTTCCTGCGCAGCCGCGAGTTCTGGTGGCAGGAGGGCCACACCATCCACGAGACCGCCGCCGAGGCCGAGGCCGAGACGGAGCAGCAGCTGAACTGCTACGCCGACGTGTGCAAGAACGCGCTGGCCATGCCGGTGGTCAAGGGCCGCAAGACCGACAAGGAGAAGTTCGCCGGCGCCGAGGCTACCTACACCATCGAGTGCATGATGAAGGACCACAAGGCTCTGCAGTCCGGCACCAGCCACTTCTTCGGCGATAAGTTCTCCCGGGCCTACGACGTGACCTTCACCGGCCGGGACAACACGCTGCAGTATCCGTTCCAGACCAGCTGGGGCGCGTCCACCCGCCTGATCGGCGCCATCATCATGACCCACAGCGACAACCACGGCCTGGTGCTGCCCCCGGTCATCGCCCCCACTCAGGTGGTGGTGATCCCCATCGCCCAGCACAAGGAGGGCGTGCTGGAGGCCGCTGCGGCCCTGCGGGACCGCCTGAGCGCCGCCGGCATCCGCGTCAGCATGGACGACAGCGAACAGTCCGCCGGCTGGAAGTTCGCCCAGTATGAGATGAAGGGCGTGCCCCTGCGTGTGGAGATCGGCCCCAAGGACATGGAGAAGGGCCAGTGCTGCATCGCCCGCCGCGACACCGGCGAAAAGACCTTCGTGCCCCTGACCGAGCTGGAGAGCGCCGTCAAGCAGCTGCTGCAGGACGTCCACGACAACCTGTACGCCATGGCGGAGAAGAACCTGGAGGACAACACCTTCGACATGACCACCTGGGAGGAGGTCAAGGCCATGGCCCAGGGCAAGGGCGGCTTTGCCCGCACCAAGTGGTGCGGCAGCCTGGAGTGCGAGCTGGCCATGAAGGAGAAGGCCGGCGTGTCCAGCCGCTGCATGCCGCTGAAGCAGTCCGGCACCACCGGCAAGTGCGTGGTGTGCGGCAAGGAGTGCACCACCGACATCTACTGGGGCGTGGCGTATTAAGAAGAATCAAAAAAGAACAGTCCGTGAAGGACTGTTCTTTTTTTGCTATGCTTTCTCCCAGTCCGCGGTGAGGGTGACAGGGACGGTGGTGCGCCAGTCGGTATCGCCGTCGGCGGTCCTGGCAAAGAAGGCGGGGGCGGGCAGAAGGTCCACCCTCTCCCCTGCCGCGTTCAGCCAGCCGGCGAAGCGATAGCCGTCGCGGGTGGGCTGCGGGTAGGCGCACAGGTACACGTTGCCGCCGGAGGCCATAGGCACCGCCGCCTCATAGGTGACGGCATTGATGCCGTCGTCCAGCGTCAGGGACCAGGGGTAGCGGCTCTGCTCCGTCAGCCGCCAGGCGGCGCGGAGCACAATCGACCTCTCCCCTGTATCTCCGGGTCTGATGGACGCCGCGAAGTCCGCTGTCAGCGGGTCCGGCACCGTCGTCCAGACCTTTCCATCCGCGGTGTCATACCGGCCCGCCCAGCCCAGGAACGCATAGCTGCCATCGGACGGCGTCTCCGGCTGGGGCAGCGCCAGGGGCGTATCGGACAGCGCGGCCATGTCCACGGTACCCTCGGCCAGGATCAGGGGCACGCCGCTGTCGTCGAAGGTATCGTTGTATATGGTATAGTGCAGAACACCGGCGAGGGGCTCCGGCTCCGGTTCCGGCGGAACATACGGCTCCTGCTGGACCGGCGGGGTGTCCGGCGTTGCGGGGGCGGGATCCTCCGCTGTGCCGCCGCCGGTGACGGCCACCGCCGTCATGGCCGACAGGCCCACCAGCATAATGGCGATCTTTTTCCACTTGGCGGCCTTCTTTTTCAGCGCGGCGGCACTTTCCGCGGCGGAGGCCTCGCCGGGAAGGACGGTGTCCGGCGGCAGGACCTCCGGCGGGAGGGCAGCGCACTCCGGTGGAGGGGCGGCGTGCTCCTGCGCCAGGGTAAACTCCTTGTTCTTCTCTTCCATGGCTTATTTCATGTGTACGTCCATCTGAGGGAAGGGGCACTCCACACCCAGACGGCGGAAGCCCAGCAGCAGCTCACGGTTCAGGGCGCGGGCGCCGGCGTAGATGTTCTTCTCCGCCACCTTCACCCAGAAGCGCAGGACGATGCCGGAGGCGTCCAGCGTCTGGACGCCCAGGTACTGGGGCGTATCCAGCATCACGTCGCCCCGGGCGCGGAAAATCTCCTCCAGCAGGGCGGGCAGCTGCGCCTCCAGCTTCTCCAGGTCCGTCTCATAGGGGATGGAGATATCGCTGACAGACCAGGAGTTGTTATCGGAACGGTTAAGGATATTCTTCATCTCCGAGTTGTTGATGATCTTCACATTGCCGCCGCCGTCGGTGATGGAGGTGGTGCGGATTCCGATCTTGGTGACCACGCCCCGGAAACCGTTGACCTCCACGATGTCGCCCACATTGTACTGGTTCTCCAGCAGCATGAAGGCGCCGATGACCACGTCAGCGATGAGACTCTCGGCGCTGAAGCCGACCACCAGGGCCAGCACGCCGACGCTGGCGATGATGGTGCCCACGTTAACGCCCAGCAGGGACAGACTCTGGCAGACGATGATGATGCCGGCCACATATTTGACCAGGCTGCTCAGCAGCGACAGCACAGACCCGCCGCGGTGGGTGCGGGGCTTGATACCGTGCAGAATGAAGATGACCAGGTTGGACACCAGCAGCACCAGCAGGACCATGACAGCCAGCTTCAGCAGGGCGGTGAGCTTCAGAGAAAAAACAGCCTTCAGCTCCGTGAAGTCAACGATGTCGGTGAAATAGCCCAGAGCCACCACCGCCGCGAGAAGCAGCAGGTAGACAAGCATACGCACAGGCGACTTTTTTGTATTATCAGATCTCATATTAAGTGACCTCCCCTTTTCATTTGTGTCGATGATATTTTACCAAAAAGTGACAAAAGGTGCAACGAAATACCGGCTGTGTCCACTGGCGGAAAGCGGAAATGCGCCGCAAAATGCGTGAAGAACAGCAGCGCGGTACCGGGAATGACCGGTGGACGGATTTTTTATAAAAGAGCTCTTGACAATGGCGCCGCAAGGTATTATAATCGGCGCTCTGAGAGAGATAATTGTCTATACTACACAAAAGAAGGGAGCGATTTCTGTGAAAACAGCACATAAAAGAAGGGAGCCCATGGATCTGACCCAGGGGAAGTGCTGGCGGGTGATCCTGCTGTTTTCCCTGCCGGTGATCCTGTCCTACCTTTTGCAGCAGGTGTACTCCATCAGCGACGCGGCCATTGTGGGCCAGACGCTGACCGCCGCGGAGGTGGCCGGCGTCAACGACACCACGTCGCTGGTGTTCATCTTTTTGCAGTTTGCCTTCGGCGTCAGCGCCGGCTTCTGCGTTATCACCTCGTACTATGTGGGCATGCACGACGAGCGGGGCGTGCGCCGCTCCCTGGCCACCCAGATCCTGCTGTCCGGGGCGCTGACGGTGGTGCTGACGGCGCTGGCCCTGGCGCTGCTGGACCCCATGCTGGCCTGGATCAACGTGACGCCGGACAACCACGAGGTCTATACCGCCGCGCGCACCTACTGCGCCATCATCTTCGCGGGCATCGGCGCGCAGCAGTTCTACAACTTTATCTGCTCCTTCCTGCGGGCCATGGGAGACTCAGTGACGCCGCTGGTGTTCCTGCTGTTCTCCACGGCGCTGAACGTGGGGCTGGACCTGCTGTTCATCCTGTCCTTCCGCTGGGGTGTGGCCGGGGCGGCCTTTGCTACCGTGCTGGCCCAGCTGATCAGCACCATCGGCTGCTTTGTCTACGCCTTTATCCGCTATCCGGTGCTGCGGCTGCATAAGGAGGACTGGCGCATCACCCTGATGGACGCCAAGCGGCACCTGGTCCGGGGCATCCCCCTGGGGCTGCAGTTCTCCGTGCTGGCCATCGGCATCATCGTGATGCAGGGCGGCGTGGTGCAGTTCGACATGCGGGACGGCGCCATGGTCAGCAACGCGGCCCAGAACGGCTTCGGCGCGGCCAACAAGCTGAACAGCCTGCTGATGACGCCCATGAACGCCTTCGGCGGGGCGCTGACCAGCTTCACCGCCCAGAATCTGGGCGCCGGACACTACGACCGCATCAAGCGCGGCGCGCTGCAGTCGCTGCTGATCGTGACCCTGCTGGCGGTGGGGGCGGTGGGCATCGGCTTGCTGACCATGCAGAACGACTTCTTCTACCATGTGTTCCTCAGCGCCGACAAGGTGACGCCGGAGGCCGTGCGGTTCGGCAATTCGCTGCTGCATGTGGACTTTGCCATGTATCTGTTCCTGGGCTTTATCTTCGTGGTGCGCAACTGCGTGCAGGGCATCGGGCGCAGCGGCTTCGTGCTGGGCGCGGGCGCGGCGGAGCTGGTGGCCCGCATCGCCGTGTGTCTGCTGCTGCCGCCGCTGATCGCCGGCGGCGCGGTCAGCGCCGATGCGCCGCCCATGGCCTTCTACGCCCTGTGCGCGGCGGACCCCATGGCCTGGATGGCGGCGGACGCGGTGCTGTGCATCCCCTTTTTCCGCAATATCATCAAGAGCGACTATCGCTATATGCGGCGCAGCCGGGCGTGAGCACCGGGCGCGGCCGCTGTGCAGTCTCCCGGCGCGGTGCGCCGGGAGACTGTTTCGTTTGAGGAAAATCACGAAAAAGAAGCGGTGATTTTTGGCTGAAACAGCGGCTCTGCGCGCACCTCCGAGAATTTCTTTTTATGAAAGTAATTATATTGCAGTGTTGACATTTGACGCTTTTTGTGTCATTCTTGAAAATGATATATGTAAACGTCTGCGTCCGCGGGACGTATGTGCGCGGGGTGCAGACGGAAGGAGGAGATCTGTTTGAGCAGACTTGACATCAAAAGCCCCAGCCGCGCCCAAACGGTGGTGGATAACCTCTACCGCGACGTGGAGCGCCGCATCGCCGCCAGCCCGCCGGGCCTCTGTCCGGTGGATATGTCCCTGTCGTTTTTGCAGCTGTGCCACGCCCAGTCCTGCGGCAAGTGCGTGCCCTGCCGCATCGGTCTGGGGCAGCTGAGCAAGCTGATCGCCACGGTGCTGGACGGCACCGCCGACATGAGCACGCTGGCCATTATCGAAAAAACCGCCCGCACGGTGGTGAACACCGCTGACTGCGCCATCGGGCGCGACGCCGCCCGGCTGGTGCTGGACGGTCTGGAGGGCTTCCGGGACGACTACGAGGAGCACATCCTGCACCACCGCTGTCTGGCGGGCTTGCAGCTGCCGGTGCCCTGCGTGGCGCTCTGTCCCGCCGGCGTGGACGTGCCCGGCTACATGGCGCTGGTGGGGGAGGGGCGCTGCGCCGACGCGGTGCGCCTGATCCGCAAGGACAACCCCTTCCCGGTGTCCTGCGCCTATATCTGCGAGCACCCCTGCGAGGCGCGCTGCCGCCGGAATATGATCGACGACGCCATCAACATCCGCGGCCTGAAGCGCTTCGCCGTGGACAACGCCGGCGATGTGCCCCAACCCGCCTGTGCACCGTCCACCGGCAAGAAGGTGGCGGTCATCGGCGGCGGCCCCAGCGGGCTCAGCTGCGCCTACTATCTGGCGCTGATGGGACACAAGGTCACGGTGTACGAGGAGCGCAGCAAGCTGGGCGGTATGCTGCGCTACGGCATTCCCAACTACCGCTTCCCCCGGCACCTGCTGGACGCGGAGATCGAGTCCATCCTGTCCCTGGGTATCGAGGCGCACACGGGCATCACCGTGGGCGTGGATATCTGGGTGCAGGAGCTGCAGAAGGAGTATGACTGCCTGTATATCGCCATCGGCGCCCATCAGGACAAGAAGGTGGGCATCCCCGGCGAGGACAGCAGGAACGTCATGTCCGCCGTGGAGATGCTGCGCTCCATCGGCGACGATGTGATGCCGGACTTCACCGGCAAGCGGGTGGTGGTCATCGGCGGCGGCAACGTGGCCATGGACGTGACCCGCAGTTCCATCCGTCTGGGCGCGGAGAAGGTGACGTGCGTCTACCGCCGCCGCGTGGAGGACATGACGGCGCTGCCAGACGAGGTCACCGGCGCTATGGCCGAGGGCGCGGAGATCGCCGCGCTGATGGCACCCGTCCGCATCGAGGCGGACGAGGACGGCAGTGCCGCGGCGCTGTGGGTGCAGCCCCAGATCATCGGCGAGGCCGATAAATCCGGTCGTCCCCGTCCCAACAAGGCCGACCTGCCGGAGGTGCGCATTCCGGCGGACATCATCGTGGTGGCTATCGGTCAGGGCATCGAGATCCAGGGCTTCGAGCAGGCGGGCGTGCCCATCAAGCGGGGCACCTTCGTGGCCGGCCTGTCCGGACAGGTGGGCGACATGGACAACCTGTTCGCCGGCGGCGACTGCGTCACCGGCCCGGCCACCGCTATCCGTGCCATCGCCGCCGGCAAGGTGGCGGCGGCCAATATTGACGAGCATCTGGGCTTCCACCACGAGATCAAGGTGGACGTGGACATTCCCGGTCCGCGGCTGAACAACCGCGCGCCCCACGGCCGCATCAACACCACGGAGCGGGAGGCCTGCCAGCGCCGCTGCGACTTTGAGGACATCGAGTGCGGCCTTACCGAGGAGGGCGCCCGCACCGAGGCGTCCCGCTGCCTGCGCTGCGACCACTACGGCTACGGCATATTCCGGGGAGGGAGGAACGAAAAATGGTAACACTGACCATCGACGGCCGCACCGTGACGGTGCCGGAGGGCACCACCATTCTGGAGGCCGCCCAGACGCTGCGCATCAGCATCCCCACCCTGTGCTATCTGAAGGACATCAACGAGATCGGCGCCTGCCGCATCTGCATGGTGGAGGTGGAGGGTTACGCCCGGCTGGTGCCCTCCTGCGACAGCGCCGTCACCGAGGGCATGGTGGTCTACACCAGCTCGCCCCGGGTGCGGGAGGCCCGCCGCGTGAATCTGCGGCTGCTGCTGAGCCAGCACGAGACGAAATGCACCAAGTGTACCCGCAGCGGCAACTGCAAGCTGCAGCAGCTGACCAACGACTATAACCTGCTGGGCGACCACTACATCGACGACCTGAAGAACATCCCCACGGACTACTCCAACCCGGTGGTGCGCATCGAGAACCGCTGCGTCAAGTGCATGCGGTGCATCCAGGTGTGCGAAAAGATCCAGGGTATGGGGATATGGGACCTGATGGGCACCGGCACCCATACCACCGTGGGCGTGGCCCATACCCGCACCCTGGGCGAGAGCGACTGCACCTTCTGCGGCCAGTGCATCACTCACTGTCCTGTGGGCGGCCTGCAGGAGCACGACGACACCGGCCGGGTGTTTGACGCCCTGGCGGACAAGGACCGCATCACCGTGGTGCAGGTGGCGCCGGCGGTGCGGGCGGCCTGGGCGGAGTACTACCACCTGGACCCCAAGTTCGCCACGGCGGAGCGCATGGTCACCGCGCTGAAGACCATGGGCTTCGACTATGTGTTCGACACCGATTTTGCCGCCGACCTGACCATCATGGAGGAGGGCAGCGAGTTTATCGAGCGGTTCACCCACCGCAACAAGTACCACTGGCCCATGTTCACCAGCTGCTGTCCCGGCTGGGTGCGGTTCCTGAAGGGCCAGTTCCCCGCCTATGTGGAGAATCTGTCCACGGCCAAGAGCCCCCAGCAGATGTTCGGCGCGGTGGCCAAGACCTACTTCGCCCAGAAGCTGGGCGTGGACCCCCAAAAGCTCTACGTGGTGTCCATCATGCCCTGCACCGCCAAAAAGGCGGAGTGCGCCCTGCCCACCATGCGCGACGAGCAGGGCGTCCCGGACGTGGACGTGGTGCTGACCACCCGGGAGATCGTCCGCATGCTTCGCGGCGAGCAGATCAACCCCGCCGTGCTGCCGGAGACGCCCTTCGACAGCCCGCTGGGCACCGGTACCGGCGCGGCGGTGGTGTTCGGGGCCACCGGCGGCGTTATGGACGCCGCCCTGCGCAGCGCCTATTATCTCATCACCGGCCGAGAACCGGACGCCGACGCCTTCTCCGCCGTGCGCGGCATGGACGGCTGGAAGGAGGCTGTGTTCTCCATCCCCGGCGCCGGTGACGTGCGTGTGGCGGTGGTCAGCGGCCTGGGCAACACCCGCAGGCTGATGCACGCCATCGACGAGGGCAGCGTGGACTACGACTTTGTGGAGGTCATGGCCTGTCCCGGCGGCTGCGCCGGCGGCGGCGGTCAGCCCATCCATGACGGGCAGGAGATGGCCGCCTACCGCGGCGACATCCTGTGGAACCTGGACAAGAACACGGCCGTGCGCTACTCCCACCGGAACGCAGACGTGCAGGCTCTGTACCGGGAGTTCCTGAAGGCGCCGCTCAGTGAGCGGTCCCACCATCTGCTGCACACCGACCACAACGGCTGGAAGATGCCCCGGGAGAAATAAGCAAAAAAAGAACACCCCTGCGGGGGTGTTCTTTTTTTGCTCAGAAATCCAGCTCCGTGCGGGTGCAGATCTCCTTGATCTTGGCCTGCAGGCGCTTCAGATCCTCGAAGGTCTCCGGCTTCTTCCGGGGGTCGCGGAGCAGCGCCGCCGGGTGGTACAGGGCCATCATCAAACAGCCGTCCTTCTCGAAGAACTGCCCGTGCTCCTGGGTGATTTTGAAATCCGGGCGGATGATCTCCATGGCGCTGATGCGGCCCAGACAGACGATGATCTTGGGCTTCATCAGCGCCCGCTGGCGCTGCAGATAGCCCTTGCAGGCGTCCTTCTCGGTGTTCATGGGGTCCCGGTTCTCCGGCGGACGGCACTTGACGGAGTTGGTGATATACAGGCGGCTGCGGTCCAGGCCGATCATCTTCAGCATGTCGTCCAGCAGCTTGCCGCCGCGGCCCACAAAGGGCTCGCCCAGCTTGTCCTCGTTGGCGCCGGGGGCCTCGCCGATGATCATGATCTCCGCGTCCTCCCGGCCCACGCCGAAGACCACGTTGGTGCGTTTTTCCGCCAGGGTACAGGCATGGCAGTGCAGGCACTCCTGCCGCAGGGCTTCCCACTCGGTCATAGTCGTTCTCCTTTTGTTCTCTCTCCGCGAACGCGGGCCTATTTCTCCAGCTTGCTCAGCAGCCACGTCTTGATGTCCTTGGTGATGGCCGGGGCATAGGCCTTTTCGTTGAGGATCTCGTGGCGCAGCCCGGGGTACAGCTTCAGCGTGCAGTCCCGCATGCCGGCGGCCTTGAAGGCGTCGTAGGTCTGGCGCACGCCCTTGCCGCAGCTGCCCACCGGGTCCTTGTCCCCGGCCACGAACAGCACCGGCATGTCCTTGTCCATCTGCCGCAGGTGGCTCTGCCGCTGGTTGAAGCGGATGCCGTGGAGCATCTGGCGGAACAGCTCCACCGTGGCGTCTGCGCCGCAGAGGGGATCGGCGATATAGTCGTCCACGTTGCTCTCGTCGGCGGAGAGCCAGTCCACCTTGGTGCGGTTGGGGGCGAACAGCTTGTTATAGCTGCCGAAGGCCAGCTCCGTCACCAGGTCGCTGGTGGCGTCCTCGCCGGCCACGGCGGCCACGGCGTTGGCCACCGCCAGCCCGCCGGTGATGGCCGCACGGGGCTGCCAGCCGGTGCCCATAATGACCGCCGCCCTCACCGTGCCGGGATAGCGGATCAGGTACGTCCGGGTCAGGAACGAGCCCATGCTGTGGCCCATGATGCACAGGGGCACGTCGGGATAGCGCTGCCGCAGCCGTTGGTGCAGGACGTAGATGTCGTCCACCACGGTGTTCCAGGTGTTGCCCCGGCCGAAATAGACGGGGGTGTCCCCCTCCGGCAGGGATTTGCCGTGGCCCAGGTGGTCGTGGCCGGCCACCACGATGCCCTGCTCATTCAGTGCCCGGGCAAAGCCGTCGTACCGGGCGATGTGCTCCGCCACGCCGTGGCAGACCTGCAGCACCGCCCGGACAGGGGCGCCCTCCGGCTCCCACAGCATGCCGTGGAGCTGGGTGTGGCCGTCGCTGGAGAGAAAGGTGAAGTCGGACAAATTAGTCATGGTGCATCCGCTCCTTCCGTGATATAATAGTCAGTACTACATAGTGTACCACAAAAATACGGAAAAGAAAAGAGGGTCCGCCATGCCGCAGTACATATTGGCCCTGGACCAGGGCACCACCAGCTCCCGGGCCATCGCCTTCGACCGTCAGGGGGGCATCGCCGCCCTGTCCCAGCAGCCCCTGCCCCAGCACTATCCCTGCGCGGGGTGGGTGGAGCACGACCCCCTGGAGATATGGGACACCCAGCGCCGCGCGGCGGCGGAGGTGATCGCCCGGCTGCCGGAGGGCAGCATCGCGGGCATCGGCGTCACCAACCAGCGGGAGACCACCATCCTCTGGGACAGGGCCACCGGCGAGCCGGTGTACAACGCCATCGTCTGGCAGTGCCGCCGCACGGCGGAGCTGTGCGAGGAGCTGAAGCGCCGGGGGCTGGAGGAGCGCATCCGCTCCGCCACCGGCCTGCTGATCGACGCCTATTTCTCCGGCAGCAAGATCCGCTGGATCCTGGACAACGTCCCCGGCGTGCGCCGCCGGGCGGAGCGGGGCGAGGTGCTGTTCGGCACGGTGGAGAGCTGGCTCATCTGGCGTCTCACCGGGCAGCACGTCACCGACTACGCCAACGCCAGCCGCACCATGCTCTTTGACATCCACCGCCTCTGCTGGGACGAGGAGCTGTGCGGCATTCTGGGCGTGCCCACGGCCATGCTGCCCCGGCCGGTGCCCAACAGCCAGGTCTACGGCGCGGTGCAGCCGGGTATCCCGGGGCTGGAGACGCTGGCGGGCGTGCCGGTGTGCGGCGCCGCCGGCGACCAGCAGTCCGCCCTGTTCGGCCAGACCTGCTTTGCCCCCGGCGAGGCCAAAAACACCTACGGCACCGGCTGCTTCACCCTGATGAACGTGGGCAGCCGCCCCGTGCGCTCCCGCGCCGGACTGCTGACCTCCGTGGCCTGGCAGGTGGGGCAGCAGACCACCTACGCCCTGGAGGGCAGCGTGTTCAACGCCGGCAGCACCATCCAGTGGCTGCGGGATGAGCTGGGCATCATATCCTCCGCCCCGGAGATCGACGCCCTGGCCGCCACGGTGCCGGACAGCGGCGGCGTGGTGGTGGTGCCGGCCTTCACCGGCCTGGGCGCGCCCTACTGGGACATGTACGCCCGGGGCGCCATCCTGGGCATCACCCGGGGCACGGGCCGGGCCCACATCGCCCGGGCGGTGCTCAGCTGCATCGCCGCCCAGGTGACGGACCTGATGCTGGCCATGCGCCAGGACGCCGGCTGCGACATCGCCCTGCTGCGGGCGGACGGCGGCGCCAGCGTGTCCGATGTGCTGCTGCAGATGCAGGCCGACCTGCTGCGCATCCCGGTGGACCGCCCGGAGATGGTGGAGACCACCGCCTTCGGCGCGGCGGCGCTGGCGGGCCTCAGCTGCGGCTTCTGGAAGGACCTGGACGAGATCACCGCCCTGCGCCGCAGCCAGCAGGTGTTCCTGCCCCAGCGGCCCCAGGCGGACTGCGACGCCTACTACCGGTTGTGGAAGCGGGCCGTGGGCCGGGCGGGCGACTGGATCGAGCACTGAGGGACTATTGAACAGTATGTAAATTTCGCCCAATACCGCTTGCAACGGCGAAAAAAACGCGCTATACTGGCCTCAACAGGCAATGGAACGCCGAAAAGCCCCGCTGCCGTGCCCTACGGGCGCGCCGGCCGGGCTTGGGAGATATGGAAAGGAGCATAACTATGGGTATTCTCAATGACATCAGCAAGAAGGCGCAGGAGTACGCCGGCATCGCCGTGGACAAGGCGAAGGACCTGGCCGAGGTGGCCGCCGATAAGGCCAAGGACCTCAGCGACACCGCCAAGGTCAACGTGGCCATTATGAACGAGCAGCGCGAGCTGGAGAAGAATTACCGCGCCATCGGCGAGTGGTTCGTCTCCGAGTATCAGGACGATGTGCCCGACGCCGTCAAGGACGTGGTGGCCGCCGTCAACGCCGGCAAGGAGCGCATCGCCCAGCTGGAGGCCAGCAAGCCCCAGAAGGACGAGCCCGCCGCCAAGGAGGCCGACGTGACCTTCAAGGTCTGCCCCGTCTGCGGAGCCGCCAGCGACAGCAAGTTCTGCCCCCACTGCGGCGCCCCCATGGGCGAGTAAAAAAGCGCAAAAAAGAAACCGCCATCCAGCGGTTTCTTTTTTTGTGCGCTGCGTTACGCGGCCTGCTTGGTCCACACCATGGGGAACTGGAACAGCTCCTGCTCCTCCGGGGCCAGCTGGCTGCTCACCTGGCCGTCCTCGTCGGTCCAGCTCATGGTGCCGTCGCTGTTGAAGGTATAGGTGACGTAGTCGGCGTTGGCCAGCTCCTCGGCGGTGGCGGCCATGTACAGCTTGCCGTCCTTGGCGGTGCAGTAGCCGGAATCGATAGCGCCCGCCTCGTCGCCCAGCATGCTCTCCAGCAGGGTGCCCACGTCAAAGGCGCCCAGGATCGCGCTGACCAGCTCCTCGGCGCTCATGCCGCTCTCGGCCAGACCGGCGTCAAACTCCTCGCGGCTGACGCCCTGCTGCTCCGCGGAGGCGTACATGGACTCGATGAGGGCCGGGGTCAGCGCCTGCAGATAGGCGTTCAGGCTGTCGCCGGTAGCGGCGGTGTCCACAGCCAGGGAGTATGCGCCGTCGTCGGCCACCGTCAGGACCAGGTCCATGCCGAAGTCGGCGTCCACGGTCAGCTCCTCCAGCTCCAGGCTGGCGGCCATCTCCTGGTTCATCATCTCGGTCATATCCACCGTGTACGTCCAGGTGCCCATCAGCTTCTTGTTGTCATTCTTCTCGCCGCAGGCCACCAGGCTCAGTGCCAGGACCAGCGCCATGATCAGTGCAAAAAACTTCTTCATTTCAACAGATTTCCTTTCTCTTCCGCCCTTGCGGGCATTTTCGGTGTTGTGCGCTATGCATAAATTATACGCGTCCTTTACCGGTCTGTCAATGACAAAGCGGTTACACCTTTGCACCGCCCTGGCCAACAAAAAAGAGACCGCCGAAGCGGTCTCTTCAGTCTGTCGGAAAACTATCTTTTTGCGCAGCATCTTTTCCACTGCTGGGGGAGCTCGAGGGGGCAGCGCCCGCCTCGAATCAGATCGACTGCCGCGCTAAGCCTTGCTTTGCAAGGCGTGCGTTGAGCAGAGCGAATATTTTTGCGCCGCTGTGCGGCGCAAAAATAACGGCATTATTCAGGCTGTCAAAAAGCCAAAGGCTTTTTTGACAACCTGAAGAGACCGCCGAAGCGGTCTCCTTTGCTCTTGCGCTTACTTTACGCAGATGGTCTCGATCTCCACCAGCGCGCCCCGGGGCAGCGCACCCACCTCCACGGCGGAGCGGGCGGGATACTGGCCCTCGGTGAAGAACTCGGCGTACACCGCGTTCATGGCGGCGAAATCGCTCATGTTCTGCAGGAACACGGTGGTCTTGACCACGTTGTCCATGGTCAGGCCGGCGGCCTCCAGAATGGCCTTGACGTTGGTCAGCACCTGGCGGGTCTGCTCGGTGATGCCGCCGGGAACGAACTCGCCGGTGGCGGGGTCAAAGGGCACCTGGCCGGACGTGACCAGGAAACTGCCGCAGTCGATGGCCTGGGAATAGGGGCCGATGGCGGCAGGGGCGTTGGTGGTGGCAATGATCTTCTTCATGGCATGATCCTCCTGTTTTGGTTGTGTACGTCCGGCGTACACCGGGCGGGCTTTCTGTCTACTCTTATACCACATTCCGCCGCAAATAGCAACCCCCTTCCCGCCGCACGTCCTGTCATTGCGAGGAGGGCGCAGCCCGACGTAGCAATCCGCGCCCCTCCGTAGGGGCCGATGCCCCCCGACGCAGCGCAGCAAGTGCCTTTAGGGCACGGCCCGCCCGGTAGAACCGAACGCCCCTACCGTGGCAACAGGCAGCGGCAGCGGAGCGGTAGCGGAAAGCTGTGGTGGCACAGTCCTTTGAACCGACAAAAACGAACCACCCCCGCAGTCGCGCGGCAAAGACTGCCGACGCAGAACATCCCGCTCCGCGCCAAGGAAGTGCAGAAACGTAGTTTTTGCCGGCGTTCTTTTCCCCATTTCTTTCGCTGTTGAAAGAAATGGGGCCGCCGGAGGCTCGCGCCCACAGGCGCGAAACACTCCTGTGGGAGGACGGATCGCCACGCAGTGAAACAAGCACCCTTGGGGTACGGGTGCCTCGCGCCCTCGCAGTGACAGAGTACTGCGGCGCAAAAAAAGAAGCACCCCTCTCGGGGTGCTTCTTTTCGCTTATTTCTCCACGGGGGCCTTGTCGTCCTGGGCGGGCGCAGGCGCGGCGGAGGTCTCCGCCGGTGCGGCGCTCTCGCTGTCGATGGCCACCTTGCCGTCACGCAGACGGACGTGGGCGGTATCGCCGGACTTCAGCTTGCCCTCCAGCATCAGCTCGGCCACGGCGTCCTCCACCTGGTTCTGGATGGCCCGGCGCAGCGGACGCGCGCCGTACTGGGGATCGAAGCCGTCCCGGGCCAGCTCGGCCACCGCCTCGTCGTCGGACACCAAGGTGATGCCCTGCTGGGCCATACGCTTGCCGGTGACGGTGAGCATACGGCGGGCGATCTCCACGATGTTCTCCTGGGTCAGCTGGTGGAACACGATGATCTCGTCGATACGGTTCAGGAACTCCGGCCGGAAGGTGTGCTTCAGGTCGGTCATCACGGCCTCGCGGATACGGGCGAACCGAGCCTCTTCGGTCTCCTTCTCGTCCTTCTCCTTGCCGTCAAAGCCCAGCTTGGACTCGGCGGCGGTGATGTTCTTGGCGCCCACGTTGGACGTCATGACGATGACGGTGTTCTTGAAGTCCACTCTGCGGCCCTGGGAGTCGGTGACCACGCCATCCTCCAGGATCTGCAGCAGGATGTTCCACACATCCTCGTGGGCCTTCTCGATCTCGTCGAACAGCACCACGGAGTACGGCTTCCTGCGCACCTTTTCGGTGAGCTGGCCGCCCTCCTCGTGGCCCACATAGCCGGGAGGCGAGCCGATCAGGCGGGACACCGTGTGCTTCTCCATGTACTCGGACATGTCGATACGCACCATGGCGTTCTCATCGCCGAACATGGCCTCGGCCAGGGTCTTGCACAGCTCGGTCTTGCCTACGCCGGTGGGGCCCAGGAACAGGAACGAGCCGATGGGCCGCTTGGGGTCCTTCAGACCCACACGGCTGCGGCGGATGGCCTTGGCCACGGCGGTCACGGCGTCCTCCTGGCCCACCACACGCTGGTGGAGCTTCTCCTCCAGCTTCAGCAGGCGCATGCTCTCGTCCTCGGTGAGCCGGGTCACGGGGATGCCCGTCCACTCGGCCACTACCCTGGCGACGTCGTCGGCGGTGACGGTACCGCGGTTCTGGGACAGGCTCTTGCGCCACTTGTCCCGCTCGATGTCCACCTGCTCCTGATAGTCCTTCTCAATGTCACGCAGCTGCGCGGCCTTCTCAAAGTCCTGTGCGGCGATGGCGTCGTTCTTCTCCCGGTGCAGGGCGGTGATCTTCTCCTCCAGGGCTTTCAGGTCCGGGGAGGAGCTCTCGGCGGTCATGCGCACCTGCGACGCCGCCTCGTCCATCAGGTCAATGGCCTTGTCCGGCAGGAACCGGTCGCCGATGTACCGCTTGGACAGCTGCACGGCGGCGTCCAGCGCCTCGTCGGTGATGGTCAGCTTGTGGTGCGCCTCATAGCGATCCCGCAGCCCCTTCAGGATCTCCAGCGTGGCCTCCGGGGTGGGCTCACCCACGGTCACCGGCTGGAACCGGCGCTCCAGCGCCGCATCCTTCTCGATGTACTTGCGGTATTCGTTCAGGGTGGTGGCGCCGATGACCCTTATCTCGCCCCGGCTCAGGGCGGGCTTCAGAATGTTTGCGGCGTCCACGGCGCCCTCGGCAGAGCCTGCGCCCACGATGGTGTGCAGCTCATCGATGAACAGAATGACGTTGCCGTCCTTCTTCACCTCGTTCAGCGTATTCTTGATGCGCTCTTCGAACTCACCCCGGTATTTGGTGCCGGCCACCATGCCGCTGAGGTCCAGCGACAGGATGCGCTTGTCCAGCAGCTCCTCCGGCACGTCGCCTGCGGCGATGCGCTCGGCCAGGCCCTCGGCGATGGCCGTCTTGCCCACGCCGGGCTCGCCGATGAGCACTGGGTTGTTCTTACTGCGGCGGGACAGGATCTGGATGACCCGCTGGATCTCGGTGTCGCGGCCGATCACGGGGTCCAGCTTGCCGCTGCGGGCGGCCTCGGTCAGATCGCGGGTATATTCCGCCAGGGCCTTGTTCTTCTTATCCGCCTCGCTCTTGCCGGCGGCGCTGCCGCTGACTGCCGCGTGGGGCAGATCGTTGAGCTTCTTCACCACGGCGCTGTACATCTTGTTGGGGTCCACGCCGATGGTGCGCAGGATGCGCAATCCCATGTTGCCGCCCTCGCGGAGCATGCCCATCAGCAGGTGGGCGGTGCCGATGGCGCCGCTGCCGCTGCGGGACGCCTCGGACACGGCCAGCTCCACCACGCTCTTGGCCCGGGGCGTCAGCCCCTGGCTGGGTGCGGCGCCGGACACGCCCTTGCCCACGCTGCGCTGCAGCACGGAGCACACCATCTCGTCGGTGACGCCGAACTCGGACAGCACCCGGTGTGCGATACCCTCCTCTTCGCGGATCAGGCCCATCAGCAGGTGCTCGGAGCCCACGTAGCCGTGGCCCAGCTCCTCGGCGGCCTCCTGGCTCAGACGCAGCGCCTCCTCGGCGCGGGGGGTGAATTTATTCTCAGACATAATAAACACTTCCTCTCAAATGGGGATGGAAAACTCAAATTTTACGCGCTCAGGGACTTCAGCTCGTCCCGCAGCTTGGCGGCATCCTCGTACCGTTCCTCCTCCACGGCGTTGTGGAGTTGTGTGCGCAGCGCGTTGCGCCTCCGCTCCAGCGCCAGGGACGCCGCTTCCTCCTTGGGCAGCAGCTGCTCCTCGGTGCGGCCGGGCTCGGCGCTCTGCGCCTGCTCCAGCACGTCCACCGGCTGGGGGAACTCTGTCAGCATCCGGCTGCCGAAGCCGCCGAAGAACGGCTCCAGCATGCGGAAGGGCCGGTCGAACCAGTCGTCGTCGAACCAGCTGCCCATGCGGCTCTGTACAGACCCGGTATAGCCCATAGCCCGGGCACAGTCACTGCAGAGGTGGGTCTCGGTCACTCTGCCGTTGATATTGCTCTTATAGTAGAACGTCGCGTCGTTCTTCCCACAGCGATCACACTTCATCATCATAACCTCCTTACACCGTCGTCAGACGGAATGGATCAAAATTTGCTTGAATATGTCCGCCCGCAGGGCGTCCCGCACCTGGGTGGGGGCGCTTTGCAGGGCGCGTCCGCCGGTGGCGGACAGCAGCGCCTGTCCCAGCTCCCGGCTGATGGCCTCCGACTGGACCAGGTTCTGCACCATGGCTCTGGCGCTGGCGGCGTCCAGCTTGTCGCCGATGCTGTTGATGACGTGCATCAGCAGCGTCTGCCGGTCCACTTGCACACGGGTGATGCGGATGTATCCGCCGCCGCCCCGCCGTGACTCTACGATGTAGCCATGCTCCGGCGAGAACCGGGTGGACATGACGTAGTTGATCTGGCTGGGCACGCAGTTGAACCGCTGTGCCAGATCGGCCCGCTGCAGCTCCAGTGCGCCGCCCGCCTGGTCTAACTCCTGCTGGATGAACCCAGCGATAATATCGGAAATACCCAAATCCTCGCCGCCTCTCTTTACTGTCTGCGAAGGTCTTGTTTCGGTGTTTGACTTTGCCTTTCCTTGACCTTCGAACGTATGATACACCCGCCTGCCCACTTTGTCAATAGGCGATTTTGACTTTCTTTGACTTTTTCTGTAAACAAATTATGAACACGAAAAAACGCCCTGCTGCAACCTGAAGTTGCTATACAAACCGCCGCGGATGGGGTATAATGGCAGCAGCAAGCAAACCGAAGGAGAAAGGAATCATCTATGAACACAAATTGGAACGACCCCAACTTCCAGGGCTTCGCCCGCCAGAGCCGCCCGAAAAAGGAGCGCAAGGCCGTGGGCACGCCCCTGGGCCGCACGCTGCTGAACATCGCCGTCACGTTGGTGTTCGCCGCCGTGTATTTCTATGTGGTGCTGCCGCCCATCAGCCTGAAAAGCGAGGAATTCTACATCTTCGCCCTGCTGACCTGCGCGGTCTACGGCCTGTGCGCCGTGCTGACCTCCGGCTTTCAGGGCACCGGGGCCAAAGGGTACTTCGGCTTCCTGAAAAAGCAGTGCGCCGTGCCGCTGTTCATCGCCGTGGCCCTGGTGGCCACCGCGCTGGTGGGCGCCGCCGTGGGTTGGCAGCTGTTCCGGGCCGGGGATTACCGCGACCTGCTCACCGTCACCGACGGCGACTTTGCCGCCGAGGTGGAGGAGATCAGCTACGACCAGATCCCCATGCTGGACGCCAACTCCGCCACCAAGCTGGGCAACCGCAAGCTGGGCGAGCTGGCGGACATGGTCTCCCAGTTCGAGGTGGCCGACGACTACACCCAGATCAACTACCAGGGCCGCCCGGTCCGGGTCACGCCCCTGCGCTACGGCGACATCATCAAGTGGCTGAACAACCGCGCCCAGGGCCTGCCCGCCTACCTGCTCATCGACATGGTCACCCAGAACGTGGAGGTGGTACGCCTGGAGGACGGCATCCACTATACCACCGCCGAGCATTTCAGCCGCAACCTGTACCGCCACCTGCGCTTCCACTACCCCACCTATATGTTTGACGAGCCGGCCTTTGAGATCGATGAAAACGGCGATCCCTGGTGGGTCTGCCCCCGGGTCAGCCACACCATCGGCCTCTTCGGCGGCCGGGACATCATCGGTGCGGTGCTGGTCAACGCCGTCACCGGCGAGAGCACCTATTACCAGACCGGCGATGTGCCCAGCTGGGTGGACCATGTGTTCACCGCCGAGCTGATCATGCAGCAGTACGACTACCACGGCGCGTATGTCAACGGCTTCATCAACTCCCTGTTCGGCCAGCGGGACGTCACCGTCACCACCGAGGGGTATAACTACATCGCCATCGGCGATGATGTGTATATGTACACCGGCGTCACCTCCGTGGTGTCCGACGAGTCCAATATCGGCTTCATCCTCTCCAACCAGCGCACCAAGGATACCCGCTTCTACCTGGTGGCCGGCGCGAAAGAGTACTCCGCCATGGACAGCGCCAAGGGTCAGGTCCAGCAGATGAAGTACACCGCCACCTTCCCGCTGCTGCTGAACATCTCCGACCAGCCCACCTATTTCATGGCGCTGAAGGACGCCGCCGAGCTGGTGAAGATGTACGCCATGGTCAATGTCAGCCAGTATCAGATCGTGGCCACCGGCGACACCGTGGCCCAGTGCGAGGCCAACTACCGCCGCATCCTGGCGGAGAAGGGTCTGGTGTCCACCGACGATGCCGACCTGCCCCTCACCGGACAGAATGAGGCCGTGGGCGTACTGGACGACATCCGCTCCGCCGTGGTGGACGGCAATACCCTGTACTACCTGCACCTCTCCGGCGACGCGCACTACTATGTGATCTCCGCCGCCCGGCAGCCGGAGGTGGTCATCTACAACGTGGGCGACAGTGTCACCGTCCGCTTTGCCGATGGTCAGGGCACCATCCTCACCGCCGACAGCGTGGAGCGCACCGTCCCGCCGCAGCCCGCCCAGCCCGCTCCCGATGGACCGGACACACCCGATGAAGCCCAGTGATCCGCGCCGGGAGGTGTGAAAATGACAGAGCGGGAAAAGATGCGGCGGCAGCTGCTCTATGATGCCAATAACGATAAGGCACTGACAGCGGAGCGCGCCAATGCCAAGGAGCTGTGCTATCAGTATAATCTGCTCCATCCGTCCGACGAAAAGGCCCAGCAGGCGCTGCTGCGCCGGCTGCTGGGCAGGACCCGGGGCGCGTTCCATATCGTCGCCCCGTTCTGGTGCGATTACGGCTGCAACATTGAGCTCGGCGAGAACTTCTTTGCCAACCACAATACCGTGATCCTGGACGGGGGAAAGGTCACCTTTGGGGATAATGTGTTCGTGGCGCCCAACTGCGGCTTCTACACCGCGGGACACCCCGTTGATCATCAGCGCCGCAATAAGGGACTGGAGTATGCCTATCCCATCACGGTGGGCGACAACGTCTGGATTGGCGCCGGCGTGCAGGTCATGCCGGGCGTCACCATCGGCAGCAATGTGGTGATCGGCGGCGGCAGCGTCGTGGTGAAGGATATCCCCGACAACTCCGTGGCCGTCGGCAACCCCTGCCGCGTGATCCGCCCGATCACGGAAGAGGATCAAAAGACCTGCTGGGACAGGTGATCCGCCCGCGTCCGCAGGCGTGGAATCCCTCCTTGCCTTCCCCTTGAGGGGTTCGCGGTGTTGAATGACAGGCCGGTGGCCTGTCAGACCCGCGAACCGACCGGCCTGCAGGGAGACAGGTGTCAGCCGCAGGCTGACGGATGAGGTGTCATTGCGAGGAGGGCGCAGCCCGACGCGGCAATCCGTATCCTTTTTATAGGGGCCGATGCCCACATCCGCCCTCCGCAGCGAGCCTGCACCCCACACACGCAAAAAAAGAACCGCCGGAGGGCGGTTCTTTTTTGCGTTATGCGTCGTTACTTGATCTCCACGACCTCGTATCCCGCGTCGGTGACGGCCTTCCTCAGCGCCTCGTCGCTCACCTCGCCGGTGACCACCGCGGTGCCGGAGGTCAGGTCTACCTCCGCCTGCACGCCCAGTGCCGTCAGCGCCTTTTCCACATGTGCCACGCAGTGGGCGCACATCATTCCCTTGATGGTGATGGTCTTTTTTGCCATTGTCGTATCCTCCTTGTCAATGTCTGTTTTCTCCTCGGTGCGCTGCACCGTTTCTTCACGATTTCCATGACTTTCTAGCTTGTTCCAAGATGCTGTCCACCCCCGCAGCCGCAGGGCGTTGGACACCACGCACACGCTGCTCAGGCTCATGGCCGCCGCCGCGATCATGGGGTTCAGGGTGATGCCGAAGGCTGGATACAGCACGCCTGCCGCCACCGGAATGCCCACGGAATTGTAGAAAAATGCCCAGAACAGGTTCTGCCGTATGTTCCGCAGCGTGGCCCGGGACAGCGCTGCCGCATCCGCAATATCCATCAGGCTGCTGCGCATCAGCACGATATCCGCCGACTCGATGGCCACGTCCGTGCCCGCGCCGATGGCCAGTCCTATGTCCGCCGTCACCAGCGCCGGGGCATCGTTGATGCCGTCGCCCACCATGGCCACCTTCTTGCCCTGCTGCTGCAGCTCCTGTACCACCCGGGCCTTGTCCTGAGGCAGGACCTGCGCGATGACGCGGCTGACGCCCACCTGGCGGGCGATGGCGTCTGCGGTGCGCTGGTTGTCGCCGGTGAGCAGCACCACGTCGCAGCCCATGCCCCGCAGGGCGGCGATGGCCGCCGCGCTGTCCGCCTTGACCACGTCTGCCACGGCGATAACGCCCAGCAGCGCGGTGCCGGCGGCGATGAACAGCGGCGTCTTGCCGTCCTCAGCCAGGGCGGCTGCGCCGTCGCGCAGCGCCGGGCTGACGGCGATGCCGGAGCGCTCCATAAACGGCTCGTTGCCTGCCAGCAGCGTCACGCCCTCCGTCTGCGCGGTGACGCCGCCGCCGGCCACGGCGGCGAAATCGGTCACAGGACGCAGGGTCAGGCCGCGTCTTTCCGCCTCGGCCACGATGGCCCCGGCCAGCGGGTGCTCAGAGGGCGTTTCCAGCGACGCGGCAGCCCGCAGCAGTGTGTCCTCGTCCATGCCCTCTGCGCACAGCAGGTCGGTGACTTGGGGCTTGCCCTGGGTGACGGTGCCGGTCTTGTCCAGCACCACCGTGTCCACCCGGCCCATCAGCTCCAGACTGGCGGCGGACTTGATGAGGATGCCCTGCTCCGCCGCCTTGCCGGTGGCCACGGTGATGGCCACCGGTGTGGCCAGGCCCAGCGCGCAGGGGCAGGAGATCACCAGCACGGCGATGGCGATGGACAGGCAGAAGCGCACGCCCATGCCGCCCACAGTGGCCCACAGAATAGCCGCGAGCAGCGCGATGGAGATGACCACCGGCACGAACACGGCGCTGATCTTATCCGCCAGACGACTGATGGGGGCCTTGCCGCTGGCGGCCTGCTCCATCAGCTGGATGATCTGGGAGAGGGTGGTGTCCGCGCCTACACGATCCGCCGTCAGCTCCAGATAGCCGCCGGTGAGGATGGTGGCGGAGACGGCCTTGTCGCCCGCGCCCTTCTCTACCGGCATGCTCTCGCCGGTGAGGGCGGATTCGTCCACGGTGCCGCTGCCGGCGGTGACGGTGCCGTCCACGGGGATGCGCCCGCCCTGGCGGACGATGACCGTCTCACCGGGGTGGATGTCCCCGGTGGGCACGGTGACCTCCTTACCGTCGCGGCGCACCACGGCGGACTCCGGCGCCAGAGCCAGCAGGGCGGTGATGGCCCCGGTGGTCTTGCCCTTGGAGCGCTCCTCCAGGTACTTGCCCACGGTCACCAGGGACAGGATCATGCCCGCCGACTCGAAATACAGGTCGGGCATGCCGGTGACCTTGCCGGCGGCCAGCAGACCCATCTCGATGAGGCTGTATACCAGCCCTGCCGCTGCGCCCAGGGCCACCAGCGAGTCCATGTTGGGCGCGCCCTTGAACAGGCGGGAGAAGCCCACGGTGAAGTAGCTGCGGTTCAGGATCAGGATGGGAATGGTCAGCGCCAGCAGCACGAAGGCCGACAGCAGGGGCTGCGTGTGCATGAACATGGGCACGGGCAGGCCCATCATGTGGCCCATGCTCAGGTAAAACAGCGGCACCAGGCATACCACCGACCACAGCAGGCGGCGGCCCATAGCCTTTACCGCGGCGTCCTGCTCCGCGTGCAGGTCCCGCCGGGCCTCGCTCTCCGGCGCGGCGCCGTAGCCCGCCGCCGTGACGGCGGCGACGATGGCCGACGGGTCCACGCCCTCGTCCCGGTCGCAGACCAGGGATCCCAGCATCAGATTCACCGACGCGTTGTGTACACCGGGGACGCTGGACGCGGCCTTCTCCACATGGGCGGCGCAGGCGGCGCAGGTCATACCGGTGATGACGAATTTTTCTGTCATACTGCCATCTCCTTATTTCATCAGCTTTTGCAGGGTGGTCACCAGCTCGTCGATGACCCCGTCGTCCCCCTGCCGGATGCCGTCCGCCACGCAGGTGCGGATGTGCGCCGCCAGCAGCTCCTTGTTGAAGCTGTTCAGCGCCGCACTGACGGCGGACACCTGGACCAGGATGTCGGGACAGTAGGCGTCCTTGCGGAGCATCTCCTGCAGGCCCCGGACCTGGCCCTCGATGCGGCACAGGCGGTTCAGGAGCTTTTTCTGCTCCTCCGGGGTGCGATGCTTGGTTTTTTCATGGCAGCAGCAAGCGGGTTCCATAGAAATATACCTCCTGGGGGTATTTTTGATCACGGATGCATTATATACCCCCGGCGGGTATTTGTCAACGCTTTTCTTTGGGCCGTACCAGCAGCGCCGCCAGCAGGGAGAACACGATGGCCGCGGCGATGCCGCCGGCCGTGGCGCTGAGCCCGCCGGTAAGCACGCCCAGCAGGCCCTGCTCTGCCACGGCCTCCGCCGCGCCCTTGGCCAGCGAGTACCCGAACCCCGTCAGCGGCACGGTTGCGCCTGCGCCGCCCCAGTCCACCACGTACTGGTATGCCCCCACCGCCTGCAGCACCACGCCCGCCACCACATAGCCCGTCAGGATACGGGCCGGGGTCAGGCTGGTCTTGTCCAGAATGATCTGTCCCACGGCGCACAGCAGTCCGCCGCAGAGAAAGGCATTGAGATACTCCATCACACGTCCTCCTTGGTCCGGGACAGCACCACCGCGTGGCAGATGCCCGGTATGCTCTCCCCCTGAAATGCGCTGGTGGTGCTCAGCAGCGCCCCGGTGGGGGCGAACAGCACCCGCTGCCACCGGCCCCGGCGCAGCTCCGGCAGCAGGTAGCCGCACAGCACCGCCGCCGAGCAGCCGCAGCCGCTACCCCCGGCGTGCATATCCTGCCGCTGCCGGTCGTAGAGCAGCAGGCCGCAGTCGGTATAGTTGGCCAGCTCCACGCCTTCCCGGCGGAACAGCTCCGTCAGGATGCGGCTGCCCACGTCCCCCAGGTCGCCGGTGAGGATCAGGTCGTAGTCCTTGGGCGACGTTCCGGTGTCCCGGAAGGCGGCCTGCAGGGTGTCGAAGGCGGCGGGGGCCATGGCCGCGCCCATGTTGGTCATGTCCGTCACGCCCAGATCCACGATGCGGCCCCGCACGGCGTGGGTGATATACGGCCCCTCCGACTGGGCGTTCAGGATGCAGCAGCCCGCCGCCGTGGCCGTCCACTGGGCGGTGGGGGAGCGCTGGCTGCCGTAGGGCAGGGGCATACGGTACTGGCGCTCCGCCGTGCAGAAGTGGGAGGACGTCTGGGCCGCGGCCATGCGGACCGCGCCGGAGGCGATGGCCATGGCGGCCAGCAGCAGCGTCTCGCCCATGGTGGAGCAGGCCCCGTAGATGCCGCAGAAGGGGATGCTGAAATCCCGCAGGCCGAAGGTGGCCCCGATGTTCTGGTTCAGCAGGTCGCCGGCAAAGACGCAGTCCAGGTCCCGGGCCGTCAGCCCGCCCTTTTGCAGGGCCAGCAGCAGGGCGTCCGCCTGCATGCGGGCCTCGCCCTGCTCCCAGGTCTTCTGGCCGCGGAAGGGGTCCGGCTCCACGGCGTCGAAGCAGCGGCCCAGGGGGCCCTCGCCCTCCAGCCGTCCCACCACCGCCGCGCAGCTGACCACGCCCGGCGGCTGCAAAAACCGGCAGGTCTGCCGGCTCAAGCGCTTTACGTTCATATACGCACCTCGCAAAATAGCATTGCCCGTAGTGTGCGCAGCCCGGGGAAAAATATGAGAGGGCGCTTTTGAGAGAAAAAGACCGCTCCGGCGGGTGCCGAAGCGGTCCTGTGGGGGATGTATTTACTTGCTCAGGTACTCGTCGATGGACTTGGCGCCCAGCTTGCCGGCACCCATGGCCAGAATGACGGTGGCCGCGCCGGTAACGGCGTCGCCGCCGGCGTAGACGCCCTGGCGAGAGGTCAGGCCCTCCTCGTTGACGATGATACCGCCCTTCTTGTTGACCTCAAGGCCCTTGGTGGTGGACTTGATCAGCGGGTTGGGGCTGGTGCCCAGGGACATGATCACGGCGTCCACGCTCAGGTCGAACTCGCTGCCCTTCTTCTCCACGGGACGGCGGCGTCCGGAGGCATCCGGCTCGCCCAGCTCCATCTCGATGCAGGTCATGGACTTGACGCAGTCCTGCTCGTCACCGTTGATGTGGACGGGGTTGTTCAGCGTCTTGAAGATGACGCCCTCCTCGATGGCGTGCTCCACCTCCTCGTGACGGGCGGGCAGCTCCTCCATGCCGCGGCGATAGACCACGTACACGTCGGCGCCCAGGCGCTTGGAGCAGCGGGCGGCGTCCATAGCCACGTTGCCGCCGCCCACCACGGCCACGGTCTTGCCCCTCAGGTCCATGATGGGGGTGTCGCTGTCCTCGCGATAGGCCTTCATCAGGTTGATGCGGGTCAGGAACTCGTTGGCGGAGTAGACGCCCTTCAGGTTCTCGCCGGGGATGTTCATGAACATGGGCAGGCCCGCGCCGGAGCCGATGAACACGGCCTCGAAGCCGTACTCCTCCATCAGCTCGTCGATGGTGATGGTGCGGCCTACCACGGTGTTGGTCTCCACCTTGACGCCCATGGCCTTCAGGCCGTCCACTTCCTTCTGGACGATGGCCTTGGGCAGACGGAACTCGGGAATGCCGTACACCAGCACGCCGCCGGCCAGATGCAGCGCCTCGAACACCGTGACCTCATAGCCCTTCTTGGCCAGGTCGCCGGCGCAGGTCAGACCCGCAGGGCCGGAGCCGATGACAGCCACCTTGTGGCCGTTGGGGGCGGGCTTGGCAGCCGCCTCGGTGCTGTGGGCGTTGTGCCAGTCGGCCACAAACCGCTCCAGACGGCCGATACCCACGGGGTCGCCCTTCTTGCCGCGGACGCAGTGCATCTCGCACTGGCTCTCCTGCGGGCAGACGCGGCCGCACACGGCGGGCAGGGAGCTGGTCTGGTGGATGACCTGATAGGCGCCCTCGTAGTCCTTCTCCACGATCTTCTGAATAAACTCAGGAATGCGCACGTTGACGGGACAGCCGTCCACGCAGGGGTGGTTTTTGCAGTTCAGGCAGCGGGCCGCCTCGTCCAGCGCCTGCTCCTCGGTGTAGCCCAGGGCCACCTCCAGGAAGTTCTTATTGCGGACGTTGGGGTCCTGGGAGGGCATCTCGTTCTTATCCAAACGCATGTTGATCTTAGCAGCCATCTTACTTTACCTCCTGCTTGAACAGATTGCAGACTTCCTCGTGCTTGTGCACCTCGAAGTCGTGGTACATCTGGTTGCGCTTCACCGCCAGATCCCAGTCCACCTTCTGGCCGTCGAAGTCGGGGCCGTCCACGCAGGCGAACTTGGTTTCGCCGCCAACGGTCAGGCGGCAGCCGCCGCACATGCCGGTGCCGTCGATCATAATGGGGCTCATGGACACGGTGGTGGGCATGTTGTAAGGGGCGGTGGTCTTGCAGACGAACTTCATCATGACCATGGGGCCGATGGCGAAGATCTCATCGTACACGTTGCCCTCGTCCAGCAGCTCCTTCAGCGCCTCGGTGACCAGACCCTTGCGGCCGTAGGAGCCGTCGTCGGTGCAGACCTTCAGCACGGAGGAGACAGCCTTGAACTTGTCCTCCAGAATGACCACGTCCTTGCTCTTGAAGCCCACCACGGCGTGGACCTCGGCACCGCAGTCGTGGAACTTCTTCAGCACGGGGTAGGCGATGGCGCAGCCCACGCCGCCGCCAACCACGCAGACCTTCTTCTTGCCCTCGGTCTCGGTGGGCTTGCCCAGGGGGCCCACAAAGTCGTGCAGACAGTCGCCCTGCTGCTTGTGGCTCAGCTTCTCGGTGGTGGCGCCCACGGTCTGGACGATGATGGTCACGGTGCCCTTCTCGCGGTCATAGTCATGGATCGTAATGGGGATGCGCTCGCCGTTCTCATCCACGCGCAGGATGATGAACTGGCCCGGCTCCGCCTTCCTGGCCACCATGGGGGCTTCGATCTCATAGAGGATCACGGTGGGCTTGAGCGCTTCTTTCTTGACGATACGGTACATACATCACGGCTCCTTTTCTTCGTAATTCACGGCGGCAGTGCCGCCGTCGGTCTCCGTACCCTATATTGTAGCATTCCCGGCGGAAAGCGTCAATTCCCAGATATTCCAAATCCCGCCAAAAAAACGAAACAGCCGCCGCCCTTTTGGGCGGCGGCTCCGGAAAACCGTTATTTTTGCGTAAGACCCAGCCGCTTGTCGCGGCGGCGTCCCACGATGATATAGACGAACACATAGGCGATGGCGCCGGTCATCAGGCCGGAGAGCACGTCGATCACGGCGTGCTGCTTGACGAACACGGTGGAGACCATGATGAGGATGCCGTACAGCGTCGCGGCCCAGCGCCAGGCGGGCTTTTTCAGCCCCGGCGTGTGCCACACGCCGGCCACCAGCGCGATGCAGCCCAGAACATGCACGCTGGGGAACACGTTGGTGTTGGTGTCGATGGAATAGGTGTACTCCACCAGCCAGGTGGCGGCGTTGTGGTGCGCCATCACCGCCGGGCGCAGGTCCTGCCCGTTGGGGATCAGGATGCAGAACACCACGGCGGTGGTGAACGTCACCATGATGAACCACATGTAGCGGCGGAAGCCCTCGGGGTCCTTCAGGATCAGGTAGATGCCCAGCGCCACCAGCAGGGGACTCCAGGAGACGTAGGGGAAGATGAACCACTCGCAGAAGGGGACGTAGTCGTCCAGCACCGTCTGGGTGGCCCAGTAATTGTCCGTGATGAAGTGCTCAATGGTAAAAAACATCGCCAGATACACCGGCAGATACATGCCCCACCAGGCATGGGGATGGGTCTTGAAAAACTGCTTGACAGCCTGCATATTTTCCTCCGGAAAAGATCATATATCGTATCCCGTATTGTAGCAGAACCGCCCCGGTGCTGGCAACCCCCGGCGCGGAAAAATCACAGTTTTTTTACAACTCAGACAAAGCCGCGAAAGTGCCAAACAGGCTGGACAAGCCCCCGGCGGATATAGTATACTGTACCCAATATATACGAGGAGGAGCTGCCATGCAGATCATCAAGCGGGAGGAGTTTTCCGAAAAGCGCCAGGTGCGGCTGACCATCGCCGTGGATAAGGACACCTGGCAGCAGTCCCTGGAGCGGTGCTATCAGGGCGTCAGGTCCGTGTTCCCCGTGCAGGGCGAGCCCACGCGAGAGAAGCTGGAGAAGCAGTACGGCCCGGAGTTCCTGTATCAGGACGCCGTCAACGACACCTATCCCCAGGCGCTGGTGGAGGCCATCGGCAGCAGCGACATCCAGATCGCTGGAACGCCCACCCTGAGCGTGGAGACCATCGGCCCGGAGGGGTATACCTTCTCCGCGGTCATCGACCTGTATCCGGAGGTGCAGCTGGGGCAGTACAAGGGGCTGAGCGCCGTTTATCCCCAGGTGGAGCTGAGCAATGACGACACCGAGGCGGCGCTGGATGAGTACGCCCGCGCCCATCCCGACGTGCAGCACCCGGACCGGGCCGCCATGGGCGACGAGGTGGTGCTGGACTTCGAGGGCTTTGTGGACGGCGTGCCCTTCGAGGGCGGCAAGGGCGAGCAGTATCCCCTGCTGCTGGGCAGCGGCTATTTTATTCCCGGCTTTGAAGAGCAGGTGGCCGGCGCCGCCGTGGGCGAGGAGCGGGACGTGAACGTCACCTTCCCCACGGAGTATGTGCCGGAGCTGGCGGGCAAGGACGCGGTGTTCCGCATCAAGGTCCACCAGATCACCCGCCGGGCCATGCCGGAGTGGACGGACGAGTTCGCCCGCAGGCAGGGCTTTGAGGACCTGCCCGCCCTGCGCCGGGCGGTGATGGAGACCGCCGTGCAGAAAAAGCAGGCCCAGGCGGCGGAGCAGTTCGCCAACGAGCTGATCCGGCAGGTGACGGAGGGCATGACCGTCACCATCCCCGACGCCATGGTAGAGAACCAGCTGGACGGGCTGATCAACGAGCTGCGGGGGCATCTGCAGGCCCAGGGCGTCACGCTGGAGCAGTATCTGGAGATGGGGAACACGACCATGGAGCAGCTGCGGGACCACGCCCGCGCCCAGGCCGCGGCCGCCGCCCGCTATGAGCTTGCCATGACCGAGATCGCCCGCCGGGAGGGCATCGACATCACCGAGGCCGACGTGGACGCCAAGTATGAGGAGCTGTCCCGGCAGTATGAGCTGTCCGTGGACCTGCTGCGCCAGCAGCTGCCGCCCCTGCGGCTGCGCCACGACCTGAAGCTGGCCGCCGCCCAGGCGGTGGTGGTGGATTCCGCCAAGAGAAAGTGAGTGGGAAAGCTTGCTTTTATCATACCTTTGACAGCAAAAAACCACCCCGAATGGGGTGGTTTTTGCTTATTTTGTTACCCGACGGGCGCTGCCGAAGTACCAGGCGCCCATGCCGTCAGAGATCGTACCGGCGATGTCCTCCCGGATCTGATACGGCTGCTGTACGCCGTACAGCGGGATGACGTTGGCGGTGTCCAGCAGCAGCCATTCCGCATCCTTCAGGTATGCGTCCCGGGCCTCCGGGGAGGTGCTGGCTGCCGCCACCCGCATCAGGATGTCGTAGGCGTTCATGTAGATCAGCGCGTAGTTGTGGCTGTCGCCGCTGCGCCAGGGGTCCAGATACGCCGCCGCATCGTTGTACAGAGCGGTCAGCTCCGTCAGCGCCAGCGTGAACTCGCCGCCGGAGAGCATCTGCTGATACGTCTCGTCCGGCTCGCCCTGCAGCGTCACGGTCAGGCCCAGCTTCTCCTGCCAGAGCCGCTGCAGCTGCTGGGCCAGTGCCGTCTGGGTAAGGGTGTCGCGGTACAGCAGCGTCACCGTGCCCAGGGAGGCCATGGCCTCCGGCCGGCTGAGCCCAGCCTGCCGCAGCAGCGTTGCGGCCTGGGTGCAGCGGTCGGCGTAGGTGTCCGGGTCGTTGTCGATGACCGCGCCGTTGACCTCGCGGAACACGCCGCCCTGGGCGGTGCGTATGCCGTAGGGCACCAGGCCGTCCGCGGCGATATAGTCCCCACCCAGCGCACTGGACAGGGTGGGGCGGTCGATGACCAGACTCAGGGCCTGCCGCAGCTCCGGGATGTCCACGTTGGTGGCCATCTGGTTGACCAGCAGCACGCCCACCGTGGGCTCTCCACCGACGCTGCCGCCCTCACCGGCGGCGCCGACGACCACATCCACGCTGCCGGCATCCCGGGCCGCGTCCGCCGCGCTCTTGAACTGGATCTCGATGCGGTCCGGCAGGATGCGCCGCGCGTCATAGTGCTCCGTCTGCTTCACCAGCGTGACGAAGCGCCCGTCGCTCCAATCCCCGATGCGGCGGAAGGGACCGTTGCCCGCGAAGGAGGCGCGGCTGTCCGCCCAGTTCTCGCCGCTTTCCACGGCCTTCTGCTGCACCGGCGCGGTGGCCGGAGAGGTGCATACGGCCTCTACGAAGTAGGCGCAGGGGGCGCTGAGCGTCACCACAAGGGTGTGCTCGTCCGGCGCGGAGACGCCCAAGGCCTCCAGATCACCGGCGTGGGCGTCCTCATAGCCCGCCACCATGGACAGCACCGCCGCGTTGGGGCTGTCCGTCTCCGGCGATACCAGCCGCCGCCAGGCGTATACGAAGTCCTCCGCCGTCACCTCGGTGCCGTCGGACCACTTGGCGCCGGAGCGCAGGCGGAAGGTGTAGGTCTGGGTGCCGTCCTCGTTGTCGGTGGTCTCGTGGGACTGCGCCGCCGCGGAGACGACGCCGTCCGCCGCCTGGCGGTACAGCGTGTCGAACAGGTGCAGCACCACCGTGCGCTGCGCGGCGGTGACGGCGTAGGCCGGATCCACGGACGTGACGCTGCCGGTCATGACCACGGAGATCTTGTCCTCGCCGTTGGTGGCCTCGCCGCAGCCGGTCAGCAGCAGGGAGGTCGTGCAGAGGGCCAGCAGCAGGGCTGCCGCCCGTTTCCAGAATTTCATAGGAGTGCCTCCGGAGATAAACTTTCCCCCATTATAAACAAAAATACGCAAAAAGTAAAGCCGTCCGACAGGACGGCCTCACTTTGTTTACAATTACTCCCGGATCAGCAGCTGCGCGATCTGCACGGCGTTGGTGGCCGCGCCCTTGCGCACCTGGTCGCCGCAGCACCAGATATTCAGGCCGTTGTCACTGGTCAGATCGTCACGGATACGGCCCACGAACACCAGATCCTGGTCGCTGGTCTCCAGCGGCATGGGATAGCGCTTGTTGGCCAGGTCGTCCACCAGCTTACAACCGGGGGCGGCGGCGATCAGCTCTCTGGCCCGCTCCACGGAGATTTTCTCCTTGGTGCGCACCACGATGGACACGCTGTGGCTGCGCACCACCGGCACGCGCACGCAGGTGCAGCTGACCTTCAGCTCCGGCAGGTGCATGATCTTGCGGCCCTCGTTCTGCATCTTCATCTCCTCGGAGGTGTAGCCCGCAAAGGCCTCGCCGCCGATCTGGGGGATGACGTTGTAGGCGATCTGGTACTGGAACACCTTGGGCTCCACCGGCTTGCCCTCCCGCAGCAGCTCCACCTCCTCCATCAGCTCCTTGGGGCCGCCGGCGCCGGCGCCGGAGGTGGCCTGATAGCTGCTGGCCACGATGCTCTCGATGGGGCTGTCGTGGTTCAGGGCGTTGATGGCCACCAGGGAGACGATGGTGGTGCAGTTGGGGTTGGCGATGATGCCCTTGTGCTGCTTCACATCCTCCGGGTTGATCTCCGGCACGATCAGGGGCACGTCCGGGTCCATGCGGAAGGCGCTGGAGTTGTCCACGAACACCGCGCCGGCCTTGACGATGGCCGGGGCGAACCGCTTGGCGATGTCGTTCTCCGCCGCGCCCAGCACGATGTCCATGCCCTCGAAGGCCTTGTCGCAGGCCAGCTCCACGGGGATGTCATGGCCCTTCCAGTGGATGGCCTGGCCCACGGAACGCTCCGAGGCCAGCAGGTGCAGCTCACTGATGGGGAAGTCCCGCTCCGCCAGCACCTTCATCATCTCGCGGCCCACCGCGCCGGTGGCGCCCAGAATAGCTACTTTATACTGCTTCATGGTATATACCTCCAAATTTTCTGTCTTCCGGCGGCGTCCGCCGGCCCGCTGCTGCTTTTTTTACTTGACGAAGCTGTTGTACAGCACCCGGATGGCCTTTTCGAAGTCGCCGGCGTCCACGCCCACGATGATGTTCAGCTCCTCCGGGCCCTGGGTGATCATGCGGATGTTGATGCCGTTTTCGCCCAGCTTGGCGAAGATCTTGCCGGAGGAGCCGGGCTGGAAGGCCATCTTCCGGCCCACGGCCGCCACCACGGCCATGCCGTCGGTGACGTGCAGACTGTCGGGCTTGAGCTCCTTCTCCATGTCGCCCAGCGCCTGGTACAGCGAGGGCGCGGCCTTGGCGCTCTCCACCACCAGCGAGACGGAGTCGATGCCGGAGGGGATATACTCCACATTGATATGGTAGCGCTCCAGGATCTCCAGCACCCGGCGGATCACGCCCAGCTCCGAGGACATGCCGTTCTTGGTCATGGTGATCACGGAGAAGCCCTTCTTTCCGGCGATGCCGGTGATCATGCTGCTCTCCTGCCGCTCGGCCTCGGTGTCGTTGAAGGCTTCACGGATCATGGTGCCGGGGTGGTCGGGCTGGTTGGTGTTGCGGATGTTCAGGGGGATGTTCTTCTCCCGCACCGGGGAGACGGTGCCCTCGTGCAGCACCTGCGCGCCGATATAACTCAGCTCGCGCAGCTCGGCGTAGGTGATGCGCTCGATGGGCCGGGGATCGGGGACGATCTTGGGGTCGGCCATCAGGAAGCCGGACACGTCCGTCCAGTTCTCGTACACGTCGGCGTCCAGCGCCGCCGCCGCCAGGGCACCGGTGATATCGCTGCCGCCGCGGGAGAAGGTGTGGATGCTGCCGTCGGGCAGCACGCCGTAGAAGCCGGGAATGACCACCCTGCGGCCGGAGGCCGCATGGGCCAGGGCCTGATAGCTCTGCTCCTGGTCCACGGTGCCGTCCATGCGGAAGTGCAGCCACAGGCTGCTGTCCAGAAAGTCAAAGCCCAGATAATCCGCCATGATGCGGGCGGCAAAGTACTCGCCCCGGCTCACCAGCTCGTCGGCAGAGATGCCCTTGTCCATCTTCTGCCGCAGGGCGTCGAACTCCTGCTCCAGCGGTGTGTGCAGCCCCAGCTCGTCCCGGATCTCCAGATACCGACTGCGGATCATATCGAATATACCGTCGCAGCTGACGCCGTATTGCAGATGCGCGTGGCACAGATACAGCAGATCGGTGATCTTGTGGTCGTCCTTGAACCGCTTTCCGGCGGCGCTGACCACCACCACACGGCGGCTGGGATCGGCCTCTACGATGGAGCGGACCTTGCTGAGCTGATGGGCGTCCGCCATGGAGGAACCGCCGAATTTCAATACTTTCAACATATTATCGCCTCTTTCACCAGGAATTGTTGTGTGAGACTTTTCTCTCAGCTTACAAAAAAATATTTTTTGTCCGCGAGAGAAAAACACTTGCTTTTTTGATGGAGACAGTGTATCATAGCACTATCGGAAATGCAAGTGCAAATTTCAAAAGTTTTTGCGGAGGCTTTTTTATGATCTACCACAGTACAAGAAACGAGCAGCTGACGGCATCCTCCACCCACGCGGTGCTGCAGGGCATCGCCCCGGACGGCGGCCTGTACATCTGCGACCCGGCGGCGCTGCACTTCGACTGGCGCGCCGCGCTGGAGAAGGACACCCTCACCATGGCGGCGGACATCCTGCATGCCCTGCTGCCGGATTTCAAGGACATGGACCAGCTGGTGCGCGACAGCTACGCCGGCAAGTTCCCCACCGCCGACCTGACGCCCCTGACACCGGTGGCGGACAAATATGTGCTGGAGCTGTACCACGGCCCCACCAGCGCCTTTAAGGACGTGGCCCTCAGCGTGCTGCCCCGGCTGATCGTGGCCGCGGCCAAGGACGAGGGCATGAAGGGCGACGTGGTCATCCTCACCGCCACCTCCGGCGACACCGGCAAGGCCGCCATGGAGGGGTTCCACGACGTCCCCGGCACCCGGATCACTGTATTCTATCCCTACGGCGGCGTCTCTCCGGTGCAGCAGGCCCAGATGGCCACCCAGGAGGGCGGGAACGTCCGGGTGTGCGCCGTCCGCGGCAACTTCGACGACGCCCAGACCGGCGTGAAGAACATCTTCGCCGCCTGCAAGGACAGGGACCTGCACGGCGCCATGCTGTCCTCCGCCAACTCCATCAACATCGGCCGTCTGGCCCCCCAGGTGGTGTACTACTTCCGGGCCTACGGCGATCTGGTGAAGGCGGGACGCATCAAGCTGGGCGACGTGGTGGACTACACCGTGCCCACCGGCAACTTCGGCGACATCCTGGCGGGCTACTTTGCCAAGCTGATGGGCCTGCCCGTGGGCCGGCTGATCTGCGCCAGCAATGCCAACGACGTGCTGACGGAGTTCCTGACCACCGGCCGGTACGACAAGCGCCGCCCCTTCTACAAGACCACCTCCCCCTCCATGGACATCCTGGTGTCCAGCAATCTGGAGCGGCTGCTGTATCTGGTCAGCCAGGATGCCAGCTGCGTGGAGCGCCTGATGCGTGAGCTGAACACCCAGGGCTGGTATCAGGTCAGCGGCTGGATGCTGGAGCAGCTGCACAGCGTGTTCGGCTGCGGCTGCTGCGACGATGCCGGCGCAGCGGAGGTCATCGGCCGGGTCTGGAGGGAGCACAGGTACCTCTGCGACCCCCACACCGCCGTGGCCTGGGCCGTAGCGGAGAAGCACACCCGCGAGGGCATCCCCATGGTGGTGCTGTCCACCGCCTCCCCCTACAAGTTCCCCGCCGCCGTGCTCAGCGCTCTGGGGGAGGACACCGGCGACAACGAATTTGCCATGATGGAGCAGCTGCACCGCATCACCGGCATGGAGATCCCCAAGAACCTGCGCGGCCTGGAGGGCCGCCCCGTGCGGCACAAGGACGTGATCGACAAGGACAAGATGCTGGACTATGTGCTGGCCGACGTACTGAAATAAAAGAAAGGATACGACGCTATGAATATCGTTTGTTTGGACATGGAGGGCGTTCTCGTCCCCGAGATCTGGATCGCATTTGCCGAGGAGAGCGGCATCCCCGAGTTCCGCCGCACCACCCGCGATGAGCCGGACTACGACAAGCTCATGCGCTGGCGCATCGCCCTGCTGCGGGAGAAGGGCATGAAGCTCAGGGATATCCAGAACGTCATCGCCAAGATCGACCCGCTGCCCGGCGCCAAGGCATTCCTGGACGAGCTGCGCAAGGACGCGCAGGTGGTCATCATCAGCGATACCTTCGACCAGTTCGCCATGCCCCTGATGGCCAAGCTGGGCTATCCCACCCTGCTGTGCAACACCCTGGAGGTGGACGAGGAGGGCTATATCATCCGCCACGTCATGCGCTGCGAGCACTCCAAGCGCAGCACCGTCCGCGCCCTGCACGACATCGGCTACACCACCATCGCCAGCGGCGACAGCTACAACGACCTGGACATGCTGCTGAACAGCGAGACCCGGTTCCTGTTCCGCGGTCCCGACCAGATCAAGAGGGACTACCCCGACCTGCCCGCCGTGGAGGAATACGACCAGCTGCTGGCCGGTATCCGTGCCGCGCTTTGATGGTTTGATACCATCGATCGACAAGGGCAAACACGCCTGACAGCGCGTCTTTCCGGCGCTTTTTGTCCTTTTCGCCTTGGCGGGCGTCAGCCCGCCTGCGTCTCAAAAGCCACTCGAAAATCCATCGCTGTCAGGTGCGAAGCAGTTTTGCCGGAGCGGAAATGTGTCCAGACGAGGAAAGACCCGCAGAGAATACTTGACGTATTGTCAAGGGGCTTGACGCTGTATGGGCGCATTTCCGCCCGTCAAAACCGTGTCTGCCCTTGTCGATCGATGGTATTGATACAAAACAACGGAAAAACCGGACGCAGAAGCGTCCGGTTTTTCCGTTGTGAAGAGGGTGAAAAAACACTTACAGCTGCACGCGGTTCTCGCGGGTCCAACTGGTCATGTTCAGCTTGGGATAGCGGCGGCGCAGGTCCTCCAGCTGGCCGTCCGTGTCGCCCAGGGCGGCGATGCGGTTCAGGGTGGCCAGATCGGCGGCGTTCATGGGCTGCGCCTCGTCGGCGCCGCAGGCTGCGCAGTGATAGCGCTTGGTGCTCTCAGAATAAGCAACGTCGGTGCTGCCGCAGACAGCGCAACGGGTGATCTTGGATACGATAGCCATAATTTTTTACCTCCATATTCTTGCTTCGTTTGACTGTCCTTATGTTACCACGAAATAGTTCAGTTGTAAAACGCATAATTGTATTTGCAAGTATGAAGAAAAGTATGATATAATGCAACTGTCACGAAATGAACCGGAGGAGGGGAGACGGGCCATGAGCGTCAACAAATACCAGATGTTTCTCAAGACCGTGGCGTGCGGCAGCTTTTCCAAGGCGGCGGAAGAGCTGAATTTCACCCAGTCCGCCGTCAGCCACGCGGTGCAGGCGCTGGAGGACGAGCTGGGCGTCACGCTGCTGAGCCGCAACCGCGGCGGCGTGGTGCTGACGGCGGACGGCCGCGCGCTGCTGCCGCGGGTGGAGGCCCTGTGCGCCGCCCACCACGCGCTGATGCAGTCGGCGGCGGACCTGAAGGGGCTGGATGCCGGTCTGGTGAAGGTGGCCACCTTTTCCAGCGTGTCCGCCCAGTGGCTGCCCTCCATCCTGAAGAGCTTCGGCGACCGGTACCCCAGCATCGAGTTCGAGGTGGTGGCCGGGGACTACTACGGCCAGACGGAGGAGTGGATCCTGCAGGGCAAGGTGGACTGCGGCTTCCTGCGGCTGCCGTCGGCCAAGCCGCTGCAAAGCTGGCCCCTCTACCGGGACGAGCTGCTGGTCATCCTGCCCTGCGGCCATCCGCTGGCCCAGGCGGAGACCTTCCCGCTGGAGGCCCTGGCCGGCGAGCCCTTCATCCGCCTGGAGGAGGGCCAGGACTACGAGATCGACGCGGCGCTGGACAGCATGGGCGTGCGGCCCAACGTGAAATACACCGCCCGGGAGGACCGCACCATCCTGGCCATGGTGTCAAAGGGTCTGGGCATCAGCCTGCTGCCGGAGCTGATGGTGCGCCACAGCCCCTATCCCGTGGCGGCCTGCCGCGCGCCGGAGCGCTTTTACCGCAATATCGGCCTGGCCGTCAAAGATGAAAAGGCGCAGTCGGCCTCCACCCGCCGCTTTGTGGACTATGTGCGGCAGTGGGTGGCGGAAAATGGCGGGAAATAAGCAAAAAGAAGCACCCTTCCGGGTGCTTCTTTTATGTTCTGTTTATTTCTGCGCTGCCGGGGTCACGCTGCCGTCCTCGCCCAGCACGGCGGGCACGATGGTGCTCCGCGTGTTGCGGGCGATGTTGTCCAGCCGCAGGCGGCTGGGGAAGTCGCTGAGCAGCGTGTAGGCCACGCCGTGCTTCTTGGCCCGGCCCGTCCGGCCGATGCGGTGGATGTAGTACTCGTTCTCCTCCGGTACCTCATAGTTGAACACCGCGTCCACGTCGTCCACGTCGATGCCCCGGCTGGCCACGTCCGTGGCCACGAACACCCGCAGCTTGCCCTCCCGGAACCGCTGCATGACCTCTTCCCGCTTGCGCTGGGGGATGTCGCCGTGGATGCACTGGGCGTCCACGCCCCGCATCTGCAAAAACTTGGTCAGCCGCTCGGTGCTGCCCTTGGTGTTGCAGAAGCAGATCACCCGGTCATAGCCCTCGTGGGCCAGTATCCTGGCGATGGCGTCCACCTTGCCGTCGGAGGGCACCTCCAGCCGGTACTGCAAAATGTCCGGCTTGTTCTCCTTGGTGGCCTGCACGGTGATCTCCTCCGGGTCCCGCTGGTACACCCAGGAGATGTCCATCACCTCCCGGGAGATGGTGGCGGAGAACATGCCCAGGTTCTTCCGGTTGGGGATCTTGTCCAGAATGCGGGTCACGTCGTGGATAAAGCCCATGTCCAGCATCCGGTCCGCCTCGTCCAGCACCACGGTGCTGACGCTCTTCAGGCTCACGGTGCGGCGCTTCATGTGGTCACTCAGCCGCCCCGGCGTGGCCACCACGATCTGCGGCCTGCGCTTCAGCGCGTCGATCTGCTTGCCGATGGGCTGCCCGCCGTACAGGCACACCAGCCGCACGCCCTCGTGACAGACGGCGATGTCCCGCATCTCGTCGGTGATCTGCATGGCCAGCTCCCGGGTGGGGGCCAGGATCACGGCCTGTATCTCCTCGCTCTCCCGGTCGATGCGCTCGATGATGGGAATGCCGAAGGCCATGGTCTTGCCGGTGCCGGTGGGGGCCTTGGCGATGACGTCCTTCCCCTCCAGCATGGGCGGGATGCACCCTGCCTGCACCGGGGTGCTGACGGTGTAATGCTTATTCCGTATGGCGCGCATGGTAGCCTCTGACAGGCCAAAGCTCTCAAACGGTGCGCCCTGTGTCACTTCCATAGTTCTGTCCTCGTTTTTCCATATACTCTGTCGCCTATTATACCATGCCTGTCAACCGCAGTCGCCGTCAGGCCCGCAACGCGGCGTCGTACAGGGCGTTGCGGGGCAGGCCGGTGTCGTCCGCCACCCGGCGCACGGCGTCCTTCAGCTTCATGCCGCCGTTCCGCAGGACCACCACCCGGGCCACGCCATCCTCCATGGTCATAGCCGGGGCGTCCTGCCCCTCCCGGCCCGCCACCACCAGCACATACTCGCCACGCGGCTCGTTGTCCTGGTAGAAGGCCGCAGCCTGGGCCAGCGTGGTGCGGACGGTGTCCTCGTGGAGCTTGGTCAGCTCCCGGCACAGGGCGACGGGGCGGTCCCCCAGCAGCTCGGCCATGTCGGACAGCGTCTGCCGCAGGCGGTGGGGCGCCTCGTGGAATACCATGGTCCGGCGCTCGCCGGACAGCTCCTCCAGCGCGGCGCGGCGCTCCCTTTTGCCGGAGGGCAGGAAGCCCTCGAAGGTGAAGCGTCGGGTGTCCAGCCCGGACACCGCCAGCGCGGCGATGGCGGCACAGCAGCCGGGGATGGCCTGCACGGTGACGCCGTTTTCGGCGCAGAGGGCCACCAGCTCCTGCCCCGGATCGCTGATGGCCGGGGTGCCGGCGTCTGTCACCAGGGCGCAGGTCTCGCCGGAGAGCAGCCGCTCCAGAATGGCCTGTCCCGCCGCGGCGCGGTTGTGCTCGTGGTAGCTGACCAGCGGCTTTTTGATGTCGAAGTGATTCAGCAGCTTGACGGACACCCGGGTGTCCTCCGCCGCGATGAAGTCGGCGGCGCGCAGCGTCTCCACGGCGCGGGGGGAGAAGTCCCCCAGGTTGCCGATAGGCGTGGCCACCAGATACAATATACCTGCCATTGGGTCGTTACCCCCTGTCTCTAAAGTAGATGCGGCGCAGCTCCTGCGACTCGCTGCCGTGTTCGTCCTGTAATAAAAGCGGTGTGTGGACAGTCAGCCCTGTGCCGCCGTCCCTGCGGCAGCCCAGCAGCACCAGCCGCGGCGGCGTGCAGGCGTCCTTCTGCACGAAGCGCAGGGTCTTTGGCTCCAGCCGATGGCGGCGCAGCGTCTCCAGCAGCTCCGCCGTGCGCTCTGCCCGGTGGACGCAGCAGAACCGCCCGCCGCTGCGCAGCAGATAGCCCGCCGCGGCGCATATCTCGTCGAAGGTACAGCTCACCTCCGCCCGGGCAGCGCCCCGCTGGCCCTCCGCCACCCGGCCCGTGCCGGGCGGGAAGTACGGCGGATTGGATACGCACAGGTCGAAGCTGTTGGCCCCGGGCAGCGCCGCCCGGTCCCGCAGGTCGCCGCACCGCACGGTGATGCGGCCCTCCAGGCCGTTGGCCGCGGCGCTCTCCGCCGCCATGGCGCAGGCGTGCTGGTTGACGTCGATGTCCGTGACGTGTACCTCCGGCTCCCGCCCCAGCAGTAGAAGCCCCAACAGCCCGATGCCCGCGCCCAGGTCGCACACCCGGTCGCCGCGGCGCACATCGGCGAAGCCGCCCAGCAGGAACGTGTCGGTGGAGGGCTTGAAGGCGCCGTCGCCGAAGCAGAAGCGCAGGCCGCCCGGCCACAGCTGGTCCCAATGCTCCATGATGCCGCCTCCCTGCCTGTTTGCTGCGCTTACCATCGATCGATGGTATTGTACTATAAACCGCCGCGCAGTGCAACAAAAAGCCTGCGCACAAGGGCGGGCAAAAAAAGTGACCGGCGAAGGCCGGTCACTTTTTCTTGTCGTTGTGCTTGGTCTAATTACTCAGCGGGGCTGATAGCGCCGTTGGGACAGGTGTCGCTGCAGGAACCGCAGTCCAGGCAAGCACCGGCGTCGATGACGTAACGATCATCACCCTGAGAGATAGCGCCCACGGGGCAAGCATCAGCGCAAGCGCCGCAGCTCACGCAAGCAGAACCGATCTGATAAGCCATAGTAAGTACCTCCATTTAGAATGTAACCACATTGTACCATGAAAAACGAAAAAATCAACCCCATTTTCCGTGGAAATACAAGGATTTTGGTTAGCGTGCGCTAACTGACGGATTTCCAGAAAATTCCAATTCACCCGCCGGTGACCACCATATACAGCAGCGCCGCCGTCTCCCGCGCCCAGTAGCCTGCCGTCAAAAACCACGGGCTGGCGCAGCCGTCGGACCAGGGCGTCAGCCCGCTGCGCTCCGCCCATATCGCCGCGCGGAGCTGGTGGAAGTTGTCCGAGGCGATGGCCACGTCCGTGGGCAGGCCCCTCTCCGCGATGAGCCGGGCGGAGAAGGCCAGGTTCTCTTCCGTGGAGCGGGAATCGTCCTCCAACAGGATACGGGAGGGGTCGATGCCCCGGTCCACCAGCGCGTCGCGGATGCACAGAGCCTCGCTGATGGGCTCGCTGCCGTTCTGCCCGCCGGAGGCGATGCACACGGCGTCGGGGTGGGCCGTCAGATAGTCATACGCCGCGTCGATACGCCCCTGCAGCATCAGGCTGGGGCGGCCGTCCGGGAACACCTGACAGCCCAGCACCACCACGGTGCAGTCCTGGTCCTCGGCGGGCCGGTGGGCGGCGGAGACCGCCATTTTCCCCAGGGTGACCAGAATGGCCGTCAGGCACACCGCTGCCAGGCAGCACACCAGGCCGCGCAGCCACTTGGGCCGCAGCAGCCGCCGGAAAAAGTCCGGCCAGGCCAGCACCGCCGCCGCCAGCTGCAGCACCGCCGCCGGCCACAGCATGCCGAAGTGGACGATGCCCATCCCCAGCGGCAGCAGGAAGAACACTGCCGCCAGCAGGCAGAGGACAGCCAATATATGCCGTAGGACCTTTGCCATGTCAGTTCTCCTTGATATGTCCGGCGATGCGCTGCATGATCATATCCAGCGCCACCAGGTTGTGGCCGCCCTCCAGCACGATGATGTCCGCGAACTTCCGGGTGGGCTCCACGAACTGCTCGTGCATGGGCTTCACGGTGGTCAGGTACTGGTTCACCACGGACTCCAGCGACCGGCCCCGCTCCTCCACGTCCCGCAGGGCGCGGCGCAGGATGCGCACGTCGGCGTCGGTCTCCACGAAGATCTTGATGTCCAGCAGGTCCCGCAGCGCCTTGTTCTGGAAGATGAGGATGCCCTCCACGATGACCACCTTGGTGGGCTTGATCTCCACCGTTTCATCGGTGCGGTTGTGGATGGAGTAGTCATACACGGGGCAGTGGATGGTCTCGCCCCGCTTCAGCGCCTTCAGGTCCTCGATCATCAGGTCGGTGTCGAAGGCGTCGGGATGGTCGTAGTTCTGCAGGCAGCGCTCGGCGAAGGGCCTGTCCTGCCGCTTGTAGTAGTTGTCGTGGTGTACCACGCTGATGTCGCTGCCGAAGCGGGCGGCCAGATGCTCGGTCAGCGTGGTCTTTCCGCTGCCGGTGCCGCCGGCGATGCCGATAAAGATGGTGTTCATACGGTGTGCCTCCCCGCGTTTGATCTCAGCCATCATTATAAGAAATGACGGTGGGAAAAGCAAGGGCCGGTATGAACTGTTGTAAAAAAAGGATGAATTTCCTTGAAATGCAGTTGACGCGGCGGCGCGAAATGAGTATGATATGTATTATGTAAATTCAGGCACCGGGGGTACGGAGGTTTTTTATAATGAGTCTGATCAAATGCCCGAAATGCGGAGAGATGTTCTCCGATAGCTATAAAACCTGCCCGTTCTGCGAGGAGGACGAGGCGTATTACAGCGGAAAGGTCCGCAAGCACAAGGGCCGCCGCGCGGCCGAGAGCAGCAAGCGCAAGGCGCCCAGCATCCTGGGCCCCGTGGCCATCGTGGTAGTGGTGCTGCTGATCGCGCTGGTGGTCTGGCTGGTGTTCGGCGACCAGATCAAGGAGGCCATCACCGGGGAGAAGCCCCCGGTCACCGACGTCGACAAGCCCGACAACTCCGCCACCATCGACAAGCCCGACGACACGGCCGTCACGCCCACCGTCTCCCTGAACCGCACCGTACTGGTGCTGACCGTGGGCGACAAGGAGGAGCTGGCGGTGAACGGCACCGAGGATACGGTGGAGTGGAGCAGCAGCGCCCCCACCGTGGCCAGCGTGACGTCCTCCGGCGAGGTCACGGCCCTGGCCAAGGGCAACGCGGTGATCACCGCGTCGGTGAACGGCGAGTCCGTCACCTGCACCGTCACCGTCCGTGGCGAGAGCGACACGCCCGACGACACCAACACCACCACGCCCGGCAATGGCAATACCACCACCAAGCCCAACGACACCACCGGCAGCAGCAATACTAAGGTGGATGTGAGCAAGCTGACACTGAAGAGCGAGTACGGTACGGTTATCAGGCCCAGTGACGGTGCGTTTGACGTGTCACTGCCGGTCGGACTTAGCTGCACCTTTACAGTGGAGGGAACCGATATGACGGCATCGTGGAGCAGCGCGAACAGCTCTATTGCCACGGTGAGTACAGACGGCACGGTGAAAACTGTGAGCCGGGGCGAGACTACATTGACCATCAAAATCGGCAGTGCGGAAGTCGAATGCCTGCTGCGTGTGACAAGATGACACATAAAACCGCCGCTCGAAAGAGCGGCGGTTTTTGTATTTCTTTCCCGGATGTTTTATGAGCGGCGGTTTTCACACCGCTTTTTCACGCGCCGGACGTTGCGGAAGGGGCGGAAATATGGTATACTATATGCCCAAAATATGAAGTGAGGCAGACTATGACCACAAAAGACTACCGGACCCGCAGCCCCCTGCGGATCTTTATCTCCTATTTCAAGCCCCATCGGCGGCTGTTCGCCCTGGACCTGACCTGCGCGTTTCTCATCGCCTGCATCGACCTGGCGTTCCCGCTGGTGTCGCGGACGGCCATGTATACCTGGCTGCCCCAGCGGCAGTTCCGGGTGTTCTTCATCGTTATGGCTGCGGTGGTGGCGGCGTATTTCCTGCGCTCGGCGCTGTACTTCGTGGTGTCCTACTGGGGCCACACCTTCGGCATCCGGGTGGAGGCCGACATACGCCGGGACCTCTATCACCACATCCAGGAGCTGGGCTTTGACTTCTACGACCGCAACCGCACCGGCCAGCTGATGAGCCGCCTGACCAACGACCTGTTCGAGCTGACGGAGCTGGCCCACCACGGGCCGGAGGACCTGTTCATCTCGCTGGTGACCATTCTGGGCGCGCTGACGGTGATGTTCATCCTGCGCTGGGAGCTGGCGCTGGTGCTGCTGGTGCTGCTCCCGGTGCTGCTGGCCGTGGCCCTGCGGCGGCGGAAGCAGATGAGCGCCGCCTCCCGCGCCGCCAAGGCCAAGACCGGCACCATCAACGCCGCCATTGAGTCCGGATTGTCCGGCGTCCGCACCACCAAGGCCTTCGCCAACGAGGAGACCCAGCAGCAGCGCTTTGACCGGGCCAACGAGGTGTTCAAGACCGCCAAGCGCGGCTTTCACAAGGAGATGGGCCGCTTCAACGCGGTGATGGAGTTCTGCAACGGCATCCTGCCGGTGGCGGTGATCGCCGCAGGCGGCTGGCTCATCATGGACGAGAAGATGGACTATGTGGACCTGATCACCTTCTCCCTGTACGTCACCACCTTCGTCAGCCCCATCCGCAAGCTGGCCAACTTCGCCGAGATGTTCTCCAACGGCTTCGCCGGGCTGCACCGGTTCGTGGAGCTGATGGGCACCGAGCCGTCCATCCAGGACGCCCCCGACGCCCGGGAGCTGCGGGACATCAAGGGCGACGTGGACGTGGACGACGTGTCCTTTGCCTACGGCGAGAAGGCCGAGGTGCTGCACCATGTGACGCTGCACATCCCCGCCGGGGAGACGGTGGCCCTGGTGGGGCCCTCCGGCGGCGGCAAGAGCACCCTGTGCCAGCTGCTGCCCCGGTTTTACGACGTGGACAGCGGCAGCATCACCGTGGACGGGCATGACATCCGCGCGGTGACGCAGAACTCCCTGCGCCGGGCCATCGGCATCGTGCAGCAGGACGTGTTCCTGTTTGCCGACACCATCCGGGAGAACATCCGCTACGGCCGCCCGGACGCCACCGACGAGGAGGTGGAGCAGGCGGCGCGGCAGGCGGAGATCTACGACGATATATGCGCCATGCCCGACGGCTTTGACACCTATGTGGGCGAGCGGGGCGCGCTGCTGTCCGGCGGGCAGAAGCAGCGGGTGGCCATCGCCCGGGTGTTCCTGAAGGCGCCGCCCATCCTGATTTTGGACGAGGCCACCTCGGCGCTGGACAGCGTCACCGAGTCCCGGATACAGGGGGCCTTCGACCGGCTGGCCCAGGGCCGCACCACGCTGATCATCGCCCACCGGCTGTCCACCATACGGGCGGCCAGCCGGATCCTGGTGATCCGGGACGGCGTCATCGCGGAGGAGGGCAGCCATCAGGAGCTGCTGGCGCGGGGCGGACTGTACGCCACGCTGTATCACACGCAGAATCTGGGGGAGTGAGCATGGACAGACGGCAGGTGCTGGACCGGGCCGCCCGGGATGCGGAGGAGCGGCTGCTTTTGAGCCGGATATGGGACAAGTGGGAGCAGTGCCGGACGCGGAATCACCCCACGGCCACCGGGTTCCTCTCGCCCCAGGAACAGGCTGCGGCACAAGGGCTTCTGGGCATTTTGGGCGTCCGGGACGGGTACGCGTTCACCGGCGGATACGAGGGGGCGGAGCGAAAGCGGCTGGTGTTCCTGCCGGAGTGGCAGGAGGCGCCGGACGGAGGGGAGATCGCGGCGCTGCGGGCCGTGTGCCGCAGCGGCTGCGACCTGACCCACAGGGATTTTTTGGGCAGTCTGATGTCTCTGGGATTGACCAGAGAAAAGATAGGCGATATACTGGTGATACCCGGCGGCTGCCAGGTGCTCATCGACCCGGCGGCGGAGGGATTTCTGACCCAAAGCTGGGAGAGCGCCGGGCGGGAAAAACTGACCGTGACCGCGGTGCCAACGGAGGAACTCGTTGTGCCGCAGCGCCTTGCGGCCAAGGAGATACGGAACACGGTGTCGTCGCTGCGGCTGGACAATGTGCTCGCGGCGGCCTTTTCCCTCAGCCGGGGAAGGGCGGCGGAGGCCGTGGAAAAAGGGGCGGTGCAGGTGAACTATGTGACCTGCGTAAAGCCGGACAAGGCCGTGGCGGCGGGGGACGTGATCACCTGCCGGGGCATGGGGAAGAGCATACTGGATGAAGTAGGCGGCGTAACGAAGAAAGGACGATATTTCGTCAACATACGGCGCTTTGTATGAAGTGGACTGCGTTGTGGAACGGCGCAGAATGACATGGAAAAGAGGCAGAACGATGGAAAAGAGCAGGATCGACCGGATCAACGAGCTGGCACGCAAGGCCAAGGCCGAGGGACTGACGGAGGAGGAGCTGGCCGAGCGCGATGAGCTGCGGCAGGAGTATCTGAACGCGGTGATGCGCAACGCCCGGGACGTGCTGGAGAACACCTACATCGTGGACGAGAAGGGCAACAAGCGGAAGCTGCGGGGGAAGGGAGAACAGGACTGATGGCATACCAGTACGACCAGGACGGCGGGCTGCAGCCGGAGCAGCCCCGGCCGCCGAAAAAGAACAGCGAGAACAACGACCTGGGGTCGTGGATCATTATCGGCGCCATGTTCCTCTTCGGCCTGTGGCCGGTGGGGCTGATCTTGCTGGTCAGCAAGCTCAGCGAGGGCGGCGGAAAGAAGATGCGCCGTCAGGCCCAGGACGCCTGGGCCCGCACCGCTGCGGGCAGCGCGTCCCAGAGACGCGCCGCCGGGGCGCAGACCGGCGCGGCAGCCAAGAGCGGCACGCCGGCCAAAAATGTGGTGCGGCAGATGACTGAGACGCCGGACTACTCCGACAAGGGCGCCAAGATCATGAAGATCATCGGCGGTGTGCTGGGCGTGGTGGGCGCGTTCCTGCTGCTGCGGGAGCTGGACTTCACCCTGGGCTACGCCATCAAGTACAACGAGTGGCTGTATCTGCTGCGGCAGATCTTCTACCCGGTGGGCATTCTGGCCGGCGGCGCGTCCCTGCTGCTGGGCAGCGGCGCCATGAAGCGCCGCCAGCGGCGCTTTGCCACCTACCTCCGCACCGTCGGGCAGAAGCAGGCCGTGCCCCTGGACTATCTGGCCCGGGCCGCCGACGTGTCCCGCCGCCGGGTGGAGAAGGACGTGAACCTGATGCTGGAAAAGGGCCTCTGGGGTGACGAGGCCTATATCGACATGGGCAGCGGTATGCTCTTCAAGTCCCAGGCCGCCGCCACGGCGTACTTTGATGCCGCCCACCGCGCCAAGGCGGAGCAGGGTCAGCCCGCACAGACCGCGCCCGCGCCGGCGGGCTACGCCGCCATCCTGGCCCAGATTCGCGAGCTGAACGACCGCATCGCCGACGAGGCCATCAGCGCCAAGCTGGACCGCATGGAGCAGGTGTCCGGCCGTATTTTCAAACTCATTGAAGAGGACGAGGCCAAGCGTGACGCCGCCGGCACGTTCCTGAACTACTACCTGCCCACCACCCTGAAGCTGTTGGAAAACTACGCCAGCTTCGAGGAGGCCGGCGTCAGCGGCGAGAACCTGAGCCAGGCCAAGGCCAAGATCGAAAAGACCATGGACAGCATCGTGGCGGGCTTCGAGCACCAGCTGGACGAGCTGTACCGCACCGATGCCATGGATATCGACAGCGATATCCGGGTGATGGAGACCATGCTGCGCCGGGACACCGCCAGCGTGGCGGACGACTTCGGCCTGAACGGCAGCAGCGCCGCCGCGCAGCAGGAGGAATAAGAGCCAAAAGGGAAACGCAGGGCCTGCGTTTCCCTTTTGTGGTCGGAGGGGGGGAGACAAATCCCTGCGGGGGACGGATTGCCACGACCAGTCTGCGGACTGGTCTCGCAATGACAGGACGCGGGCCGATGTACCTAAAGGTACTTGCTGCGCGGCGTCGGGGACGCCGGCCCCTACGGACGAACGCAAGGGGGGTGCCGGTCAACGGGCGGGCGGATGTGGGCATCCCGCCCCTACGAAAAGGTTCGATAGACGGGTGTAGGGGCCGATGTCCTCGGCGGCCCGAGACGATAGAACGACAAGGCCGGAACGTGGCACCGGGCAGCGGCAGCGAAGCGGTAGCGGAAAGCTGTGAGGGCACAGTCCTTTGGACCGACAACGTTGAGCAATGGGCCGATTGCGTGTGGTGGAATTTGAGGGTCTGCGCGGGGCATAGCGCGCCAAGGGGTCCTTAGACCGTAGGTCTGAGTGGTTTTCTTTGGTGCCTTTCTTTTGACACCAAAAGAAAGACACTCGCGCCGGGGCGCGAAATGCCCCTGCGGGGGGGGGACGGGGAGACGGATCGCCACGGGCGCGCGGAGCGCGCACACCTCATCCGTCAGCCTGTGGCTGACACCTGTCTCCCTGCGGGTCGGTCGGTTCGCGGGTCTGACACGCCACCGGCGTGTCATTCAATACCGCGAACCCTCAAGGGGAAGGCAAAGGGGGATCCCGCGCCTGCGGGGGATGGCGATGGGCGGAAAAAGAGGGTTGTTTGTTGACGGGGGGCGGAAAAAGGGGTACAATATCGGTAACGTTACCAGCGGCGCGTTTCGCTGGGTTTGGCGGGGCATGCATGGTAGGATAGAACGGACAGTGAGAGAGGAAAAGGAGCGGAGGATATGACGCAGTACCCGGCGCACGACCAGTACACCTATTTCGGCGCACATCCGGCGGAGGGAGGATACGTCTTCCGGGTGTGGGCGCCCCACGCCCGCGCGGTGGCGCTGGCGGGGGAGTTCAACGGCTGGGAAATGCAGCCCATGACGCGGCTGGAGGGCGGCGTGTGGGAGACTACGGCGCCGGCCAGGGTCTACGACGCCTACAAATACGTGGTCACCGGGGCGGACGGGCGGACGGTGTGGAAGGCCGACCCCTACGCCTTTCACGCGGCCACGCGGCCGGGGACGGACAGCAAGGTCTATGACCTGGGCGGCTATGCCTGGCAGGACCAGGAGTGGCGGCGGCAGCGGCTGGAGAAGCCACCGGTGGAGGGGCCGCTGCTGATCTACGAGGTGCATCTGGGCTCCTGGCGGCGGCACGAGGACGGCACGTCCCTGAGCTACCGGGAGCTGGCCAAGGAGCTGCCGGCCTACGTCAAGGGCATGGGCTATAACTTCGTGGAGCTGCTGCCGGTGACGGAGTATCCCCTGGACGACAGCTGGGGGTATCAGTGCACGGGGTATTTCGCCCCCACCAGCCGGTACGGCACGCCCCACGACTTCATGGCGCTGGTGGACGCGCTGCACCGCTCGGGGCTGGGCGTAATACTGGACTGGGTGCCGGCCCACTTCTGCAAGGACAGCCACGGGCTTATCGAATTTGACGGCACCTGCCTCTACGAGTACGGCGACCCCCTGAAATGGGAGCACGCCGGGTGGGGCACCCGTGTGTTCGACTTCGGCAAGCCGGAGGTCCGGGAATTCCTGCTGTCCTCCGCCGTCTACTGGTTGAAGGAATACCACATCGACGGACTGCGGGTGGACGCCGTGGCGTCCATGCTGTATCTGGACTATGACCGGCAGGGCGGCGCGTGGCGGCCCAACCGGGACGGCGGACGGGAGAATCTGGAGGCCATCGGGTTTCTGCGGGAGCTGAATCAGGCGGCCTTTGCCGCCGACCCGGCGGCGCTGATGGTGGCGGAGGAGTCCACCGCCTGGCCGCTGGTGACCTATCCGCCGGAACAGGGCGGACTGGGGTTCAACCTGAAGTGGAACATGGGGTGGATGAACGACCTGTGCCACTATCTGAAGATGGACCCCTATTTCCGGCAGTATCACCACAGGGACGTGACGTTCTCCATGGTGTATGCCTTTTCTGAGAACTATGTGCTGCCGCTGTCCCACGACGAGGTGGTGCACATGAAGGGCTCTCTCCGGGGCAAGATGCCCGGCGACGACTGGCGGCAGCTGGCCGGGGTGAGGAGCTTCTGGGCGTACATGCTGTGCCATCCGGGGAAGAAGCTGCTGTTTATGGGCAGCGAGCTGCCCCAGTGGCACGAGTGGGCCTTCCGGGGGCAGCTGGACTGGTATCTGCTGGACGACCCGGCCTGCCGGGCCAGCCACGAGTGCATCCGGCAGCTGAACCGGCTGTATAAGCGCAACCGGTGCCTGTGGGAGAACGACCGGGACTGGGAGGGCTTTGAGTGGCTGGTGGCGGACGACAACCACAGCAACGTGATCGTGTTCCTGCGGCGGGACCGGAAGGGGCACGAGATACTCTGCGCGGTGAACTTCGCGCCGGTGCCGTGGGAGAATTACCGCTTCGGCGTGCCGGAGGCGGCGCGGTATGAGGTACTGTTCAACACGGACGACGTGTGCTGGGGCGGCAGCGGCTGCGCCGCCGCACAGGGCGAGGTCCTGACGGTGGAGGATATTCCGTCCCACGGGAGGGAGACGTCCCTGGCGCTGACCATACCGCCCCTGGGCGCGGTGCTGCTGCGGGGTCAGGGCCGGCGGACACGAAAAAAGAAGAGTGGAGAATAAGAGAGCAGGAGGTACGCAAGGATGAAGAAGGAGTGTGTGGCGATGCTGCTGGCCGGCGGCCAGGGCAGCCGCCTGTATGTACTCACCGGCAGCATGGCCAAGCCCGCCGTGCCCTTCGGCGGCAAATTCCGCATTATCGACTTTCCCCTGTCCAACTGCACCAACTCCGGCATCGACACGGTGGGCGTGCTGACCCAGTACCGGCCGCTGGAGCTGAATACCTACATCGGCAGCGGCCAGCCCTGGGAGCTGGACCGCATCAGCGGCGGCGTGCATATCCTGCCGCCCTATCAGAGCGCCGGCGGCGCGGTGTGGTACAAGGGCACCGCCAACGCCATCTATCAGAACATCGGGTTCGTGGACCTGTACGACCCGGAGTATGTGCTGGTATTGTCCGGCGACCATATCTACAAGATGGACTACTCCGACATGCTGCGGCATCACAAGGAGACCGGGGCGGACTGCACCATCTCCGTGATGGAGGTGCCCTGGGAGGATGCCAGCCGCTTCGGCATCATGTCCGTGGACGGCGAGGACAACATCACGGAATTCGCCGAGAAGCCCAGGGAGCCCAAGAGCAACCTGGCGTCCATGGGCATCTATATCTTCACCTGGAAGAAGCTGCGGCAGTATCTGATCGCCGACGAGGCGGACAGCGGCAGCGACAACGACTTCGGAAAGAATATCATCCCCACCATGCTGAGGGCCGGGGAGAAAATGGCGGCCTATCGCTTCGAGGGGTACTGGAAGGACGTGGGGACGCTGGACTCTCTGTGGGACGCCAACATGGATATGCTGTCCCCCGGCTCCGGGCTGAACCTGCTGGACAAGAAATGGCGCATCTACGGACGGACGCCCACCTGCCCGCCCACCTACATCGGGGAGAAGGGCGACGTGGGCAACAGCGCCATCGCCAAGGGCTGCACCGTGCTGGGCGAGGTGAAGAACTCCGTGCTCAGCACCGGCACCACCGTGGCGGAGGGCGCGTCGGTGTCCTACTCGGTGGTGATGCCGGGAGCGGTGATCGAGGAGGGGGCCAGAGTGGCCTACGCCATCGTGGGAGAGGGCTGCCGCGTGGGCAAAAACGCCGTGGTAGGCGGCGCGCCGGGCAGCGTGGCCTTTGACGACTGGGGCATCGCCGTGCTGGGGCCCCGGACGGAGGTACACGACGGAGAGGTCATCGAGCCGAAAATGATGCTGGGGGAGAACGGCAAGGAGGTGCGCAGATGAAGGGCCTGCATGGGATCATCTTCTCCTATGAGAAGGAGAACGGGCTGCACGAGCTGATCGAGAACCGGGTACACGGGTCCATCCCCTTTGGCGGGGACTATCGCATTATCGACTTTATCCTCTCCAGCATGGTCAACGCCGGGGTCACGGACGTGGGCGTGATCATGCACGGGAAATGCCAGTCGCTGCTGGACCATCTGGGCAGCGGAAAGAGCTGGGACCTCAGCCGCAACTTCGGCGGGCTGACGCTGCTGCCGGCCTTCGCCTACACCGAGCAGCGCCACGGCGACGGACAGTTCCGGGGCCGGGTGGAGGCACTGGGCAGCGTGATGAACTATCTGAAGGGCATACGGCAGGAGTATGTGGTGCTGTCGGACAGCGACACGGTGATCAACGCGCCGCTGGAGGATGTGCTGCGCCGCCATGTGGACAGCGGCGCGGACATCACCGCCGTGTGCACCGCCGCGCCGGGGGACGGGCAGGACACCTATTTCCGGCTGGATGAGGCGGGGCGCATCACGGATACGGCCTACGGCCTGTATACGCCGGAGGGGTACCGGTGCCTGAATATCTTCGTGCTGCGGACGGAGCTGCTGATCGAGCTGGTGACGGAGTGCCTGCGGCACAACCGCTACAGCCTGCGGCGGGATATTTTGCAGGGCATGAGCGGGCAGCTGGACCTGCGGGGCTATGTGTACGACGGCTACGCCGCCCACATCAGCACCCTGCAGAACTACTACGACCGCAGCATGGAGCTGCTGGACGGCAGGACCCGCAGCGCTCTGTTCTGCCCGGAGCGGCCGGTGTACGGCAAGGAGAACGACTCGCCCTCCAGCTATATCGACCCGGAGGGCGGGTGCGTGAACTCGCTGGCGGCGGACGGCTGCGACATCCAGGGCAGCGTGAAAAACTGCGTGCTGTTCCGGAACGTGCGTATCGAAAAGGGCGCCAGCGTGGAAAACTGTATCCTGTTCAAGGACACGGTGGTGAAGCGCGGAGCCGTGCTGCGGGGCGTGATCACCGACAAGTATGTGACCATCAGCGAAAACGTGACGCTGATGGGCCACGAGCGCTATCCCATCGTCATCGCCAAGGGCGCGACGGTGTGAGACGGGAAAGGAGACTGCCATGAAGCTGCTGTATGTGACCAGCGAGGCCTATCCCTTCTGCAAGACCGGCGGCCTGGCCGACGTGGCCGGGAGCCTGCCCCCGGCCCTGGCGGCGTCGGGGGTGGAGACGGCGGTGATACTGCCGCTGTACGACAAGATCGGACAGAGCTGGCGGGAGAAAATGACCTTCCGCAGGTATATCTATGTGGACCTGGGGTGGCGGCACGAGTACTGCGGGCTGTTCTCTCTGCGGGACCGGGGCGTGACCTGGTATTTCGTGGACAACGAGAAGTATTTCCGCCGGGGACGGCTGTACGGCGAGTTCGACGACGGCGAGCGTTTCGCCTTTTTCAGCAAGGCGGTGATCGACCTGCTGCCCAGCCTGGACTGGATGCCGGACGTGCTGCACTGCAACGACTGGCAGACGGCGCTGGTGCCCATCTATCTCAAGGACGCGGCCACCCGGTGGTGGGAGATACGCCACATCCGCACGGTGTTCACCATACACAATATCGAGTACCAGGGCCGCTACGGCGCGGACAGCGTGGACCAGCTGTTCGGACTGGACCGGGGCTGGTATGAGGACGGGACGCTGCGCATGGACGGCGACGTGAACCTGATGAAGGGCGCCATGCTCATGGCCGACGCCGTGACCACCGTGAGCCCCACCTATGCCGCGCAGCTCCACGACCCGCGGTACGCCGAGGGGCTGGAGAGCGTGGTGGACGCCGTCGGCTGGAAAATGCACGGCGTGGTCAACGGCATCGACACGGAGACCTACGACCCCGCCGCCGACCCGGCGCTGCCGGCGCACTACACGGCGGCGGACATGGCCGGAAAGGCCGTGTGCAAATCGTCGCTGCAGGCGGCGCTGGGGCTGGCACAGGAGGCGGACACGCCGCTGCTGGCCATGGTGACCCGGCTGGTGGGCCACAAGGGGCTGGACCTGGTGCAGCAGGCCATGGACGGCATCCTGGCCGCCGGGTGCCAGTTCGTGGTGCTGGGCACCGGCGACGGGCAGTATGAGGACTTCTTCCGCTGGAAGGCGGGGCAGTATCCGGGGCGGATGTCGGCGCAGATCCTGTACGCCGAGGACCTGTCGCGGCGGGTGTACGCCGGGGCGGACCTGTTTTTGATGCCCAGCCGCAGCGAGCCCTGCGGGCTGAGCCAGATGATCGCCATGCGCTACGGCGCGGTGCCCATCGTGCGCAGCACCGGCGGGCTGGCGGACACGGTGCGCTCCTGCCAGGTGGGGCAGGAGGACGGCACGGGGTATCTGTTCGGCGACTACGACGCCGGGGCCATGCTGAGCGTGATCGGGCAGGCCACGGGGCTGTACCGGGGCGACCGGGCGGGCTTTGACACCGTGCGGCAGCGGGGCATGACGGCGGACTTCAGCTGGGGCCGCAGCGCCGGGGCCTATCGACACATCTATGAGAACCTTTGACCAAAGGAGGGTATCCTGATATGACCTACAACAAAGAAAAACTGAAGGAAGCCATCGTGCAGAAGCTGCGGCTGAATTACGGCTGCACCGAGCAGCAGGCCACCGACGGCGAGATGATGAAGGCCTGCGCCATGGTGCTGCGGGACATCATGGCCGAGCGGGGCGTGCAGACCCGGGAGGAGACGGTCCGGGAGGAGAAGCGGAAGGTGCACTACCTGTCGCTGGAGTTCCTGATGGGCCGCAGTCTGATGAAGAACGCCTTCAACCTGGAGCTGCTGGACGAGCTGACCGCAGCCATCGACGAGCTGGGCTTCAAGGCGGCGGACATTTTCGACATGGAGCCGGACGCGGGGCTGGGCAACGGCGGTCTGGGCCGTCTGGCGGCCTGCTATCTGGACAGCATGACCACGCTGGAGATCCCGGCGGCGGGCTATTCCATCTGCTACGAGCTGGGCATCTTCAAGCAGAAGATCGTGGAGGGCCAGCAGGTGGAGCTGCCGGACGACTGGATGCAGCTGGGCGACGCGTGGCTGCTGCCCAAGCTGCAGGAGGCCGAGGAGGTACACTTCGGCGGCAAGGTGCGCACCCGCTGGGACAACGGGCACCTGATGGTGGTGCACGAGGACTACACCCGCGTGCTGGCCATCCCCTGCGACATGGAGATCGCCGGCTACGACACCGACCACGTGAACACCCTGCGCCTGTGGCAGGCGCGCAGCCCCAAGCCCATCGACATGAAGCTGTTCAGCGAGGGGCAGTACCTCCACGCCGCCGAGGAGCGCGCCATGGCCGACGCCATCAGTCAGGTGCTCTATCCGGAGGACAACCACTACGAGGGCAAGTCCCTGCGGCTGAAGCAGCAGTATTTCTTCGTGTCCGCCACCATCCAGTCCATCACCCGCAAGCACATCCAGCAGTACGGCACGCTGAAGAACTTCCATGAGAAGAACGTCATCCAGATCAACGACACCCACCCCACGCTGGTGATCCCGGAGCTGATGCGTATTCTGGTGGACGACGCCGGTATGAGCTGGGACGAGGCGTGGAACATCACCACCCACTGCGTGGCCTATACCAACCACACCGTGCTGGCCGAGGCGCTGGAGGTGTGGCCGCAGCAACTGTTTGAGACGCTGCTGCCCCGTATATGGCAGATATTGCAGGAGATCTCCCGCCGCTGGCAGCTGAAGGTGGAGGAGTTCTATCACGACCCGGCCAAGACCGCGAAGCTGGCCATTATCTGGGACGGCGGCGTGCGCATGGCCAACCTGTGCATCGCCGGCAGCATGGCCGTCAACGGCGTCAGCGCCCTGCACTCCGAGATCCTGCGGAAGGATCTCTTCAAGGATGCCTGTCAGATGCAGCCGGATAAGTTCAAGAACGTCACCAACGGCATCGACCACCGCCGCTGGGTGCCCCAGATCAACCCCGGTCTGGACGGGCTGCTCCGCGACCTGATCGGCGAGGGCTATCTGACCCACCCGCAGGAGCTGAAAAAGCTGGAGCAGTACGCCGGGGACAAGGCGGTGCTGGCGCGGCTGGAGGACATCAAGAAGCAGAACAAGCTGGCCTTTGCCGCCTTTGCCAGGAAGCATCAGGGCGTGGTGCTGAACACCGACGCCATCTTCGACGTGCAGGTAAAGCGGCTGCACGAGTACAAGCGCCAGCTGCTGAACGCTTTGCAGATCATCTATCTGTACCAGCGGCTGCAGGACGATCCCACGCTGGACATCCCGCCCCAGACGTTCCTGTTCGGCGCCAAGGCCGCGCCGGGCTATGCCGTGGCCAAGCGCATCATCCACCTGATCAACTCTCTGGCCGATCAGGTGAACAGCGACCCGCTGTGCAAAGACCGCTTGCAGGTGGTGTTTCTGGAGAACTACCGCGTGTCGCTGGCGGAGGTGCTGATGCCCGCCAGCGAGGTCAGCCAGCAGATCTCCACCGCTGGCAAGGAGGCCAGCGGCACCGGCAACATGAAGTTCATGATGAATGGTGCGCTGACCGTGGGCACGCTGGACGGCGCCAACGTGGAGATGCACGACCTGCTGGGCGACGACAATATGTTCCTGTTCGGTCTGCACGCCGACGAGGTGGAGCATCTGCGCCACACCTACGACCCCAACCTGCTGTACCAGCGCGACCCGGTGCTGCGCCGGGTGCTGGACCAGCTGAAGGTGGGCTTCCGGGACGGCGTCAGCTATGAGGACCTGTTCCAGCGGCTGGTCACCGGCGCGGACGGACAGGCGGATCAGTATATGGTGCTGGCGGACTTTACGGCCTATTGTCAGGCGGAGAGCCGCATGCGCCATACCTATACCGACCGGGAGACGTGGAACCGCATGAGCCTGACCAATATCGCCCGCAGCGGCGTGTTCGCCGCCGACCGGGCCATCGGGCAGTATGCCGACACCATCTGGCACGTTCCGTATAAGAAATAAGCGGCAAAAAGGCCCCGGCCCCCTGCGATGCAGGGGGCCGGGTTTTTTGCGCAGATAAGGCGGGGAGGGGGTCAGGCATTGACGACGTTGATGGGAGAACCGGAGAGGAAGGCGCGGATGTTGTCCGCGGTGGTATCCATGATGCGCTGGCGGCTCTCCCGGGGCGCCCAGGAGATGTGGGGCGTGATGATGCAGTTTTTGGCGCGGAGCAGGGGATCGTCGGCGCGGATGGGCTCGGCAGACACCACGTCCAGGCCGGCGGCGGCCAGCTTGCCGGAGTTAAGGGCATCGGCCACGTCCTGCTCGTTGAGAAGCTGGCCCCGGGCGTTGTTGATGAGGATGGCGCCGTCCTTCATTTTCGCGATAGAGGACTTATTGATCATGCCGGTGTTCTCCGGTGTGAGGTTGCAGTGGAGCGTGATGACGTCAGAGCGGGCGTACAGCTGGTCCAGGGAGACATACTCCGCGATGGCGCGGCCGCTATCATTGGGGTAGAGGTCATAGGCCAGAATGTGCATGCCCATGGCCGCGGCGATGCGGGCCTCCGCCTGGCCGATGCGGCCGAAGCCAATGATGCCCATGGTCTTGCCCGCCAGCTCGATAAGGGGATAGTCCCAATAGCACCAGTCGGGGTTGGCGGCCCAGCCGCCGGCATGGACGCTGTCGCTGTGGTGGCCGATGTGGTGGCAGATCTCCAGCAGCAGCGCGATGGAAAACTGGCTGACGGAGGCGGTGCCGTAGGTGGGGACGTTGACCACGGGGATACCCCGTTCTTTTGCGTGGGCGCAGTCCACGATGTTGTAGCCGGTGGCCAGCACGGCGATGAGCCGGAGGTTCGGGCAGGCGTCGATGGTCTGCCGCGAGAGGGGGGTCTTGTTTACCACGGCGATGTCGGCATCGCCGATGCGTTGGGCGATCAGCGGCGATTCGACATAGGAGGTGCGGTCGTAGACCGTCAGGTCGCCCAGCGCCCGCAGCTCGGCCCAGCTCAGGTCGCCGGGGTTCTCTGTATAGCCGTCCAAAACAACGATTTTCATACGCATTTCCCTTCTGCCCTGTGTGCGCACCCTGAGAGGGCGGGCAAGCGCTATCCCGCCGAAACAGAATAGCGCTTGCACCTGCTGCCCGCGCAGGGAGGATGCGGGGCGGTTTACTTCTTGGCGGTGTTGTTGTACACGTCCATATCCATGCGGTCCAGGCCGCGGGCCACCACGGCGGTGCCCACCAGGTCGCCCACGTTGTTGAGGGTGGTGTGAGCCGGGTCGATCACGGGCCAGATGGCCGCCAGAATGGGAATCAGGGTCAACGGCATGCCCAGGGCCTCCAGCAGCACGCCGGACATGACCACGCCCGCGCCCTTGACGCCGGCAGCGCCGATGGACAAGATCAGGCCGAAGAACACGAACTGAAGAACGCTGGAGAACGTGATGGGGAAGCCATAGAGGTTAGAGGCGAAAACACAGCACAGACCGACGAACACGGCGAAGCCGGTCATGCCGGTGGTGTTGCCCAGGGGCAGCGTGAAGCCGTAGATGTTCTCGGGGATGCCCAGGTCCTCCTCGCTGATCTTGATGGAGACGGGCAGGGTGGCTGCAGAGGAAGAGGTGGACAGCGCCACCAGAATGGCGGGCGCGATCTTGCGCAGGAAGCCATAGCCGGACAGCCGGGCGGCCAGCCGGGTGATCAGCGGGTAGACGACCACCAGGATGAACAGGCAGACCACGTTGTCGGTGATCAGGAAGGTGACGACCTCCTTCATCATGGCGCCGCTGATGGTGGAGACCATGGTGGCGATCAGGGACATGATGCCCAGGGGAGAGAAGGCAATGACGTATTCGGTGATCTTCAGCATGACCTCGCTGCTCTCATCGATGAATTTGATGACGGACTTGGCCTTTTCACCCAGGGCCAGCAGCGCCACGCCGAGGAACAGGCAGAACACGATGATCTGCAGCATGTTGGCGTTGAACATGGACTCCACCACGTTGGTGGGGAACCAGCCCACGACGTTGTCGATGAAGCTGTAGGACTGGGCCTCCGCCGCCTCGGCGGCGGCCAGGAACTCAGTGGTGCCCTTGCCGGGCTGGACGATCAGACCGGCCACCACACCGCAGATGGCGGCGATGATGGCGGAGACGACGATCCACAGCACATACCGGATGCCCACGGTGCGGAGCTGCTTGATGTCGCCCATCTTGCAGATGCCGCTGGTGATGCTGAAGAATACCAGGGGGACGATGAGCATCTTCAGCATGCGCAGGAAGATGTCACCCAGCGGGGAGATGAAGTCCGCTGCCGCGGGGGAGACGAAGCCGATGATCAGGCCGATGATAACGCCGACCAGGATCTTTTTCCAAAGTGCGATCTTCTTCCAGGTTTTCATAAAATTTCCCTCCATCTGTACTCTCTTACTTTCTTATTCTCTTTCGCTTGCGGTCAGGCTTTCACCGTGGCGGCGATCTCGGCGGTGACACGCAGGAAATCGTCGATGTCCGCGGTGCTGTGGCAGTGCAGCGGGGAGACGCGGATGGCACCGGTCAGGCCCAGGGACTCCACGATGCGCTTGGAGTAGAGACTGGTGTTGACGCGCTCGAACACGGTGATGCCGCGTTTGTAGTACTCGGCGGTGAGCTGCGTGAAGTCGATGCCGTTGATGCCGATGGCGCTGATGAAGTCGCGGTCCACGGTGTCGGCGGAGTCCAGGAACACCTGAACGCCGGGGATGTGGCGCAGGCCGGGGACCTGGTCCGTGCCCTCCATCATGTGGATCAGCAGAGAGTGCTCCTGCAGGTGGATATGGGTCATGCCGGTGACGTACTGCTGGCGGCGGTCCTGAGCATCGGTGAAATGCCGGCCGATCCAGCAGACGTAGTCCACCACCGCGGTGATAGCGGCGTAGTTGGGGTGGGGGAAGGTGCCCAGCTCCCACTCCTTCTCCGGCTTGGCCAGCAGCTTGTGGTGGGTCATTTTGGCCACGCGGTCGGAGACATAGCCGTAGCCGCAGCCGCGGATGCCGAACATCTTGTAGGGGGCAAAGTTCGCGCCGTCCAGGCCGCATTTCTCCACGTCCAGCACACCGTGGGGGGCGTGCTGCACGGCGTCGGAGAGAATGTAGATGTCGGGATTGATCTTCCGGGCCTCTCTGGCGATGGTCTCGATGTCAAAGATGTGGCCGGAGATGTTGGAGGCGCTCATGACGCTCAGCAGCAGGGTGTCCTTATCGACCTTGCTGAGGATCTCGTCCAGATCGACGCCGCCGGTCTTGGGGTCGGCCATGGCGACGCGGAACTCACGGCCGGTGAGGCCGCAGTACAGCTCCACGGAGTCGTAGGCGGAGGGGTGCTCGATGGAGGTGACCACCGCGTTGGTGCCCCATTTCTCGTTGCGCATGATGGTGCTGACGATCTGGAACATCACCTGGGAGGAGGTCAGTTCCGTCACCAGGGCGCCGGAGCTGGCGCCGAAGATCACCTGCATAATGTCGCGCATACCGTCGGCCTTCACCTGCTTGAGCATCATGGAGGTGTCGTGGACACGTTCGGGACAGTCGGGGATCTTCTCCAGCCGGGCCTTTTCCTCAACGGCTGCCTTCAGCCGCAGGGAGCCGCCGGAATTCTCGAAGAACTGGCGCTTTCTGCCCAGGTAGTCCTCGTGCACATAGTAGAACTTGTCCTGGATCTCTTTCAGGAACGCATCGTCGAAGAAAATCTTCTTGTCAGTGATCATGATATTCCTCCTCGCTTTCTCTGTGGGCGCACCGTTTCGTGCCGGATCTGCCCTGAAGTTGCCATAATTATAGAAAAAAATACACTTTTTTGTCCAAGACAAAAAAGTGTATTTCGGTATAGGCAAAAATGTATGGCGATCTGCACAAAGGGTCAGGCACAGCCCACCATGTCCTTGATGAAGGAGAGGAGCGTGTCCTCGGTCTTTGTCCGGCCCTCGGCGCGGTAGTAGAGGTAGATGTCCCGGACGCTGAGGGGGTCGGCGATGCGGTAGTAGCACAGCTTGTCCGATGCCTCGATGGACAGGACGGTGTTCCGGATGAAAACGGCGCCGATTCCGGCCACGGCAAGGTGGTAGCAGGTCATGGAGGAGTCCACCTGCATGACGATGTGGGGCGTGAAGCCGGCGTTTTCGCAGATCTGCAGCCCGCGGGTGTGACCGTCGTTGCCCTCCCGCAGAAAGACGAAGGGGACGTCCCGGAACAGGCCCACGTCGGTGGGCCTGCAGTCGTGGATGCTGTGGATGCCGTTGGTCTCGCTGCCGGGACGGTAGCCGAAGCCGCGCAGCTCCCGGTTGACGGGGAGGGAGGCGGGCACGGCCAGGATCACCTCCTCGGAGCCGAAGGTGAGGGAGGCCAGGCCGTCGGCCTTCAGCTGGTCCACCTCAAAGGCAAAGTCGATCTTCCGCTGGAGGATCTGGCCCAGCAGCTCGTCGTTGCGCAGCTCCTGCCAGCCCACATGGATGCCGGGGTACTCCGCCTGGAACTGCTTGACGACGCCGGATAGGATGTTGGCGCAGAAGAAGCTGGAGCCGCCAAAGGTCACCCGGCCGCCAAGGCCCCGGGAGCACTCGCGAAAATGCTGGCGCATATCGCTCTCCAGCTTCAGGATGCGGCGGGCGGTGCGGATATAGTACTCGCCGTCCGGCGTCAGGGATACCGGGGTGGTGGTCCGGTCGAAGATGGTGATCCCGTAGTCGCTCTCTTCCTTCTTTACCATGGCGCTCAGGGACGGCTGCGACACAAACAGCCGCTCTGCCGCCTTGGAGAAGCTTTTTTCCTCGTAGACCGTGTAGACATACGACATTTTCTTGAACATATTCGCCCTCCTCCCGCGTATCGTTGGTAAGATCATTATACGCATTCCGCCGGATCGATTCAAGAGCGATGTAGCCGGAAGAGGAGGGGTTGGATTTCTTTGCGGGGAATTAGCAGGGCGAACGCGCGGGCGCGGGCGCGGGAAAAATGCGGATATTTCCGGAGAGGGAAGAGAGAGAAATGTTTCGATGTAAAGCGCGAATTGGCGAAATGGCTAAAATTAGCGCGTATTTTTCTACCATTTGGAGACAAAAAATGCTTGTGCGGGCGGGGAGAGCACGATATAATGTGACTGTGATTGTGAAATTGCTCACAATTAAGCTTTGGGAGAAATCAGGAGAGACGAGAAAGGAAATCAAACATGGAAAAACGGTATACGCTGCCCGTAGCCATCGCTGTGGTGGTGGGCACTGTCATCGGTTCCGGCATCTTCTTCAAGGCCGAGGCCGTGCTGACAAAGACCGGCGGCAACCTGTCGATCGGTATTCTGGCATTCATCATCATGGGCGTGGTCATGATCATCAGCGCCTGCACCTTCGGCATCGTGGCCCAGAGCCATGAGGGCGTGGAGGGCCTGGTGGGCTTTGCCAAGGCCTCCTGCGGCAAGACGTTCAGCTACTATGTGGGCTGGTTCATGGCCATCATCTACTACCCCTCCCTGGTGGGCGTTCTGAGCTGGCTGCCCGCCCGCTACTTCGGCGTGCTGATGGGCTGGGACGACGCGGTCATCGGCGGCCGCACCCTGGCGCTGGCCGGCGGATTTATGATCGTCACCTACACCATGAACGCGCTGGCGCCCAAGCTGGCCGGCAAGTTCGCCATCTGCACCACCGTCATCAAGCTGATCCCCCTGCTGCTGATGGCCGTTGTGGGCACCATCGTGGGCCTGTCCAACGGCATGACCAGCTTCAACTTCTCCAATATCGTCACCGAGATGCCCTTCACCGAGGCGCTGTTCGGCGCCATCGTGTCCCTGGCCTTCGCCTTCGAGGGCTGGATCTGCGCCACTACCATCGGGCCTGAGCTGAAGGACTCCAAGAAGAACCTGCCCCGGGCGCTGCTGATCGGCACCGTCATCGTGGCCATCGTGTACGTGGTCTACTACATCGGCCTGGGCGGCGCGGTGGAATCCGAGGTCATGATGCAGGGCGGCGAGGCCGGCGCCAAGATCGCCTTCCAGAACATCTTCGGTCAGGTGGGCGGCGCTGCCATCTTTGTGTTCGTGGTCATCTCCTGCTGGGGCACCTGCAACGGCCTGACCATGGCGGCGACCCGGGGGATGTTCGATCTGGCTACCGAGAGCGGCAGCCCCAAGCTGGCCATGTTCAAGAACGTTGACCCTGCCACTGGTATGGCCAGTAACTCCGCGGTGCTGGGCCTGCTGATGAGCGTTCTGTGGCTGCTGTATTTCTACTTCGGCACCATCCTCAACAGCTTCGGCCCTGTGATGTTCGACTCCTCTGAGCTGCCCATCATCACCCTGTATGCCCTCTACATCCCCATCTACATCGCGCTGATGAAGCGCAGCGACCTGTCCGCCTTCCGCGGTAGGGTCATGCCTGTGCTGGCCATCCTGTGCTCGGTGTTTATGGTGTTCGCCGCCATCTACTCCCATAAGTGGAACGTGGCGTGGTATCTGGGTCTGTTTTTGATCATCGAGATCATCGGCAGCTTCTTCAAGGGCAAAAAGGCCTGAGCTTATACGCTGCACGCACGTCCATGTGTGTCGATACCCCAAAGGGACAGGCGCCGGTAAGCCGGCGTCTGTTCCGCTGTTTTGCGCGGCGCGCGGACGGGAGGTTGACAAATTATAGCGCGCAGTCTATATTTTAGTAAGGCAGATTCCAACTTTACGACGGGCGAAAAAAGGCGTATACTCCTCCCGTACCGGTCGCCTGCCGCCGTATCCGGCGGCACGGACGGGGAGAGGAAGTGCTTGTACGATGTCGGAAAGACGCGCGGAGCTGCTGCTGGCCACGGTGATCGTGACGCGCAGCACCTCCTTCGTATTCAATAAGCTGGGGCTGGGGACCATGTCGGCGTTTAATTTGCTGGCGGTGCGGTTCCTGCTGGCCTTCCTGCTGCTGATGCTGCTGTTTCATAAAAAGCTGCGGCATGTGAAGCGGCGCACAGTGGTCCGGGGCGCGCTGCTGGGCGGGCTGTTCTTTCTGGTGATGTCCTGCGAGATGTTCGCGCTGCGGACGGTGAATTCCGGCACGGTGTCGCTGCTGGAGAACATGGCGATCCTGTTCGTCCCACTGCTGGAGAGCCTGCTGACCAGGACCGCGCCCAAGCCGGTCACCCTGATCAGCGCCGCGGTGGCGCTGGTGGGCGTGGCGCTGCTGACCTCCGGCGGCGGGGCCTTCCACATCGGCGTGGGGGAGTGCATCGCGCTGGGCGCGGCGGTGACCTACGCCTGCGCCATCATCACCACCGACCGCTGCACCCACCACGGCGAGGACGGCTTCGTGCTGGGGATATTGCAGGTGGGATTTTTGGGGATCTACGCGCTTATCGCCGCGCTGCTGTTCGAGTCGCCCCGGCTGCCTCAGACCGGCGCGGAGTGGGGCATCGTTCTGGCGCTGGCGCTGATCTGCACCGGGTTCGGCTATACGCTGCAGCCGGTGGCGCAGAGCTATATCTCGGCCCAGCGGGCCAGCCTGTTCTGCGCGCTGAGCCCGGCGTTTGCCACGGTGTTCGGCGCGGTGCTGCTGCGGGAGCGCATCACGCCCTGGGGCGGAGTGGGCATCCTGCTGATCCTGGGGAGCATCGTGCTGCCGCATTTTTTGAAGGGAAGGCAAAGTAATGAAGCATAAGGCGGTTTTGTTTGATATGGATGGTACGCTGCTGGATACCATCATGGACATGGCGGACTCGGTGAACCATGTGCTGACAGTCCACGGCTGGCCTGTCAGGACGACGGAGGAGGTGCGGAATTTTGTGGGCAACGGCGCCGGAAAGCTCATAGAGCGGGCCGTGGGCGGGGCGGCCGCGCCGGAAGAGCTTCCGGCCATCGTGGCCGAGTACAAGGCCTGGTATCAGACCCACAGCTGCATCAAGACGAAGCCCTATCCCGGCATCCCGGAGGTGCTGGCGGCGTTGGAAAAGGCGGGCGTGAAAACGGCGGTGGTGTCCAACAAGCCGGACGCCACGACCAGGGCGTTGGCGGAGCGGTTCTTCCCTGGCATGCCGGCCTTCGGCCAGCGGGAGGAGCTGCCGCCGAAGCCGTCGCCGGCGCTGGTGGAGCTGGCGCTGGCGGAGCTGGGTGTCGGCCTCGGGGACGCCGCATACGTCGGGGACAGCGAGGTGGACGTGGCCACAGCGCGGAACGCGGGGATGCCCCTTGTGGCGGTGAGTTGGGGCTTCCGCGGGCGGGAGAAGCTGGCGCTCGCCGGCGCGGAGACCATCGTGGATGACGCAGAGGGACTGCTGCGGGCGCTGCTGTGACAGGTCGACGACGCAAAAAAGGAAAGAAATGTGAAATGCAGGGTTGACAAACCGGAGGATCTGCGGTATAATTCACCTTGCGTTTGCGGGCGTAGCTCATCTGGTAGAGCGCGACCTTGCCAAGGTCGAGGTAGCGAGTTCGAGCCTCGTCGCCCGCTCCAAAAAGAAACACCATCCGAAAGGATGGTGTTTCTTTTTGGAGCGGCACTTTTGCTGCGCAAAAGTGGTCGCCTGCGGGCGGGTGACTGAACGCGAGCGGGGGAACCCGCAAAGGTTCCCCCCTCACACTCCCCCTTCCTTGCGGTATACCGATTGTACAGGTATAACAAGAGTAGTGGGCGGCCACAAAAATACAGACACACGAAAGTGTGTCTGTATTTTTTTGAATAAGTCCCTATTTACATTTGTGTGTCTGATGTATCAACAGTATAATGATACATTTCATGAATTGCGTATGCAATTAGAAAATCAAGTAGTCCAAATTCCATAAAATGAAATTTTAGGGCAAATTACAGACATTGGCTTGGCTGTAGTATTTTTAAACAACGTGTGTTAGACTACTGTTATACAAATCGAAATTTATAAAGGAGAATATTGATGAAATTATTTTTATGTTCGCACTTTTCAAGTGTAGGAAGTCTGAT
>CAKTVL010000008.1 GCA_934623575.1 uncultured Oscillospiraceae bacterium
AAAGATGACCGCTGTGATCTTCGCTGTCCTCCGGGATGGACAACCGTACCAACCCATTTTGCAATCTGCCGGTTAACTGAGCTGCATCATTTTCATCCGGCCCGCAAAGGGTCTGGTTCTTTGCGCCCTTTTCCGATATATCCCTTATACACGCGAACTGTAATTTTATCCCTTGACAAACCCATAGCCGACTGCTTTTTCTTTCGTCCTCCGCAGAGCCTTGAAATCCCGCCTAAAGGCGCTCCAAATAACTGGGGCCGCTATCGTTACCCTCTTAGGCTTCTGTAATCGCACACAGCGGCTCACAGGGGCAAACGCAGGGTAATTCACGCACTTATCCGCGCACCGCATCAGCATTCCGCACCGCCTTTCTGCGCCAGTTGTTCCATGCGCCTTGCCGCTCGCTGCCGCTCCTGTGCCCGCTCCGCAGCATCCAACTGCCGCTGATAAAACTGGTCGATGGAAAACTGGATCGGCAGGATCGTGTAGAGCAGACTTCCGTTTTGCTTGCGCCCGTCCCGCGTGATGATGCTGGTGCGCTCGGTGCGGATAAGTCCGCGTTCCTCCAACTCCTGCACGTACTTCCGCACGGTGTTGCGACTCATGCCCACCGCCTTGCCGATGGTGGCGTAGCTGGGATGGCACTGATAGGTTCTGCGGTCTTCGATGCGGAGCAGGTAACCGTAGACAGCGATCGCACCGTGAGACAAGCCCAGCTGATAGATCTCATTGGGCAGAGGAAAATAGTTCTTGACCGGGTCGCGCTTTGTCCAAGTTCTCATCTGACACCTCCAGTCTGCTGCTCTACCCACTGTTGGAATTTATCCTTGGGCACCACGAACCGACTGCCGATGCGCACAGACGGAAATACTTCTTCGTGCATCAACTCGTAGGCACTGGAGATGGACACGCCCAGCGTCTTTGCCACCAATTCCGCGTTGAGGAACAGCGGCAGCTCCTCATAGCTTTTGTAAATGGATTCTTTCAAGAGAAACCCTCCCATACTAAATTCAGTGAAAAAATATCTTGCGTTTCGGAGGTCCCTCTGTTAGACTGTTTGCAGATGGAGTCTGCGTTTTCCGAAACGCGGCGCGCCGCTGGACTGCTGCAACAGTTCAGCGGCTTTTCTTTTTGTCAGAACAATATACGGCTCTCACCTCTTTCTGCTTTAGGTCTGCCATGCACCATACCCGTTCCTGCCCCGCTTTTTCTGCGCGGCGTATATCTCTGCCTTGGTACGCTCGACCGCTCGGTTACAGCGTCGTGGCGATACTTCCCCGGCGAGTATCATCTCTGGTGATGGGTATTCAATTGTCAAGGTGCAACCTCCGGATAAGCAGTCTTTTTCCCATTGACAATATCTTGTTCCGGTGTTAGACTTATCTCAATCCGTTTTTGACAGTCTTTCCGTGATCGTATGGTAACACACTTTTCACCCCTTGTCAAGACTGTCCGTATTTTTATATTACAATTGTCTATTTTGAGGTGATCTGCCATGTGGTATGCCAAAATGTATTTCTCTGAGGGCAGAGAGATTTTTCAGTATGATCCCCTTGGTATGCAGGGCGTTCCGGATGTCCAGAGGGAGCTTCCCTTTCTGGAGAGCCTTCTCTCCTTTCAGGAATTGGACTGCGCGGAGGTGACACCGCTACTTCAATGCATCGCGGAGGATTGGAGCCGATTTATCGCAGAGGATGACCGGGGCGCGCTGGAGAGTGCCATGAAAAAGCTGGGCGAATTAGCCTCCGTACACATTTATTTTCAACTTCTCTATGTCCACTGTTACTACCGCCAGACAGCAATATTTATCCGGAACGACCGACGCAGTGCGGAGGATGCGAAATTGCTGGATGAGCTGCACCAGCCCCCTGAACAGCTTCCGCTGTACCAGCAGCAGATCCAACGCTTTTTTGAGTTGGTGCTGGATGTAGACAGCGCGGGACGGGAGCCGCAGGCGCAGGCGGCAAAAAATTACTTTCACGACTCTCCGAAAGATCCCGGCCTGTTTTGTTTCCACCCCATCCCGCTCAGCTTTGAGCCGGTGGAGCCGGGGCGGTGTTCGCCGGTGCTGTATTCCTCCAGCATCCGGGACATGATCGACTACTCTCTGCGAAGCTGCGTGGAGCGGAACATCACCGTGCGGCGTTGCAAGAACTGCGGACGATGGTTCCCGCAGACCGGGCGGGTCAGCGCGGAGTATTGCGAGCGACCCGTTCCGAAAGGGCAGCAGCGCTGCCGCGACATCGGCGCTCTGAAGCAGTGGACGCTTCGACAGGCAAACAATGACGCTTTCAAAGCCTACCGCAAGGAATACAAGCGGCGCTTTGCGTGGATCAAGGCCGGGCGGATCACCGATCAGCAGTTTTACGATTGGAGCGAGCGGGCCAGAGCGGAAAAGGATAAATGCGAGCAGGGGCTGATCTCCCAGAAGGAACTGGAGACCTGGCTGAAGGAATCCAAATGAAAAAACCGTGTGCTGACCGTAAAGGTCCGCACACGGTTTTCTTTGTCTATAGCGAGGCAGATTTTAAACCGCCCCATGTAGGGTCTGAATGCTATTTTTCTTTATTTCCCGCATCTTCCAGCAGATTTGTAACCACTTCACTGAGCTGCGCGGCGTTCTTGGAAGTGATGACAGGAACGCCGGTCTGCGTCTCAATGGCCTTCCGTGCGTCACCGGCCACCTTGCCACCGGCACGGGCCACGTCGATGTTCTCCGAAAGGGTTACCGGTGCCTTCTGCTTGGAAATTTCCGTGGTGGTGGCCTCCGCCAGCATATTCAGCACCAACTCCAGCGTGGTCATGTTGTCACGAAGGTTTTCCTTTTTCAAGCCTTTTAGGTTTTTGTACTGCCGGGTGGACATCCCCGACCATGCACGGGAGATCTCATCGGTGAGGATGGCGTATTCCACGCCCTTCTGCACGCCGCGGGCATCCCACTCATCTGTCAGTTCCTTACGGACCTGAATGGCTTGCAGCCGCTGGTTGATCCACTCGCGGGTGTAGCCTTTCTTGAGGTAGGTTTCCAATGCCCGCTCGATGGTCAGCTCTGGGTCGATGGTTTCCTCGATACGCTCCCGTCCCACCTGTGCCAGCCAGAGTTTGAACGGCTCCGCCTTGGGTGACGGGATGGACTGGATGATGCGGAGGAGCTGTTCGGTATCGGCCACATCGGTCAGGCGTTTTTTACCATCATGAGCCGTCATTTTCAAACCGTGACAATTTGTCACGGTTTCATTGCCCTCGGCCTTTAACCGTTGTTTGAGTTTGCGCCAATACGCCGTGGGATCAACGCTGTCCGTCAGTACGCCAACTACATCGACAATGGAAAAGTACCATTCTTCCTTTTCCTCGTCCCACGCCGTGCGGATACGTTGGTTTTCAAAAGGTTGGGTTTTATCGTTTGGACCCGCCATGCTCGGCCTCCTTGCACAAATGCGTGCTCTTCTTTTTCCGCAAGATGAATGTGATAGCAATTTGTCTTGCTGATGCCTATGGTTGCTCTCGAACAAACGTATTCATTAGAGCATCAAAGGCATTTTTCAACAATACAACCGAGTCTTGCAAGCAAAAGCCAATAGTCGATCTTCGTACATCTTGCTGACTGATAGCCGCAAATAATACCATAGGCCTCGTTGGCCTTCTTGAGCATTATTCGCCACACAACGGCTATATGATAGCGTTTGTTCTTCTTCCTTTAAGGACTATATGGCTCTCTATTTCCGGAAAAGTCATCAATTAAGGCATCAATAAGGCGATCTGCGTCAGAGCCTAATTGATCGACAATAACACTAAAAACATGTTCAAGAATCTTTTTCTCCGTCTTATTAAGTGTTTTGAGTGTATTGATCGCCTTAAATGCCGTTGTACCTTTAAGCGTACCAATAAGCATATCCAGTTCATCAAAAGCGATTTCTTGATAATATATACCAGATTCATCTGTGACTACCGAATTCGAAACCGCTTTTTGAGCTGAAGATAATTTTTGGGAAATGCGACTCTTGGCTATAATATCAGTACCATTTTCGATGGCATCGACTGCATCTCGGACAGTTGCTTTGGTCTTTTCGAGTTCCTCAGACAGCTCCCTATTCCTCTTTAATGATGCTGCTCTTATTTCTCGGGTTATCTCTGCTGCAACTTTTTGCAATTGTTCAATTAATACAAAATAGGCGGGGGTTTTTTCAAAATTATCGCGGCGAGCATTAGGAATCAGGTAAGCACTTGAAACAAATACTTCACCGATTGACCAGCCATTAAAGCGTGCATCTTTAAATACTGTGTTCAAGGTTTGTCCATCGCCAATCTGTATATTTCCTTTTCTCAAGCGAAGCCCCTTAATGGTCTTATCATAAATACTTCCGAGATAATTCGTTTTTCCAAGCCAAGCTATCGCTAACACGCTGCCATCATGTTGTTGTATCTTCACAAGTTCAATGTCACTAATAGCATCAAACAAGTTTTTTCCTTTGTCCACCAAAAAACGATCTTTATAAGGTTTATACAGTGGTGTGGTTGTGTTACCAAAAGAAACCGAAATATTATAAGAATTGACATCCATTCCTTCGGCATATAGACGCCGGACAATCTCTTTCCCCCAAGCAAAGGAACTTGGGTCATAAGGAACAGGGGCATTTTGTGAAATATATGAAACTACATTTTCATAGTCATTAAGTCCGGAAGTGTCATCCACCCCATCTAAAATGACTTTAAAATAGTGTGATGCTCTGCTCTCTGAATAGCGCTCAACAAAATATACTCGCCCAAGAACTTCTGTAATCGTAACCTCTCTGTCATCCTTGGCAGTTAAGAGCTGCGACAGTCTACTTGAGTCAATTATTATTCTGGTACCGATGTTCTCTGATACAGCACTGGTTTCAAATGTCAGTTTTGAGCAATATCCCAATGCTGCGAGTCGACCAATACCGCGAAATCCTCTATCCAGTTCAGATGCTTTTTTAGAATTACCAATACTTATTAATGTCTGTTCTGCCTCATCCGCAGGAATTCCAGTTCCGTTATCTGAAATAACGATACTTCTTTCCGCCGGAGACAAGCGGATAACTATTTCTGCAGCATCTTTTTTTAGTAAATTTTGACGAACTGCATTATCAATCGCATCTGCAGCATTTTGGATGTATTCTCGAAAAACGACATATGGATCTGCATACATGCCTGTTGTCAATGACTCAAGTGTGTACTTCCCAATTATAATATTGCTCATGTTACCCCTCCAGGAATTGCGAGAACTTTATCTGAATGTTTTTAAAAATCGCTTCAGATGTACTGTTTAGCAATTTTTGGCCAAGTTCTTGATCGTTCATGGCCACAATTTTCTGCTTAAAAACCGCAAAGTTCTGTTCGAGCAAAGTTGCAAGGTTCAGCATATCCATTTCGCTAATGGCCTTTTGAGCAATGTGATGGTCACATGCATTAAAAGCACCTACATCGACAAAACGGCGATATATTCTTATAAGCTCAAAATCAACATATCCGATACCACTCTTTCTGCAAATGGTATACCACTTTTGAAATTGTTCATCTGCATCATAGTCACTGCTACTCAATTTGTTTAATATATCGCGCACTCCTGTCCGGCCAAAAAATGAAACAAAATTCTTAAATGGGCTCTGAAGAGTGCTGTCACAGACAAACTCAACAACATCTTTGTAGATGTCGGGAAATTCAACTGTTATATATTTTTTCAGCAAAGAGAATGTGGGTGATGCCAGTTCAATCATCCCCATAAGAGCAACAACGCGAGGCGTGGTTAAATATAGGAGATATAGTTTTTTATGGAGATCTGAAGATATGCCTAACAACTTTTCAGGCAAAAACTCGTTATCACTGATCAATGAAACAAACGAATCAACATTCCCCTCGAGCTGATCATACAGCCGATTCCACTCTTTAATCCTGCGCTGGTTTCTATCCCAAGCACTCTTGCGGATAGCGAGTTCTTCTTTTGTTTCAGTTGTTCGCCCTCTACCACCTTCACTAAAGTGACCTCGAGCAGCGATCAATTTGTCCGGCATGCATAGATAGCGAACAAATTCATCTGCATCTTTGCCAAAATCCGCTTCAAAGAACGACCTGCTTCCAACCCCTTTGCCCTGTGTAGGAATGAGCATGCATTGTACTGCTCTTAAAAACTTTGCATTCCATTTTGAGCCAACATAGCCACGCTCATGCGCGGACAAGGGAATATACCGCATAGGGAAAGAAAATGCGCTTATTCTTGATCCCTCTGGCAACTCCTTGTTCAGTTTGTCCTTCAAATCGAGGGTAATTCTCATCCTGTTATACAAGTCTGCAGGCGTATCTGCAGCATACTGATGACCTTTACCGCCAAAGTCTTCGCTATTGTAAAGAACATAGTTAGAAAGTTCAGTTATTCCGTATTTTGCACACAGTCTTAATGCCCGCTCATAGGTCTCGCGATCTTCAATATGATCAAATGCAATTCTGGCCGGCCGCAGCGCAATTTCACCTAAGCGTCGTGCCTTTGCCTCGGTTAAAAACATTGCATCAAGACCCTGGTTAAAGTCAACATATCGGCGAACAGTCTTTCCGGTCTTAGGGTTCACATAGGTAGCGCCCTTGCCAAACCCAGCCGCGATAATATCGTCAATGATCTGATTGAATTTGGGAGACCGTAAAACATTATTATCCATCAGGAGTAGATCCTTTTTCGGACCATACTTTGCATCGATTTTTTTGATTTTTTCCTTTATATCTATGTACGGAATAAATGTGGGCTCCAACGTCTGGACAGCACAAAATCCACACTTGTTTCCGCAGCCCTTCGTTGCACTGAGGAAGTAAGCGTCTCTAAACGGATATTTGTAGTCAGTCTCATCCAGGATTGAATAATCCGGAACAATCTGATCGATGCATTCATCTCCAGGCAAGTTTAATTTACCAGGCTCGTTTAACAGGCCACGAACCGGATTGATTCCTGTCTCTTCGAAGATCTGTTCAGGCAACATTGTCGCAGCAATACCGCCTACTGTGATTTGGTCAATCGAATCAACAAGTGTTTTTGCATATTCAATGGCCTCAATTGTAGCAGCCCATTCAAAAGTAAAGAGGGATGTCACATATACATGATCCCATTTGGTATTCGCAAACGCGGGAGGCAACTTACCTTTCGTAAACCGGACATAATCATGCATCTTTTCTCTATGAAATGATGCAATTTTCATGAGGCCAAGCGGCGGATATTTGTTCTTGTACTTGGGCTCTATTAGCAATATCTTTCTCATATCAGTTATACCCTTCGTGGGGATTTATTTTCCCATGTCTTGAATGAGCTTATTAACAGTCTTTTGGATTTTCTTCAACTCAAAACCAACAGATTTATTCGTGGTAGCTTCCAGCAACAATGCTTTCTGGAAATCGTCATCGTCAATCAAGTCATGAAACTTCTTTATCCGCTGATATCCATTGCTTGCTTTTCCAGTCGCCTTAAATTTTTCATGCCCGTCATAAATGGACGTATTGCCCTGGATGATATCCTGCATAATTTTGGTGGCTGTTTTGTCTTTAGCCTTCGCGATCTCGCCCAGAACTGTTCGCACATCCATAGCTTGTTTGATCTGCTCTGTTTTGACCTGCGCCACGAAGGTATCATCCATTTGGGGATGAGTCTCACGGTATTTATTAATTCCTCTATTTTTTAAGTACTCCTCGTAGTAACTCCAGCGATCCGGGCGCAAATCATCGTGCTCCAGCATGAAAGAGTATACTTTTAAGTACGCCAGCACTTTACTTTCTGTTAGGCCAACGTTTTTAGCAAGAATATCTGTGGCAATACCTGTTGACTCCTTCTGCCGATACAGATAGGCGGCTTGTTCAAAGACGCTCCAATCCTTGCGACCAACCAAATGATACTGACCTAAAAGGGTAAAAATATCCCCATCCGTAATCTCTTCTGGCAAAATACATGCTCGGACTTTTTGCCATTTAACAGGATCTTTGGCAGCCAATAACCTATAAGCCGCCAAACGGCTGTTCCCTTCAAGAACAATGTACTCATCATTGCGTTTTACAACCATTAACGGATCAATTAAGCCGCCATTCTGTTCAATGGACAGACGGAGCTGCTTGACATGATCCATCGAAGTCATTTTTTCTTCGATGATCTCCTGGGTAGGGGTCGATCCATCAGCACGAAGAGCAGAATAAACACGAGGATTCTCTTCATAGAACAGCAACTCACACTGGTTTAACTGAACCTCACTAACCTCGTATTCTTTCTTCCCAATGGTTATCTTACTCATAATCAAACTCCTCCTGTTCGGGGAACAGTATTGCATTAATTAAATCACCGAAGCTATAATCAGCAATTTTCCTATATTTGCTAAGCGAGATATCTCCTTGAGCCAAAAATGCTGCATTTTGTTTTGCTTTCAGCAGAATATCAACCCATTCATCTATGCTGTCATTCACAATTATGTTGTGAACATAGCATGTCTTCTTCTGGGAAATTCGATGGATTCTATCTTGCGCTTGCAGATAATCATCGAGGCTAAATCCTCTATCATAAAAAATTACATGGTTTGCCATTGTCAAAGTTAGCCCTTCTTTAGCTGAAGCAGGTGTAGCAAACAAAATGCGGTAATCATCTGTGTAAAAACGCTCCACAGAACGATTTCGATCTGCCATATTCATCCCGCCATGTATCTTTACACTGCCAAGCTCAGAATACTTTTTACAGAAATCGTTGACATTTTCGATAAAATTTGACCAAACAATACATTTTTCGCCATTTGTAAGGATCTCTTGAATAAGACGATCTAAGACAGCTTCTTTCGCAGATTCTCCAGAAAATGAATCGTCAACCAGTCGCGGGTTTGATGTGACCTGCACAAGCCGCAAAAGTCGCTTTACGATAGCAGACGAATCGTCCTCAACAAGTTCACCGTCTTTTACAACTTCAATCTTTAATTCCTCACGAACTCTATCGTACAAAGTTTTCTGTTCCGGGGCAAAGTCTACAGTTTCTCTAATATACACTTTGTCCGGCAACTCAACAACTCCACTATTCTTGGTTTCGCGCACGGAGAAGTCCTTTATTCTGGCATGAATGCCAGAGACAACACCTTCAAAATTGCTCTGCGAGCCTTCGTCGCGAGATAGTTTATTTGACAGGTCTGTTTCCTTTCGGAATGAATTGAAATCTGTGCCAAGACTCTTTCCTTGATCTAAAAAGAAGATTTGTGCCCAAATGTCATATGGGCGGTTTGCGACAGGAGTCCCCGTCATGATAACACGCTTTTTGAAGTGCGGTGATAATTCAAAGAATGCTTTTGTAAGTTTAGCGTTCGGATTTTTTAGTTTTGCGGATTCGTCAATGATAATAGCGACATTCCGAGTTTCTAAAAATAACTTAACCTGTTCAATCTCCGATACAAGAACCTCAAAGTTTGTAACTACAACGCGTGCAGGGCCAGTAAAGACATAAAAGTTACCTTGTTTGTTCGTATCCAAAACAGCCGGCTTAATAGCCGTATGATTCTTAAATTCTCTGATCCAATTCTGAACAAGTTGTTTTTTTGTAACAACCAGAACCGTATCTATAGAGGTTTCGGTTAGCCAATACAGCAGAAGATCGATTGCGATTTTTGTTTTGCCAAGGCCTTGCTCATGAAAAATTGCAGCATACTCTAAATCCTTAATTGCTTCAAATGCCTCTTTTTGGTACTGGAAGGCATCGTATTTCGCAATGAAACTCGGTTCTTTTATTAGATGGATTCGCTTCATATTGCTCCTCCAATCCCGTCGATGATCCGTACCTCATATATTCCTGGATACTTCTGTTGAAGATTTCTAAGAATATTATGAATGGTGGCGTGCTCTGTCCACGGAACCGCAGCTAAAAACATAGCCTTTCCTCGGAAGAGAGAGCACTTTTTAAGGTACGATTCATACTGCAATTTACTATGTACACGGGCGACATCATCACTGGTTTTCGCCTCGCCGATAATCAAACTATGCTGATATTGATAATACACATCAGGGCGATATCCCTCTTCCATAAGAGGAGAAAGTGCGTAGCCGTCTGCTGCATCTGACATGATAAAACACCTATTTGTTTCGCCAACTATACTGACGACTTCGTCGATTATTAAATTGACCAGTTGCAAATGCTGCGCAGACTCGCCCATAGTGATTACTCTCCCTTAACTTCACCCAGCACAAAGTTCAATTCTTCAAATACGCGCTCTAAACTCTCTAATTTTTCTGAATACTCAGAATCATCGCGAAGATGTTCAACTTCTCTCAATTCAATTTTCGCCATTCGCTTGGTCAGTTCCTGTGCAAGCAGTTCATAGGGAACATCTTTCAATTTGTCCGTTGTAATCTCTTCAACAGCCAGTATTTTTTTAGCTTCTCTACTGTTTTCTTTCAAGAAAACTTCCAAAGCATTTTTGCTTTTCAGGATCTCCGGTAGACGTCTAACATCTTGCAAAACAGAAAACCGGTCATCGATCATCCATTGAGAAAAATCAGTTTTGCTAAAGCCACGCATTGTAAGAGCATCGATAACATTCTTTCGCTGTAGCTCTACAAAACCATGGAAATTCCGATGGTCGAACTGCGTATCGTCGTCACACAATGGCCGGTAATAGGTTTCCATGTCGTTGTATGCAGCAATCATATTTCGAATCTCAGATGCTTTTGAGGTGCCACCGCAAAAGGAAATTAACGTCGCCATTGGCATATGCTCAACATTTGCGAGATGATGTAAATATAATGCCTTGGAATACGGATCCCACTCTCTTGGGCCAATAAGATGTGCCTGCAAACGAATCGCATGCATACGATCATCGTCTAAATCTTCGTAAACGATCGCACGAATCTTTGTCCAGTCACCAGGAACTCCATTTTTTATAAAGTCTTTATAAATTTGCAGTCTCGTGTTTCCCTCAACTACCACATAGCTCCCATCCACACGCCTGTTTACAACGATAGGATGAATGATTCCACCATTCTCCCTAATGGACTCTCGAAGACTGGCGCACGCTTCGGATGTCGATCCCAGTAGTAGTGCCATTGTTTCACTTGTGATATTCTCGCCATAGTACGCAACGCCACGAGCAATGCGAGGGTTGCTCTTATCCAGTTCAATTGTTTCAACGGGAAGTTCAATATAATTATTCATCATCGCCCTCATGTCCCTTCGTGTTGTTTTCGTCCGGCACGATCTCCATAATATCCTCAACCCTACAATCCAGTGCCGCACAAATCTTCATGAGTATCTCTGTGGTAACATGTCCGTTCCGCCCCATTTTGGTGACGGATGCAGGGCTGATACCTGCCTTTTCACACAGGTCTTTTTTCTTCATGTCCTTATCGATAAGCAACTTCCAGAGTTTTTTATAACTCACAGACATAAACTATCTCCTCCGTACCAATATACAAAAAATGCTCTGCCGCTTGGCAGAGCATCCGGTCTATTGCAGCCATACTGCCAAGGCCTATTCCAACACATGACAGCGTTGTTTTTAATGATAACACATTCAGGCAGAGAAAGCAAGAAAATGATAAATCCGCACGAATTTTGACTCTATTAGATTTCTTTTCGAGCCGCAGAAGAAAACAGTTGAACCTCCGGGCAGTCAGAGCTACAATGCCAATACCTCATCGCGAGAGCAAACTGATTGGAGGTCAGATGATGAATTATGAAGCAAATCCGTGTCAGGACTACGAATCGATCACCATTGATGAGCTGAAGAATCAAGCTAACAGTCTACTGAATCTGGTAACGGAAGATCAGCGTCCACTGTGCGTATGTATGAATAACGGCAAGGAGTTTCTGCTGTTCCCTCAGGACCTGCTCGCACCGATCTGTGACTCTGACTTTCGCTTGATCCTGCTGTCGGCAATGCGGTATGCGATGGGCAGGAATACTTATATGCCTGTGGTGGTTTCCGATTATATCAAGCGTCACATTCGGTTTCTGGACGATAAGTTTCTTGCGTTGGCTGCCGATGATATTCGGCGGCACCTCGAAGACTACGCAGAGCATGAGCCGAACCCGAATCTTTGGCAAGGCCTTTTTGATGCACTCGAAGCAGAGCAGAAATCGCGTGCCACTCGTCAGGCAAGGAAGATTCGGTCTTGTCCGCCCTGCGGAAAGTCCTCGCTTTGAGTGCCAATCGAAAAATATTCACGATAAAATTATGATGAAAGTCAACAGCGTTTTCCTCGCAGGGCGCAGATACTTTCCCTTACTTCTGGTACGCTTTCCCTTAAAACGCAGTTCGGATTAAGGGAAAGTCCCTATTCTTTGTCTATAGCGATGCAAATTCTGCGCCGCCTATCCCTACATAAAGAACTTGCTTAACCTCTCCAGCAGAGGTACAATGCGACAGACTGGAGAGGCAAATCATCCGTCCGCAGCGCTCCGACAAACTATGAAAAACCGCTTTCTGTCCCCTGTCACGAGGGTGTTCAGAAAGCGGTTTTTGACCACATGTTTGACTACAGGCAGCCGTGGAGTGTGCGGAAACAGTGGAGTCAAGAGTTGCGAAGAGCATCCATAATAAAGCAAAAGCGGCTATAAATCGTCGGAAAAAGTAGAAAAATTTTTATTCAAAAGTTTGGGAGCAGGATGCCGCAGGTTCGAATCCTGTCACTCGGACCACCTTTCCCAGAAAAACCGCCTTTTTAGGCGGTTTTTCTGCGTTATAAGTTCGATTTTTGAAGTGCGCTTGACCACATGCTAATTGTGGTCAGAGCGGTAAAATGGCGGCTTTATCCTTGGAACGGAAGAATGCAGAAAAACGCAAAATCCCTAACGCATCCCTAACGGGAGTATTTTCAACATTTTTGTACGCAGGTGTGACAATATCTTGAATTTTTCGGCGTTATGCACTATAATATTTCTACGGTAGGCCTTTGCGCCGCCAAGGTAGCCGTACGGAATACCGTGCGGCTTTTATCATATACCAAAGGGGGAAAGCATCTTGGGGTAGTTGATGTCTATACCAAAATCCCATATGACCTTTCAGGCTCAATAAGTAAAAATAGATTTCGCCAAGAGCTCTGCTGGGGCATAAGCAAAATGTTTGACCTCTTTGATAAAGAGGATTTTTGCGTTGTTTTTGATTATAAGTGTGATATTGAGATTCATTTCAATGATTCCATTGAATTCTATCAGATTAAAACACACAAAATTCAATCGCCTTACAAGTTTTCTAATCTTAAAAGGCACAAAGATGGTCCAAGTATAATCGCAAAGCTTTTTGTTCTAAAAGACACCTCCTCCCCTGATGTCCCGATCCGATGTGCGCTTGTGTCAAACGCCTTTCTCCAGATTGGAAAGGTCGCAATATCCGATAAGGAGTCCTTTTCATTTGAAGAACTGGACGAAAAAAGTCAATCGGCTGTAAAGGCTGCCCTTACCGAGGAACTTGTTCGAGAAAATGTAGATCTTTCGAACTTATATTACATTTACACACCAATGAATCTTTTTGCCCCGCAAAACGATATCATTGGAAAGATAACCGGAAGCTTTGAAAGAATCAAGGGCTGTGAACCGGTGAAGCCCAATGCACTATACCGTCTGATTGTTGATACTGTTACTGAAAAGGCGTGTTATGAACTTAGCTCTCAAGATTACTCTGAACTAATCAGGTGCAAGGGTATTACAAAAGCTGAATTGAATACTATGCTGGATCATCATATGGAGAAAACTGACAATTCAGTTTCTCTTGTCCAAGATTACATTGAACGGAAGCAAGTAACCATTGGCGAAAAACGAAAACTGAAGCAGTCTTTGGCCAAAATTGTTGAAGCTGAATGTAAATCACTCGAACTGCAAACGAAGCAACAAACTTTGTTCGAGTATATGGATACCATTTCAACTGATGTATCCTTTGAAGAGATGGCTGAAACGCTTTTGTCTCGTTACTCTACCACATTCCCGATAGAGTACAGTCAAACGGACAGGTATATATTTATATTATTAGTCATTAAGAGGTGGGAGTGTGGTCTAAATGAGTAAGTTGATTTTTAAGGATTTATATTTGTTTTCACCTTCCGAAAAATTAGCAAAGAAGATTTCATTTGCCCCTGGCCGCACAATGATTACTTCGGATGCACATGACGGAACTGATCGCGGCAAATCAGTTATTATGAAGGCCCTATATCATACAATGGGCGCTGATTGTTATTTCGAAGGGAAATGGGATGATTCAAGCAAAACGTATATTCTTCGCTTCTGCGTAGATGATGACGAATATTATATATTCCGGCACAACAAGCTGTTTAAGGTATTTGATGGTGAAAAAAATCTTCTGTTTTCTGTAATCTCACGACACGAATTATCAGAGCGTCTATCAAGCATTACTGGTTTCGCCGTTAAGTTACCGCCCAGAGAACGAAATTCGGACGATGGCTACATACAAGAATTAGAAATCGCTTCTGCAGTTTACAACTACCTTCTTTATTTTGTGGATCAAGACTATCAAAATGGCTCACAGTTTGCGTCCTTCCAGCATCTCGGTGAATATCTCGATTACAAAGAAAATGTTTTGTACTACCACTTTGGTGCTTTTGACGATGATTATTATATGTTAGTACAGGAGCAGGACATCTTGTTAGCAGAGGGTAGACGGTTAGAGAACGAACACAAGATGACATGCATGATGCTCGATAAAATTTACGCAAACATTCATTCTGTTTCTTACTCTAAGGATATCAAACATTTAAGAGCCGATGTCAACCGCACAAGGGATGAGTATAACAAGCTGTCCAATGCTTTGAATCAGCTTCGTCAAAAGCTAATTCGCCTACGTAATGAGAAGGCAGATCTGGAATATCATCTGCATGCTCTAACACTGTTCGGCAAAGAAAATGATCTCCAAATTGCCTCGCTCAACAATCATGTCTGTCCATTTTGCAAGTCAGAAATAAATGATGCAATAGATTTAAGAATCAAAAAGTACAGCACCGGTGATGATATCATTCTACTTAGCAGCGATATGCAGTATAGTATTATGGAGATTGACCGGAAAATTTCCGAATATGAGGCTGAGTATTCACAATGGCTTTCTAAATTGAGAAAATATGAAGAATCAATCAATATTGCATCGACAGAAATCAACGACATCCTAAAGCACGAGGGCTTTATTGATATCAAGGAATCTGTTGCTGAAGACTTGGACACTATTCGCAACAGCATATCGGAAAATGAAAAGAAGCTTAGGGAGGTGAAAAAATCACTTCGCAAATATGGTGAAATCAAGAAAAAAATAAATGAGCGATACTACGCCTTGATGCTGTCTGATAAGAATCGTTTTGGCCTTGAAGGAATCAATGCAAAAAGCTTTGAAAATATAAAGCGAACTTTTTCTGCTGGAGGCAGCAACAATCCGCTTTCAACAATTATTTGGTATGTTAATCTAATTCAGCTTAAGCATGAATTTAATCCTTCGGCAATAGATTTTCCTGTTGTTTTCGATAGTCCCAACAATGCGGAGACTGATGAAACGAAAAAACGCCAAATATACAGTTATATTTGTGAGCGTATAACTGAAAACCAGCTTATTGTTTCAGGTCTTGGGTTTTCAGGAGACGAAATTTTGGATTCCTTTGATTCTATTATTACCCTCACCAACAACAAGTACGAATTACTTTGTCAGAAAGACTATGATGCTAATGTTTCTTTGTTACGAGAATTGAACAATAAGTAAGCTACATTGGGGCATGCAGTTCAATCTGCATGCCCCAACGCATTTTATCCTACTTTTTCAAACGGAATCACCTTGCACCGGCTCTGCTCCGGCGGGTCGGGAGGCTCCGGAGTAGGCGTTGCCGTGGCCGATTCCATAAAGCCGCCGATTTTCTCAGCCGCACCTCTCTGCATATCGTTGGTGATGTGCGTGTAGGTGTCCAGCGTGAAGCCCGCGCTGAAGTGGCCCAACATACTGGACAGGGTTTTCACATCCACGCCGCTGGAGATTGCCATCGTTGCGAATGTGTGTCTGAGGTCATGGAAGCGCACATGCTCCTCGATGCCCGCGTTTTTCAGCAGTTTCCGGTTGATCCTTGACACGGCATCCGGACTCCAGTAGCCGCCCGTCCGGGGCGACGGGAACAGGATTGGATTGTCCGGGTGCTGCTCATGCTCCTGCACCAGCAGGTCCACTGCCTGCTGAGACAGCGCCACCTTGCGGACGGAGTTTTTTGTTTTCGGCTCCGTCACATCCAACTCGCCCTCCATGCGGGTGACCTGCTTATTCACCGTCAGGATGCGCTCTTTTACATTCAAGTCCTCCCACTGGAGTGCCAGCAATTCGCCCCGGCGCAGGCCGCTGGACAACTCCAGATAGAACATAGGCAGGACGCCGTATTTCTCCGCTTCCTGGAGGTATCTGCCGATCTTCTCCGGTGGGAGGATGGTCATCTCTTTCTTGTCCTTGGGCGGGATGCGGCAGTTCTCGCAGGGGTTGTACGGGATGAGCCGCTCTTTCACCGCCTGCTTCAGCGCCGCCTGCAGCACCGCATGGACACGCCGCACGAAGGTGTTGGACAGGGGCTTGTCGTTCTGCTTCGACCCACGCTGCATCCTGCCGTTTTCTTTCAGGTCGTTATACATTCTCTGGATGTGGATGGACGAGAGCTGCTTAAGCTTGATCGCGCCGATGGCCGGGATGATGTGGTGCTCGATGATCCCCTCATAGCCTTTAGCGGTGTTGTAGCGGATGTTGGGCTTGCTGTAAGTTTCAAACCACAGGCGGCACCACTCCGCTGCGGTGTAGTCGCCCATGTGATTGAGCGGCACGCCTCGATTCTCCCGAATGGCTTTCGCCAGCTTTTCTTTGCATTCCGCCTGGGTCTTGGCAGACACACTTTTCTGGATGGCCCGGCCGGTGACCGGGTCGATGCCCTGGGTATATCTGCCCTCCCAGCGGCCGCTGGGCTTTTTGCGGATACTGCCCTCTCCGTTGGCTCGTTTCTTTGCCATTTATGATCCCTCCTTTTTAACACAAACACATACCACAGAGTTTTTGGAATAGCTACTAAAATATTTCAGATTTTTTCGCGGCCTGTTCGTCGATCCATTCCATGAATTTATCACGTGGGACGATGATGCGGCTGCCCAGAGTAATGGTGGGGAAATCCCTGCGGTGGGCTACCTCGTAGGCATGAGCCAAGCCGATGCCCAGCACATGGGACACATCCTCCACGGTCAGCATCAGCGGGAGTTCATCAAACGAATTGTATTTGGATTTTCTCATTCAGTTCCTTTCTGCCTTCCGGGCGGAAGGGTTTTATTCTTTGTTTTGCGGCGCAGTTTCTGCGCCGCTTACATGGTCATGTCAGGCCACTGCTCCTCATGGTCATCCTGCTTGTGGCCCAGGGCGATGCGCTTTTCTTGAAGCTTCTTCAGCCGCTTCCGGTCGATCTGGATACCGCCGGGTCGGGACTTGGGTACGGAGTTGTCCCGGAAGATCCGGCTCATGTGATGGAGCAGCCGGGTCACTGCCAACATCGCAGAGGGCGGACGGTTTTCCTCCAAATGGTTCAGAAGGTACTGTGCATACTGATTGCCTTGCTCGGCGGATTGGGTCAGCCAATATGCGGCTTTCTCCTCGTCGCGGGGAATCTCCTTACCAGCAAGGTACAGCTTGCCCAGCATATACTGGGCGTAGGGGTTTCCCCGCTCGGCTGACCGAGTGAACCACTCCACGGCGGCATCACTATTTCGTTTGATTAAATCACCTTTGAACAGTTCTTTAGCCAGCCGATACATGGCGTAGTGGCTGCCGTTGGCCGCAGCGGTGTAGAGCCAGTTCATTCCCTTCCGGGTATCCCACACTTCCAAATCATCCGAGAAGTACAGTTTGGCAAGAGAGTACTGTGCCACCAGATGTCCCTGCTCCGCCGCCTGTTCGAACCAGTACCGGGCATTCGCCGAGTCCGGGATCAGCAAAGGTCCGTCCCGCCAGAGTTTTCCCATCAAGCACTGGGCGTACATATCGCCGCGCTCCGCCAGCCTTTCCATTTCAGAGACGGCTTCGCCGCGCTCCTCCATGGTCAGGCTCTCGTCCCGGATCACATCCCGGAGCGCCCCGTAGTCGTAGGAGGCGTTGCGGTATTCCTCCGGCTCGTCCTGCTGATTGAGATTCTTCTCCTCGAAGGTGAACTCACCCAGGCGCAGACGCTCCGCTTCACGGATAACTGCATTTTTGATCTGTGTGAACTCTTTCTGCTTTGAGAGAGGAACACGCTCCCGGGACTTGTCGTGGTAGTAGCTGTCCACCTTGCCCTGAAGCATCAGCCATTGGTCATAACACCCGCTCACGCCGGGGAGCCGCTCCATCTCATCAACAATTTCATCCACCAGTTTCTTCAGCCGTTTGGGGAGGTAGCCATAGGATTTCTTTCCCTTGACTGTTTCAAGCTGCGCCGCCAGCTCCAGCATGAGCCGCTCAGCGTCCGGGTGGTCGCACATGCTATCCTGCATGGTCTGCACCAGTTCCAGTATTGCCCGCCGCGCCTCCCGCACCAACTCATCTCTGGACTCAGACTTCTGTTCGTAGAGATGGAGCATTTCGTTGCGGAAGATATCGTTGGTGAGCTTGGACTTGATCTGACGGATGCCCTCTTTGGACAAGTAAGCCTGTCCCGGCTTTGCGGACCAGGCCATCATGTGGATGTGCGGGTGCTCGCCCTCGTCGTGGAAGGCCGCATACCAGCGGAAGTCACCGGGCGGTATCTTCATTGCCACCGCGATGTCGTTGCGGTGCGCCCGAATGAGATTGCGCCACGCCGCGGCGTTATCGAAGCCGAGCCGGACCGCATCCTCACGCTTGAGGGAGATGATGTGCGTCCACACGTTTCCGGTGTAGTTCTCCAGTTCTTCCATGGCCTTGCCCAGAGAGACCGTTTCCTCATCACCGAACAGACCGTGGGTACCGATGCGCTCGGCGCGTGGCCGGGTGGCAATGTACTTCATGTACTGTTCCGACTCGTGGATGGCATCCCAGTTGGTCTCCAGCGCCAGCGTGATGAACGCAGAGGCGCTGACCTTAGTGGGCTTCGTCAGGTAGTCCTCGTACTCATAGAGCGTTTTGCTGTCCGGGAAGTCCTTGACCAATTTAGCGGCGAGCTGTTCCTGCTTTCGTGTGGGCGGACGGTCATCCGGGATAAGCTCCACCCGCTCCCGGGTCGCGATGTAGCGAAGGTATCCGGAGGCCCCGCCGGTGCTTTTGATATAGGGACTCTTGAGGATCAGTCTTGCCATTCGTCATCATCCCAGTCCGGCTCCTGACGGGAGCGCGCATACTTCTCCAGAGAGATAGTACCGTTGGTCGCTCTAACATTCCGGACACTCTGCGCGCGCCTACGCTTCAAGTCATCCCGGTCCATCTCGAACGCTTCCGCGATGATGCCGTTGGTCATGTCCTGCTCCACGCATCTGGTAAAATCTCTGCGGGCAATATAGTCCTCCAGTCTGCTCAGCCTGCCGTCGATGGCAGACATGATTGCCATGGGCAGCAGCGTTGTGTTGTCCTGTATTCCCAGATAGTCCACATAGAAGTTCACGGCTTTTTCGATGAACTCATTTTTGCTCTGGCAGTTGTCGGCGGCGTACCATTGCTCGATCCTTCTTCTGGTTTCCGGCTGCATCCGGAATGCAATACGATCTCTGGTTTCTTTACTCATTCAATCCCTCCTTTTTGCTGTAAGACATCCTTGAAAAGCCCTGCAACACGGGGCTTTGGGGAAAGCTGACGCCATCGGTGCTTTTTTCGCCTCTCAAAGACGCCAGCTTCAAACTCCCGAAACTGCCCGCACTGCGGGCAGAAGTGGCGGCTGCGGCGGCACGTGCGACGCCATGCCTTTATCCTGCTTTTTCTTTCGTCCCGCAAAAGTCTGCCGAAAACGGCTCACATCCGGCTTCAATCCCCTGGTCGGGACTGGGACTCGCTTCTTCCCGGAAAGGCGCACACAAGGCGTTCTGGCGACCCTGGGCGTTGGACTTTTTGAGGAGTTCTGCCACACGATAGCGGGCGGTAGCCTCCTCTGCCTGCCGGAACTGCCGCTCATAGAACGCTTCGAGTACACCCGGGATAGGACGAATGGTGTAGAGCAGATTCCCGTTCAGCGGTTTTCCGTCTTTGCTCTGCATGATGGTCGGCTCCGTGTAGATGAGGCCTTTCTCCTCCAGCTGCCGCACGTACTTTGCCACCGTATTTTCACTCATGCCGATCGCATGGCCGATGGTTTTGTAACTGGGGTAGCACTGGTAGGTCTTACGATTCTCGCACCGGAGCAGATAGGAATAGAGGGAGATCTCACGAAAATCCAGACCGATGCTGAATATCTCGTTTGGTACCATAAAATAGTTTTTCTCTGCACTGCGCTTGGGCCATTTGTTGAAACTCAATTCATACCTCCTGTATTGTCGTAGAGTCCGATGTCGCTCACACAGGGAACAGAAAAATTTTCATTGCTTTTCTGCTGTTTACCTGATATACTTTTATCAGTAGATTTGTGCGTGCCTGTGTGTGCGCCGAGCCGCCGGACTGTTGCCGCAGTCGCGGCGGTTTTTATTTTGCGGGTGTGTTGTGTGATCCACATTCCTCCTTTGCCCTCATCTGTAAACTATCTTTTTCGCCTCCTCCGTGTTAGAATAAAAAGAGACCGTGCTCCCGGGAGCACGGCCAGAGATGGAATGACCTTCCGAACGGATTGCCGTATGGCGGAGAGCACTCATGCTCTCATAGATGCTCTGTCGAAGACCATGTGGATTCGTCGGCGCGGAGACCGTGCCGTACCGAACCAGGGGCAACCTCACCCGGGTGAAATTGTCCTTCTATTATTACTTAGAGAAAATTCACAAAATCGGAAGGTCTGGAATTGTAAACTTTTTGTGAACGCAGAAAGGGCGGTGAGCTCATGTCCTTCAAGGATACTCAGTCGTACAAAGAACTTCAGTCTGACTGGCGCTGGATACACGAAATGGACCCGGAAGCTGCCGCCGCTGCAGACCAATGGGTGAAAGAGCATCCGGAGGAGTGGAAGGAGCTGGAGCATATGCTCTACTACAGCGAGGCGAACTTTCACAAGCGTGTAGCACCGGATACTCTGGAGGATTTGGATATAAAGCAGCCCCGATCTTACAATCCGGAAGCGTTCCTGCCGGAGGAAGTACGCAACGCGATTTACAATGACAGACGGTGGTTTGACCGAAGCAAGTATCTGCCGGAGGGTTCTGATGAATATCCCTTCATGTATTTGGACACCCAAATCTATGACGCCCTGCATGCACTGACCGAACTGCAGAGGGAGATTTTGTTCCGCACGATCATCAATGGCGAGTCCACTGAATCCGTCGCACAGGACAAACAGTGTTCGTCCAGAAACATCCGGGATATCCGAACCCGTGCGCTTCGACAGATACAGGCCAAAATCAAAAGACGTGAAGGCTACGGCAGACCCGATGTTGTCATCATTATTTTGCTGTTTATGCTGCTTGTTGGTGTTCCGCTTGCTTGCTGGGGAGAACAGCTTTGGGCCGCATATCCCTGGCTGGAGTCTGTGGCTGCAGTGCTTAGCGCATTGGTTATGGCTGTCATGTTCCAAAATTCCCTTCGCAGAGAAGCAGAAAGGCTGCTGCGCCAGCACTGGGCCAGCCTGAATGGGGCGCAGGAAAATCAATGACTGCGAAAGAGGGAGTGAAGCACTTGCGGTGCTTCACTCCCTCTAACTATGCTTTTTACTCAGTTGAAGCTGCATCAGGATTCTCGTAAGGTTTACCATCCTTGTTATAGGTCAAATTAAATACAAGATCAGACAGCCATTTCTTAAACGAAGGATTATCCTGGAACTGCTTAAACAATTCCATATTGTCCGCCATAATTGAAAAGATGACCTGTTGCAACGCACGTTCGCTTTCCAAGCGCGCACTCTGCTCATCAGAGTTTCTCATGGCATTCTGATATTTTTCGTCCTTAGAGACCATGGCCGGTATCTCAAGGATCTGCCGCCGCACGTTATCCGCATCATTCCAATTGATGTTACCAAACATATCATTGAAATTGGAGAGAATGACAGACAACAAATCCATTTCCGGTTCAACGATATGCCCAACCTTTCCCGCCGGTACGGGAGCCACCTCCGTATCGGCATCTTCCAGGCGAATGGACATGACCTCACGCGCCTCGTTGCGGTAACTTTCGAGGTCGATCGTTTCAAGAATCCCCTGCGAAAGATCGTCCTCTCGTGGAGATGGCAGCTTTGGTATCAGCAAATTAAGAAAGATGGACAACCGTTCCCAGTCTGCGTTACCATATGGCAAAATCGCTCCGAGAAAGCCATAGGTACGCACAAACGCCTTTGCTGCGCTCTTAAATTTAATCTGGTCATCCGTGTCAAGCTGCTTGTAAACGGCAGTACAGGCATCTAATGTGGGATCAAGTTTGTCGCGATCCGCTCCATCCAGGTACAAATTGACAAGCCGCTCGACATCTTCGTTGGAGAACACCTGGTATTCCTCCATTGTTGCAACCAGGTCGTATAGCTTGTTCGGATCGGTTTCGCCGGACAGAATCGTGGTGCGGTAATATCGCGAAAATGATTCCTGAATCATCTCCGGCTTGTTTGCAAAGTCCAAGACAAAAGTATCATACTTCTTCGGGCAGCAGCGGTTCAAGCGAGAGAGCGTCTGTACCGCCTTGATGTCATAAAGCACCGTGTCCACATACATAGTGTGGAGCAGCGGCTCGTCAAAGCCCGTCTGGAACATATCCGCAACAATGAGAATGCGATACGGGTCTTTTTTGAACTCTTTCGGAATCTTAGCATCTGGGAAGCCATTCAGCCCTGCCGATGTCAGCGGCGGTTCCTGACCTTGATACTTGTTCTCGCCGGAAAAGGCGATGATCGTCTTATATGGACTGTGCCTATCCGCAAGGCATTTATTGATGGCGTAATAATATTCGATACAGCGGGGAATGCGGGAGGTCACGACCATAGCACGAGCCTGCCCGCCGATTTTTCCTTTGGCAATGACCTGTTCGTGGAAGTGGTCTACCATCATAGCCGCTTTCTTGGCGATGGTATAGCTGTCACTTTCCACAAAGCTGCGTAGCTTCTTCTGCGCCCGCTTCTTATCGAACATCGGGTCATCCTCGACGGTTTTCATTAACTTATAGAAGCTGTCAATGGGCGTGTAGTATTGCAGCACATCCAGAATGAATCCTTCCTGGATCGCCTGCTTCATCGTATAAACGTGGAAAGGTCTGTGCTTAACATCGTCGCCGTCCTGATACGGAACGCCGAAGGTTTCCAGTGTTTTGTTCTTCGGAGTGGCGGTAAACGCAAAATAGCTGGCATTGTTCAGCAGCTTGCGTCCTTCCATCATAGCGTTGATCTTATCCTCATTGTCCATTTCGTCATCGGAAGCAAGCCCGGAAAGTGCAAGGTTCATCTGCGCAGAGTTCCTTCCGCTCTGTCCGGAATGAGCTTCATCGATGATAATGGCGAAATGGTTATCCTTGTGTTCCGCTCCGATTTGCGGAACAATGTATGGGAACTTTTCAATCGTGGTGACAATAATACGTTTTCCATCCGTAATGGCTTTCGTAAGATCGCCGGAGTGCTCCGCCCATGCGACCGTGTTGCCGACCTGCATAAACTGCTTAATCGTATCCCGAATCTGCTTGTCGAGAATCCGGCGGTCAGTGACTACGATAACAGAATCCAGCATCGGGCGACCGTCCTGTTCCAGCCCGATAAGCTGGTGAGCAAGCCATGCGATAGAGTTGGATTTACCGCTGCCTGCGCTGTGCTGAATGAGATACTTTTTTCCGACACCGTTTGTTTTCACATCGGCAAGTAGCTTCGTTACAACATCGAGCTGGTGGTAACGGGGGAAAATCTGCTTTTCCTTTTTCTTTTTGGTGTCCTCGTCCACCTCGACGACGACCTGCGCGTAGTTTTCTATAATCAGCGTCAGTTTTTCCTTGGTGAGGATATCCTTCCAAAGATAATCGGTCATAAGGCCGTCTGGATTCGGCGGGTTACCTGCTCCATCATTATATCCCTTGTCAAAGGGCAGAAACCAGCTGTCTTGTCCGGCAAGTTTCGTGCAGAACTTGACACGGGCATCGTCTACGGCAAAATGCACCATGCAGCGTTTGAACTGGAACAGCATCTCTCTGGAATCACGGTCATCCTTGTACTGCTGAACGGCATCATCAACATTTTGCTTTGTGATCTGATTCTTTAGTTCAAATGTAATAACCGGGAGGCCATTGATAAATACACACAGATCCAATGCCAGTTTGGCTGCATCCTGTGAATAGCGGAGTTGTCGTGTAACGCTGAAAACATTCTTTTGGAACAGCTCCTTCGCTTTTGCGTTGCCCTCAGAGGGAGTCAGGTAAAACATGATCAGATCGGCAGGGTACACTTTGATTCCATTTCGCAGCACGTCAACTATGCCGCGCTTAGAAATCTCGCCCTGTAAGCGGTTGAGAAACTGTGCGTATTTTTGATGACTTTTCCGGATGCCCAGCTTCTCTAATTGCTCCGGTTGCGTATCCTGCAGGAACCGAAAAAGCCGAGTCTCATCAATGGCGTATTCTTTGTTGTAGTCGGTGTTGGAGCCTTCTTCATATCCGTTGTGCTCAACAAGCCAGTTTACAATGAGAGCTTCGAATCCGCTTTCCTTGGTATTGGTCGGCATTACGCTTCCTCCTCTTCTGCTAAATGAGGCATCTCATATAAGTTGCCCAATAGCTGTTTTATAAATACAATAACCTTATCGGCATCTTCTTGGGTTGCCATTCCCATTTCGTGCGTATACTTGTTTCCTATCTTTCTTATTTTATCGACCCATGCTTTGTTTTGTCTACCGATATAGCCATTCACTTCCAAAAAATCTATGTATTCGACGAAGCGTTTTCCCACATCAGCACCCTTGTCAACCGCAATATACATTAACAATGTTCGTGAAACCATTATAACCGAGTGATAACACTCATTTAGAAAGCACTTTCTGCATTCGTTATACAGCTTTTCTACATTGGGCGGTAGAAAGCGTACATCTTCATAGGGCAGCAACTGTGACTGCGGTATGATTTTTCCGTCAAGACCAATGATGACCGGCATGAAGCACTCCGGGCATTTGTGAATTTGATATTTAATGGCACCGGTAGCTGTATCGACAATTCTGGTGGTAGAACCCGCCTGTACCCGCACGCCGCAGTATGGACAGGTTATTGTTTTTGCAGTCATCTCTTTTTTGGGAATGGCCTTCCAAGTCCATTCTTTTATCTCTATCATACTTATTCCTCCTCAGGAGGCTCGTCCGCACCTTGTTCCGGGTTTTCATCTGCATTGTCTATATCTTCATCCACAAATTCATACTTGGGGATTTCAATGCCACGGACATCAATTTTGCCGGTGACGGCGTCAGATACAAGTCGATTCTTCAGTTCTTTGAGAAGTTCAACCTGTTTCTGTAAACACTCTATAAGTAGTTTCGTTTTAGATTCTTCTTCATCAATTGCGTGTACAATTTTCACCTGCTCTTCATATGGAGGCAGTGGAATTTCAAAATTCCTAAATGCACTTGCGGGTAAACGCCACCTTCCCACATTTGCAGCGCCTCGACCAAATCGATAAAAAGCATGACGACGATAGCATATTTGGAATACTTTTAGATAATATTGGGCATAGCACCGCTTTTCGTCAAATAGTCTAAATACGCGATAGTCTGGACTTGTAACGCCAAGGTGATCTGCAATACCAATACCTCCAGTGAGCAAATCCATATGGTTCATAGCAAATTCGCCAGGATAAACAAACTGATAGCCAGAATAGTCGGAAGCGAGCTGACCTTCGTAGATGTTTATATCACGCACCTTAAGTCCCTCCTGCGTGACAGAAAATACATCAAACCCCTCAGTTCCAGCTATTCGTTTGAGTATTTCAAAGTGGTTCCTTATACGACTTACTGACCAATCAGATGGAATTACAGGTGCCCAATCCATATCTGTTTTCATATAAGCGCAATTCTCCGAAATTCCGTGTGTCACAAAGGCATTTATAGCTGCAAGGAATTTTTCGTTAAGGCATGCAATTTGCTTTTGCTTTACACTAATCAGCCTATTGATGCTCGAAACTTTCCAATCCAGAAAGCGCACAATCTGATCCTGCTCGTCACGGGGAGGGACGGGTAGAAGATGATTTTTCAACTTGGTGTAGTCTATATTCTGTCCCTCGCGAATGCCCGTCACGCACAATGTTAGCAGGCCGATAAACGGCTTGCTTTTCGCAAGATAGCGAAAATATGGGGCTGACATAGGCTCATGTGGAACCAAAATTGTGTATGCTGGACTAATTATGCCTTGATAATAAGCATATTCAAGGCCTCCTTGAAAGGAACGTAAACTTATAACGAAGTCACCTATGTGTACGAGTTTCAGCAAATGTAAATCTTTTTGCGCTTCAACCGTTCGGTTGCCGTACACATTCTTCGGAACAACCCCCATGTTTTGGGATGCAACTAATAAAGGCTCATTCGGGTATCCTTTTTCAGATCGTTCAGCAAATAAACGTTTCATTTTATGCGCTTGCCAGTGCGCAGGAGTTTTCGAGAGCCATACATCCGGGAATTGGTCGTAATTATCGTACTTACTCATTCAATTCCCTCCATTATATTTTCCAATAACCCGTTCGCTCCCTGCTCCAATTCTTTTAGACTTTTCAAAATCTCATCCATGGGACGTAGTTCCACGGGCTTGTAAAAATACTTCGTAAAGCTGATCTCGTAGCCGATTTGGGCTTTCTTTTCATCCACCCATGCGTCCGGCGCATAGGTCAGCACCTCATTTTTCATAAAGGCGTCAATGCCGCCCTCATAGGTGAACGGAATATTCTCCGTGTCGCGCAGGTCAACATCCGGTTCACCCTCGATTGGTTGTGCGGACGGGCCTTTTTCAGTGATAAAGGGGCGTACCTTTTTCAATGCAGCGGCTTTCAGCCCGGTGGCTTTGGCAAATGCCGTCCAGTCGTCCAGCGGCGCAGTTTCGGCAGCCTTTTCGATAGCAGCAATTACGCCGTCGTATTCGTCCGACTTCTTGAATGTATCTGCCGGAATCGGTCTGTCGGGGCGCACGCGCAGGCGCAGCGGTCGCTCCACCGTCACATTCCAATAACCGAAGTCCTCATTGTTCAGAATCATGCTGACTACGCTTTCCTCCATTGCGAGAAAAATACGGACGATCTCCTTGCGGATCTCTTCGGTAAATTCGCAGTTTTTCTTGCCCATGTTCTTACGCAGCGCAGATTTCATCGTCGTTGCGTCGATGAGCTGAATTTTCCCCTTGCGGCGTTCTTCTTTCTTATTGGAAAGCACCCAAATGAAGGTGCCGATGCCCGTGTTGTAAAACATATTCTCCGGCACGGCAATAATAGCTTCTACCAAGTCATTTTCGATCATATAACGGCGGGCGTTGCTTTCGCCGCTCCCCGCATCGCCCGTGAAGATGGACGAGCCGTTATGTACTTCCGCAATGCGGCTGCCGAGAGGCGTGTCTTTCTTCATCTTCGCCACATTGTTCAGCAGGAACAGAAGCTGACCGTCGCTTGTGCGCGGGATCATAGTAAGCTGCTCACCGCCGTCCAGATAAGTGTTGAAACGGCTGTCGAGGATTTCCTTCTTGCCACCCATCTTTTCTGCATCGGTTTTCCAGCTCTTACCATACGGCGGGTTCGAGAGCATAAAATCAAACTGCCGGGTGGCGTTGCCGTCCAAAGACAGCGTTGAGCCGTAACTGATATGTTCTGCCTGATCGCCATCGCCCTTGAGCAGCATATCTGCCTTACAGATGGCGTAAGTTTCCGGGTTGATTTCTTGCCCGAAAAGGTGGATAGATACATTTTTGCCGCGCCGTGCTGCCAATGTGGTAAGACGATCCTGTGCAACGGTGAGCATGCCACCTGTTCCGCAGGCTCCGTCATAGCAGGAGTAAGTAGCGTCCTTGATTTGATCCGCAATCGGCATAAAGATAAGGTCTGCCATCAGCTCAACAACATCACGGGGCGTCCAGTGTTCGCCGGCTTCCTCGTTGTTCTCCTCGTTGAACTTACGGATCAGTTCCTCGAAAATCGTACCCATGCCGTGGTTGTCCAGACCGGGATGCTTGAGAATGGTCTTTTCTTCGTCTTTGTACACCGGGTTCGGACTGAGGTTAATATCCGAAGATATAAATTTTTCAATGACTGCACCGAGGATATCTGCCTCGATCATAGTGTCGATCTGATTGCGGAACTTGAACTTCTCCAGGATCTCCTGTACATTTGGAGAGAAACCATCAAGATATGCTTCAAAGTCCGTTTTCAATGTCTGCTTCTTCGCACGGCTGGTAAGGTCGCGCAGACGGAACGGCGATGCATTGCAAAAAGCCTGTCCCGCCACGTTGCACAGTGCAGGCCACTGGTTATCGATACCTGCTGCATCCAACTTTTTCTTCATATCCAGGACAGCCTCTTTACTGTCCTCCAAAAGAGCATCCAAACGCCGGATGACCGTCATCGGCAGGATCACATCACGGTACTTGCCGCGCACATAAACATCACGCAGGCAGTCGTCTGCGATACTCCATATAAAACTCACTATTTGATTATGCACCTGATTGTCCATATTTCCTCGTTCCCTTCCTCGCTGTAATAAGGCACCAATGATCATATCCTGAATGGTATCTTACTAAAGTTTCTACCCGTTATTCTGGACTATTAAGATTTCAGCTTATAAGTTCTGTTTCGATTTCCGCCTTCGGCTACGACAATTTCCTCCGCAGTCAGTTCAGAGAGGAGTTTCTTGGCTCGTGTACTTTTGACTCCAAGGAGCTCTGCAATATCGGCACTTCTGGCCGAAATATGATCAGTAAGGTATGCAACGATTTCTTCTTTCTGCCGGGCAGATTTTATCGTTGCTTTTTTATCGTCACTCTTTATCGCCGCTTTTTTATCGTCACTCTTGGAGAATAAGAGCGTTAATGTTGTCCGCTCCGGCTCGAGTTGCTCTGTAATCTCCGGAGTTGTCCAATTTTGCTCGCGCCAGACGCGGAAGATATTCGGAATGCCGCTACCAGCACGCTCACCAATATCAATCAGGTTGAACATCTTCAGCATCGTTCCGTTCCGCGGATCAGAAACACCGCCGCTCTTTGCGGCATCAATTTCGATGCGGAAGCTGCCCGGATTAGACATCGTAATGCTATTACGCTTTTTGACGATGACCAACCCCTGTCTGCCGTAGTAATCGGCATTCACCAAACAGTTGGCCAGTGCTTCACGCAGCGCCTGATGCACTGGGGTATCATCTATACGAGTACCACCGTCCATCTTGAAGGGCACCTTGATATCCTGGATCAGCTTGTTGTAGACCCGGAAATAGAAGTCGTATACATTTCCGCTCCAGTCGCCGGAAGAAGATATGATACGGTCAGTCCAACGGGTATCAGCGTCATACTGTTCCTGATAGTCCAGAAAGTAAGCGTTAAATTCTCGCACAATATCGTATTCGTTGCCGAACATGAGAAGTCCGGCAGAAGTGGGGTGCTTCTTCCCATCAGAGCCGATGCCCACAGCGCCCAGCTTCAGAAGGAAATCTTCATCCTCCAGCGCCTCCCATACATGACCGGGGCGGGAGAGGCGCATCCTCTGGCGATAGCTGCGAATGCTCTCTTTGTTGAACACAGTCATGTCCATTTCATTCAGGATGAGCATGTCCTGGGTTTTCACGGAAGCATCCCGCACCATGGCCTGATATTCTTCTTTGGTGCAACGGTAGTCGCCCTCACCGTCGCGGCGGTAGGTGCAGAGCGGATTGCCGTCTACATAGACCGGCTTGTAGGAGCGTTCTGCACGGGGTACATTGATGACCACGATATGGTTGCCGTCCACCTCCTGAACAAACACATCCTTGGAGGACAGAACATTCACACTGGTCTTATTGGGGTTATTGGCGATGTCCCAGAACTCCTTGATGAGTCTGTCCGGATCGGGCAGATCTACCGTGTGCAAGGATTTGTCTGCCCATTCTTCTACTCCCAGCAGGATAATACCGCCGTGGGTATTGGCAAAGGCGGAATAGGTTTCCCAAATGCTCTTGGGAAGCCCGCCGAGGGCTTTCTTTGCCTCAATACGGTTGTTCTCCCGATACTGCTCGATTTTGGAAAAGTCAATCATGGTTTTCCTCCTTTACGAGCTCTATGATATCGCAGAAGTCGCAATCCAGCACAGTGCAGATCTTCGTCAGAATCTCTGTGCTGACATGCTGGTTCTTGCCCAGCTTGGCAAGGGCGGTTGTAGACATACCGGTAGCCAGACGCAGATCCTTCTTTTTCATGTTTTTATCGATCAGGAGCTTCCACAGCTTGTTATAACAAATCGTCATTGTAACACCTCATCCCCGGAGTATACACTGATACAGGTTAATTCTAACACAGCAGCTTCAGTTTGTCTATTGAGAATCCAATTTTCAGATTCGTGATGTCCTTTCCGGACGAGAGATTTCGAATTATAAACTGGCAAAGGGTAACCGCAGGAATGCTTTTTTTGCTCCCCTGCGGTTATTTCATTGTTTATGCGGCGCAATTTTTGAGGTCAGCCCATGATGCCGATTTTATTGCCGTTCTCGTACATATCCTCGGCGTACTCGACATGGTTGGGGCCTTCACTTCGTATCCAGCCGAAGCCGGGGACATAGACCATATCCGCCAATCCGTTATCGTTGGTTATTGGCTCCGGTGCCGATTCAGACTGCGTAGGATGTACCGGGGTGGGATCTGTCTGCGTAGGAGGTGCAGATTTCTGTTCTGCCACGGGTTCATCTTCTATTTCAGGTGCAGGGACGGGTAGCTCCTCAGTGGTTGTTTCCGTGGCTGATTTAGTTTCCGGCATTTCCGACTCTTGCTTTTCTGTGATTGCTGGCAATATTAGTTCTTCCGGCTCCGGAAGTGTCGGCCGTGGAGTGGTCACGTTGGCCGTTTCGCTCGGTGTGGGTGTTTTCTCGACCTTTTCAGTCTGTGGCCACACAGCGGCACACAGGGCGAGACAGGCGGTGATTGCCGCGGTAACGATGATTCTCTTTTTCATTTTGGTTCCTCCTCTTTGGATGTAAAATGATTGAGTTCTGAGGACAACTCACCTTTTGCGGAATAGCTATCAGAACTTCAGAAGATTATCCAGAATATTTGCCGCCTGTTGCAGTTCGCTCTGGGTGGCCTCATTTGGTATATCTTCGTCCTTTTGTACCTTGTGGGGCAGATAGGGTTCATAGTTCTGCCTGGTGATCGTGGGGCGGTAGTGTCCAAGCATCTGCGCCAGTTCCTTGGTATCCACGCCGTTCTTCAGAGCGAGGATGGCGCAGGTGTGGCGGAGATCCACATACCTGATATGGTCGATGCCTGCTTCCTTTATGATCTCATCGTGCATCCGGCGCACCATCTGCGGCGAGTAAGGTTTCAGCGTGGCCGGGTGCATAAACATGAGCGGACTGCTTGGGTGCTTGTCGTGTTCCCTGATTAGGAGGTCGATTACCTCTGGTGTCAGTGCTATCGTCCTTGTCTGACTGCCGTACTCCACCAGCTCTCGCCGTACCACGGCACGGTTTTCTGCGATGGTCAGCGTCCGATTTTCGATATCAAGGTCGCTCCATTTCAGGGCGATTAGCTCGCCTTGGCGTAGGCCTGTCGTCAGCGCCAGCATGAACATGGGGAGGTAGCCCAGCCGCTCGGCGGCGTCCAGATAGTCCTCCATTTCCAGAGGCGTCATGATATTTGCTTTCACCGTTGTGGACTTGCGGTGGCGGAATGCCTTGGCGGGATTCTCTGTCAGGAGACCGTCCCGTATGGCTTGATCCAAGCATTGTTGGAGCAGGCGGTGGATGTGCCGCATAGTTTCTTCGCCCAGGCCAGAGTTGCCGGGTCGATGATTGCCGAAGCGCCGCCGTTCCTCCAGAAATTCTCCGACCATCTCCGATGTCAATTCAGAGAGCGGTATATCTCCCAAGCTGGGGAGAATATGGTTCTTGAATACATAGTTGTGTGCCGCATAGGTAGTCGGTCTGCTCTGATGCTTATCATAGGTTTCCTGCCAGAAGAGGATGTATTCCCGGAGCGTCATATTCCCACCTCCATGCACTGGCGCTGCAGATCCCGAAAAGCCACCCACGGGAGCCGTGCCCGTTTCAATATCTTTTTGTGTAGGTAGTAGAACTCGTGCAGCTTATACGGTGCTCCGGTTTTGAGATTGAGGAATACATACGGCAAGTCCGTTTCCGGTATCTGCTTCAGAAGGCGTTCTGCTTTGGCGTTAAGCTTCAGCAGGCGCTGACCCTTGAGGATGTACCTGTAGCGGACATAAAAATCAGCCCACGACAAGGTGATCAGTTCACATTGCCGCAGGCCGCTTGATAGTCCTGTATAGATGATGGAGAGTACGCCGAGCTGCTCTGCTGCGCTCAGGTAACGCTGGAGCTGCCCCAAGCGCAGAGGGGCTGCTTTGTATTCCTCTGCCTTTGATTCCTGGCAGAGCCGCACCGGGTTGTATGGAATAAACTGTTCCCGTGCTGCTTCGTCCATACACCGGCGCAGGAGCAAATGGACGCACCAGACACTTCTGGCGCTGAGTCTCTGACTCCGTAGCGTGTCATAGAAATTGGTGATGGTCTGCTCTGTCAGGTCAGAGAGCGCCACACTTCCGATGCTGGGGAGGATGTGGCTGTAAATCAGATTGCGGTACCCGCCCTCGGTGTTGCCGTTCCATTTGTGCCGATTGGCGGTGAACCACTGGCCGCACCACTGCTCGACTGTCAGGGTATTTTCTTTCTGCATATCGTCGCCTCCTTTTGGCAAACGAACAATATCACAGAAAGCAGGAAATAGCTACTGGAAAGAATGGAATATTCGCGGAATCAAACTATTCCGAATAATGTCGCTATTGTTCGGAATAATACAGTTGATTTTATGTGGAATAGTGGTTATAATATTCTTGACGAACTGCAATGGAGGTGTTCCAATATGACGATCAAAGAAGCGGCTGCCGCCTGGGGGATTACCGAACGACGGGTCAATGCGCTCTGCAAAGCCGGACGCATTTCCGGCGCATATAAGGATGGCAGGCAGTGGTTTATCCCGGACGGTACTCATAAGCCGATGGATAAGCGCAACCGCCGAAGTGCTGTGAAACCCGCAGTGTCATCCGCACGCAAGCCCTTGCCTATTGGTGTGTCTGATTACCGGGACGCCTGCAAAAACTACTACTATGTAGACAAGACTTTAATGATCAAAGAGTTTCTGGACGAGCGCCCCAAAGTATCCCTATTTACCCGCCCCAGACGCTTTGGCAAAACGTTGAACATGGATATGCTCCGCACTTTCTTCGAAAAGACGACCGAGGACACTTCCGTTTACTTCAGAGATAAGAAAATCTGGTCCTGCGGAGAATCCTATCTTGCTCACCATAGAAAGTACCCTGTGATCTTCCTGTCCTTCAAGGATGTTAAATACACCTCTTGGGAAGAAACCTATCAGACGCTCCAAAAGCTGATCGCGCAGGAATTCCGCCGTCACGATGAATTGGCCTCCAGTTCTGCGCTCAGTGATTACGAAAAAGAGGAGTATTCCCTTCTTGCAACAGAAGCCGCTGACGAAGTAGAATATCAAATGTCCCTGCGGACACTGACGCTGCTCCTCCATAAGCACCACAATGTTGCACCTATCGTCATCATTGACGAATATGATACGCCCATTCAGCAGGGCCATGTGATCGGTTTTTACAACACGATCATCGGATTCATGCGAAACCTGTTCTCCGGCGGTCTGAAGGACAATCCGCATCTGAGCTATGGTTTCTTGACCGGCATCCTGCGTGTTGCCAAGGAAAGTATCTTCAGCGGCCTGAACAACCTGAAGATCAACTCAATTTTAGACGAGCGCTACAGTGAATATTTCGGCTTTACTTCAAGCGAAGTACATGAGATGGCGGACTACTATCATGCTTCTGATAAATATCAGGAGCTTTGCGAGTGGTATGATGGTTACCTTTTCGGCAATACCGAGATTTTTAATCCCTGGTCTGTCATTGGATACTTCAATAATAACTGCCGTCCCAAAGCATTCTGGCAGTCCACCGGAAGCAATGACATCATCCGCGAGGTGCTGGCTTCTGCAACGCCGGATATTATGGAGCGTCTGGAACTGTTGATGAAGGGCGAATCCTTCGTTACGCACATCGACACCGGCGTCATTTATCCGCAGATCCAGAATGATCCGTCCTCTGTTTACAGCTTCCTGCTGGTGGCAGGTTATTTGAAGGCTGTGAGCTGCGACCAGTCTTATGGCGAGGATTATATGTGCGAAGTGGCTCTGCCCAACAAAGAGATTTCTTTCGTCTACAGCAAGGAGATCCTCTCTCAGCTTGAGAATATTATTCCTCGTTCCGTTGCTATTGCTATTCAGGAAGCTATCTACAAGGTAGATAGCGACTCACTGCAAAAAACTTTGGAGAAGTTTCTGCTCCAAACAATTAGTTTCCACGATGCTGCCGACGAAACATTTTACCATGGTCTGATATTGGGTATGTGCGCTGTGATGGACAACAGCTATCGCATTACCTCCAATCGCGAAGCTGGTGATGGACGATTTGATATTCAGATGCTTCCTTTGAATAAGCGGCTGCCTGGTATTCTGATTGAATTAAAGGCCGGGAAAGACCGCTCTGAACCACAGCTTGAAGACCTTGCTAATGTTGCCTTGCAACAGATTAACGACCGTGCATATAGCGTTGATTTGCAGGCAATGAATGTTACGTCAATTATAAAAATCGGCATTGCATTCTCTGGCAAAAGAACACACATTGCTGCTGAAAAACAAAACATCGAATAAGCATCTTCGCTCAGCAGGCTGGCTATCATCCAAGTCAGCCTGCTGTTTCTTTGTTATCGCGCTTATTTCTTTGTTTATGCGGCGCAGTTTCTGAGCTGCTCTCTGCAGCAAAAAACACCCGCTGTTGGAGGTAAACCCGGTCGGAAGCACTTTTAATATACAGAATTTCATCCCACACAAATCCCAAAAGCCGAAAGCGGTGGCTGAAATAAACAGTCCAATAGAGTTCCAAAGAGGAACCGCAGGAGTGCCGGAAAGTGCCAAAGAGTGCGACACAGTTCTGCCTGAAGGTTTAGACATAGGTTTGGGTCCAGGAGACCGTGCGTTCGAGCCGCACTACTCGGGCCAAAGCCCCTCTGAAATCGTTGATTTCAGAGGGCTTTTTCTTATTCTTTGTCTATTGCGGCGCAGAATCTGAGTCGTTTCATATTGAATCTCGCGACCCGTAACAATATAATATTTATATAGGAGGAATACATATGAAATGGGAAAATATAAATCTGCAATTTGGAAATGTCCTCCGGAAAATACGAGAAGGGCGTTGTATGACGCAAGAGGAGTTTTCAGCATTTTGCGGAATAAGCCGTGCCTATTACGGACGCGTTGAACGCGGGGAACATAGTGCTACTTTGGAAATCTGTCAGAAGATATCAGAGGCAACGGGACTATCCTTTTCGGAATTGTTTGAGGATATTGTTTAAAACGTCATATATGACGTTGATTACACTATTCGACGACTGTATAATCAAGCTGTGGATGGCAGTTCTGTCTGCGTATCCAAATACAACGTCTCGAATGACAAGGAGAACTATTATGAGTAATCACGAAAAGCGAACCCTTACCTTTAAGGTGCAGTCCTTCCGCCGCATCCCAAACCCCTACCTCAAATCAGAGGAAGGAGAGAAAGGTGCGGAGATGTACATTGCTATCTGCGACGTTAAGGATATCCCTGACAATTTCCCTATGGAAACAAATCCCCGCGAGCAGAAAATGACCACTAATGTGGCAAAAAGAATTAAAGAATCTCTTCTCAACGCCAGCGAACTGAACTTCTATCTGCTGAACCGTGGCATTCTGCTTTCTGCAAAAGATGTATCCTACAGCAATTACTCCAACGAGATGACCATCAGTTTTGAAGATAGCGAAGTTCACGGAAACGTCGACGGTGGCCATACTTACAGAACGATCCTCCAGTACCGTGACCAACTTGATCGTGGTCAGCAGTATGTAAAAATTGAGATTCTGACGGGCATTGAAGGAATTTTCCAGAGTCTTGCGGCTGCACGTAATACTTCCGTTCAGGTACAGGATAAGTCTATTGCCGAACTGGAAGATCGCTTTGATATTATCAAAAACACCCTTGCTAATGAGAGCTATATCTCCCGTGTTTTCTTCAAGGAAAATGACACCGGTGATATTGACGTTGCTGATCTGCTGGCTCTTCTGAATATGTTTAATATCACCCGTTACAATGGCATGGCCTCTTTCCCCATCAACTCTTACAGTTCCAAGAAGAAATGTATCGATCTGTATATTGCTGACCATAAGCAGTACGGGGAATCCGGGGAGAATCCCTATGTGAAAATGATTGGTATCATGCCTGATATTTTTCGCCTGTATGATGCTATCGAGGTCGGAATGAATAAATTCTATCGTCAAAAAAACCCCGGTGGTAGATATGGCTCTACCAAAGGTGTCCAGGTACCTAAGCCTGGTCAGCAGTTCCACTCCAAGTTCTTGGGTAACGACTTGGATGTTGCTTCTCCCAACGGCTTTATTTACCCTATCCTGGGTGCGTTCCGTGCGCTGGTCGAGGAAAAAGATGGCCAGTATCGCTGGAAGAAGAATCCCTTCGCTGTTCTGGAGAATGTTGGTGCTGATTTGGTTGAGTCCACCGTATCTATGAGCCGTTCCTTGGGCAACAATCCCCAGTCCGTCGGCAAGGAAGCCAACATCTGGAAGACTCTGTATATGACCGTTGCTTTTGAAACTATGGCATAACACTATATCGCAAATTGCGCAATCCGCAAAATTAATCAAAATACCGATATCATGCCGACATGGGCGCCGATTACTCGGTACCCATGTCGGTGATTCTTTTTATTTACTCTTTTTCGCCTTTTTCTTCCGCCCTTCCTTCTTATCCTTCTCCGGCTCCTGTGGTGACAGCGCACCCTCCGCCTTCTGCCGTTTCAGTTCTGCAAGCTCAGTTTTCATCTCTACGATCAGCACCTTTAGCTTTTCCTCGCACTCCTCGCGGGTGTGTGCATAGACATTGCGGGCGTGCTTTTTACCGTCGGGCCATTTGGGAGAGTAGCGGCCTTCAAACAGGTGGTCGTTGATCTCGCTGACACAGCCGGTACCGGATCTGCGCTTGCGGCCCACGTAGGGCTTGAAATCGGTCATACTCGGCTTTTCCGCCTGGGCTGGGGCAGTTTCCTGCCCCGGCTCTGAAGTGTCCTCCTGCGGCGCTGCTTTGCCGATGCCGCGGTCGATGTTGGCGGCGGCCGTGAGCCGCATGTCGTCGGTGATGTGGGTGTAGATGTCCAGCGTGGTGGCCGCCGACACATGCCCCAGCATGGCGGAGAGTGTTTTCACATCCATGCCATTTTCCAGTGCCAGCGTTGCAAATGTGTGACGCAAATCATGGAAGCGCACATGCTTGCACCCTGCGTGTTCCAAGATGAGCTGCAGTCTGCGGCGTACTACGCCGGGGGTGATGGGGCAGTCCTCCTTCACCGGCGACGGGAACATCCAGCGGGAGTCCACCGTCTCTTTGTACTCCCGCAGTACTACCACCACAGCGGGCGGCAGGACGATCTTGCGGACGGAGTTCTTCGTCTTAGGCGTGCTGATTTGAAGCTGACCCCGCACGTCGTAGACCTGCTTGTTCACATTCAGCACGCCGGTTTTGAAGTTCAGGTCATCCCATTGCAGCGCCATCAGCTCGCCCCGGCGCAGACCAGTTGCTAAGTCCAGAAGGAACACTTCGTAGTAGCCCTCGAACTTTGCTTGAATAAGAAATCTTTGCAGCTCTTCCCGCGTCAGCACCTGCATCTCCCGAGCCTTCTTCGGCGGCAGCTTGCAGCCGATGGCCGGGTTGACACGAATCAGCCCATCCTGCACTGCCTTTTCCAATGCGGAGCGGCAGGTGGCGTGGCACATGCGCACCATTCGGTCGGACAGCCCTTCGCCATACTTGTCAGTGAACCGCTTCCGGCCGCTTTTCTTGAGTCGACCGTAGAACTGCTGCAGGTCATTCTGCGTCAGCTTGTTCAGCGGGATGTCCCCGATCTCCGGGATGACGTGCAGTCGGATGCGGCTCTCATAGGTCTCCTGCGTAGTGGGGCGGATCTTGGGCTTGGAGTGATTCTCGTACCAATATGTCAGCCAGTCCCCGAACGGCATCTCGGACCGCACTTTTTCGGGCTTCAACCCGCCGTAATCCTCCTTGAGCTTTTGGAGTTTCTCGAGGCACTCCTTCTTCGTTTTGGCAAGGACATTTTTCGTCTTGGGATAGCCGTTATCGTCATAGCCGATGACGATGCGTCCCTCCCACCGACCATCCTTGCGCTGTCTTACGGTTCCGTCGCCGGCTTTTCGTTTTCTTGCCACGGTTTCAACTCCTTTCCGAAGATGTCCTCCATGAAGCCGCCCACGATGCCCGAGGCTGTCTTCTGCATATCCGATGTAACATGGGTATAGGTGTCCAGCGTGAAGGACGCATTGGTGTGTCCCAGAATACCGGACAGCGTTTTGGCGTCCACGCCGCTGGTGAGGGCGTGGGTGGCGAAGGTGTGACGCAGATCGTGGAAGCGGATGCTGGGGAGTCCCGCCCGCGGGTAGCTGTCCATAAAACAGGTTTCACGAAACAAATACTATGACAGTTGCCGGACAAGGGTTGCTGACAAAAAAGGGTATGTGCCGTTAAGGCACATACCCTTTTGCTGTTTTAAAGGTCGATTATGGCTGATTTTTTGCCGTCACGCATCTTTCAGAGGGTGCTTGATGGGATTTGCCGCCCCGCTTGAAAAGCGGGCTGAAACAGTCGTTTTGCCAAAGGAAAGTGAGAGCTATGTATTATCCAGAGGATACTGCGAGGAAGATTAATTCGCGTTCATACCGAGAGGCTCATAGGTCAGCAGCTTTTTCTTCCAAAGGGTCTCCGTTTGGATCACTTCATCGGGCGTCACGGCCTTTGGCAGGAGCTGCAAAATCGAGAACTGGAAGTGCGTATACCTATCCGGGTAGTCGCAGAGCAGCTCCTTCATCAGCTTGTTGTCGCCGTGCAGCGATTTCACATAGTGCGTCCAGCGTCCCAACAAACCGCCCTTGCCGTAAGCGGAGCCAACATACTTCCGGCCATTTTCACGGTCAACAATGAGATAGACCGCGTTGATGGAAGAAAGCGCCGTGTGCCACGATTCGTATGCCGTGGGATCCTGCACGATCTCCCAAAGCTCTTCATAGGTAAGGATCGCGTTTTCGTAGCCGGAAAAGATCTTCTTGTCCCGAATGGCCACAATAGGCTTTTCGTTTGTGCCTTTCTGCGCCCAGGCAAGCGCGCTTTTACCCCATTCGATCAAGAGTCTGCCTTCGTATTCCTTCAGCAGGTCAATGCGCTCCAGATTGTAAAACATTCGCTGTCCTTGGAACCAATCCTCCAGCGGGAAACCCTTTGGTTTCGTGTCCTGCGTGTCAATAACGCCGCCGCTTACCTTGTAGCAGGCGAAAAACTTTGCCGTCGTACTCTTGTCGCTGATAAATACGCACCAATAATCATACCCGTTGCTGAAGGTTTCACTCTGTACGCGGGTGTACTCCTCCACCATGTTCTTGTCATAGCATTTCTTGAATGCCTTGTCACCCAGCGAATGCCGGATCAGCTTTACCCGCTTCGGGTCAAGCCCCACATTTTTAAGCACATCGGAAAAGTTCAAAATTGCCATGGAAGCCCCTCCTTATTTTGTTCTCCATTTTAAATTCTACCACAGATTTTTTCGTTGTAAAGCGCGCTTTCCCACCGGCGCAAAATCTCCGCCAGCTCCGGTGTCAGGCGCGTGCGGCACTCCTGCCGCAGTTCCTCTGGCACGCCGTAGAACGCCTCGGCAATGCTGCCGGTAATGGCGGCAAGTGTGTCGCTGTCACCACCGAGGGACACCGCCGTGCGGAGAGCGTCTTCAAAATCGCGACTCTCCAAAAACGCGGTAATTGCCTGCGGCACGGTTTCCTGGCAGCTCTCCACATGGTGATAAGTGGGGCGAATCTCATCGCAGGTTCGGCTGAGGTCGTAGCCGAATTCGCGCTCCACATACGCTTTGATTTCCGCTTTGTCGTGACCCGTGCGGGCGAGAAAGATGGCCGCGGCGGTGGCCTGTGCGCCCTTGATGCCCTCCGGGTGGTCGTGGGTCACCTGGGCGGTGAGCCGCGCCAGACGCAGCGTTTCCGCCATATCTGTTGCCAGCCATGCAGCGGGAGACACCCGCATGGCACTGCCGTTGCCGTAGCTTTGGTAGGGCTGCGGGTCGTCCTCATAGAGCCAGTCGCCAAAATGGGTGCCATAGCCCCGGTCGGGGTAGGCGCGGCCCAGCTGCTGCATCTCCCGCACCAGTGCCGCTTTGATGGCGGCATCATCCTGCCCACGGCTGCTGAGTAGCGCCTTTGCTACCGCCAGCGTCATCACCGTGTCGTCGGTGAAGTCGGAACGGCGGCTGAACAGGGGGAAATCCTTCGCCTTATAGTTGTTGCAGTCGAACTCGTAGGGGCTGCCCACGATGTCGCCCAAAATCGCTCCGTACATACGCTTACCTCCCTCTTTTCTGCACGTCCTCGTCGATGCGGCGTTTCCAGTCGGCGCTGAGAGGTTGGGCCGCTCGAACGCTGCACACGGCCTCGCTGATGACCTCGTAATTCAGCGCCGTGCCCGCCTCGTCGCACTTGTAGTTCACCGAGCGGTTCGCACCGATGCCGAAGCGTGCCGCCTCCTTGGCTGCGTCGATGTTTGCGCCGAGGAACAGGAACTCCCAGCCGTATCGCTCCTTCTGCCTCTCGATCATGCGGCGCACACGTTCGTAATCGTATCGGCGGCTGGCGTTTTCGTAGCCGTCGGTGGTGATGATGAACATTGTCTTTTCCGGTACATCCTCGCGGCGGGCGTACTTGTGGATGTTGCCGATGTGGTGGATGGCCCCGCCCACGGCGTCCAGCAGGGCCGTACAGCCGCGGGTGAAATACTCCTTTTTCGTCATGGGCGGCACCTTGGCAAGGGGCAGGCGGTCGTGGATGACCACGCTCTCATTGTCAAACAGCACGGTGGAGACCAGCGCCTCGCCTGCCTTCTGTTTTTGCCTCGCGATCATGGAGTTGAAGCCGCCGATGGTGTCTGCCTCCAGCCCCGCCATGGAGCCGCTGCAATCCAGGATGAAAACCAATTCTGTCATAATGAAAACCCTCCTTCGTTTGATTACGCTCCCATTGTAGCGCATCCGAAGGAGGGTTTGGTCGCCTGTGGGGCGACATTTATTGGGTTTTCAGACGGCTCTCCCACTCGGCTTCTTTGAAGCCGACCAGCACGAAGTCATCGCCCACCAGCAGCGGGCGCTTGACCAGCATCCCGTCTGCCGCAAGGAGCTTCAGCATCTCGTCCTCGCTCATTTGGGGCAACTTGTCCTTTAGCCCCATAGATTTGTATAGCAGACCGCTGGTGTTAAAAAACCTTTTCAGCGGCAGCCCGCTGCGCTGATGCCACGCAGACAGTTCCTCATAAGCGGGATGTTCCATTTTGATGTCCCGGAATGTATAGGAAATGCCGTTCTCGTCCAGCCACTTCTGCACCTTCTGGCAGGTGGTGCATTTGGGGTAGCAGATAAAAGTCATGGTGTTACGCTCCTGATTACAAAAGTATACTTCTTGCCCACTCCGTGCAGGCATCCGATTCCATCAATCCAAGTTCCTGCCAAATGCCCGCGTAGTATAATCCCTTTATTGGATCCTTTGCGCCGTTCTTTCTCTTTCCGTATATGTGCTGCGTATCGTACACTTCATTCATCGCCCAAGTTGCTTTTGTTGCGCCCTCTAGCGTCAGCACACGCTTTTTGTCAAAGGGCAGCAATCCCGCTCCGGGCTTGGTGATATCCAGAGAAAGCCTCTCAGATGCTTTGAATATAACATTCGCTATGCCGCTTGTCCGCTCATCGGTTGAATGGGGGTGCCACCACGCTTCTTTTTGTTTTTCGGGCACAGAAAGGATTTCCCCCACCTGTAGGTAGCCCCAAATCACCTGAATATCTTTTTCACGGTAAAAATCACCGCACTCCCGCGAATACTTGTATTCCCCGTTTTTGCACTCAACAAAGTGGAAATTTCCAAAAAACAGGAAAATATCTCCCGGCGCAACGCCCAGATTCTTCAGGTAAGAAGCCGCGGCATCCCGCTGACCGAACGCCGGAAACCAGCCATCAATTTCCTTTGCACGCCGACTCAAATCCAAATCCGGGTCGACATGGCAGTGGTTCCCACCCTTATACCTCAAATCATGTAAAATCTTGGAGTATGGAATCCCATTGTAGTAAAGCGAATCATAGGTATCGGTATCCCCACTGGGAATGGGAAAGGAAATCATCGTGCCATCTTCAAAGATAGGGCTGACAATGCCGCCGTTTGCGGAATCAAATCCTTTTCGACTGAGTATAATTTTCATTTCTCTTCCTCACGCCCCCAGTAAACTCTGGTCGAACGCGAACAGCGCCTCGTTGATCTTGAAAATGTCGTAGTCCCGCTGCATGATGAAATACTCGATGATGACATCAAACTTGCTGCTGGGGCTGAGGGCGTAGCCCGCCCGGGCGATGAGGTCGCGGGTCTCCGGCAGGCTCAGCTCAAGCGCGATGGCGAAGGCCACCGCCGTGGGCTTGGAGGGCTTGTAGTCCGGGTTGTTGCGGATTTTCGAGAACAGCTTGCGATCCACATTGGCCTTCTTGTAGACCTCGGCGTCCTTTTTGCCGCTGCGGTCGATGAGCTTCAGCAGCGTCTCCGAAAACCCGGCGTCCAAATGCGCAAGCGCCTCGTCCAGCCCGGAGGCCACCATGGGCACGTCCTCGTAGGCGGTCAGCATCCGGCTTTCGACGACGCCCATCCGGCGCATCCGCTCCCGGCGGGAATCGGTGTGGGCATCCACATAGTGGTCGTCGATGTAGGCGGCGATATCCGCGAAAAGCTTATTGCCGATCTGGTACGCCGCGCGGTCGAAAATGACGATGTACACCGTCATGTCGTTCTCTGCGAGGAATTCACTGATGGTGTCCACCGCCACCCGGAGCGCCTGATCCTTGGGGTAGCCGAAGATGCCGGAGGAGATCAGCGGGAAGGCAACCGTCTCGCAGCCATGCTCTTTCGCCAGCGCAAGGCTCGTCCGGTAGCAGGAGACCAGCTGCTTCCGCTCGCCGTGGCTGCCGCCGTTCCACACGGGGCCCACGGTGTGGATGATGTAGCGGCACGGCAGGCGGTACGCGCCAGTGATCTTGGCCTCGCCGGTTCGGCAACCGCCCAGCGTCCGGCACTCTTGGAGCAGCTCCGGCCCCGCCGCCCGGTGGATGCAGCCATCCACGCCGCCTCCGCCCAGCAGAGATTCCTTCGCTGCGTTGACGATGACGTCCACGCTCATTTTCGTAATGTCGTTTCGAACAATTTCAAGAGGCATGGTTCTATCCCTCAATTCCTATCATTCAAAATCAAACCAACGCGCCGTTGTCTTCCTCCTTTTCCACTTCGGACAGTTCTTCCCAATCCTTACGATTTCCGCATCTACGAAGGTAATCGTGACCGCCATCCACAGCGCACGAACCGCAGCTGCAAAACTTGAAATCATGGACAGTCTTGCTTTCAATAATGTCTCCACATTTCTTGCATCTGATCGCGTTCCTGATAATTTTCGGCATAATCAGTCCCTCTTTAGTGCATTTTTGATTTTCTCTTTTTCCCCGCTGCCATCTGTGCGGAGGCGCAGCAGCGGGACGGCGCACTTCTCCAGAATGGAGTTTTTCTTCATATCTCGCTCTGCCTGCTTGCTCCCCGCTTCGTGGAAGCCAGTCCCGTCTACTTCAATCGCCAGCACAGGTTGCTTATCCATCTGATTAAACAGCAGAAAATCCACATGGGTCAATGGATTGCGGGCATATTTGCGTTCTCCCTCTGTCAGCGGTTCATAGTTCTTCACCAGTGTCGCAAGAGAAACATGCACTGCACAACCGATAGAGGAAAACGCCTCCTCAGACAACATCTCTTGAATCACAGAGTACATGAGATTCTCGGAATCGTATTCTGATATCCGCTTATGTTTTTTCAGATATGCTCTGCGCTGCTCAGCATAGCCCTGATAGAGCATATCGAACACGGAGTAGACCTGGCTCTGGATAACCTCAAAATTGTTATATTCGATGTACCGCGTTAGGTCGCCGTAGTTGGTCTGGTCATTGCGCGGATCCTGCGATGTAACCACCGCCAGCGAATGAACTGCGCGGGAAACTGCCACATTCAGCATGTGGGGATCATCCACGAAATCCGTGATGACATTGTCGACTGAGGTCAGAATGATAGCATCTTGTTCTCGCCCCTGAAACTTGTGGACGGTGTCCACCTCATAAGTATCTCCCAGTTGCTTACGAATGGCTGTCACCTGATCCCGATACGGCGTAATAATGCCGATGCTCTGGAAATTCTGCTGATGCAGCCGCGGAAGTACCTCCTGCTGGATGACATCAATCTGTCGCTGGTTGAGATGCCCACGGGCGTGATTACCGGCAATCGTCCGGTACATGGTCAACACATCCGGCTCATCATGGTCTTTTGTCATAACGATCAGCTGTCCGTGGTAGAACTTCTGATTGCAAAAATTGATGATTTTCGGGTGACAGCGGTAGTGTTCCCGCAGCAGCGTAACAGGTGCATCCTGCCATATTTCCAATGCAGAGGACAGCAAACTGTGGGTAGAAAAGCGATAACGCTCATCCAAGGAATGCTTTTGCCAAATGGCATCGCTGGTGCGAATGTCATCCTCCGTCAGCACATTGGGGAGCTGCTTCAAGTCCCCGACAATCACGATATTCCGCGCACAGGAAAATGCCAGCACCCCTGTGGCTAAATCGACCTGTGAGGCTTCATCCACGATTAAATAATCATAGATATGATCGATGCTCAGCGTTCCCTTGATGGAATAGGTCGTGCTGAGCACCACCGGGTACTCACGGGTAAACTCCGCGGAATTCCGGCGGAAATCGTTCTTTTCAAAGCATCGCCTATTATTCCGCCAATGATACCGTGTTGCCAGCTCCGCCCGGAACAGCCGCAGGGACTTTTGTGTGAGTTCGTCCAGCTTCGCGTCGAAAGCGTAGCGCTCCAGCTTTCGGTTCAATTCCTGCTTTTCGGCCTCCAGTTCCCGCCTCTTTACGAAATAGAATTGGTTTTGCAAATAGGGAATGACCTGTTCTGGGGAGCGGATAAACAATTTGAGCGCATTACGGTTGAATCGGAACATGATGGAGATTTTTTGCAACAGGCTCAAGCGAGTCTCACGCTCTGCGTGCTGTTCAAATTCCATCCAAAGCGCAAGGATCTTCTGCGAGGACAGCTTGTCCATGCTATCCATTGGCACATCGCTGTAACTTGCGTAATATTCCTCAAAATAATGCTGCTCCGGGTTTAGCCGCAAGAACTCCTGATCAATTTCCGCAATGCGGTTCTTGGCATTGAGCATTTCATTTAGCTCTTTGGAAAGCGCAGTTGTTTCCTGATCCAACTGCTGCCGTTGCTCCGGCAGCATCTCCCAATCGCTCATATCTGGATAGACACCGGTCTGAGCCTCCAGAAACTTTTGCTTGTTGGCAAGGCTCCCGAGAAACGCAGTCAGAAAGTCAACATTCTTCTTTTCCAGCTTTTCCGCCACATTGTGCGTTGCAGAGTTGTTGTTAGATACGACCGCCACGGTTTTCCCGCTCCGAACCACATTGGCAATGATATTCAGGATCGTCTGTGTCTTTCCAGTACCCGGAGGCCCCTGAATGATGCTGATTTTGGAAGAAAGCGCCCGCTCCACCGCCAGTTTCTGACTTTGGTTCAAGCCAAACGGATAGATCACCGCCTCCGGCATCTGGGGCATTTTGACGTCTTTCTGCGGTGCAAGATAGCTTGCCAACACGGTATCCTCGCTGACCTGCTGGATCTTGTCATACTGCATGCTTAGAATGTTGATACCGTTTTCCGCCACCAGACTGATTGCAGCGGCAGTCTCCTTGAAATATTGGAATGTTTCTTGATTTTTACCGTCTGTCAGGCAATTTTGCTGGAACTGCACTTCGCTCCTGTGGAATGATAAATCTCTCTTTCCGTTGCGGACAATACGATAATACCCACTGAAGTCGAGAATCTCATCAATTCCGCTGATGGTCTGCCCATTTGCGGTGACAATCACCCGTGCAGGGTCGATTTTCTTTTGCAGGGGTAGGATCTCCACATTGCTACGCTGAAAGCTGTATGTCTTATTGGGCGCACTGGTATAGACGACCTCACACTTCCCGTCATGGAACTGAAAGCTCGCGACCGAGTCCGTCTGGTCTTTTCCTTTTATGATGATTAAGCGCTTTCGTGCGTCCATAGGTGTCTCCCAAAAATCATGCAAAGTACGTCAGCCCACTACCAACTTATTGGTCTTCTTCAAGAACTTCGCCGGGATTGGGCGGTCCAGCTGCCAGGTGATATTCATCGGCCTGCTGCCTGTGTGCTTCACGTAGTTCGCCGTACCCAAATAGGTGTACGCCTCCGCGCCGCCGGTCATACGGTCCGACTTAAACTCACGGACAAACAGCAGTACCTTACTGCCGCGTTCTTTATGATGGATATAGCGCTGACCGGTGGACGAATTCTCCGCCGTGGTGCTCTGGCTCTGCCAATGAAACAAGCTCTCATTGATGGAATAATCGTTGTACATGGTGGTTGGCGAATAGTCCTTGTCCGCCTTGTTCAGCGTCACAAAGAACACATCGATGTTTTTCTCCGGCAGCCACTTCACGCCCTCACGCACGGTTGCCGGTTTCATAAAGTCCATCGCCACCAACAGTTGATCGCGGGTATAGGTGCAGTGCAGATCCAACGGGCAGTCGAAGCCCAGCTCCACCGGCTCGTCGATAAAGTCGATCTGCTCGAAGCGATAGCGCAGCAGCTCCATGAGCTCACCGAGCAGAACTGTGCTGTCAGACAGGGCATAGAGGTTACTAAGCACCTCTTCGTCATCCCAGTCCTCCACAGCCTTGCCCCAGACGGTGATGTAAAACATCTGCATCATCCGCTTTTCCGCATCCGGAAGCGCTGCAAAATCAAGGTTGTCCAACCGCGGAAGAACATCCAACAGGAACGAAATCCAGCGGCGGGAATCAGCCACAGCAAGCTTTGCAAACGCTTTGGTCAGAATATCCTCCAGCGGCTCCGAAAAGTCCTCGATGGCATTCGCTCTGGCGCAAATGCGAGAGAAGGAGGAAAACTTGTAGATCGCACGTGGGTCAAGATGGTAGTAATCCAAGAAGTTTTTGAGCGTCAGCTCCAGCCCGCTGTCCTCCGCAAAGGAGGCCGCGCGAGCCACCAACCCAGCCGTATTGCCATAGGAGGCGCGGATATTCTCCAAAATGTATTTGGCCGCCTTCTTCTCCAACTGGATATAGCAGCCCTTGGGGACGGACACAAAACCGTCCTTGATCTCCCGGCTCACGCTGCGGGTGGCATTCGACAGCAGCGCCGCAAACTTATCTTCAAAATTGTATTTTCGATTTGCCTGACCGATAAAGTCCAGCACGGTCAGACATTCCTTGTCCTCGGATAGACGCAGACCGCGTCCCAGCTGCTGTAAGAAGATCGTCAGCGATTCGGTAGGACGTAAGAACAGAACGGTATTGACTTCCGGAATATCCACGCCTTCGTTGTAGATGTCCACAACGAAGATAAAACGAACTTCGCCAGTTACCAAACGCTGCTTGGCCGCCGACCTTTCCTCGTCCGAAGATTGCCCGGTGAGGCACATGGACGGGATGTTGTGGTCGTTAAAATAGCGGCACATAAACTCCGCGTGATCGACCGTCACGCAGAAGCCGAGGCCCTTCACCTCGTCAATGTCCGTCACATATTTCAGCAGTGCCGTCACCACATGGTCGGCGCGGCGGTCGGCAACAGCCCCGCTGAACGTGTAGATGTGCTCCAGCTCGCTCTTTTGATAGCCGCCGGCAGACCATTTGAGCGCATCCAGATCCACCGTATCGGTAACACCAAAATATTGGAACGGGCACAGGAGCTTTCGATCAATGGCTTCCGGTAGACGGATCTCAGCGGCGATACGATTGTTGAAGTAGGGCAGGATGTTCTTGCCGTCCATACGCTCCGGAGTAGCGGTCAAGCCCAGCAGGATGCGCGGCTGGTAGTAGGACAACAACTTCTGGTAAGTCGGCGCGGCGGCATGGTGGAATTCGTCCACGATGATGTAATCATAAAAATCGGGGCTCGTCTTTTCCGTGAAGCTCTGTGAGTTGAAGGTCTGAATGGACAGAAACAGGTTGTCGATGCTCTCCGGCTTATAGTTGCCCACAAACAGCTCACCAAAGTTTGCGTCCTTGAGCACGGCACGGAAGGTGTACAAGCTCTGCTTGAGGATTTCCTCTCGGTGCGCCACAAACAGCAGGCGGCAGGGTCTATCCGGATTCTGCTTGCGGAAGCGCTTGTAGTCCAGTGCAGAGATGACCGTCTTGCCGGTACCGGTGGCCGCCACCACCAGATTGCGCGTATAGCCACGGACAGTGCGCTCTGCCTCCAGCTTGTCCAAAATCTTCTGCTGGTAGGAATAGGGGTTGATGTCCATGGTGTAGACGCCAGGATTGTTGGTGTCGAAATATTTTTCCGCTTTCAATGCCCGTGTCAAGCGCTCCCGCTGATCCTCCGCATAATATTCAAATTCCCGGTCGTTCCAGTAATACTCAAAGGTAGCGGCGATCTTGTCGATGGTTTCGGGTAGGTCGCGTTTCGTTACTTTGGTGTTCCATTCAAGGCCGCTGGTCAATGCGGCATTGGACAGGTTGGACGAGCCCACATAGGCCGTCGTGAAGCCGGTTTCGCGGTAAAAGATATATGCCTTGGCGTGGAGCCGGGTCGTCTTGGTGTTGTAGCTGACCTTGATCTGCGTATTGGGCAGCTGGCGAAGTTCCTCGATGGCTTTCACATCCGTTGCGCCCATGTAAGAAGTGGTGATAATGCGAAGTTCGCCGCCGCTGTGCGTAAACTCCCGCAGCTCGTCCATGATGAGCCGCAGGCCGCTCCATTTGATGAAGGACACCAGCATGTCGATCCGGTCGGCCGAGACGATTTCCTTTTTGAGTTCTGTAAACATCTGCGGCTCATGCACGGCCCCGGTGAAAAGTGAGCTTTGTGCGATGGAGGTCTCTGGGCGCTCTATGTCCGCCGCTGTTTTTCCTACGGCCAGCCGCGGATCGGCTTCCCGCAAAAGCGCAAGAAGCTGCTCTGCCCGCCGGTCAACGCCCAGCGCGGCAAAGTCAGCTTCTTTCGTTGTATTTTGAATGAGATCAACGATCTGGTTGGTCAGCCCGATTTGGGCAGAAATATCCCCGCCGTTGTCCAGCACGTTATCCAAGCCCTTTTGAACCACATCTGCCAGATACTGCGCCAGCACCTTGGAGGCCTCCGCCTTGTCAATGGGCGCAACAGACTTGCGAGCCTCCGGAATCTCCGCAAGCTCGCCCGTCAAGGCGTTGTTGATGACTTGTTCGTAAAGACCGGGGTGCAGCATAGTAAAATCCTCAATTTCTTCGATCGTTAGGAATTCTCAAATTTAGTTTTCATCAAATGCTCGGTCGATTAGAGGCTTTGCCTTCTCGAAATCCGCACCACTTTGCAAATAGAGCTCAACCGCACCGCAGCCCCAGTGACCGATGTTTGTAACATCTCTTGAAAAGCCTTCTTCAAATGATACAGTAGCCAGCGTGACTTCCTCATCCCGCCGCAGCCGGGTCATGGTGTTCGGCGCGATGCCTGCCGCTTTGCGCAGATCAGCCTTGCTCATCTTCTTATCGACGAGCAGCTTCCATAGCTTGTTATACGAAATAGCCATTTCCGTTCGATTTCCGGCTACAAATATTGTTCTTATTATACATCTTTCTCGACCACAAGACAAGAGAGCTTCGCATCGCGTTGCGAAGGGGAAAAACGGCGTCTAACCTGCACTTGACTTTCTGTCAAAAGCGTCTATAATATAACTAACGAATATTAGTTAGCGAGGCGTGATGATGAAGCAGGAAGATACGAAGCAGAAGATTTTGGACAAAGCCTTGGAGCTGTTTTCCACGCAGGGCTATGATTCCGTCAGCGTGGGCGAGATCGCAAAGGCGGTGGGCATCAAGGCACCTTCCCTCTACAATCACTTTCCCAGCAAGCAGGCGATTTTTGACGCCATTGTGGAATCCACGGCGGCGCAGTATGAAGCGGATACGGACAAGATCGACATCCATGTACAGAACGCGAAGCAGGACATCCCCGTTTTTACGGAGATCACCGCCGACGCGCTCTTCGAAAAGGTGCGGCAGATATTCGAATACTCTCTCCATAATGAAACGATCAGCCGGTTTCGCCGCATGATGACCATCGAGCAGTTCCGCTCACCGGAGCTGGCGGCGCTCTATTCCCGGCGATATGTGGAGCGCATTTTGCGCTATCACGCCGGTATCTTCCGGGCGCTGATCGCCTCCGGCGAGATCTGCGCAGAGGATCCGGACGCGCTGGCCATGATGTACGTTTCGCCTGTGCTGACGCTCATCGGCATCTGCGACCGCCAGCCGGAAAGAGAGCCTGAGTGTCTGGAAAAGCTCCAAAACCATGTGCAGCTCTTTTTTCGCATGGTTCATGGCAGCAGCGCGCAAAGGGGTGAAGGTCATGAGTAGTCCGGAAGAAAAATGGCTGCTTTGCCCCATCTGCGGCGCAAAAACGCGGCTGCGGCTGCTACAAAGGACGGTGCTGCGGGACTTTCCGCTCTTTTGCCCCAAGTGCAGGCAGGAGCGCATCATCAACGCGCAGAATTATCAAATAGAGATCATTGATCAGCCAGACGCAAAGACGCAGTGCTGACCGCAATTTCCGTGGTCATGCACTGCATCTTTTTCAGGCGGAGCCGCATAAAGAAATCATTGCTGCAAAAGCTGGGGCTGCTGGGTGTTGTCAGCTTTCTTTCGCACGCGGCGGCGGTGCTGTTTGCGCCGCTGGCTTATCCCGGCTACAACTGGATGGCGCAGGCGGTCAGCGATCTGAACGCCGCCAATGCGCCGTCGCTGGCGCTGCGGAATCAGCTCAGCGCGTTATACAATGTATGCGAAGTCGTCTGCGTCACGGTCGTCTGCATCGGCAGCCAGGGGCACGCTGCGTACCGGTAAACTACAAATATATATTAGCTCTGTGTACATGTAGGCCGATTTCCTAACATGGCAGAGAACGCTACAGTGTCATGGCCTGACATGCAAAGGTGGCTGACTTTTGTTAATCAGCCACCTTTTGCAGTCATGCGTCGCCCCAAACGTCCACTTAAAATCAGGCTAATATGCAGTTAAAGTCTCCCCAGCTTTTCCAACCGGGACTCGATTGAGCCGGGGCTGCGCTTGAAATGGGCGCACAACTCTTTTTTCTTCATCCCCTCATCGAACAAGCGGCACAGCTCGCTGTCCAACTCCTCCGTCCACGGCTTTCCATTGTTCTCCGGCAGCGGTCTTTTTCGTCTGCGGGACATCTCCTCTACGGCGCAATGCAGCGCACGGACGATCTCACCCTTGTTGCAGACATGATCGTCCGGCAGCACCTCGCCGGTCAAAGGATCGATGCCATCTGCTAAAATCTCCAGCAGCTCTTTTGCTCGTTGGATCTCCATGATACCCCTCCTTTTTTGTTCTCCGCCTCGCATTTTACCACACATTTCGCTGCTATTAAAGCATATTTTCCCAGTTTTGCGTAAATAAGAACAAGCCCTCCTGCCGGAGGGCTTGTTCTTTATATCAGCGGGAACACAATGTCCGCGCGGAAGAGGTCGGCGTCGATGGACAGGGCGAACGTCCCGCCCTGCAGCTGCACAAGGCTCCGGGCGATGGACAGCCCCAGACCGCTGCCCTCCGAATGGCGGGAGGCGTCGCCCCGGACGAACCGCTCCATCAGCTCATCGGGGGAGATATTCAGCTCGTCACGGGACACGTTCTTGAAGCTGATGACCGCCTGCCCGTCCCGCACAGCCGCCGTCACATAGACCCGCGTGTTCTCCATGGCGTACTTGCACACGTTGGACACCAGATTGTCCATGACCCGGCTGAGAAGCCGGCTGTCGGCCTGTATCATGGTGCCGGGAGCCGGCGGCTGCGTGACCAGCGTCAGATGGCAGGCGGCCAGCCGCTCCTGATACTCGCCCTCGATCTGGGAGAGCAGCACGTTCACGTCCGTGGGCTGAAGTTCCACGTTCAGCGCGCCGGAGGACGCCTTGGACGCCTCCACCAGATCCTCCGTCAGCTTTTTCAGCCGATGGCTCTGCCGGTCCAGCACGGCGATGTATTCCTGCGCGTTCGGCGAGTGGATATCCTCCTTCTTCAGCAGATCCACATAGTTGACGATGGACGTCAGCGGCGTCTTGATGTCGTGGGACACGTTGGTGATGAGCTCTGTCTTCAGATGCTCGGCCTTCATCTGCTCCTGCACCGCCTGCTCTAACCCGCCCTGTACATCGTTCAGCTCCTGTCCGTATCGCTTGAAGTCCCAGAGGAGATATCGGGTGTCGATGGGCGAGGAGAAGTCGCCGCGCGCCAGCTTTTCGCCGCCCTTTTGCAGCGTCCGCAGGCTTACGGCGATATACAGCACCGCCAGCAGCTCGATGAGCTTCATCACCAGAAAGACACCGTATCGCACACGGTAGAAATCGTTGATATAAAGCAGGAACTCCGCACCGGCGATGACCAGCCCCACCAGCGCGGTCTTCCACACCAGCGGCAGCCGGACGAGGGTGTGCAGCAGTGCCCGGAAAACGGCTCTGACAATGCGCCAGAGGAACCGGGCTATACGCCCGATCAGCGCGCTCCGCAGGACGGTGCCCGCCTTGCACTGGGCGGCAAAGGCGCACAGGAACAGCAGCACCAGCGGCACCAGCGCCGCGCAGAAGAACACTCTGCCCCATTCATAGTAAAACGCTTCCCAGCCAATGAAAAACGTACACAGCAGCACCAGCAGCCACACGTCGGCGGGGATCTTGTCCAGCCACGTCAGATGGATGCCCTCGTGCCCTGCCCAATGGCCGGCGGAGGCCATGAGGAAGCAGAAGAAGAACAGTGCCAGCAGCGCGAATAGTGCGGTGAGGAAGATAGTCAGGCCGGTGTGCTCCGTCAGCCACGAGAGCAGCAGGTAGGAATAGGTGGGGGCGGTCTCCACCTGAAGCAGGTCGACGGTGTAGGTCAGCGCATAGATGCTGCCGTCCGAGAGAGTATAGAGGCGGGTGCTCTGGGCGGTGTACAGCGGCTTGTCGGTGTAGGTCAGGGCGAAGTTTTCCAGATACACCTCGCCGGTGTCGTCGCTGGCTACGGTCAGGTGGCAGCCGAAGCCCTCCAAGGTAAATTCGTTGGAGAAGTCCTGCGAAAGCTCCTTCAGAAAGCTCGGTATACTCTCCTCGCCGGGGACGGCGGTGGGGGAATTTTCGATGTTGGAGTAGTCGTAGCCGTCGGCATCGGACAGCAGGCCGGCGTTGGCCAGATTGCCCCGGAGAAAGCTGTCCGCATGATCCACGGCGCTGTAGCACCGGTTTTCATACAGACTCTGGCGGGCAAAGGCGCCATCATCCAGAAATACGTCGTAGGAGATGAGCGCCGCCACGCCCACGCCGCCCAGAACGGTCAGAACGCCGAACACCAGCGTCAGCACGAAGGCGGCGGCCTTCGCCCACGTCTTGTCTAAAAATCCCTTCATGAGACGCCGCCCTCCATCTTATAGCCCTTGCCCCAGACCACCTTGATATAGCGCGGCTCCGAGGGGTTGATCTCCAGCTTTTCCCGCAGGTGCCGGATGTGTACGGCGATGGCGCCCGCGGCGTTCAGCGGCACGTCCTCCCACACCCGGCGGTAGATCTCATTGGGGGAGAACACCGTTCCGGCGTTGCGCATGAGAAAGCGCAGGATGTCGTACTCCTTGGGCGTCAGCGCCACCGGGTCGCCGTCCACGGTGACGGTCTTGGCGTTGTCGTCCAGACAGATACCGCCGATGACCAGCGTGCTGGCCTGCACCTGTCCGCCGCCCAGCTGTAAATACCGCCGCAGCTGGGAGTGCACCCGCGCCAGCAGCTCCACCGGGTTGAAGGGCTTGGTGATATAGTCATCCGCGCCCACGTTGAGTCCCAGCACCTTGTCGGTGTCCTCGCCCTTGGCGGTCAGCAGGATCACCGGCACGTTGCTGGTCTGGCGCAGCTGCGCCATGGCGGTCAGACCGTCCATGACGGGCATCATGATGTCCATGAGGATCAGATGCACGTCCTCCCGCGCCGCTATGCTCAGCGCCTCCCGCCCGTTGCTGGCGGACAGCACCCGATAGCCCTCCGAGCGGAGATAGATCTCCAGCGCGGCCACGATGTCCTTTTCGTCGTCAACCACCAGAATGTTGTACATGGTAAGTTCCTCTCTGATTATTGTACCCGGTATGCCTCTTTGTAGGGGACGGCGTCCCCGACGTCCCGCCGTAGGGACGGACGACTCTGTCCGCCCGAACACCGGCGTGGGAATCCGTCTCCCCTCAGCGCGGCTCTGCCGCGGTGGGCAGACCTGCCAGCTTCACCCCATGGTGGATGGGCTTCCACTCCACCTTCATGAACAGCGCCGCCAGCGAAATGGGCAGGTACGTCAGCATGAACAGGGGAAACGTCAGCGTATACAGTATCTTTTTCCAGCCGGGCGCGTGGATGCGTCTCCACTCGCTGGCGGTGGTGATGCCGCCCAGCACCAGCAGTGTGGCCAGAATACTGCCCATACATTCCAGCAGGGAGCGAAGGGCGAACCACGCGCCGTCTCCCTGCGCCAGACCCAGCACTGTCAGCGTCAGGTTGGCCAGCAGGCACAGGGCGGTAAGGATGAAGGCCGGCAGGATGGACATGGACATGTCGAAGCAGCTCCAGCTGCCCTTGGCCGTGCCCCGCAGCAGCTGCGCACCGTACCGGCGGAACACCTGTATATAGCCCTTTGCCCAGCGCAGACGCTGGCGCACGGACTGGCGGAAGTCGGTGGGCTGCTCGTCGTACAGCACCGCGTCCTCGCAGATGGCGATCTTCTCGCCCCGCAGGATGTGGTACACGGAAAACTCGATATCCTCCGTCAGCAGATAGAACCGCCAGCCGCCGCTCTCCGCCAGTATCCGCCGGGAGAACAGGAACCCGGTGCCGCCCACGGCGGCGCTGGCGCCCAGCCGGTTGCGGGCGCAGTTGAGATACCGGCTCTCCCGCAGGAACCACAGGGCGTAGCCCGCGCTGATCCAGTTATCGCCGAAATTCTTGCTGTTGCGATAGCTGGTGACGATCTCGTGACCGGCGGAGAACGTCTCGTTCATCCGCTGGATGTAGTCCGGAGACAGCAGGTTGTCCGCGTCGAATACGAAGTAGCCGTCAAAGCCCTCCGGATAGTCCGCACCAATGTGCTGCAAAAGGAAGTCCAGCGCGTAGCCCTTGCCTACGTTCACATGGTTGAACCGCTCGTACACCACCGCGCCGTGGGCGCGGGCGATGGCGGCGGTGCTGTCGGTGCAGTTGTCCGCCGCCACGAACACCGTGACCAGGGACATGTCGTAGGTCTGGGCGGCCAGGGAATCCAGCAGCCCGGCGATGACATTCTCCTCGTTCCGGGCGGCGATCAGCACCGCGTACCGGTGGGGCGATGCCGGGAGCGCCGCCGGGCGGCGCTTTTTCAGCAGCACCAGCGGTATGTACAGGAATTGATAGGTGTAGCAGATGAAAAACAGTGCCGATATAACGGCATTGATGGTACGCAGAACAGGCTCCATGGGGATACCTTCCTTTCTCTCGTTCTGCGTACCATGGTAAAGAAAGTCGGATTAAGAAACAAGCAGAGGGCACATTAAGTATTTCTTAAGGCAGCTGCGCACAGGCTCACAGCAGCTGTCCCGCCAGATGCCCGGACGACCACGCCCACTGCAGATTGAAGCCGCCGCAGTCGCCGTCCACGTCCAGCACCTCGCCGCAGGCGTAAAGCCCCGGCACAAGGCGGCTCTCCAGCGTCTGCGGGTCAAATTCGTCCGTGCGCAGGCCGCCGGCGGTCACCTGCGCCTGGTCGAAGCCGCAGGTGCCGGTGATGGGCAGCTCGAATTGCGTTGCCTGCCGGGCGATGCGCTCCAGATCGCCGTCGGTGAGGTCGGCGGCGCGCTGGTTGGTGAACCCGGCGGCCTTGCACAGCATCTGCCCCAGCCGCGTGTGGCAGGAGCCTGTCAGCAGAGTGGACGCCTCGTGCGCGCCCATGGTCTGCCGCCGCAGCCGCAGCCAGTCCAGCACCTCCCGCCTCTCCCAGTCGGGGAAGAAGTTCAGCTGGCAGATCAGCCCCTCCCCGCCGGTGGACACCGCCCGGGAGATGTCGAAGATAGCCGGGCCGCTGACGCCGTATTCGGTGAACAGCACCTCGCCCCGGTTCTCCGCCACCACATCGCTGCCCCGGCGGACGGTGATGCCGCACTCGGCCTTGATGCCCTTCAGCGCCCTGGGATAGGTGGGGTCGGTCTTCAGCTGCACCAGCGAGGGGTACAGCACCGTGCGGTGGTGCCCCAGCGCCTTGGCCAGGCGATAGCCGTCCATCACGCCGCCCACCTTGCCGCCCGCGCCGCCGCCGGCGGCCAGAATGACCCTCCGGGCGGCGAAGGCGTCCGTCTCGGTCTTGACGGCGAAGCCCTCCGCCGCGGGCTTCACGGCGGTGACCACCTGCCCGGTACGCACCTCGATACCGGGGCGCTCCAGCGCGTAGCGCAGCACGTCCAGCACGCTGCCGGCCATGTTGCTCATGGGATAGACCCGCCCGCTGTCCTCGCTGACCGTCAGCAGCCCCAGCGAGGCGAAGTATTGCAGCGTAGCGCCCACGTCGAACTCCTGCAGCGCGTGGGCGCAGAAGGTGCCGTCCTCCCCGTGGTAGCGGTCGGGCGCGGCGTGGTAATTGGTGAGGTTGCACCGCCCGTTGCCGGTGGCCAGCAGCTTCCGCCCCACCCGGCTCTGCCGCTCCAGCAGGAGCACGCTGTGCCCGCTCTCCGCGGCGGTCAGCGCCGCCAGCATACCGCTGGCGCCGCCGCCGATGATGATCACATCCGTCATCGGCCGCCCTCCAGTCTCCGCCGGGTCAGGTAGCCCTCCAGCATCAGCGCCGCCGCCACCGCATCCACGGTCTTTTTGCGCTTTTTGGCGTTCTGCCCGTTGCGCTGGAGGATGTTGTGGGCGTCGATGGTGGTGCGCCGCTCGTCCCAGAGGACGACCTCCAGCCCCGTCTCCTGCCGCAGCACCTCGGCGAAGGCGGCGCACTTCTCCGCCCGGACGCCCACCGTGCCGTCCATGTTCCGGGGATAGCCCAGCACCAGCAGCTCCACGCCGTGCTCGGCGATGAGCCGCTGCACACCGGAGAGCACCTCCTCCTGCTTCCGGGAGTGGATCACGTCGGAGTATCCCGCCAGCGTCTCTGTATAGTCGGAAATGGCGATACCGGTGTGGGCGTCGCCGTAGTCGATAGCCATGATCTTCATGCGTAGCACCTGCACTTTCTGTTCAGTGACACTATCATACACAAAATACGCCTCCTGTGCAACCAAAACCGCACAAAAGCCCGCCGTCTCCCTCCCCCCCCCGGCCGCAATCCAAAAAATGTTCCGGGCGGTGCCCGGAACATTTTTGCTTTTTTCGTATTCACATCTGCTGCGCCGGCTCAGCCCCGCAGCTCCGCCAGCTCCAGCACCAGCTGCTCGGTTTTCTCCCAGCCGATGCAGGGGTCGGTGATGGACAGGCCGTACACGCCGCCGTCGGGCTTCTGGCAGCCGTCCAGCAGGTACGACTCGATCATCAACCCCTTGACCATGCGGCCGATATCCCCGTTGTGGCGGGTGCTGTGGAGCACCTCCTTGGCGATGCGCGCCTGCTGATCCCACTGCTTGCCGGAGTTGGAGTGGTTGGTGTCGATGATAACGGCGGGATTGGCCAGTCCGCTTTTGGCGTACAGCTCATAGAGCTGGCTGAGATCCTCGTAGTGATAGTTGGGCAGGGAGCGCCCGTATTTGTTCACCGAGCCGCGGAGGATGGCGTGCGCCAGCGGGTTGCCCTTGCTGTGTACCTCCCACTGGGCGAACAGGAACGTGTGGGGATGCTGGGCAGCCAGGATGGAGTTCATCATCACCGACAGGTCGCCGCTGGTGGGATTCTTCATGCCCACGGGCACGTCCAGGCCGCTGGCGATCAGCCGGTGCTGCTGATCCTCCACCGACCGGGCGCCGATGGCCGCGTAGGAGAGGATATCGGACAGGTAGTAGTAATTCTCCGGATACAACAGCTCGTCGGCGCTGGAAAAGCCCGTCTGCTCCAGCACCTTCATGTGCATCTTGCGGATGGCGATCAGCCCCTTGAGCATGTCCGGCTGACCGTTGGGGTCGGGCTGGTGCAGCATGCCCTTGTACCCGTCGCCGGTGGTGCGGGGCTTGTTGCTGTAAATGCGGGGGACGATGAGGATCGTGTCCTTCACCCGCTCCTGCAGTGTCCGGAGCCGCGCCGCGTACTCCAGCACGGCGTCCTCCCGGTCGGCGGAGCAGGGGCCGATGAGCAGCATCAGCCGCTGATCCTCCCCGGTGATGACGGCCTTGATCTGCCGGTCGTTTTCCCGCTTCTGCCGCGCCAGCTCCTCCGTGACGGGGTACATGTCCTTGACGGTCTGCGGGGTGGGCAGCTTACGTTTGAATTCCATGTTCATGGATGAATGTTCCTTTCCGTGCAAGGGTTTCAGGGCTGGATGTCCATGCGCAGCCCCAGCGCTTCCAGTGCGGGGAAGAAGTCCGGCCAGCTCTTGCTGACGGCCTCCGCGCCGCGTATGGTGCCGCCCAGCGAGGCGCACAGCACCGCCAGAGCCATGACGATGCGGTGGTCATTGTGTCCGTCCAGCACCTCCCGCGGAGGGTGAAGTGGACGGTGCAGCACCGTCACCCGATCTTCCTCCTCCCTGATCTGCGCGCCGAATTTCGACAGTTCCTGCGCCATGGCCGCTATGCGGTCACTCTCCTTGATGCGCAGGCGGTGGGTTCCTGTGAACACGCCGCCGCAGCTCCGCGCCGCCGCAGCGAACAGTATGGGCCCCAGATCGGGGCAGGCGGAGATGTCCAGCACCGCGCCGGGACTTTCCAGCCGGTGCAGCATGCCGCGGCACACCCGGTCGCCCTGCAAGCTGTCCGGGCGCAGGCCGGTGACGGTGACGCCGTCCAGCGCCAGCAGAAACGCCGCGTTGGACCAGTCGCCCTCCACCGCCGCGCAGCGGCTCTCGTACCGCTGCCCGCCGGGGATCGAAAACAGGTTCGGCTCCCGCTCCTCCACCCGGACGCCGAAGGTGGCCATGATGTCCAGCGTGATGTCGATGTAGGGGCGGCTCTCCACCGGCGGCAGGACGCGCAGGGTGCTGCTGTCCGGCAGCAGCGGCAGCGCCAGCAGCAGTCCGGTGACGAACTGGCTGCTCACATCGCCCCGGAGGGTGTAGTCCCCCGGCGTCAGCCGCCCGGAAAACGTGACGGCGTCCCGCGTCCGGGACACCGACATGCCCTTCTGCGCCAGAATCGTCTCATAGATGCCCACGCCCCGCTCCATGAGCCGGGGCGTGCCGGTAAACACGGCGCTGCCGCCGGACAGCAGTGCCGGAGGGATGCAGAACCGCAGGGTGCTGCCGCTTTCGCGGCAGGGATACGTCCCGCCGGGGCGGATATGTCCGCCGGTGCCGGTGATGTACGCCGTATCGCCCTCCAGACGGCACGCGCCGCCCATGGCGCGGATGCAGTCCACGGTGGCCAGCATGTCCTGACTGGGGGCGATGCCCTCGATGACGCTCTCGCCCTCTGCCAGTGCGCCGCACAGGAGCATCCGGTGGGCGCAGCTCTTGGATGGCGGCGCTGCCGCCGTGCCCGCCGCCCGTCCGGGATAGATGGTCACGGTCATGACTCCGCCGCCCCCTTCAGCAGGATGTCCACGGCGTCCAGATAGCCCGCAAAGCCCCGGCCTGTCACAGTGGCGATACACGCCGGACGGACGTAGCTGATCTGCCGGAAGTCCTCCCGTGCGGCCACGTCGGAGATGTGTACCTCCACCGCAGGGATGGCCACAGCCTTCAGCGCATCCAGCAGCGCCACGCTGGTGTGGGTATAGGCCGCCGGGTTGAGGATAATGCCCTCCACCCCGTCGAAATACGCCTGCTGGATGGCGTCCACCAGCGCGCCCTCGTGGTTGGACTGGAAGAAGGACACCTCCGCGCCGCGCCTTTCTGCGTGGGCGCGGATCAGCTCCAGCAGCTGGGCATAGGTGCCGCTGCCGTAAATGGCCGGCTCCCGGATGCCCAGCATATTGAGATTGGGGCCGTTGATGACCAGCAGCTTCATATCGTCCACTCCTTTTCGATCCGCTCCGCCGTGTCCTCCGGTGAGCCGTCGCCGTTCACCCGCAGGTCAGCGGCAGCGCAGTAGATGTCGTAGCGCTCCTCGTACCGGCGGCGCAGCGCTTCCGGGTCGGCGGAAAGCGGCCTGTCCGCCGTGGCGGTCAGCTTGTCCGGCGAGCGATCCAGAAACACCAGCCGTCCGGTGCGCCGCAGCGCCCGCAGGTTCTCCGGCCGCAGGACGGCGCCGCCGCCGGTGGCGATGACCTTGCCGCCGCTTGCCGCCGCTGATGCCACTGCCTCCTTCTCCCGCTCCCGGAAGGCGCTCTCGCCCTTTGCGGCGAAATAGTCCGGGACGGGCATGCCCACGGCCTGCTCCACCAGCGCGTCCGTGTCCACGAATTCCTTTCCGGTGCGCTGCGCCAGCAGCCGCCCCACGGTGGTCTTGCCGGAGGAGGGCATGCCGATGAGCACAATGTTCTCCATCCGGCGCAGCACCGTGCGATAGGCCAGCTCAATGTCCCCCGCCGTGGCTTCACAGCCCCGGAACAGGGCGCTGGCATAGGCGGCCTGCGCCGCCAGCATATACAGCCCGCCCTCCGCAGGGATGCCCCGCTGCCGGGCGCTGAGCACCAGCTCGCTGCGCAGAGGGTTATAGATCACGTCCACCACGCCCTCCAGGCAGGGAAAGCCGTCCAGCTCCACCGGGCAGCCGCCCAGATCGGGGTACATGCCGCAGGGCGTCGTGTTGATGATGCAGGCGGCGTCCCCGTGCTCCTCCGCCGCCTGACGGTAGGTAACAGCGCCGTCTCTGCCGCTGCGGGAGACGCGGTACACCTCCGCCGCGCCCAGCTGCGATGCCGCCGCCCGCGCCGTTTTGGATGTGCCGCCGGTACCGAGGATCAGCACCTTTTTGCCGGACAGCACCAGACCCATGCGGCGTATCAGCGCCAGCATACCGGCAAGATCCGTGTTGTCGCCGTACAGCTTGCCGTCCCGGTTCACCACGGTGTTCACCGCGCCGATGGCCCGCGCCGTATCGGACAGCTGATCCAGATAGGGAATGACCCGCTCCTTATAGGGGATCGTCACGTTGATGCCCGCAAAATCGCGCTTCACGAGAAACGCTTCCAGCTCCTCCGGCTTCAGCGGCCAGAGGCGGTAGTCGTAGTCCGCCAGCGCGCGGTGTATCTGGGGCGAGTAGCTGTGCCCCAGAGGGTAGCCGATCAATCCGCAGTTCACAGCCCCGCCCCCTTCGCCAGATAGTCCGTGCCGAAGCGCTGGGTCAGCAGGTCGCACAGCACCAGCGCCGTGACACTGTCCAGCACCGGGCAGATGCGGCGGATAATGGCCGGGTCGTGGCGGCCGTGAATGGTCAGCTCCGCGTCCTCGCCCCGGAGGAAGTCCACGGTCTGCTGGGGCTGGCCGATGGAGGGCGTGGGCTTCACGGCGCACTGGAACACCACGTCCATGCCGTTGGTGATGCCGCCGTTGATGCCGCCGTTGCGGTTGGTCTCCGTCACCACCCGCCCGTTCTCCATGCGGAGGCTGTCGTTGAAATCGGAGCCGTATCCGCACACGGCGGAGAAGCCGCCGCCGAATTCAATGCCCTTCACGCCGCCGATGGAGAACACCGCGTGGCTCAGCAGGCTCTCCACGCTGTCGAACCACGGCTCGCCCACACCGGCGGGCAGGCCGCACACGGCGGTCTGGGTGATGCCGCCTACGCTGTCCTGACGCTCTCTGGCTGCCAAAATGGCGGCGCTGATGGCTTGGGCGGCCTCGTCCGTCAGGGCGGGGAAATCCGCCCCCTGCAGGGCGGCCACGTCCGCCGCCGCACGGTCGGCAAAGGGGCGATCCCACGCGTCGCCGCAGCGAAGGATGTGTGTGCCCACGGTGACGCCCACACCGGCAAGGGCGGACAGCAGGATGGCGCCCGCCGCCACCAGCGGCGCGGTGACGCGGCCGGAGAAGTGTCCGCCGCCCCGCCAGTCCTCATAGCCGTGGTATTTGCAATAGGCGGCGTAGTCCGCGTGGGAGGGGCGGGCAAGGCCGTAGGTATAATCCCCGCTGCGGGTGTTCTCGTTGGGGATGACGATGGTCAGCGGCGTGCCGGTGGTGCGCCCCTGAAAGACGCCGCTGAGTATCTGATAGTTGTCCGGCTCCTGCCGGGCGGTATCCAGCGCCGTGGTGGGACGGCGGCGGGACAGCTGGCGGCGGAGGAAATCCCCGTCCACCGGCAGACCGGGTGCCAGACCGTCCAGCACCGCGCCCACGGCAGCGCCGTGGCTCTCGCCGAACAGCGTCAGCGTGACCGCTTGTCCAAAGGTGTTTTTCATGCGTTCCTCTCCTCCCAGCGGCGGAGTATCTCCTCCGGCGTCATTGTTTCCATGCGGAAGGTGCCCGGCTCGTCCACCAGCACGGCGGTAACGGAGCCAGAGGCCGCTTTTTTGTCGTGCAGCAGATAGGGCAGCAGCTGCCCGGCGGTGCAGCCGCACTCCGTGGGCAGGCCGCACCTCTGCAATATGGCGGTCAGCCGGGGGCGCAGCGGCGGCGCGCACATGGGCACCATGCCCAGCGCCACGCATTCGCCGTGGAGCAGCTCTCCCCCGGCGCAGCTCTCGATGGCGTGGCCGAGGGTGTGGCCGAAATTCAGCACCCGGCGCAGCCCCTGCTCGGTGGGATCCTGCTCCACCACCTGCGCCTTGATGCGCAGAGAGCGGGCGATGATCTCCGGCAGGGCGGCGGTCAGGTCGGAAGCCGTCTCGATCAGGCTCAGGAGCGATGCGTCGCAGGTCATGGCCATTTTCACGCTCTCGGCCAGTCCCTCGGCTATCTGCCGCGGGGAAAGCGTCCGGAGGACGTCCGTGTCGATGAGCACGGCGCGGGGCTGGTGGAACGCGCCCACCGCGTTCTTCACACCGTCCAGGTCGATGGCGGTCTTGCCGCCCACGGAGGAATCCACCTGCGCCAGCAGCGTGGTGGGGATGTTGTAAAAATCAACGCCGCGCATGTAGGTGGCGGCGGCAAAGCCCGCCAGATCGCCCACCATACCGCCGCCCACGGCGGCCACGCAGTCGCCGCGATCCATGTGTAGGCGCAGCATCTCCCGCAGAAGCAGGTGATAGCTGTCCATGCTCTTGCTGCCCTCCCCTGCTGGCAGGGTGCAGATGCGGGACTGGCGGCACCGGCTCGCTATGGCCTGTGCGTATTCCTGCGGCACGCCGCTGTCCGTCACCACCAGCACGCGGCGGTCAAGGGACAGGTGCTCCCCGGCGCGAGCCAACGCGCCGGGCTCCAGCAGGATGGGGTAGCTCTGCGCTCCCAGTGAAACGGAAATGACCATGGTCTGCTCTCCCTCAGATGGTATTGGCGTAGTAGGAGCCAACCAGCCGGAGCTTGGCGCAGGTGGCGGACAGCTCCTGCAGCATCTCCCGGCCGTTGGTGTTGTTGACGCAGCCCTCGGCCTCTACGTAGAAGTAATACTTCCACGAAAGCCCCTTCATGGGGCGGCTGCGCAGGGTACGCATGTTGTAGCCGTGGGCGCCGATGATGTTCAGCGTCTGCGCCAACGAACCGGCGTCGTTCTGCACGGTGAACACCAGCACGAAGTTCTCGTCCTCCCGCTTTTTCGTCGTCTCCGGCTGGCTGCGGGTGCGGGACAGGGCGGCGAAGCGGGTGGTATTCGTCCGCACCGTGTTGATGCCCCGCTCCAGCACCCGCAGGCCGAATACCTCCGCCGCCGCCTCCGATGCAATAGCGGCCAGCGCGGGGTCGTTGACGTCGCGCACATGCGCCGCCGCCAATGCCGTGTTGGAGTATGTCTCCGTGGCGTAGCCATGGCGCTTGATGTAGTCGTCGCACTGGCGCAGCGCCTGCGGGTGGCTGACCACGGTTCTGACCGTGTCAACGGCGGCGCCCTCCACACCCAGCAGGCTGTGGTCGATCTCCAGATCCATCACCTGGTTGATGTACAGCTCGCCGGAGAACAGCAGATCCATCACCGCGCCCACCTCGCCGGCATAGCTGTTTTCCAGCGGCAGCACGGCGCTGTCCGCCTCGCCCTGCTCCACGGCTCTGTGGGCGGCGGCGAAATCGGGGTAGGCGATCAGCTGCGCCTCCGGGAACATGCGGCGCGCCGCGATGTAGCCGTAGGCGCCCTCCACCCCGCTGTACGCCACCTTCATGCCGTTGAGAAGCCGGCTCTGGTAGGCGCAGGACAGGTCGAGAACGCTCCGCAGGAACTGCACATAGTACCCGTCCACCGCCGGATCCTTGATGAACCGGCGGTCGCGGTCGATCAGCTCCCGCTCCCGCTCGGCGTCCCGGATGGACAGCCCTCTGTCCTTTTTGAAGGCCGCCACCTGCCGGCTCATCTCCATACGCTCCTGAAACAGCTGCGCCATCTGCTCGTCAATGCTGTTGATATTTTCCCTGATCTTGTCCAGCTCGCTCATCGTCGTAAAACCTTTCCAAACATAAAAAATCGGCCTTCCTGCATGGAAGGCCGTTGTACACGCAAATTTATCGGTTTTCACCGCGCGTCAATGACAGACTTCCAGAGGCATCTCCTTACCGGTAAAGGCAAAAAAGCCGAAAAAGTGCAGCATGCCAAACAGCACGCTGCACGCAAAGTCAAAAATAGCGCTGGTGGAGGCAGAATGGGCGCACTTCACCACGGCACGGTCGGAACACGCAGCGCGACGGGTCATGGCAGCACACCTCCTGCTAAGATATGCACTGATTGTATGCCTTTTTTTCGTTCCCGTCAAGGGGACAGCCGCACTTTTCGCTTATGCACAAAAATCCGGGATACAGCGGCAGCCGGTTTGTGCTTACGCTACTATGAGTGGTAAAATCACTCAGGGATTATGTGACTTGCTAAAATCAAATCCCTTCGGCTTTCCAGGTGGGTTCTTCATATATATGGTGTAAATAGAAAACGGAATAATATAGATGAAAAAGTAGCATCCCATAAAAACATATCCAAAGACTTCTAAGGCGCGATTGTTCCAACTCAGAATACAAATGATTCCCGCAACGGCTAAAACTGTTAAATTGACCTTCCGCGCAATTTGGCAAAACCGCATATGCCGTGGTGCATAGCAAGGAATCATCTCGCGATAGGGAAGTAATATGCGGAGACGCCGGCTACGCCAATTAAGCGCATAATAACTTCTCTCTTCTCGATGAGTTTTTTTGAACAAGAACGCGTCTTCAATAACACAGCGAAGCAGCAAACTATTGTAGAATACAGCTAAAATAAACAGCAAAAAAGCTTCCTTAATCATCTAAATACCCTCTTGAAAAAACTCTTCGCCGCAGAGTACATGGAACCTATGCCAAACGAAAAAAGTTGAAACATTTTGCCCCAGCATGCCAAAGAACAAAAGCACCAAAGCAAAGAAAAGAATATACTTCCTCATTAGCATGAGTCCACCTTTCCCTTATACACCGGCTGCAGCTAATTCTGGCATTATCATTAGGTGTACGCCACCACCTGCGTACCGCTGCTGTTGACCAGCCCGGTCACGTCGCCCTGCGCGTTCTTCAGGTAGAAGTATTCCGCGCCATCATAGGTGACGGACATGGGGCCGATCTCGTCGTAGGTAAAATGCAGAGTTGCGCTGCTGTTAGGCTCAACAATTCTGACCTGCGTCAGCGTGTCACCGAGGTAGGAGTAGCTTGTCCGCGTAGTCTCGCCCGCGTAGACGGCCTCGCCGCCGGAATAGCCGATGTGATAGATACCCGGCTAGGGGGCTGGTGCAGACACGCTGCACCAGCCCGCTTTTAGAGCGTACCGTATACCTATGTAGCAAGAAACGTTGCCGTCACTCGCCGCATTTTTTGGCAGCCTTTTTGCCCTCGAAATAGCTGATCGATGCAGCTACCAAGTGGTAAAGACATATAGCTCCTATAAGGACACTGCCCACCAAAACACTCCCCCGTCGCCACGGCGTATTTGACAAGAGATTCACAATTTGAATAGCAACCGGAAGTATGATCCAAACCACAAGACATTCCATGTGGTATCTGGCGGTATGCTTCATGCGCTTTGCAACCAAAGCTTGTAGCACAGTTTCTGGCGTGTCCGGCTTCACTTTACCAATGAAAGCGAACCCGTTACATTCGAAAATCTCTTCACAAAGTGGTGCAAGTTCAATCAGGGCGGCTTCACGGGGATCTATAGGCTGGACATGAGCCTTTCCTAAATCATCCATCTGAAAGACAAAGTACCGACAACTTTGAGGCATTGTTTCATCAAAGAAGAGAGTATAAAGAAACATGTCATTTTGCATTGAGGTAAGTGAGCATCCTTCCAGAGCCAACTCTTGCAATTTGCGCTCAGTCCAACACGACAAAAATGGCGAAAGGAAGCTATAAATTCTTTTGGGTTTCTTCATAACTCCACGCCTCCATTCCGGAATTATCTTTTTTGTATTGTGCAATTTGGTGTTCAAACTCAGATAATGCTAGAATCTCTTCCCCAATAATGTCCAGTGAGTTGAGCGCCCAGTAATACTATTACATTGCAAATATACCACATTTTGCCCCACATTGCAACCTTACATCCACTTTCCCGCCACCTTTTCCTTACTTTTCCGCCGCACTTGACAAATACCGCCTTCTTATGTATAATAAATAAGATTTACTTCGAAGGAGGGCATACGACCTTATGGATACCGACGGCGGCGATCATCCCTGTACTGACCTTACCTGCCATCTGATACCAGCATATCTGCACGGCACGCGCCGGGGCAGACGTGCTTTTTTGCGCCTTTAGGCGTCCCGTTCGCACCGGGAAATACACCAAAAGATGACAGAATAAGGAGTATCTGATCGTGTCAACGACTACATATATCATTATCATGGCGGTCTGCCTGCTGCTGTCCGCCTATTTCTCCGCTACGGAGACGGCATTTTCCTCCGCCAACATCACGCGGCTGAAAACGCGGGCGGAGAAGGGCAACAGCCGCGCGGCGCTGGCCTGCAAGCTGCTGGAGCGCTACGACAAGCTGCTGTCCACCATTCTCATCGGCAACAATATTGTGAACATCGCCATGGCCTCTCTGGGCACGGTGCTGTTCGTCAGGAGCTTCGGCGACATGGGCGCCACGCTGTCCACCGTGGTGGTGACGGTGGTGGTGCTGATCTTCGGCGAGATCTCCCCCAAGAGCATCGCCAAGGACTGCGCAGAGGAGTGGGCCATGACTGCGGCGCCGTTCCTGCGGTGCCTGATCTGGCTGCTGATGCCGCTGAACGCCCTGTTCTCCCTGTGGAAGAAGCTGCTGGCAAAGGTGTTCCATCTGGACGCGGACAGCAAAATGTCCCCGGAGGAGCTGCTGATGCTGGTGAATGAGGTACAGCAGGACGGCAGCATCGACAAGGACGAGGGCGACCTGCTGAAGAACGCCATCGGCTTTTCCGAGCAGGAGGCACAGGACATCCTCATCCACCGTGTGGATCTGGCGGCGCTGCCCGTCACCGCCTCCAAGGAGGAGGTGGCCGACCTGTTCACCCAGACCAAGTACTCCCGGCTGCTGATCTACCGGGAGGACATCGACCACATCATCGGCACCATTCACCAGAAGGACTTCTATGTGGGCTGCGGCGTAACAGACAAGCCGCTGGAGGAGATTCTCTCCCCCGCCCTGTTCGTGCTGGAAAACGAGCCCATCAGCCTGCTGCTGAAAAAGCTGCAATCGGCCAAAACGCAGGTGGCCGTAGTGGTAGACGAATACGGCGGCACCTGCGGCATCGTCACCATGGAGGACATTCTGGAGGAGCTGGTGGGCGAGATCTGGGACGAGCATGACGAGGAGGAGGTCTTCATCCGCAAGATCGGCGAGGACACCTATCTGGTAGACGCCTCCATGGACTTCGATGACTTTGCCGAATTCTTCCACCTGACCGGCGAGACGGACATGACCTCCGTCAGCGGCTGGGTCATGGAGCAGTGCGACCGTGTACCGGAGGTAGGCGACCACTTCACATGTCAGGGACTGCGGGTGCAGGTGACGCGGGTGGACAACCACCGCACCGGCGAGATCCGTGTGACGGTGGAGCAGAAGCCGGAAGAGCCCATGCAGGAAAACTGAGTATAGGCATAAACAAACAGCCCCGCGGCGTACGCCGCGGGGCTCTGTTTTCCCGAAAAGTATGTCAATGAGAGCCAGTGACCGCGTCACCGGCGTGGGAATCCGCATCCCCTTATGTACATACACCCTCAAGGCCGCCCGTAGAGCGACTCGCCCTCAGACCGTCGTTTATCCCCGCAGGCGTTTTCGTCTACCGTGCAGCGGAACAAAGCATCCCGCCCGTTATGCAGTGCGCCCACCTGACCTTTCGTAGGCAACAGGCATCGTCCCACCCATTGACCTGTCACGGGATGGTGCCGCAGGCATCCCGAACTGCACTTTTCCGGCATAACAAAGCCCCGCGACTTTCGTCGCGGGGTTTTGTGTTGGCGCTACCTATCTTCCCAGGCCGTCTCCAGCCAAGTATTGTCAGCAGAAGCGAACTTAACTGACCTGTCACGGGATGGTGCCGCAGGCATCCCGAACTCACTTTTCCGGCATAACAAAACCCCGCGACTTTCGTCGCGGGGTCAGTCTGTCAAAAAAGCCTGTCATTCCGAGCCAGTGCGCGCACTGGCGTGGGAATCCGTTTCCCCTTGCCTCCCTCTGCGAGGGAGGTGGCAG
>CAKTVL010000009.1 GCA_934623575.1 uncultured Oscillospiraceae bacterium
GACTTGAACCCACACGACCTTACGGACACAAGCACCTCAAGCTTGCCTGTCTGCCGATTCCAGCACGCTCGCGAACGGGATACCCGTTTATTATAGCAAAACGCCGCGGTTTGTCAAGGGGGCGCGCCAAATTCAGGCACGGATGCAGGTTTTAATATGTAAATGGACAGGCTGGGTCAACTGATCCGGGCCTGTCCTTAATACTACTAGCCCTATATGGGCAGAAAGAGAGGCTCTATATGAGCGAGAAGGCAAACGAGAAGGTATACACATTCAAAGAGCGAGAGTGGGTCGTGACCGGCTGGGCCGAGGGCAAAATGGAAGTGGAGCGCGAGGACGAGAACAAGCGGAAGTATACGGAAATGCAGCCGTACTTCCAGTTGTTCGTGCTGTCCCCGGTGAGCTCCTTCAAGTCCGAGAATTACAGCGCCAGAGGCCTGAAGGCCGAGAAGCTGCGCTGTGTGTCCAACGCCGTATGGAAGGATCTCAAGCCGCTGGAAGTGGTCAATCTGTATTTCGACGATAAAAAGCGCGTGTCGCTGGCTGCGTCTACGGGCGTTACCGTCGAGCTGAACGAAGTCTCTTTCTAAGGCTTTCCATACTTCCCTGATCTCCGCAAAACGCCGGGAGGTAGCTCCTCCCGGCGTGACCCCCCCGCTAACAGGGGGTCACTACCTACAAGATAGCCGGTTAGGGGGTCTGTTATGGAAGGAAAGGAGAACATCGTTCTTTACGACTGGCTTTCATTTACGAGCAAGAACCACACCCCGGAGCAGCTCATAGAGGCGCTGGGGCTTACCCATTGTCCGTGGCAGGAGACGAAGGGCGCGCACGGCTACCGTGACCGCAAATACTTCTCCTGCATCAGCGTCCACTACAACGGCCGGGAGGATATGGGCGTGTGGGTGGAGATGTCAGGCCAAGGCTGCCGGACGTTCGAGTCCCTCTCCGCCAAAAGCTGGGACGACCTGTTCGGCTGGATAGCCGCCCAGCAGCTGAAGATCACCCGTCTGGACGTGGCCTTTGATGACCACACCGGCATACTGGATATAGACGAAGTCGTGGAGGACACCCGCCGCAAGCATTACGTCAGCCGCAGCGACTATTGGGAGACCGTGCTCAGCTCCAAGGGCTCCACGGTGCAGATCGGCAGCCCGCAGAGCAAGGTACTTGTCCGTATCTACGACAAGGCCGCCGAGCGGCACTGTGAACCCGGCACCCACTGGGTGCGCGTGGAGATGCAGCTCCGGGACGACCGCGCCCTGCAATTTACCAAAATCCCATTGCCTGTGGGTGAATCGTTTTCCGGCGTCCTGCTGAACTACCTTCGGTATGTCATTCCGGATGATACCGACACCAACAAGTGGCGCTGGCAGATGACGGATTACTGGCTGGATATGCTGGAGGTGCTGACACCCATCAAGATATACACGGCACCGGGCATGGACTACAACATAGACCGCTGCCGGGAGTATGTGGTCAATCAGGCGGGCAACGCCATAGACGCCCTGCTTCAGATCTACGGCATACATGAGTTCCAGCGGATGATCAAGGAACGGCCCACGGTGGAGAACCCCAAGTACACCCGGCTGGTGCAGCAGTACAAGATGGACAGGCTAGCAGGGTTGGCCGAGCACTACATGAAATGAGTGAGTTTCAGATATTCTACGCCGTCTGGCGCTGCCTGCGCCACGCATGGCGAAAGTACAGGAGAAAGATCATGAGATTTTGGGACAGATTGAAGTGGGCTATGATCGGCGGCTTCGGCTATATGCTGGGGCGGTTTCTGTTCCAGTATCTCCAAACACTTACCGGAGGTTAAGACATGGCAAAGAACAACATCCGCTCCGTCCGGTTCTCGGACGAGATGATAGAGATCATTAACCAGCAGATCGGCGACAACTTCACCCAGAAGTTCGAGCGCATGGTCTACAACTGCTATATGCTGCTGCCGGAGAAGGAACGGCAGGCGGCAGAGCTGGATAAGCGTATCACAGAGAAGCGCGAGAGCCTGAACGTGCTGAAGGATCGTTATTACAAGGCCGCACAATTCCTCGGTCAGCTGGATGTCCGGCTGCGTGAGCTGGATTGCCTGTTTGACGCGCAATCGTAACACAACAACGACACGCTGCGGCACTGATCGGCGCAGTCTGAAGCTCCGCAGCGTGTTACATGGCGGGATGTGAGTAAAGGTAGCTGGCCGGGTTCTCACCCCGGAGATGGAGGTTCGACTCCTCCTCCCGCAACCATCAAATCTATGAAAGGAGGGCACTGCCGAGACTGCTGCTTCCACCACCGTTGCTACCATCCTTGGTAACACCAGTACGCTGGCTACGCTGGTCGGTGATGTCTGGGACATCATGACCGCCAATCCCATTCTGACGCTGTTCATTTGCGCCGGTCTGGTGACTCTGGGCTTTTCCATCTTCCGCAAGGCCAAGCGCGCTGCCCGCGGCTGATGCCGCACACAAGGGGTATGGGGAACGCCCCATACCCCTTCTCGCTTTTGGAGGTGTCTATGACCGTATCTGCATTTCTGACCGGTATCTGCGATCTGATCAGCGGTGTATTTGCCGCCGTGTTCAGCCAGCCGCTGCTGACGTTCTTTCTGACGGTCATGCTTATGGCCGTGGTCGCGGGTCTGTTTTTATATATCTATCGCAGGTCAAAACGATTTTGAAGTGAGGTAACGATATGATCAAATTTCTGGTAACAGCGGCCATTGTGCTGGTCTGCCTGTTCGTCCTTGTGCTGGTGTCCTGTCTCATGGTCTGGGTGGTCATGCGGCTGCTGCGCTGGCTGTTTCCTCGGCGCTTCGGCAGCAAGGCCGCGCCGGTGAAGAAGCCGAAGAAGGTCAAGAAGGTCATCACAGAGGACGAGGACGAAGAAGCGTAACACGGATAGAGCTGCAGCTCCGGCACGCTGCCGCGGGAAATGTGTTACACAAAAGAACAGCGCCCAGACGGACGCTGCTCTCAAGTAAGTTAGCTACGGAGTTTCCGCCTTGCTATGGACATAATCGCTAAGATCAGCAGCAGCGGGTTACTGACGATGATCTTGATTGCGTTCCATAGAACAAGCGCCGTGCTACATAAGACTTCGGTCACTGGTTCACCTCCTCTCCGGCACATTATGCCGGATGAGGTGTCCCAAAATCTGTACAGTAGGAGTATGTTATGCTGTTTCGTTTGAAATTTTGGCTGCGTTGTCAGCGATTTCTTTGGTGTCATGGCTGCTGCTTGACTTGCAAGTATTTCGACGTCTGCTCCGAAACTTATTTCGCAGAGATAGACAAATTGCCTTGGAAAATGTAACTCCCCCGCCGTGGCGGGGGAGTGGGGATCAGTCCTTATTTAGCTTTTCCGTTTCGAATAGAACCGCCATTTCAAATACTCGAGATAACTCTCTACGCTTTCATCGCCTTTGACGTATGCTGCATCACCTGCTGTAGCGGTTACAAAAATCGCAACAGCCAGAGATGTAAAAGCAGCGGGCCAGAATCCGATGACCAGTGTAAAAATCGTCCATCCCCATAGTAGTTTCCTGACTAATTTCATCTGTATTCTCCCTTCAAGGTGGTGCTGCTTTGAAAGCTTTCCTTAAAAGTATTATAGCAGGATGTTGTGCGATTTCAATTGCGATTTCTTGTACAGTCCCGGTTTTTGCCGAAAATGAAGTGACCTCTATGCCGGTCGGATTTTGGTCGAAGTATCTTAAATGGGTATATGATACTTCTTCCACCGTCGGCGGTGTTCCTGGCCTTTTTAGTAAATTGCTGGCCACGGGGCTTTCGCGTGACCTTTGCAGCAGCAGTAGCGACGGCCTGCATCATGGCAATCTTACCGGCCGAATGCCGACCATGGGCGGTAAGATTATGTACGAGGCAAAGTGTAACTATTGCGGCGATCCGTTCTTTATTGAGGACGCCCAGGTGTCCGACGCCTACACCGACTACGTCAACACCCTCCCGGCGCAAGGGTACGATAGCGCCGGCACGCTGCTGTGGCAGCCGCGGTGGAGTGATGCCGTTGCTGGTAAAGGGGTGTTTGGCTCTGCGTCTCAGACTTTCGACATTACTATCGGTTTGTCTCGTAAGTATTCCGATTTTGCGCGTTGTTCTGCTTCTGGCTCATGTCTCAAATTTTCTTTTAGTTATCAGTCACAAACAGGCTATTATTGCGATGTATTAAACGCGAAATTCTCATGCCCTATTTCTGGTTATTATCGTCGGTTGGATTCTGCGCATTGGACTTGTTCGGCTTTGCAAAATCCAAAGCGTGGCGAAACTACAGATTCTCAGTACTCTGATTCTTCAAACTGGCCTTCGCAAGATACTGGTTCACGTTCTGTTGGGGAGACTGTTTCTGTTTTTTGCCCAGGGTCATCGTTTGGCCACGCAGTTTCCTTAAAGGGCGGCGTTGTTGATGTTTACACTCCTGTTTTTTCCATTGTTCCTGCTGACCAACCGGTGATCACCAACAACTACTACATCTCTACCCGTGTCAACAACTTCAACGGTGACTACTACGACAGCGTCACCAACAACTATTACAACAACACGACCATCATCAACGAGACCACCAACAACTACTACGACATGACTACCAACAATAACTACACCATGTCGAACTGGTCTTACGACTATGCGTCCCGCACCTACTTCATCACGCTGGAGGACGGCACCACCGTCACGGTGCAGTTCGGTGACGACTGCATGACCATCACCAAGAACGATGTCACCAACAGCTACCAGTACGTCATCAAGAACAATAGCACTCCCGACACGCCCACCACCTGCAAGCACGACTGGCAGGAGACCATTGACACGGCTCCCACCTGCCTTGAGGGCGGCCATGCGTCCTACACCTGCTCTTTGTGTGGTGAAACATATGAGCAAAACCTCGCCGCCAAGGGTCACGACTGGAAGGTCATTGAGCACGTCAACATGGTCTATAATTCGGATGGCACCGTGGCTACCCAGGGCCATACGCTCTACCAGTGCTCCGTCTGCGGCGAACAGTGGTACACCGATACCGGCGCTCCGCCCCCGGATGTGTCCGGCAGCAGTAATATTCTCGCATGGCTGCAAGCGTTCCAGACGTGGCTGGATGAGAAGCTGGACCTGACGCCGGTACTGGAACGTCTGGATGCCATCCTCGCGCAGCTGCAAAGCACCTCCGGATCTGCCACCTGTGAGCATACCTATGAGCAGCACATGGAACAGGACGCCGACTGCACCCTGCCCGGCCTGCAGGTCTCTACCTGCTCCCAATGCGGGGACAGCTACTCGGAGATCATCGACCCGCTGGGCCATGACTGGGTGATATCGTCCCATGTGGACGCCGTCACCGACCCGGATACCGGCGAGGAGACCGCCTCGGCCTATGACATTTATACCTGCTCCCGCTGCGGGAAGACCTACGAAGACCACACCGGGGACGGTGCCCCGGACGAGGATTACAGCAGCAGCTCCATCTCACAGCTGGTGGTCAAGGTGTTCTCCAAGCTGGGCACCTTCGCCGGTAAGCTGATAGGCTTCATCGTCCGGCTGTTTGACAAGGCCATCTCCAGCGTGGACGAGGTCATCTCCAAGTTCAACGAGTATACGGAGCAGATCAGCGGCTTCGGCGGCGATTACCCGGCGTGGCTCACCGACTTCTGGACGGTGCTGCCGCCTGAACTGCAGGTCGCGCTGACCTTCGCCGTAGTCTGTATGGTGCTGGGCATCGTGGGCAAGAAGCTGTTTTTCTCGTAACACACTTCTTGCTGCAGCTCCGGCGCCAGGATCTGAAATTTGTGTTACAGGGGTGAGATACCATGTCTGTTTTACTTGAGCCGCTGCGGGCTCTGCTGAATATGATCACCAGCCTGATCAACGGCCTTATCGTTGGCTCCCTGCACTTCATCCTTAATCTGCTGGACGGTCTGGACGATGTGGACCTGCTGCTGGACCATACGGTGGACTCCGTCAAAAACTTCTTCACGGCGTTCCTGAACCTCGGCACCAGCTTGTTTCCCTTTATCCCCGCCGAGTGGCTGACCATCATTGAAGCGGCGCTGGTCATTCTGGCCATCGGCGTCATTATCAAAAGGAGGGTGTTCTGATGCAAGGTCTCGGACAAGTCCTGTCTGCCTGCCTGCAGATATTCCAGATAGAATTCACCGTGGACGGTCTGACCTTCACCCTCTGGAATATCCTCCTCTGGCTCATCGTGGCCGGTGCCGTGATCTATCTCCTTTTCAAGTGGGGTGATGATAATTGAAGTACATACCGCTGACCTCCGCGCTGCTGGCGCTGCTGCTTATGCTCACCGTGAATGCCTACGCCACAACGGCTGATACCGGTCCCACGGCCGAGGACATACCGGAGTGGGCACTCAGACCGGCGCTGGAACCGGACGAGGAACCCGCTGCCGATGACACCGACACCACGGAGGCTGAAACAAAGCAGGAGTATACCACCATCTACGACACGGACGGCTCCATCCTCTATACGGACGACCCGGCGCTGGCCGACCAGATCAAGACCACCACGCTGCCGCAGGAGGAAACAGACACCGGCCTGTTCCTCTCCAAACCCTTTGACGAGTATACCGTCACGGAGGGTATGCTGCTCCTGTTCCTCGTGCTGGGCTTCATGTTCATGCTATGGCACTTTGTAAAGGGGGTGTTCTGATGGCGTCTGTTGTGGCTGAATTCTTCCAGATCACCGGCGTGGACATCGTGCCGCCTACCACCATGGCCGAGCTGATACCCTATCTGCTGACCGTATTCGTGGCCATGGTACTGGTCACCGCCGTGTTCCGCATCGTGGCGGCCGTGGCCGCCGCGCTGGTCAACTGGCGGAGGTTCTGATATGGCGGTCATCATACTTATCGGCCTCGGCCTTGTGCTGGCGCTCTGTCCCACCATCCGCTGCGCCTTCTTCCACCCGGTGAAGCTGGTACGCTATGGCGCCGTTGACCTGTTCCAATATCTCAAGTACCGCAAATGGAACGAGTGCAGGACCGGCGAGCTGGTGGCCTACGTCGGCCTGTTCGGCAAAGGCAAGACACTCTCCGCCGTCCACAAGGTGGTCTCCATGTACAAGCAGTACGACGGTAAGCCGGTCTGGGATAAGGACAGGGCCATGTGGGTGGAGCAGCGGGTCAAGGTGCTGTCCAATGTGGCGCTGTCCATCCCCTATGACGATTTCGTGTCGCTGCAGCAGGTAGTCTACTGCGCCGAGAAGAATGGCCAGTACGATAAAGAGCACGACACGCTCACCGTCACACTGGTGCTGGGCGACGAGTTCAGCGTCCAGATGAACAGCCGGAATTTCAAGAGCAACATCGATCCGCTGTTCCTCAATACTCTGCTGACCTGCCGTCACTACCACATCTCCATGTACTACACTGCCCAGCGCTTCGGCCATGTGGATGCGCTGCTCCGTCAGGTGACAAGCTGCGTGGTGGATTGTGATAAGCTGTGGCGCTTCCAACGTCAGAATCTCTATGACGCATGGGAGATGGAAAACGCCACCAATACCCAGCTGCTCACACCCCTTACCCGCCGCTGCTGGTTCGTGACCAACAAAGACTATGCGGCATACGACACGCTGGCCTGTGTGGGCAATCTGCAAAAGTCCTTCAAGGAGGGCGATATGCTGTCTGAGGAGGAGATACTCTCTCTGCGCCGGAACGAGCAGCAGGCCAATATGGACGGTGTGGTCAAGCCCTCCCGGAAGTGGCGGAGAAGTCAGAAGAAATTACGCAAGTGATGTAACACGTCCTGGTCCTGCTGCGGCGCCCATCCAAGCCGGCTGCAGCTGCACAATGTGTTACAGCGGGGCCCCGCGCCAAGGCTTCAGCCGCGCGGGGCCCCTGCCTATGCTGCGGCTTCATCGGGTGTCTGCCAACCTAACACTCTGCGCGGATACCGGTTCATCCAATCCTGCACCCGCTGTACCTCTGCCGGAGATACCTCGTCAAAGTTGGTGCCTTTGGGAAAGAACCGGCGTATCATGCGGTTGTGGTTCTCCACGCTGCCTTTCTCCCATGCGGAGTAGCTGTGACAGTAGTAGATGTCAAAGCGGCTGCCCTTGCTCCGGCAACTCTTGACCAGCTTGTCATACTCCATGAACTCGCTGCCGTTGTCGGTGGTGATAGACCGGAACTTCTGCCGGAAGCCCGGCGTCTTACGCTCCATTCGGTCTATGGCCCTGCGTATGGTCTCCGCTCGCCTGTCCGGCAGCTTGACGATGATCTCCTGTCTGCTCAGCCGCTCCGTCAGTGTGAGAAGTACACTTCTTCCATTCTGACCGCTGACCACCAAGTCCATTTCCCAATGTCCGTACTCTTCGCGCTGCGTGATATGCTCCGGGCGTATCTCGATGCTGGGCAGCTTTGGGTGTACTACTCGCTGCCTCTTGTCCTCGGTTTTCTTCGGCCTTTTCTTCCACTTCTCCCATAGGTGCCGGTTGCCCAGCTTGTAGAATACCTGCTTGTCGATATAGCTGTACAGAGTACTGACGCATATCCTTGTAGCAAAAGGGTACTTCCGCGCCGCGGCCAGAGCAGCAGCCGGGGAGTACCTGTCCACGATGATCTTGTGCTCGATGTAAGCGGCAAAGGCGTGGTCACTGCCGATCTTCAACGGCCTGCCCTTGGCAGTCTGATTGTAGTCATGTATCTGCTGTCCCTTGTCCGCCGAGTATCGCAGCTTGTCATAGTAGCCGTAGTCATGGAGATACTGCCCGCGCCGTATCTCGTTGTAGACCGTCTGGCGGCAGCAGCCCAGCTTCCGGGCGATGTAGCTGACCGGCTTTTTCTCGTTCAGCAGCGTTTGCAGGATGATGCGTTCCTCTTTCGTCATGTAGTGTCCCATGAGAGCCTCCCTTATCTTTCAGGATAGTTCGTGGTCCTTCAATAATTGTAACACAAATTCGCCGACGTCGCCGGGGCTGCTGCAGCAATCTTGTGTTACGCCGCGCCCCGCGTCCCCATGCTGTGAAATTGCGTCAGCATGGCCGGCGAAGCTGGCCATGTTGGTTACCCAACGCAGGGAACCACCCGCCTGTCAAGACTGCCCGCAAGGGCACTCCGCATGAAAAAAGCAGCTCCCCCGTGAGAGCTGCTTTTTTCGTGGTCTTGATTGGCGCGGTGTTTCCATGCTACATCGCGCAGCGATACCGCTTGTAACACACTCCGCCGCCAGCTGCCTGGCGTCCGGAGATCTTCTTGTGTTACACCTCAAGATTGATATTTTTTGTCATTTGTCCATTTTCTTCTTGACATCTGCCAATTCAGGCACGGAGCGCTTGCGCGTCCGGCTCCGGCGTGTTACAATTGGGCCAGGACTTGGCCGATGGGCGCGTCCACGGTGACGGCGGCGCCCAGGCCGCTGCCGGCCCCGCCCTTGTTGATGACGGCCAGCTTGTGTCCCCGGTAGTACTGCACCAGCCCCGCGGCGGGATAGACCACCAGCGACGTGCCGCCGATGATCAGCATGTCCGCCTGACGGATGTAGTGGATGGCGCGGGCCAGCACGTCCTCGTCCAGCGACTCCTCGTACAGCACCACGTCCGGCTTGATAACGCCGCCGCAGGTGCAGCGGGGGATGCCGCGGCTGCCCAGGATGCGCTCCACGCCGTAGAACTTGCCGCAGCGGGTGCAGTGGTTCCGCAGGACGCTGCCGTGCAGCTCCAGCACCTCGCGGCTGCCGGCCTTCTGGTGCAGGCCGTCGATGTTCTGGGTGATGACGGCCTTCAGCCTGCCCTGCTGCTCCCATTCCGCCAGCTTGCGGTGGGCGGCGTTGGGCTGGGCGTCCGGCGAGAGCATCTTGGCCCGGTAGAAGTCGTAGAATTCCTCGGTGTGGGTCTCGTAAAACGTGTGGCTGAGGATGGTCTCCGGCGGGTACTTGAATTTCTGGTGGTACAGGCCGTCCACGCTGCGGAAGTCCGGGATGCCGGACTCGGTGGACACGCCGGCGCCGCCGAAAAAGACGATGTTGTCGCTGCCGTCGGTGAGCTCTTTCAGCCTGCGGATGGCTTCATCCATGTAAAATCCCTCCATTTCTGCTGTAAGGAGTGCCTATGAATATTCAGATCTTCGGAAAAAGCAAGTCCTTCGATACCAAGAAGGCGGAGCGGTGGTTCAAGGAGCGCCGCATCAAGTACCAGTATATCGACCTGGTCAGCAAGGGCGTGTCGCCGGGGGAGTATCGCTCCATCCGCGCCGCCGTGGGCAGCTTCGACGCCCTGGTGGACAAGGGCTGCCGGGCGTATGAGGAGCTGTACATGGCGTACATCACGCCCCAGGCGGCGGAGGAAAAGCTGCTGGACTATCCGGAGCTGTTCGCCGCGCCCATCGTCCGCAACGGGAAGCAGGCCACGGTGGGCTATCATCCGGAGGTCTGGCAGACCTGGGAATAAGCGCTTCTGTCCGTCCGTGGGCCGCCGGGTCCGCGGACGGCTTTTTTATTCCGTAAAGCTGTGCTCCACCGTGACCACGGCGTAGTAATTGCCGTCCATGGCCCGGACCAGGTCGCGTATCTCCTGGGCGGCCTGGGCAGGGGTCTTGCTGCTGGTGAAGGGCAGCACCGCGTCGAAGATCAGGTTGTCGTGGGTGGTGCCCCGCACCACCCGGAAGTCGTGGATGGTCAGACCGGGGTCCACCCGGGTGACCAGCTGGGCCACCTGCTGCCGCAGTGCGGTGACGGAGCCGTCGGTGACGATGGGGTCCATGTGGATGACGGCGTGGCAGTGGAGCTTCTCCATCAGTTCCTTTTCAATATTGTCGATCACATCGTGCATGGCCATGATGTCCCCGTGGGCGGGGACCTCCGCGTGGAGGGTGATCATCAGACGGCCGGGGCCGTAGTCGTGGACCACCAGATCGTGGACGCCCAGTACCGGCGGGTGGGACAGCACGGTGTCGCGTATCTCCTGCACCAGCTCCGGGTCGGGGGCTTGCCCCAGCAGCGGGGACAGCGTCTCCTTCGCGGCCTTGTAGGCGGAGAACAGGATAAACAGCGCCACCAGCAGGCCCACATAGCCGTCCACCGCCAGCCCGGTCCACTTGCCCACCAGCATGGCCGCCAGCACGGCGGCGGTGGCGGCGGTGTCGGACAGGCTGTCCATGGCCGTGGCCTCCATGGCGGCGGACTTGATCTGCCGGCCGATGCCGCGGTTGTACAGCCACATATACAGCTTGACGCACACCGACGCCGCCAGAATGACCAGCGCCAGCGGCGAGAAGGTGACGGCCTCCGGGTGGAGGATCTTGTCAAAGGAGGACTTAGCCAGCTCCACGCCCATCAGCAGGATCAGTCCGGCCACGATCAGGCCGGATATGTACTCGATGCGGCCGTGGCCGAAGGGGTGGTCGGTGTCGGGCTTCTTCCCTGCCAGGCGGAAGCCCAGCAGCGTCACCGCCGAGGACCCGGCGTCGGACAGGTTGTTGAAGGCGTCCGCCGTAACGGCGATGGAGCCGGACAGCCGCCCGGCGAAGAATTTGCCGATGAACAGCAGGATGTTCAGGGCGATGCCCACCGCGCCGCACAGGGTGCCGTAGGCCCGGCGGACGGCGGGAGAGGTGACGTTGTCCCGGTCAGGAATGAGCCAGCGGCTCAGCAATCGTAGCATGGCAGTCGTCTCCTTTCGGCGGGTAGACCCGGCGCTTTGTCAGCCAATAGCACAGGGGAATGGCGTACAGCAGTATCTCATAGGGGATGGCGGACATGTCTGCGCCCAGCATGGCCAGCGGGATGGACACGGAGATGTTCCAGGGGATCAGCGGCGAGATGACGATACCGGAGTTCTCGATGTCCAGGGCCATCTCTCCCCTGCCGTGGCCGCGCCTGGTGTAGTCGTCCTCCAGCAGCTGGTTGCACACCACCGCGCAGGTGGACTGGTTGCAGAACACCATGCCGCACACCACGGAGATCGCCGCGCAGGCGGGGAACCGCCCGGCTCTCCGGGCCAGGCGCTGGGCCAGATGCGCCGCGCCGTTCAGCACGCCCATGCCGCCCAGCAGCCCGGCGTACAGCCCGGCGCTGACGGCCATGATGGTGGCCGAGACCATGGACATCATGCCGCCGCCGGAGAGCACGTCGTGCAGCGCGCCGGGGGCGGGAACGTAGCCCAGCGCCGCATCCCGCAGGGTGGGCAGCAGCGCGCGGCCCTGGACGAGCACCGTCACCAGCAGCGCCGTCAGCGCGCTGACGGCCATGGTGGGCCGGATGGGGACCCTGCACAGCGGCAGGATCAGGATCAGCAGCGCCGGGATGGCCGTCCACCAGCTGAGGCGGAAGGTGCCGGACAGCTGATCCAGCACGCCGCTGTCCACCGTGGCCAGCGGATGCGTCACGGACAGGGCGGCGTAGGCCGCTAGACTGACCAGATAGGGCAGCCAGCCGGTGCGGTGCATCATGTGCAGGTTGTCATAGAGCTTGGTGTCGGTGGCGGCGGCCACCAGCGTGGCGCTGGAGGAGGCCGGTGAGCAGCGGTCGCCGAAGTAGGCGCCGGCCACGATGGTCCCCGCCGTGATGGCCACGCTGACGCCGCCGGAGCGGGCCAGGGCCACCAGGATCACGCCCAGGGTGCCCACCACGCCGAAGGACGTGCCCAGGGCGTAGGAGATAAAGCTGGTCAGCAGGAACGTCACCAGCAGGAACAGCTGCGGCGTGATGATGCGCAGCCCGTGATAGATGAAGAAGGCGATGGTCCCGGCGCTGCGCCACAGGGCGGTGATGGCGCCGATGAGCATGTAGATCACGATCACGCAGCACATTTTGCGGCCCTGCTCCCAGGCGGCGTCCCACATGGCCCGCACGGTCAGCCCGCGGCGCAGGCCCAGGGCGGAGAAGGCCGCTATGCCCACCCATATCGCGATGATCAGGGACTGGTCCAAAAGGATGCAGAGGCCCACTGCGGCCAGAAACAGCAGAAAACAGAAGACGGCGCCCATGTTACCTCCCCGGGATGGTCAGCGTCATGCGGCAGCACAGATCATCCAGGTCGCTGTCGGTGGCGGCGGGAAGGCGCAGGCGTCCCCCGCATTTGGCACAGGTCAGGTCCACCGCGCCGCGGCGTACCTGCATGGTGTATTCGCGGCTGCCGCAGGCGCAGGAGATGCCGCCCCGGGCGGCAATGTCCTTCAGCTCCGACAGCACCTCGTACATGATGACGTTGTCAGTGAAGGCCTCGTCCGGCGACGCCTTCTCCTTGGCCACCCGCAGGGCCAGGCCCTCCATGGCCCGCCGCACCTCGGCCTCGTCGCCGACGTAGCAGCACAGCTCCTGCTTTACGGGACAGGCCAGGCCGATGCCCCGGCCGCGCAGCAGCGCGTCGGCGCTGCACTCCGCCTGGTGGTGGCCGCCGCACACGCCGCAGGGCACCTGCAGCCGGAAGCGCAGGCCGTCTGTCTCCGCGGTCAGGGCCTCCTTGCCGCATTCACACTCCATCCGCGCCGCCGCGGCGTTCAGGGCGAACACGCTGCGGCTGTGCAGCACGGCCTTGCCGCAGGCGGGGCAGATATATCCAAAGCTACGCATTTCCTCCATGGTATATGCTCCTTTGTCACAATAGGTCACTGTATTATATACCAATTACTGTCGCATTTCCAGTATTGCGGTAAAAAGAGTTTTCGGCTATAATGCAGGCACGATTTTCCCGCAGCAGGAGGTGCTGCCATGCAAAAGAGATCCTTTGCCGCCGCGGTCAGGGCGGCCTTCCCCCATACCATCCCCGTGTTGACCGGTTATCTGGCCGTGGGCATAGCCTACGGCGTGCTGATGGCCGCCAAGGGATACAATTTCCTGTGGTCGGGCTTCATCAGCGCCTTCGCCTTCTGCGGCAGCATGCAGTATGTGGCCATCACGCTGCTGACCACGGCCTTTGACCCCATCCAGGCCTTTGTGCTGAGCCTGATGGTCAATGCCCGCCACCTGTTCTACGCGCTGGCGCTGCTGCCCAAGTACCGCAGGCTGGGCAAGCTGCGGTATTTTATGATCTATACCCTGGCGGACGAGCAGTTCTCCCTGTCCTCCTCGGTGGAGCCGCCGGAGGACGTGGATCCCACGCTGTTCTACTTCTCCATGAACCTGTTGACCTGGTGCTACTGGGTGGTCAGCTCCATGCTGGGCGGCCTGGTGGGCGGCTTGATCACCTTTGATCTCACCGGCATCGACTTCGCGCTGACGGCCCTGTTCGTGGTGCTGTTCATCGAGCAGGTCATCCCCCGGGAGAACCGCGCGCCCGGCGTGGCGGGCCTGGTCTGCTCCTTGGTGGGGCTGGCCCTCTTCGGCGCGGACAGCATGGTCATCCCGGCCATGGTGCTGACCATGGCGGTGCTGCTGCTGGGAAGGAGGAAGCTATGCGCTTAGATACCGTACACGCCCTGATCATCGTCGCCATGGTGGCGCTGGCCACCCAGCTGACCCGCTGGGTCCCCTTCCTGCTGTTCTCCGGCGACAGAAAGCTGCCCAAGGTGGTGGAGGACCTGGGCCGCCTGCTGCCCCCGGCTATGATGGGCCTGCTGGTGGTCTACAGCCTGCGCAGCGTGGACTTGCTCTCCGGCAGCCACGGCATCCCGGAGGCCATCGCTGTGGCGGTGACGGCGGCGCTGCACCTGTGGCGGCGCAACACGCTGCTGTCCATCCTGGCGGGCACCGTGTGCTACATGCTGCTGGTGCAGCTGGTGTTCTGAACGACATGACAACAAAAGGAAACCGGCCTTCTGGCCGGTTTCCTTTTGTTCTTCGCTATTCGTTCTCCAGCAGCAGCGTATAGCGCTCGCCGTCGGCGGCGAACAATCGCTCCACATCGGTGTCCATCTGCTCCAGCAGCGGCTCCGGGGCCTCGTAGGCCACGCAGGTGCCGCAGGAGGCGCTGAGCTTTCGGGGCACCGGCATCATCCGGGCCGCGATGCCGGCGGCTGTCAGCTTCTGGCAGGTCAGCAGAGCGGAGAGATGGGTGTGGAACGTGGCGATATAGCTGTTCATTTGGTCAGCGTCAGGCGGAAGTCGATGCCCTCCGGCGCCACGGCGACCTTGTAGCCGCTGTTCTCGGCGAACCGGGTGACATTCTCCACGGAGCACTGGTTGTCCACCAGGACCTCCAGCGCGTTGGGGGCGTCGGCCTTCACGGCCTTCTGCACCATCACCACGGGCATGGGGCAGGAAAACCCTCTTGCGTCAACAGTCATCGTCATATCCTCCTTTACTTGGCGGCCTGCGCGTTCACCGCGGCGGCCTTGGGCATGTTCCACAGGGAGACCACCAGCATCAGCAGGATGCCCAGGCACACGGCCACCTTGCCGTTGGTGGAGATGCCGCCCACCACGATCTCCTTAGCGTCGTTCAGGGCGTCGGCGTTGCCGGCCAAACCGAAGTTATGGGCAAAGGCAGCGCCCACGATCATGCCGAACACGGTCACGGCGCTGTCACCGTTGCCCTCGCCGGCCAGGATCAGCTGACGCAGCGGGCAGCCGCCCAGCAGCACGCTGCCCCAGCCCACCAGGACCATGCCCAGCAGGTTCCACAGCTGGCTGCTGTGGGCGATGGGCTGCAGCTCGAAGCCCAGCTTGAAGCTGCCGGTGATCAGGTTGCCCGCCAGCACCACCACGAAGATGGCCACAAAGCCGTACAGCAGCTTGAAATCCTTGAACAGCATGGCGTCGCGGATACCGCCCACCATGCACAGACGGGCGCGCTGGGCCAGGGCGCCCACCACCACGGCGATCAGCAGGGCGGCCAGCATAGGCGCGTGCTTGGAGCCGGGGCCCTCCTCGCTGAACTTGAACAGGGAGGGAACGGCGATCACCAGGATCAGCAGGCCGGTCATGACGATGGGCAGCACGCCGCCCTCGCCCTTGCCCACGGGATAGGCACGCTTCAGGGAGAAGCCGCGCTTGAGGAACTGGATACCGATGAAGATGCCCAGGGTGAAGCCCACCAGGCCCACCACGGCATTCAGGTCGCCGCCGCCGATGCGCAGGACCATCCGCAGGGGGCAGCCCAGGAAGGCCAGCGCGCCGATCATCACAAAGGCGCCCAGCACAAAGCGGGTGGCGGGGGAGGAGCCGGCCTTGGCCCGGAACTCCTTGGTGGCCACGGACATGATAAAGGCGCCCAGCACCAGGCCGATGATCTCCGGCCGGACGTACTGCACCTTGGCCGCGCCGTGCATGCCCACCGCGCCGGTGATGTCACGCAGGAAACAGGCGATGCAGAAGCCCATATTGGCCGGATTGCCCAGGTACGTCAGCACCACGGCGGCCAGGCCGACCACTGCGCCGGCGATGACCACGATCCAACTTACTTTTTTCATTAATGTGTTTCTCCTTCTCGTTATTTCTTTATAAGAATAGCGAAATTATTATACGTCACGCAGAAAGGAATGTCAACCCCGTGACAAGAGGGCGCTTCTGTGGTATCATAGGCGGGAAAACGAGAGGAGGTGCCGCTATGGACGCCATTTATCTGGACAACGCCGCCACGTCGTTCCCCAAGCCGGAGGGAGTCAGCGACCGGATGAAATTCTATCTGGACTGCGTGGGCGCCAATGTCAACCGCTCGGTCTATACCGCCGCACAGGAGGCGGGACTGGTGACGCTGACCCTGCGGCAGCGTCTGGCGCGGCTGTTCCGCTTTCCGGAGCCGCCCACCCATGTGATCCTGACGCCGGGGGCCACGGCAGCACTGAATATGCTCATCTCCGGCCTGCTGCGGCCGGGGGACCACTGCATCGTCAGCAGCATGGAGCACAACGCGGTCATGCGGCCCCTGCTGCGCCTGCCGGGGGTGGAGGTCAGCCGCATCCCCTGCGACAGTCGGGGCTTTGCGGACGTGGACGCCCTGCCGGGGCTGTTCCGGGAGAATACGAGGCTGGTGCTGGTGGCCCATGGCTCCAATGTCTGCGGCGCGGTGCAGGACGCCGCGGCCATCGGGCGTATCTGCGCGGCGCGGGGCGTGCCCTTTGCCCTGGACGCCGCCCAGACGGCGGGCCACCTCCCTATCGACTTTCAGGCGCTGGGGCTCAGCGCCCTGGCGGTGCCGGGACACAAGGGCCTTCTGGGCCCCGGCGGCGTGGGCGCACTGCTGCTGCGGGATGAGCTGGCCCAGCGGCTGACGCCGCTGATCGCCGGCGGCACCGGCAGCGCGTCGGACAGCGAGTACCTGCCCCCCTACCTGCCGGACCGGTTCGAATCCGGCACCGCCAACCTCCCCGGCTACTACGGTTGGGAGGCGGCGCTGCGCTTCGTGGAGGACCGAGGCGTGGCCGCCCTGCGGCGGCACGAGATGGCCCTGTGTACCCGGTTCCTGGACGGCCTGGCGGACATAGAGCACCTCCGCCTGGTGGGCCCCCGGGACCCGGAGCGCCGGGTGGGCGTCATCTCCGTGGACTTCCTGCGGCGGGACAACGCCGAGATGGCCTACGAGCTGGAGACGCGCTATGGCATCCTGACCCGCTGCGGCCTGCACTGCGCGCCCTCGGCCCACAAAGCGCTGGGCACCTTCCCGCAGGGGACGGTGCGCTTCTCCCTGGGCTGGGCCAGCACCGAAGCCGACGTGGACGCGGCCCTGGCCGCGCTGCGGGCGCTATCTTGACCAAACCGGACGGCAGAGCCGTCCGGTTTTTGCTTATCGCAGGAAAATGCGCTTGCCGCCGCGGTACTCCCCCACGGTGCCGATGCGCTGGGCGCTGGGCACCGCCGGCTTCAGCTCCGCCAGCAGCGCGTCGGCGTCCGCCGGGTCCACGGCCATCAGCAGTCCGCCGGAGGTCTGGGGGTCGAACAGCAGGTCCTGTATGGCCACCTCCGTCTCCCCCACGTCCACGCCGGCCTCGGCAAAGGAGCGGTTGCGGTACATCCCGGCGGGCAGCACGCCCATCCGGGCGAACTCCACCGCCTCGGGGATGAAGTCGATGGCGCCGACGTCGATGGTCAGCTCCACGTCGCTGCCCTGGGCCATCTCGAAGCCGTGGCCCATCAGGCCAAAGCCGGTGACATCGGTGCAGGCGTGGACGCGATAGCGCACCATCACGTCCCGGGCGGCCTTGTTCAGCGTGGTCATCATGCGGTTCATAAAGGCCACGGTGTCCTCCGTCAGCAGGTCGGCCTTTCCGGCACTGGTCAGCACGCCGATGCCCAGCGGCTTGGTCAGCACCAGCACGTCGCCGGGCCTGGCGGCGGAGTTGGTGAGCATTTTGTCCGGGTGGACGAAGCCCGTCACGGCCAGGCCGTACTTGGGCTCGTCGTCCAGGATGCTGTGGCCGCCGGTGATCAGCGCCCCGGCCTCGTATACCTTGTCATAGCCGCCCCGCAGGATCTGGTGCACCGCGTCCTTCGGCATGCTCTCCGGCACGGCCATGATGTTCAGGCACAGCTTGGGCTCGCCGCCCATGGCGTACACGTCGCTGAGGGCGTTGGTGGCGGCGATCTGCCCAAACAGGTACGGATCGTCGGCGATGGGCGGGAAAAAGTCCACCGTCTGCACCAGCGCCAGCTCGTCGCTGATCTTGTACACCGACGCGTCGTCGCTTTTGTCGAAGCCCACCAGCAGATTGGGGTCGTGGTGTACGCGGATGCCCTCCAACAGCTGGGCCAGCACGCCTGCGCCCACCTTGGCGCCGCACCCGGCGCACTTGGTCAGCTTTGTCAGCTTGATGCTCTGTTCTTCCATACTACTCACGCTCCTGTCACATTATCGCAGTGCGCCGGTCAGGCACAGAATGGCTTCCAGCACGCCGCCGCCCACCGCCAGCGCCTTGTCCGAGGCGGTGGTGCAGTATTCCGGCTTGCAGCGGGGATCCACGTCGCCGGATTTCATCCCCTTGAACACCGGTGTGCCGTCGGACAGCAGTCCCCGCAGCACCCCGTCGATGGTGCAGCGCATGGGCTGGCCGTCCACCTCGCCGGCGATGTCCCCGGCCTTCACCTCGTCGCCGATCTCCCGCCGCTGGACGAAAATGCCGTCCGCCGGCGCGCGCAGCACCCGCTCGCCGGCGTAGCCGCCGATCAGACCGGGGATGTTGGTGTTGGGCAGCGCACTGCCCCGATAGATGACCCGCCCCAGGGTGTGGCCCCGCATGGTCTCCACCACCGCGTGGCAGTCCTCCCCGGCGGTAAAGCCGGGGCCCACGGCCACCACCACCGGCGCGTCGGTGATGCGCGTGCCCAGATTTTTTTTGGCCAAAATGGCGTCCACCAGCGCGTCCGGCCGCAGCTCGTCCCGGCACCGGCAGTCCGGGTCGGGCAGCACGGGTATCGCCCCCTGTGCCAGACAGGCCCTGGCCGCCCCGGCGTCCTCCGCCCGGACGGCGCGGACGCCCTCCACCACGGTCTCGCCGTGGGTGATGGCGGGGGAAAAGCACACGGTGCGGCGTATGGCGGTGGGGCGCGGCAGGTCGGTCATGACCACCTGTATGCCGCTGCGGTGCAGCCGCAGGGCGATGCCGGTGGCGATGTCCCCGGCGCCCCGTATGAGAACCAGCATAGAATCACCTCATTCGCTATTCTTACCATCGATCGACAAGGGCAAACACGCCTGACAGCGCGTCTTTCCGGCGCTTTTTGCCCTTTTCGTCTTGGCGGGCGCCAGCCCGCCTGCGTCTCAAAAACCAAAAATCACTCGAAAATCCATCGCTGTCAGGTGCGAAGCAGTTTTGTCGGAGCGGAAATGTGTCCAGACGAGGAGAGGCCCGCAGAGAATACTGCCGTATTGTCAAGGGGCTTGACGCTGTATGGGCGCATTTCCGCCCGTCAAAACCGTGTCTGCCCTTGTCGATCGATGGTAGAGTAACACAACGAAAATGCCTTGTCAATGGCGCAGGATGTCCATTGACGCTGCCCGCCTTTTTTGCTACAATGGACTCGAATATGAGGTGGTTTTGATGGCGAAACTGGAAAATAACGAGACGGCGTGTACCCACGGCATCTCCCAGCGGATCACGGTCCGCCTGTTTGCGGAGGAGAAGTGCTACGGCCCCGGTGTCCACCGGCTGCTGCGGGCCGTGGAGGAGCACTGCTCCCTGCGCTCGGCGGCGGCGTCCATGAATATGGCCTACTCCAAGGCCTGGGGCATCGTCCGGGCGGCGGAGCAGGGCTTCGGCTGCAAGCTGCTGCACTCCACCATCGGCGGCAGCGGCGGCGGCGGCGCCGCCCTCACCGACCAGGCGCGGCAGATCATGGCGGCCTACGACGAGTACTGCCGCCAGCTGGAGACCTACGGCCAGGAGCTGTTCCGCCGGCTGTTCGGCTTCTGCGCCAAGGAGGAATAGAAAAAGAGGATCGGTCTCCGACCGGTCCTCTTCCGCTTATTCCTCGCCGCTTTCGATGTAGACGGCTTCGCACGCCTGCTGGGCGCGCATCAGTGCGCGCAGCATCCCCGCCACGCAGGGCGAGTCCACCACCTCCATCAGGTGCTCCCCCGCGATGCGCTGCGCATCCTGCGCGGCATTGAACATGATGTGGTACATCTTCTCATAGTCCGGCATACAGCGACCCCCCTTTTTTTCTGAATTTATTTTGAACGCATAGTGCGTCCGGTTTGAATATTGTACCTGCTGGTGCTATAATAGCTGCAAAACAAATACAAAAAGTAAATATATATGAGGTGAAAGGTATGGCAATTAAAAGTCTATCCATCCGTATCGACACGGAGCTGCTGGACAAGCTGCATGTGGTGGCGGACTACGAGGGCCGCTCCGCCAACGGGCAGATCAACATCCTCATCCGGGACTGCGTGGCTGCCTATGAGAAGGAGCACGGCCCCATCCGGGTGGGAACACGGGATAAGTAAGGCGGTTTCTGCCGCTGTACGTTCATTATACAGCGTTGTGGAGATATTCACAATACACCTGAAAAATATTGTGGGGATATACACAATGTTGGTTTTGGGAAAATTTTCCTATAATGGTCATAGCCGAGGTGTGGGAGGTGAGCAGCATTTTCGACTATGGCCCGCTGTGGGAGACCATGCAGAGGCAGGGCGTCACGCAGTACCAGCTGCTGAAGAGCGGCATCGACAACAAGACGCTGGACTCCCTGAAAAAGAACAAGAATATCACGATGGTCACAATGGAAAAGCTGTGCCGTATCATCGGCTGCTCACCCAACGATATCGTCCATTTTTTCTGACAGTAAAAATTCCCCCTGCGCCGGTACGGCGCAGGGGGAATTCCTTTCGGTCGCTCAGATGGCGGGCACCTCCATGCCCAACCGGCGGTACATGGTCTTTTTCACCGCCCGGAGGATGTTCTCATAGCCGGTGCAGCGGCACAGGTGGCCGCTGAGCAGCTTGCGCAGCTCCTCGTCGGAGTACAGCTTGCCGCTGTCCAAAATCTCCACGGCGGTCATCAGGAAGCCGGGGGTGCAGAAGCCGCACTGGATGGCGGTCTCCTCCATAAATGCCTTCTGGATGTCGCTGGGCTCGCCGTCGGGGCTCAGCAGGCCCTCCAGCGTGCGGATGTGCTTGCCGTCGGCCCACACCGCCAGATAGATGCAGGAGTTGAAGGTCTCGCCGTCGATCAGAACGGTGCAGGCGCCGCACTCGCCCACCTCGCAGCCCTTCTTCACGGAGGTCAGGTGGTAGTCGTTGCGCAGCATGTCGGTCAGGCTGGCGCGGACGTCCACCATCTTCTCCACGTCCTTGCCGTTGATATTGCAGCGGATCAGCTTATACTGCTTGCTCATGCCAGCTCACCTCCTGCCAGTTCGATAGATTTCACGAGACAGCGCTTGGCGATCTCCAGCGCGATGTGCTGGCGGAAGGCGCGGCTGGCGCGCCAGCTGTCACGGGGATTGATGTCGTCCAGCACGGCCAGGGCGAAGGCGTCCACCGTCTCCTGGGTCAGGGGCTTGCCCTGGGCCGCGGCCTCGGCGCTCTTGCAGCGCAGGGGCACAGGCCCGGCCACGCCGTAGGCGATGCGGGCGCGCTGGATGGTCTTTTTGTCCTCGCTGAGCCGCACGTTGACGCTGCACCCCAGGGTGGCGATGTCCATGGCGTTGCGCATGGCGTACTTGATGTAGTGGCCCTGGCAGCGGTCATAGCTCTCCTTGGGGATGAGGATGGCGGTCTGGATCTCGCCGTCCTCCACCCGGATGTCCACTTTGCCGGCCTTGATATAGAACTCGTGGATGGGCAGGCGGCGGATGCCGTTTTTGCCCGTCAGCTCCACGATGGCGTCCCAAGCGTGGAGGGTGGAGGAGGAGTCGGCGGAGGTGACGCCGTTGCAGGTGTTGCCGCCGATGGTGCCGATATTGCGGATCTGGGGGCCGCCCACCATGTCCACGGCCTCGCCCAGCACGTTGATGTACTTCTGGATGATGGGGTCGCGGGTGATGTGGGAGAAGCTGGTCAGGCTGCCGATGCGGATGTTCTCGTCCGCGTCGATGCTGACGCCCCGCAGCTCGTCCAGCCCGTAGATGGAGATCAGCTCCGCGCCGGCGCGCCGTCCCTCGCGCATCTGCACCAGCACGTCGCTGCCGCCGGCGATGATCTGGGCTTCCGGATGCTCCAGACGGAGGGCCACCGCGTTCTCCACGCTGGAGGCCTCGTACAAGGCTTTCATATCATACATGGCTTATTTGCCCTCCTTTTCGTTCCAGCTGTCGTGGATCAATCCCGCCTTGGTGAACTCGGCGAACAGCACATGGGGCGTGATGGGCGTGCGGTCGATGGCCACGCCGGTGGCGTTGAAAATGGCGTTGCGGATGGCCGGCGCGCCGGAGCAGGCCGGCGGCTCGCCCAGGGCCTTGGTGCCGAAGGGGGAGGTGGGCTCGGGATTCTCCACGAACTGCGCCTCCAGATGGGGGTGGTCCATAAAGGTGGACAGCTTGTAGTCCAGCAGGTTGTTGTTCAGGGGCTTGCCGGTCTTTTCGTCGAACAGCAGCTGCTCGCTCATGCCGTAGCCGATGGCCATGGACATGCCGCCATGTACCTGTGCCTCCGCCAGGGCGGGGTTGATCAGGCTGCCGCAGTCGTGGACGTTGACGATCTTGTTGAGCTTCACCTTGCACAGAGCGATGTCTACCTCCACGTCGGCGAAGGTGCAGCCGAAGGAGTAGGCGTTGTTGCGGATGGTATAGGTGGATTCGGCGGTGATGTGCTCGCTGTCGGCGGCGTTGTACTGGGCGGTCATGGCCAGCTCACTCAGGCTCATGAGCACCTTGCCGTCCTGCTTGCGGATGATATTGCCGTCCACGATGTCCATGTTGTCCACAGCCTGGCGGGTCAGCTTGGTGGCGTAGGCCAGGATCTTCTGCCGCAGTAGCGTGGCGGTCTGCCGGATGGAGAAGCCCGCCACATACGTCTGGCGGCTGGCGTAGGCGCCCAGGCCGGTGGGCGTGATGTCGGTGTCCTGGCAGGAGACCACATGCACGTCCTTATAGCTCTTCAGGCCCACGGCCTCGGCGGTCATCTGGGAGTAGGCGGTATCAGCGCCCTGGCCGATCTCCGTTTCGCCGCACTGCATGGTCACGGTGCCGTCCAGATTCAGCAGCATACGGTTGCTGGAGGTCTCCAGCGAGATGGGATACACGGCGGTGTTATACCAGAAGGCGGCCACGCCGATGCCCCGGCGGACGTTGCCGGTGTCCTTGGCGTATTCTGCCTTCTTCTTGTCATATTCTATGTATTCCTTGCCCTTTTCCAGGCATTCCCGGAAGGAGTCGTAGTAGTTGGTGTTGCCGGAGAAGCCGTCGTGGAAGCCCTTGGGCATGATGTACTTCATGCGGTACTCCAGCGGATCCATGCCCACGGCCTTGGCGCATTCGTCAATGTTGGCGTCGTCGGCAAAGGAGGCCTGCGGCATGCCATAGCCGCGCATGGCACCGGCCGCGGGGCGGTTGGTGTACACCGTCCACGCGTCGCCCTCGAAGTTGTCGCAGGGGTAGATCTGGGGGAAGGAACCCATGGCCTTGGCCACGATGGAGTGGCCGTGGGAGGCGTAAGCGCCCTGGTTGGAGAAGCACTCCACCTTCCGGGCGGCGATGGAGCCGTCCTTGTGCAGCCAGGTGATGATGTGGAAGCGGATGGCGTGGCGCACGCGGTTGGACACGAACGTCTCCTCTCGGGAGCAGTCCACGCGGACGCAGCGGCCGCCCACCTGGGTGGTGCACCAGGCGCACAGGGGCTCATACAGGGCGTCCTGCTTGTTGCCGAAGCCGCCGCCGATGTAGGGCTTAATGATCTGGATGTCCGCCCAGGGCCGGCCTAGGGCCTGGCCCACCACGCGGCGGATGATATGGGGGATCTGGGTGGACGCCACCACAACGATACGGCCGTTCTCCTCGTATGCGAAGCAGCCGTGGTTCTCGATGTGGCAGTGCTGGACCATGGGGGTGTCGTACCAGCCCTCCACCTTGATCAGGCCCGGCTCCTGAATGGCCGCAGCGTAGTCTCCCTTGCGGATGTCGGAGTGCTTGAGGATGTTGTCGGGATAGCCCTCGTGCAGCTGGGGCGCGCCCGGCTCCATGGCCTTCTGCGCGTCCAGCACGAAGGGCAGCTCCTCGTACTCCACCTGCAGCGCGCGGACGCCCTGCATGGCGGACACCTCGTCCTCGGCGATGACCACGGCGATGTCGTCGCCGTAGTAGCGGACGTGGCGGTTCAGCAGATTGCGGTCGGCCACGTCCTGGTGGCCGGGGTCCATGGACCAGGGATGGCCCGCCGTGGGGAAGCAGTGCTCCGGCACGTCGAAGCAGGTCAGCACCTTCACCACGCCGTCAATGGCCTCCGCCGCGGTCTTGTCGATGGACTTGACGTAGCCGTGGGCGATGGTAGAGTGCTTGATGCGGGCGTACAGCGCGCCCGCGGGCATCCGGTCCTCGTAGTATTTTGTCCGCCCGGTGGCCTTGTCAAAGGCATCCACGCGGATCTCGCTCTTTCCCACCTTACTCATAGCAGGCAGCCTCCTGTTGCAAAACTTGGAAATGTTGTCTATAATTCACACTAATATAACGTATTCATGGAGATTATAGCACGCGGCACATAAAATGTACAGCATACCCGTGATTTTATTTTCGGAATAACGATACGGCGAAGCTTGACGGGGCATACTGAAGCTGATACACTGGAACACACGAAAGAGGGTGGTTTGCATGGCGGAGCTGCGCATCGGGTGCCTGGTCATGGCTGCGGGCAGCGGCAGCCGCTTCGGCCGCAACAAGCTGGAGGCGGTGGTGGATGGAAAAACGCTGCTGCAGCGGGCGCTGGAGGCGGTGCCGGCGGAGGAATTCGCCCGCGTCACGGTGGTGACGCAGTATGACGCGGCCGCGGCGCTGGCGCGGCGCTTCGGCTTCGACGTGGTGCGGAATGACCGCCCGCAGGACGGCCTCAGCCGCACCGTGCGCCTGGGGACCGAGGCCATGGCGGACTGCGACGCCATCCTGTACCAGGTGGCGGATCAGCCGCTGCTGGAGCGGGACACCGTGCGCCGGGAGATCGCGTTTTTCCGGGCAAACCCGGCCCATATCGTGGGCCTGGCCCACAACGGTGTGCGGGGCAACCCGTGCATCTTCCCCCGGCGGTTTTTCCCGGAGCTGACGGCCCTTGCCGGCGACGTGGGCGGCAACGCGGTGATCCGGGCCCATCCGGAGGCGCTGCTGCTGTACGAAACGGCGGCGGCGGAGCTGCGGGACGTGGACACCGTGGAGGCCCTGGCGTCCCTCCGTGGGGAGGACCTGGTGTAACATTATAATGATTATAGGGGAAACAGAGCAAAGCGCCCCTCCGTCCGGAGAGGTGCTTTTGCCGCTTTCTTTGACGCTTGTTCACAGAAAATTTTCCCTTTCCGCCGTTTTTCAGATAGCATCTTGCCGGGAAACATGGTACTATAGGGTGTACTACTGCGGAAGGGCGGGACGATTTTGGAGCTGAATAAGAAAAATATCAAGCGGATCATGCTGCTGATCGCGTTTGCGGCGCTGCTGTACTGGGGACTGAACAACCTCAAGTGGATCAGCGGCGTGCTGAGCGGTCTGGTGAGCCTGTTGTCGCCGCTGCTGATCGGTATCTGCATCGCCTTTGTGCTGAACCTGATGATGGCGGGGCTGGAGCGGCTGTGGGGCCATGCCTTGTCCAAGTGGAACAGCCCCTGGAACGCCAAGCTGAAGCGGCCCGTCTGCCTGGCACTGACGGTGGTGCTGTTCTTCGGCATCATCTTCGCCATCATTTTCATCCTTATCCCCCGGCTGGAGGAGGCCGGCAGCACCATGGTGGCCAACATCCCCACCTATGTGAATCAGATCCAGGTCTGGTGGACCAACCTGAGTGGTTTTGCCGCTGAGCACGGCGTGACCCTGCCGGAGCTGTCCCTCAGCGCCGACCAGGTGAAGGACACCCTTACCAGCTTCCTGCAAGAGAAGGGTGGCACCGTGGTGAACACCACCCTGAATATCACCACCTCCATCGTGGGCGCGCTGGTGAACTTCCTGCTGGCGCTGGTGTTCTCGCTGTATCTGCTGGCCCAGAAGGAGACGCTGCTGGCCCAGTCCAAGCGACTGCTGCGCCGCGCCCTGCCGCAAAAGGCCGCCGACCGGCTGCTGGAGCTGCTGCGCCTGACCAACAACGCTTTTTCCAGCTTCGTCACCGGCCAGGTGACCGAGGCTTTCATCCTGGGTACCTTGTGTTGCATCGGCATGCTGATCCTGCGGCTGCCCTATGCCCTGCCGGTGTCGGTGATCATCGCCACGTTGTCGCTGATCCCCATTTTCGGCGCGTGGATCGGCGCGGCCACCGGCGCGTTCCTCATCGTGTTCCAAAGCCCCATCAAGGCGCTGACCTTCCTGATCTTCCTGCTGATATTGCAGCAGGTGGAGGGCAACCTCATCTACCCCAAGGTGGTGGGCAAGTCCGTGGGCCTGCCGGGCCTGTGGGTGCTGGCGGCGGTGACCATCGGCGGCGGCGCCTTCGGCGTGCTGGGCATGCTGCTGGGCGTGCCGGTGTGCTCGGTGGTCTATGTGCTGGTGCAGGAGTACATCCGCACCGGCAAGGCCCTGAAGGTGGACCAGACCCCGCCGGCGGTCTGACCGGCGCCCCGTGAACGCACATACCCATATAATGAATGAGGGACCGCTCCGCGCGCTGCGGGGCGGTTTTTCCGTTGTTCACAAATAATTAAAACCCCGGCTATTGACAACCGCCCCGGCGGGTGGTACACTGCGTTTAGCACTCGAAGGGAATGAGTGCTAAACGGAGAAACGACCATGGAACTGACACAACGAAAAAAGCAAATACTGAAGATCGTGGTGGACAGCTACATCAACACCGCCGAGCCGGTGGGCTCCAAGGCTATCGTGGAGCTGATGCCGGAAAAGGTCAGCTCCGCCACCGTGCGCAACGAGCTGGCCGACCTGACGGATATGGGCTATCTGGAGCAGCCCCACACCTCGGCGGGGCGCATCCCGTCGGCCAAGGGCTATCGCCTGTACGTCAACGAGCTGATGGAGCGCAAGACCCTGTCGGCGGAGGAGGAGGCCAGCATCAACACCGCGCTGGCAAAGCCCCTGCAGCAGGTGGAGCAGGTCATCGACCAGGCGGGGCAGATGGTGTCCAGCTTTGTGGGCTATCCCACCTACGCCGTGGCGGACCACCGCACGGCGGCCACGGTGCAGCGCTTTGAGCTGATCGCCGTGGACGCGGGCGGCTTCATCGCCGTGGTGATGCTGTCGGACAGCCGGGTGAAAAGCCAACTGATGCGCTCGTCGCTGCCGGTGGAGGCGGAGACGCTGCCCCAGCTGAGCCACCTGCTGAACACGCATTTCACCGGTGTTTCTGCCGAGGAGATGAACGCCACGCTGATGAACCTCAGCGAGCAGGTGTCCGGCCAGTGGTTCCTGCTGCTGAACCAGGTGACGGAGTACGCCGGGTCGCTGCTGGAGGAGGCGCGGCACCAGCAGGTGTACACCAGCGGGGCCAGCCAGCTGCTGAAATTCCCGGAATTCCGGGACATCGACAAGGCCCACGACCTGATGAGCTTCATGGTGGATAATAAGGAAAATCTTCCGATTCCGGCGGGAAATGCGCCGATGGAGATACTTATCGGCCCGGAAAATGTTAACGACGCACTAAAGGAGAGCAGCGTGGTGATCGCCAGCTATGACATCGGCGAGAACATGCGGGGTCTGGTGGGCGTCGTGGGACCGACACGGATGGATTACGCCGCTGTGGCGGCGCGGCTGAGCTACTTTGCGGAGAGTTTGAGCCGTATGTTTGGTAAAAAACAGCTACCGGAGGATACAACGGAATGAGCGAAAACGATAAGAAGAAGAACAAAAAGGGCGTTGACAACAGCATGGAAAGCCCGGAAAGAAATGAGAAAGCCGTTGACAACAGCGCGGAAAAAGAGACTGTAGACGAAAAAACGAAAACGGATGCAAAACAGAGCACTGAAACGACAAGCGAGGAGACGTACACCGTCACCAAGGCGCAGATGCAGCAGATGGAGGAGCTGGCCAAGACCCTTTCGGAGGCCAACGACAAGTACCTCCGTCTGGCGGCGGAATACGACAACTACCGCAAGCGGACGGCCCGGGAAAAGGAGCACATCTACAACGACGCCAAGATCGACACCATCAAGCCGGTGCTGGCGGTGCTGGATAACCTGGAGCGGGGCGTCAGCCAGTTCGAGGAGGGCGACGCCCACCGGCAGGGACTGGAGCTGATCTGCAAGCAGTTCGGCGATGTGCTGAGCAAGCTGGGCGTCAGCGAGATACCGGCGCTGGGCGAGAAGTTCGACCCGGAGAAGCACAACGCCGTGATGCATGTGGAGGACGAGACCGCGGAGGAGAACACCGTGGTGGAGGTATTCCAGAAGGGCTACGCACTGGGCGAGAAGATACTGCGGTTCGCCATGGTGAAGGTGGCCAACTGAGACAGGAGGAAAGACTATGGAAGGCAAGAAGCTGTACAAGAGCGCTGTGGACAAGAAGATCGCCGGTGTCTGCGGCGGCATCGCGGAATATTTCAACGTGGACTCCACGCTGATCCGGCTGGCGTGGGTGGTGTTCTGCCTGCTGGGCGGCAGCGGCGTGCTGGCGTATATCCTGGCCGCGCTGATCATCCCGGATCAGCCGGTGTAAGGCAATAAAAGCAACGATCAAATACAAAAAGTAATAAATATTTATCTATATACAGGAGGCAATCATTATGTCTAAAGTTATCGGTATCGACCTCGGTACGACCAATTCCTGCGTAGCCGTGATGGAAGGCGGCGAGGCAGTCGTTATCCCCAACGCGGAGGGCAACCGCACCACCCCGTCCGTGGTGGCATTCAGCAAGACCGGCGAGCGTATGGTGGGTCAGGTGGCAAAGCGTCAGGCCATCACCAACCCCGAGCGCACCATCTCCTCCATCAAGCGTGAGATGGGCACCGACCACCGCGTGACCATCGACGGCAAGAGCTACACCCCGCAGGAGATCAGCGCCATGATCCTGCAGAAGCTGAAGAGCGACGCCGAGGCCTATCTGGGTCAGCCCGTCACCGAGGCGGTCATCACCGTGCCCGCCTACTTCACCGACTCCCAGCGTCAGGCCACCAAGGACGCCGGCAAGATCGCCGGTCTGGACGTGAAGCGTATCATCAACGAGCCTACCGCCGCGGCTCTGGCCTACGGCGTGGACAAGGAGCAGGCGCAGAAGATCATGGTCTACGACCTGGGCGGCGGCACCTTCGATGTGTCCATCCTGGAGATCGACGACGGCGTGATCGAGGTGCTGGCCACCGCCGGCAACAACCGGCTGGGCGGCGACGACTTCGACCAGTGCATCATGAAGTATCTGGTGTCCGAGTTCAAGCGGAGCGACGGCATCGACCTCAGCGGCGACAAGGTGGCCATGCAGCGCCTGAAGGAGGCCGCCGAGAAGGCCAAGATCGAGCTGTCCGGCGTGACCACCAGCAACATCAACCTGCCCTATATCACCGCCGACGCCACCGGCCCCAAGCACCTGGACGTCACGTTGACCCGGGCCAAGTTCAACGAGCTGACCGGCCACCTGGTGGAGGCCACCATGGGCCCCGTGCGTCAGGCTATGTCCGACGCGGGTCTGAAGCCCTCCGACCTGGCCAAGGTGCTGATGGTGGGCGGCTCCAGCCGTATCCCCGCCGTGGTGGAGGCCGTGAAGAACTTCACCGGCAGCGAGCCCTTCAAGGGCATCAACCCCGATGAGTGCGTGGCCATGGGCGCGGCATTGCAGGCCGGTGTGCTGACCGGCGACGTCAAGGGCCTGCTGCTGCTGGACGTGACCCCCCTGTCCCTGGGCATCGAGACCATGGGCGGCGTGTGCACCCGCCTGATCGAGCGCAACACCACCATCCCCGTGAAGAAGAGCCAGATCTTCTCCACCGCCGCCGACAACCAGACCTCCGTGGAGGTCAACGTGCTGCAGGGCGAGCGCGAGATGGCCGCCGCCAACAAGAGCCTGGGCCGCTTCCACCTGGATGGCATCGCCCCGGCACGCCGCGGCGTGCCCCAGATCGAGGTGACCTTCGACATCGACGCCAACGGCATCGTCAATGTGTCCGCCAAGGATCTGGGCACCGGCAACGCGCAGCACATCACCATCACGTCCTCCTCCAACATGAGCAAGGACGACATTGAGAAGGCCGTCAAGGAGGCCGAGCAGTATGCCGCCGAGGACGCCAAGATCAAGGAGAAGGTGGAGGTCCGCAACCAGGCCGACCAGATGGTCTATCAGGCTGAAAAGACCCTGAACGAGGTGGGCGACAAGGTGCCCGAGAGCGAGAAGGAGCCCATCAAGGCCGGCGTGGAGAAGCTGAAGGAGACGCTGAAGGGCGAGGACACCGACGCCATCAAGGCGGCCACCGAGGAGCTGACCCAGCTGTTCTACAAGATGAGCGAGAAGCTGTATCAGCAGCAGGCGCCCCAGGGCGACCCCAACATGGGCGGTCAGCCCGGCGGCGACGCGGGCAACGGCGGCCAGCAGTACTACGACGCCGATTACAAGGTCGTGGATGACGACGACCAGAACAAGTAAGGCAATATATCCCGCAATAAGGGGCAGGAATTACCTGTCCCTTGTTGTGGTGTTTAGTGAAAAGCGCGCCTCTTGCGCCCTGCCATCGTCAGACCTTCTCGACGTACACGCGGTACGCCGTCGGCGGGCTGCCATCGGCAGGACGCAAGATCCATCGCTTTTCCAACGGAGCCTTCGACCGAGCGGCTCCGCAGGCGAAAAGACTGGCAATAGGAGATATATCCCATGGCACAGGAAAAACGAGATTATTATGAGGTCCTGGGCGTCAGCAAGGGCGCCAGCGAGGACGAGATCAAAAAGGCATATAAAAAGCTGGCCCGGAAGTACCACCCGGACATGAACCCCGGCGACAAGGAGGCCGAGGAGAAGTTCAAGGAGGTCAACGAGGCCAACGAGGTGCTGTCCGACCCGGAGAAGAAGGCCCGGTACGACCAGTTCGGCTTCGCGGGCGTGGACCCCAGCTACGGCGCAGGGGCAGGCGGCGCGGGCTACGGCGCGGGCGGCTTCGACTTCGGCGATCTGGGCGATATTTTCGGCAGCTTCTTCGGCGGCGGGTTCGGCGGCGGACAGCGGCGGAACCCCAACGCGCCCCAGCGGGGCGAGAGCATCCGGGCCAGCGTGTCGGTGACCTTCAAGGAGGCGGCCTTCGGCTGCGAGAAGGACGTGACCGTGGAGCGCAGCGAGCAGTGCGGCACCTGTAAGGGCAGCGGCTGCCAGCCGGGCACCACGCCGGAGATCTGCCCGGACTGCCACGGCAGCGGACAGGTGCAGGTGCAGCAGCGGACGCCCATGGGCGTATTCGCCACCAGCCGGCCCTGCCAGAGGTGCCGCGGCACGGGGCGCATCATCCACCAGCCCTGCACCGACTGCGGCGGACAGGGGCGCGTGCGCAAGCGCAAGACCATCAAGGTCACCATCCCGGCGGGTATCGACCACGGGCAGACCATCTCCCTGCGGGGACAGGGCAACGCCGGCAAGAACGGCGGCAGCGCCGGTGATCTGCTGATCACCGTGATGGTGCAGCCGGACGAGACGTTCCGCCGGGAGGGCGTGGACGTGTTCTGCGAGGCGCCTATCACCTTCGCGCAGGCGGTGCTGGGCGCGACGCTGGAGATCCCCACCATCGACGGCAAGGTGAAGTACGACCTGCCGGAGGGCACCCAGACGGGCACGGTGTTCCGGCTGCGGGGCAAGGGCATCCCGGTGCTGAACGGACGCGGGCGCGGCGACCAGTATGTCACCGTAAACGTGGAGACGCCCCGGAACCTGACCAAGGAGCAGAAGGAGGCCCTGCGGAAATTCAGCGACATGCTGGGCGAGAGCAACTACGAGAAGCGCAAGAGCTTTTTCAAGAAGAAATGAGCAGGTGAAGGATGTATCTGGCGGACTATCACACCCACTCGGCCACGTCGCCGGACGGACAGCTGACGGTGAGTCAGCTGGCGGAGGCGGCGGTGCAGGCGGGACTGGATGAAATCTGCGTCACCGATCATGTGGACACGGTGCTCTGGGGCGACCATCGGCCAAGGGAGAGCTTCGACTGGTCCCGGCTGCTGCGGGAGCTGCCGGAGGCGCGGGAGAAGTATGCCGGTCGGCTGGTGATCCGGCTGGGCGCGGAGCTGGGCGAGGCGCCCATGGGCTTCGACCGGGCGGAGAGGCTGCTGGCGGAGGCGCCGGGGCTGGACTTCGTCATAGGCTCCGTGCATATGGCGGGAGAAAAATTTCAGCATTTTGATCTGTATTACATTGAAAAAAGCAGCGAAACGTATTATCATAGGGTCATAGACAGCTATCTGGAGGATGTACTGCGGCTGGCCAGGTGGGGGAAATTCAGCGTGCTGGGCCACCTGACGCTGCCGCTGCGGTACATGAATGAGAATCTGGGCGAGCGGATGACCTTCGAGCAGCACTACGACCAGTGCCAGGAGATCTTCCGGACGCTGATCCAGAGCGGGTGCGGCATCGAGTGCAACACCAACCGGGGCAACACCCCCCTGCCGGACGCGCCGCTGCTGCGGATGTATCGGGAGCTGGGCGGCGAGATCATCACCGTGGGCTCTGACGCGCACTCCGCCGAGTATGTGGGCTGCCATGTACGGGAGGGACAGGAGCTGCTGCGGCAGTGCGGATTCCGGTATTTCACCACCTTCGAGGGCGGAAAGCCCGCCTTCCGGAAGCTGTAATATCGAAAAGGAGAACACGACCATGAAAATTGCCATCGCCTGCGACCACGGCGGCTACCTGCTGAAGCAGGACATCCTCATCTGGCTGGAGGAGAACGGTATCGACTACGAGGACTTCGGATGCTACTCCACCGAGAGCGTGGACTATCCTGTGTTCGCCGAGAAGGCCGCCCGGGCGGTGGCTGACGGGACGTGCGAGAAGGGAATCGTCATCTGCACCACGGGCATCGGCGTCAGCATCGCCGCCAACAAGGTGAAGGGCATCCGCTGCGCGCTGTGCACCGACAGTTTGCAGGCGGAGATGACCCGGCGGCACAACGACGCCAACATGATCGCGCTGGGCGCGGGCATCACCGGCGGCAATCTGGCCAAGCGGATGGTGGAGATCTTCCTGAACACGGAGTTCGAGGGCGGACGCCACGCGCGGCGCGTGGCGCTGGTGGACGCCATCCAGTAAGCGCGTCGGGACAAGGTAAACGGGACTTTGTGAGGTAACGTCTATGGCGACAAAGGGCTACAACAGCTACCGCGGACGGACGTCCGGAGGAAAGATCGCGCTGATCGTGGTGCTGGCACTGGTGCTGGTGGGCGCATTGGCCTATCTGGCATTGCAGGACTATGTGGTGTACGACGAGGCGGGCAACGCCAGGATCGAGCTGCCGTTCTTCCACAAAAAGAGCGAGGACCAGGGGGACGGTGCCCCCGGCGGCGACGCCCAGCGGGACGACATCGTGGACACCGTGGCGCCGGAGCACCCCCACGTGGAGGTGGCGGCGCTGCACGGCACGCGGCTGCCGGACGACTGCCTGTGGTGGGGCGCGGACTACATCATGAATACGCTGGCACCGGAGGATCTGGTGCTGGCGGTGAAGCGCAGCACGGGCGGCATCACCTACGCCACCGGCGTGGAGACGCCCCAGGGCGTGGTGGTGGAGACCGGGCGGCCCATCGAGTGCCTGAACACGCTGCTGCAAAGCGGGCGGTACACCGTGGGACACCTGGCGTGCTTCCTGGACAGCGCCTACGCCCGGGCGCTACCGGAGACGGCGCTGGTCCGGGAGGACGGGCAGCTGTGGTACGACGGACAGGGGCAGGCGTGGCTGGACCCCACCAACGCGCAGGTGCTGCAGTACATCACGGCGCTGGTGAAGGAGTGCGGCGAGCTGGGCTTTAAGGAGGTACTGCTGGACTGGTTCTGCTATCCGGCGGACACCACGGGTGCGGCTAATATCGCGCCGGACAAGGCCCAGGCGCTGGCGGACTTCGCGGAAAAGCTGCGCGCGGCGCTGCCGGAGGGCGTGGCTCTGTCGGTGGTGGTGCGGGGCACGGAGAGCCTGAGCATCACGCAGCAGGCGGAGCTGTTTGACCGGCTGTATATGCCGGCGGACGGCGATCTGGCGGCGGTAAAGGCGGCGCTGCCCGCGGGCTACGACCCGGAGACCCGGGTGGTGGCTATGACGGCGGAGGCGGCGCAGAGCGGAAGCTATATGATCGTACAGTGAAGAAAAAGCCCGGCAGGACGGCGGATAGCCGTCCTGCCGGGTTTTTTGTGGGGGGAGCGCAGAGGGGCTTCGGTGAGTCCGTAGGGGCCGGCGTCCTCGACGGCCCATCCCGAATGATGCCACCGGCCCATTGCTCAACGCTGTCGGTCCAAAGGACTGTGCCCCGTTCTCTTTCCGCTACCGCTTCGCTGCCGCTGCCCCGTGCCACGGTCCGGCTTTGTTGTTCTACCGTTTCGGGCGAACCCCTCAAGGGGAAGGCTTTTGGGTGCGTGCGGCAGCAATAGTGCGAACTGCTCAAGGGGAAGGCAAAGGGGATCCCGCGACTGCGGGGGCCAGAGGGGACGAAAAGAAAACGGGAAGCACTGGGTGAGTGCTTCCCGTTTGGGGGTGCTTGAGCTGCGTTATTCCTGGGGGGCGTCGGACTGGGGGGCGGTGCAGTGGGGGCAGACGCCGTTTTCCAGCTTGGCGCCGCACTGGCCGCAGAAGTTGGCGCTCTGGGCAGGGGCGGCGCTCTGCGCTGCCTGCGCTGCCTTGGCAGCCTTGCGCTGGCGGGCGGCCTCGCGCAGCTCCTCCACGGCGGAGCCGTTGAACACGTCGCCCTCGTCCTTGCCGGTCTGGTCGGCCAGCTTGCGGTTGATGGAGATCACGTTTTTCAGCAGCAGGATGGCCATCATCATCAGCTCATAGCTGAGGCGGATCACGATGGGGCCGAGAAGGATGATCAGCAGGCCGATGCCGCCCATCCAGACGCGCTCGCCGGTCCAGTAGTTGTACTCGGTGCGGAACAGCATCAGCACGCCGAAGAGGATGGTGGCGGCGGTGGTGAAGATGTACAGCGCCTGGAGGATCTTCTCCACCATCAGATACTTGAAGTTGCAGGTATCGTGGAGGAATTTGCCGAAGGCGCCCAGCTGCGGCCGCTTCTTCTCCGGAACGATGAAGATGAAGGCCAGAACGGTGGCCACCAGCGCCAGCACGGCGGCGATGATGAGCATGGTACCCTGATTCATAGAGTCTCTCTCCTTTTCTATGTATGGATGATTTTACTATACCGGGAAACGCGGGGCGTGTCAAGACGGCGGGGGCAAACGGCGGGGCGGAAAGGGGCAGAAAAATACCCGGCGGGAGCCGGGTATTTTTGTGGGAACAGACTTACTTGTTGTCGTCGGGACGGGGGCGGCGGTACTCCTGGGCCTTCTCCTCGCCCTTCAGGACGCGCAGGGCACCCTGGGCCAGGGCCAGCAGCTCATCTTCACCGGGATAGACGGTGATGGGAGCGATCCAGCCGACCATCTCGGAGATGGCGTCCACGGTCTCCTTGCCGTAGGCGATGCCGCCGGTGAGGATGATCTGGTCCACCTTGCCGTGCATGACGGCGGCCATGGAGCCGATCTCCTTGCCGATCTGGTAGTGGAAGGCATCCACCACGCCGGCGATCTTCTTATCGTGCTCGGCCTGCGCCAGCAGATAGCGCATATCGTTGGAGCCGGTGTAGGCCACCAGACCGCCGCGGCCGGAGAGCATGCGGTGCATCTCCCCCTCAGTGTACTTGCCGGAGAAGCACTGCTTCACCAGCTGACCGGTGGGCAGAGAGCCAGAGCGCTCGGGAGAGAAGGGACCCTCGCCGTCCAGCGCGTTCTGGGTGTCCACCACGCTGCCCTTGACATGGGCGCCGATGGAAACGCCGCCGCCCATGTGGCAGACGATGAGGTTCAGATCCTCATATTTCTTGCCCTGCTCCTTGGCGAAGCGCTTGGCCACGGCCTTCTGGTTCAGAGCGTGGAAAATGCTGACGCGCTGGAACAGGGGGTGGCCGGCATAGCGGGCCACGTCTGCCATTTCATCGATGACCACAGGGTCGACGATGTAGGAGGGGATGCCCAGCTCGTCGCCGATCTCGCGGGCGATCAGGCCGCCCAGATTGGAGGCGTGCTGCCCCTGCACGCCGATGGTGCAGTCCGTGACCATGTTGTCATTGACAGCGTATGTGCCGCCGCGAATGGGACGCAGCAGGCCGCCGCGGCCGGAGACGGCGGACAGGGTGCGGGCGTCGAAGCCCTGCTCGCGCAGCGCCTTCATTACCAGGTCGCGGCGCCAGTCCTTCTGGGCGGGGATGGTGTTGAACTGGGCGATGTCCTCTGCGCTGTGGCGCAGGGTCTTGTCAAACAGCAGCGTCTCGTCCTCGTATACACCGATCTTGGTGGAGGTGGAGCCGGGGTTGACCACAAGAATTCTGAAAGACACGATCGTTTTCCTCCTATGCTCTTTTCTTCTGCTCTTTTTGCTCCGCGGTAGGGCGGGTGAGATCAATATCCTCTATTATACAGAATCCGGGGCCGTCTGTAAATGGCTTTTTGCGTAAAAAGTGCGGGGTTTTGCGGGAGGCCAGATTGACAAAGGGGACAGGATGGGCTAAAATGTAGCTTGTGATTTTATACCGTCCTTCCATTCGGGACGGAGAAAGGGAGATCCTATGGAGAAGCAGAAGTTTTATATCACCACGCCGATCTACTACCCCTCGGACAAGCTGCACATCGGCCACAGCTACTGCACCGTGGCCACCGACGCCATCGCGCGGTATAAGCGTTTGCAGGGCTACGACGTGATGTTTCTGACCGGCACCGACGAGCACGGCCAGAAGATCGAGACCAAGGCCAAGGAGGCCGGCATGACGCCCCAGGCCTTCGTGGACAACATCGTGGAGGGCGAGCGGGGCATTCTGGACCTGTGGAAGCTGATGAACATCAGCAACGACCGGTTCATCCGCACCACCGACGACTATCACTGCGAGGCCGTGCAGAAGATCTTCAAGAAGATGTACGACAACGGCGATATCTACAAGGGCGCGTACAAGGGCAAGTACTGCACGCCCTGCGAGAGCTTCTGGACCGAGAGCCAACTGGTGGACGGCAAGTGCCCCGACTGCGGCCGCGAGGTACACGACGCTGAGGAGGAGGCCTATTTCTTCCGGCTGAGCAAGTACGCTGACCGAGTGCAGCACCTGCTGGAGGACACGGACTTTTTGCAGCCCCGCTCCCGCGTCAACGAGATGGTGAATAACTTCATCAAGCCGGGTCTGGAGGACCTGTGCGTCTCCCGCACCAGCTTCAGCTGGGGCATCCCGGTGGACTTTGATCCCGGCCACGTGGTGTACGTCTGGGTGGACGCGCTGTTCAACTACTGCACGGCCCTGGGACTGGACAACGACCGCTATCACGACTTTGACAAGTACTGGCCCGCCGACTATCACATCGTGGGCAAGGAGATCGTGCGCTTCCACAGCATCATCTGGCCTGCCATGCTGATGAGCGTGGGTCTGCCCCTGCCCAAGCACGTCTACGGCCACGGCTGGCTGGTGATCGACGGCGGCAAGATGAGCAAATCCAAGGGCAACGTGGTGGACCCCTACGCCCTGTCGGAGATGTTCGGCGTGGACGCCCTGCGGTTCTTCCTGCTGCGGACGTTCCCCTTCGGCAGCGACGGCAACTTCAGCAATGAGCTGCTGATCGGCACCATCAACACCGACCTGGCCAACAAGCTGGGCAATCTGGTCAGCCGCACCACCGGCATGGCGGAGAAGTACTTCGGCGGCAAACTGCCCGCGGAGCGGGAGGATGCGCCGGAGGACTGCGAGCTGAAGAAGGCGGCCTGCGCCCTGCGGGACCGCTATCAGGCGGAGATGGACAAGCTGCAGCTGCAGAACGGCATCGACGAGGTGTTCAAGGTCGTCGACCGGGCCAACAAGTATATCGACGAGACGGCCCCCTGGGCGCTGGGCAAGGACGAGAGCAAGCGCGCGCGGCTGGCGGCGGTGCTGTACAACCTGCTGGAGACCATCCGCATTTGCACCACCCTCTTGCAGCCGGTGATGCCGGAGACCTGCGGCAAGATCTTCGACAAGCTGGGCGCGGACGAGAGCTGCCGCAGCTGGGACAACGCCAGCGTGTGGGGCGTGCTGAGCGAGGGCGCGGTGATCTCCAAGGGCGAGAATCTGTTCCCCCGCATCGACACCGAGGAGGCCCTGGCCAAGCTGGAGGCCATGCAGGAGGCCCAGAAGAAGGCCGCGCTGCCTGAGCTGGAGCTGGAGCCCTATGTGGAGCAGGAGGTGGACTTTGACACGTTCCTGAAGTCCGACTTCCGGGCGGTGAAGATCAAGAACTGCGAGGCGGTGAAGAAGAGCGACAAGCTGCTGAAGTTCACCCTGGACGACGGCAGCGGCACCGACCGCATCATCCTGTCCGGTATCCACCACTACTACGAGCCGGAGCAGCTGATCGGCAAGACGGCTATCGCCATTCTGAACCTGCCGCCCCGGAAGATGATGGGCATCCCCTCCTGCGGCATGCTGATCTCCGCCGTACACAAGGAGAAGGGCGAGGAGAAGCTGCATCTGATGCTGATCGACGACAGCGTGCCCGCCGGCGCCAAGCTGTGCTGACAAGATAAAGCAAAAAAGAAAGCTTTTCGACAAGCTGGACAAAAAAGAAAGACCCGTGCGGGTCTTTCTTTTTTGCTTTGCGGTTTCAGGGGTCATTTGCGCTTCCGGTCGATGGCGGAGATGGCCAGGGAGCAGAGGACGCCCGCGGCGGCCAGGCCGATGATCAGGAAGAAGGTGCTGTTGTAGGAGCCGGAGGCGTCATACAGCGCGCCGGAGATGGTGCTGCCGAAGCTGGCGAAGATCAGGTTGCTGACGATCAGCGGGAAGTTCACCGGATAGTGGGTGGGGCCGAAATAGGCGCGGCAGAAGGCGGAGCAGGAGGGGGTGACGCCGGCATAGGCCAGGCCGCCCACCATGAAGCCCGCGATGACCAGGGGCACGCTGCGGCTGCCCAGGGCGGCCAGCAGCACGCCGGAGGCGGCCACGAACAGGACGTTCACCAGCTGCATGGACAGGCTGCGGCCGTATTTGTCGAACACGCCGCCGAAGAGCACGCGGCCCACGGCGTTGCAGATGGAGATCAGGCCCACGATGGTGGCCACGGAGGAGGCGGTCTGGTCGGCGCTGATCTCCCAGACGATGCCGCTGGCCTGAGAGATCAGGGCCAGACCGGCGGCGCTGACAGCGATGGCCCAGACGTAGAACAGCCAGAAGGCGGGGCGGCGGAGCATCACGATGGGCTTACAGTCCTCCAGGGGCGCGGCCACGGCCCTGCCGCCCTTGCCGGCGGGGGCGGTGAAGTCCGCGCCGGGGGCCACGAAGAAGAAAGAGCACACCGCCAGCACCACGAAGCAGACGACGCCCAGCACCAGGAAGCTGATGCGCCAGCCGCCCACGTCGGCGGGGGTCCAGGCCTGGTAGAGCTTGCCGATGAGGAAGCTGCCGCCGCCGAAGCCCATCAGCAGCACGCCGGAGATCAGGCCCGGCTTGTCCGGGAACCAGCGCACCATGGTGCTCATAACGGCGTTGTAGCTGAGGCCGGAGCCAAGGCCGCACAGCACCCCGAAGCCCAGATACAGCGTCAGCGGGGCGTGGCAGCGGCTGGCCAGAAAAAAGCCGGCCAGAAACAGCGCCGCGCCCAGGCGCACGGCATTTTTGGCGCTGAGCCTGCCGGAGAGCAGGCCGCACAGCAGGGAGCCGATGCAGAAGAAGATCATCACCAGGGTGAAGGTCAGGCTCAGCTGGGCCTTGGTCCAGGCGGTGAACTCCGCAGCGATGGGCGTGGACAGCACGCTCCAGGCGTAGACCAGCCCGGCAAACAGCAGCACGATCACGCCCGCGATGGCGTAGACCCAGCGGTTCAGTTGCTTCATAGGGGGTACCTCCGATGTTCGATATACTTTGTTCCGAATTTAGTGTATCGAATGATTCGGCAAAAGACAAGAAGGAATTTCCGTGGGGCGGACGGGTTTTCCGATAGCCGCGGCGGAGAAAAACGCCCCCGGCAGGGCCGGGGGCGCTCGGCTTATCAGAAGGGGTCATTCCGCGATGCGGAACAGGCGCTTGCCGTTTTCCAGCGTGGCGTGGGCCAGCTGCTCCACGGGGAGGTGCTTCCACTCCGCCAGCTTTTCCGCCACCAGGCGGACGTAGGACGAGTCGTTGCGCTGGCCGCGGTAGGGCACCGGGGTCATGTAGGGGCTGTCCGTCTCGATGAGCATCCGGTCCAGGGGGGTGACGGCGGCCACCTCCGGGGCGCGGCGGGCGTTCTTGTAGGTGACGGGGCCGTCGAAGCCCAGGTACCAGCCCAGGTCCAGCAGCTCCCTGGCCATCTCCGGGCTGCCGGAAAAGCAGTGGAACACCCCGGTGACGCCGGGGAACTCCCGGACGACGGCCAGAGAATCGGCGTGGGCGTCCCGGTCGTGGAAGATCACCGGCAGGTGCAGCTCCCGGGCCAGGGACAGCTGGGCGCGCAGCACCTGCTGCTGGAAGTCCCGGGGCGGGTTCTCGTCCCAGTAGTAGTCCAGGCCGATCTCGCCGATGGCCACCACCTTGGGCTGCTGGGCCAGGGCGCGCAGGGCGTCGATGTCCGCCGGGGTGAAGCCGGCGCAGTTCTCCGGGTGGATGCCCACGGCGGCGTAGACGTGGGGGTACTCCGCGGCGTAGGACACCGCCTTGCGGGAGCTTTCCAGGTCGCAGCCGGGGTCGATCACCAGAGAGACGCCCCGCTCCGGCAGGCTCTCCAGCAGCAGCGCGCGGTCCGGGTCGAAGGCCTGGTCGTCATAGTGGGCATGGGTGTCAAACAGCACGGCTCACGCCTCCAGATGGACCTTGCCCAGGGTGGTGCTGTCCACATACTGTTCCTTGATGGCCCTCAGGCGGGCCATGTGGGGCTGCTGCATGTGGACGCGCTGGTGCTCGGCGCTCTGCCAGCGCTCGATGAGCAGCAGCTCGTTTTCGTCCTGGGCGGAGAAGTAGTAGTCATAGGCCAGGCAGCCGGACTCGTTGCGGATGAGGGTCAGGATGCCCTCCTCCACCACCTGGCGGACGAAGGCCTCGCGGCCGCCGGGCTTGGCGTGATAGCGGACATAGAGAATGAGTTCTTTCATAAGGACACCTCCGATGCTTTTTTCCTATTGTAGCACGGCGGGGCGGCGGGTGCAAATTTTTTGCTGCCGCGGCGGAAGAAAATCATTTACAAGGCGTATAATTTAGGGTATACTTTACGGGCTGTATAAAAATTTTGGATGGGTGGAGAGAGAATGGCAACTGATTTTTCCAGAACGCTGAGCCTGCTGCGCCAGGAGAAGGGCATCAGCCAGCGGAAGGCGGCGGCGGCCCTGGGCATCAGCCAGGCGCTGCTGAGCCACTATGAAAACGGCATACGGGAGCCGGGTCTGGCCTTCGTCAGCCGGGTGTGCGACTTTTACCACGTGTCGGCGGACTTCCTGCTGGGGCGCACCGCCAGCCGGGACGGCGCGATGATCGACTCGGAGACGCTGTACGACGGCAGCGCGGAGAAGGGCTCCCTGCGGGGCAGCATCATGGCCACGCTGCAGAAGAAACTGACGGTGAACACCACGGGGCTGCTGTTCGACCTGCTGGGCCGCACCAACAGCCGGGAGGCCATCACCGCCGCCGGGGACTGCATCGGCGCCACGCTGTACGACCTGCTGCGGCGGCTGTACCGGCGCAGCGGCGGCAACGAGGACCTGTTCGCCACGGACGCGGTGGATTTTGACGGCGGCGCGGTGGACGCGGCGCTGCTGCGCAGCCGCGCGGCGTATATGCGGGCGCTGGACGCGGCGGAGACGCTGCCGCCCCTGAACTCCGACGCGCTGACGGCGCTGCCGGGCATCGGACAGAGCACGGCGCAGGTCATCCACAACGTGGATGAGCGGACCGGAAAGTGACTTTACAGCTCCAAAAGGAGGATATTCTATGTTTGATCAATCGCATATTCGCAACTTTTCCATTATCGCCCACATTGACCACGGCAAGTCCACGCTGGCGGACCGGCTGCTGGAGAAGTGCCACGCCGTGCCGGAGCGGGAGATGGAGAACCAGCTGCTGGACAACATGGATCTGGAGCGGGAGCGGGGCATCACCATCAAGTCCCGGGCCGTGCGGATCTTCTATACCGCCAACGACGGCGAGACCTACGCCCTGAACCTGATCGACACACCGGGCCACGTGGACTTCAACTACGAGGTCAGCCGGTCGCTGGCGGCCTGCGAGGGCGCGCTGCTGGTGGTGGACGCCACCCAGGGCGTGGAGGCTCAGACGCTGGCCAACACCTATCTGGCCATGGATCACGACCTGGAGATCCTGCCGGTGTTCAACAAGATCGACCTGCCCGCCGCTGACCCTCTGAAGGCCAAGCAGGAGGTGGAGGACATCATCGGCCTGCCGGCACTGGAGGCCCCGGAGATCTCCGCCAAGCTGGGCACCAACATCGAGGCGGTGCTGGAGGACGTGGTGCAGAACGTGCCCGCCCCCAAGGGCGACCCCAAGGCGCCCCTGCGGGCGCTGGTGTTCGACAGCCAGTACGACCCCTATGTTGGCGTGGTGGTGTACTTCCGCATCAAGGAGGGCACGCTGCGCCGGGGGCAGACCATCCGGCTGATGGCCACCGGCGCGGAGTACACTGTGCTGGAGTGCGGCTATCTCAAGCCCATCGGCAACGAGCCTACGGACGCATTGCAGGCCGGCGAGGTGGGGTATTTTACCGCCAGCATCAAAAACGTGAAGGACACCCAGGTGGGCGACACCGTCACCGACGCGGCGAACCCCGCCGCCGAGGCGCTGCCCGGCTACCGCCCGGCGCAGTCCATGGTATACTGCGGCATCTACACCGAGGATGGCAGCAAGTATCCGGATCTGCGGGACGCGCTGGAAAAGCTGCAGCTCAACGACGCCAGCCTGACCTTCGAGCCGGAGAGCTCCGTGGCCCTTGGCTTCGGCTTCCGGTGCGGTTTCTTGGGCATGCTGCACATGGAGATCATCCAGGAGCGGCTGGAGCGGGAGTTCAACCTCGACCTTGTCACCACGCTGCCCAGCGTTATCTATCATGTGTACAAGTCCGACGGCACCATGGTGAAGGTGGACAACCCCCACAACTACCCCGATCCGGGCACCATCGAGCACGCGGAAGAGCCGTATGTGAAGGTGTCCATCATCTCGCCCCAGGACTATGTGGGCAACATCATGCCCATGTGCCAGGAGCGGCGGGGCGAGTTCAAGGATATGCAGTATCTGGACACCCATCTGGTGGAGCTGCACTATCAGATGCCCCTGAACGAGATCATCTACGACTTTTTCGACACGCTGAAGGCCAACACCAAGGGCTACGCCAGCCTGGACTATGAGCTGTCCGGCTACCGCACCAGCGATCTGGTGAAGGTGGACCTGCTGCTCAACGGCGACGGCGTGGACGCGCTGAGCTTCATCGCCCACCGGGACAAGGCGTATCCCCGGGCCAGGCGGCTGTGCGAGAAGCTGAAGGAGAATATCCCCCGCCAGCTGTTCGAGGTGCCCATTCAGGCGGCCATCGGCGGGCGCATCATCGCTCGGGAGACCGTGAAGGCCATGCGGAAGGACGTGTTGGCCAAGTGCTACGGCGGCGACATCACCCGCAAGAAGAAGCTGCTGGAGAAGCAGAAAGAGGGCAAGAAGAAGATGCGGAATCTGGGGACGGTGCAGGTGCCCACGGAGGCCTTTATGGCTGTGCTCAAGCTGGATAGTGATTGATAAAAAGGAACCGCCGGCGGGCGGTTCTTTTTTTGTTCGCCGGGGAAGCGGATCGTCACGTCGGGTTGCACCCTCCTCACAATGACAGAGACGAGGGAAACTCCCTCCGTCATGGCCTACGGCCATGACGCCTCCCTCAATGAGGGAGGCGAGGCGCGCTTTGCGCGCGCGACACCTCATCAGTCCCGTCTCCCCTCAATGGGCGGGGACTGTCATTTTGCTCCAAAGGGACGGGGGTCGGGGATGGGATTGTAAATATATTCAACAAATTCACATATACAGCGAATAAATATGCAAAAAAGCCTTGACTTTCCGGCAGGGCGGTGGTAAATTATGCAACATCAACGAGAGAGATAACGCCGGGGACACCCCGGCGGATCACACCGGAAAGGCGGTACGACCTCTATGAATACCACTGTGAATACAAAGAAAGGAGCGCCTGTGCTGCTGCGACGACGATACAGCGTCCGACGCCGTGCCGCGTGACCTCTCCTGAATATTATACATACTATACACGAATAAATATTCACGATATACGAAAGGATATACGACCATGAAAAAGCTTATCTGCCTGCTTCTGGCATTGATGATGACCCTGAGCCTGGCGGCCTGCGGCAGCAAGGCCGACACCACTACCGACGACAAGACCAACGACGCCTCCGCCGCCGAGCCGGCCAACGCGCTGGAAAAGATCAAGGCCGACGGCGTGCTCACCGTGGCCCTGAGCCCGGACTTCTCCCCCATGGAGTTTGTGGACTCCTCCAAGACCGGCCAGGATCAGTATGTGGGCTTTGACGTGACGCTGGCCAAGTACATCGCCGAGAACCTGGGCGTGGAGCTGCAGATCGAGGCCATGGGCTTCGACGCCAGCCAGACCGCCGTGTATACCGGCAGCGTGCCCATGAGCATCTCCGGCTACTCCTGGACCGAGGAGAGAGCCGCCAACTATGAGCTCAGCGATTACTACTACGCCGGCGAGAACGAGACGAGACAGGCCCTGCTGGTGAAGAAGGAGAACGCGGACAAGTACGCCTCCCCCGAGGATCTGGCCGGCAAGGATGTGGGCGCGCAGAACGCTTCGCTGCAGATGCAGCTGGTCACCGAGCAGATGTCCGACGCCAACCCCGTGGCCATCGGCGACATCACCGTGGGCGTGATGGAGCTGAAGAGCGGCAACATCGAGGCGCTGGCCGTGGCCTACGGCAACGCGGAGATGATCGTGGACGCCAACCCCGACCTGGTGATCTGCACCTGGGAGTTCGACGTGAAGGCCGAGTACTCCGCCAACGTGATCATGATGCAGAAGGGCGAGACGGAGCTGCTGGACGCGGTGAACGCCATCCTGGCCCAGGCCAAGGAGGCCAACCTGTATGACGGCTGGTACAAAGACGCCGTGGAGCTGGGCAAGAGCGAGAACGCCAAGGAGCTGACCCTGGGCTGATAGGAACACCACCGGCGGCGGGTACGGGCACCGTATCCGCCGCCGTCTGAAATGAGGAAACCACCATGAAATTCATCGACTTTGAAAAGCTGGCCGCGCTGTTCCTGAAATACTGGGACAAGTTTCTCATCGACGGCGTGGAGTACACCCTGGCACTGGCCGCTATCACCGTGGCCTTCGGCACGGTGTTCGCCTCGGTGCTGGCGCTGATGAAGATGTCCAAAATACCGCCCCTGCGGTGGCTGTCCACCATCTATATCGAGATCATCCGCGGTACGCCCATGCTGCTGCAGCTGTATTTCTTCTATTTCGGCCTGCCCATCCTGATCCCGGCGCTGACCAAGCAGAAATTCCTGTGCATCGCCATCGCGCTGGTGTGCAACAGCGCCGCCTATGTCTCCGAGGTCATCCGCTCCGGCATACAGGCCGTGGACCCGGGCCAGAAGGAGGCCGCGCTGAGTCTGGGCTTCTCCGAGAGCAAGGCCATGTGGTTCGTGGTGGTGCCCCAGGCGGTGAAGAACATCCTGCCGGCACTGGGCAACGAGTTCATTATGATCGTCAAGGACACGTCCCTGGGCTCCACCTTCTTCATCGGCGACCTGATGACCCAGTATCTGGTGGTCAAGGGCGCGACATACCTGCCCATCGAGCCGCTGGTCATCGTGGGCGTTATCTACTTCCTGATGACCTTCATCCTCAGCAAGGTGTTCGGGCACTTCGAGAAGAAGCTGCAGCGCGCCGACCGGCACAGCGGCAATGAGCACAGGCACAAGCAGCAGAGAGAGGCGGTGATCTGATGGCGGAGAAGCTCATTCAGGTCCGGGACCTGAAGAAATACTACAACGGCGGGGATGTCAAAGCGCTGGACGGCGTCACCGTGGACGTGTACAAGGGCGACGTGATCGCCGTGATCGGGCCCTCCGGCGGCGGCAAGAGCACGTTTCTGCGGAGCCTGAACCTGCTGGAGGTCCCCACCTCCGGGTCCATCATCTTCGACGGGGTGGACATCACCGGCAAGAGGGTGGACCTGCCCCTCCACCGGCAGAAAATGGGCATGGTGTTCCAGCACTTCAACCTGTTCCCCAACAAGACCGTGCTGGATAACCTGACCATGGCGCCGGTCAAGATCAAGAAGCTGCCCAGGGCGGAGGCCGAGGCCAAGGCCATGGCGCTGCTGCAGCGGGTGGGGCTGGCCGACCGGGCCAACGACTATCCCGCCCAGCTGTCCGGCGGACAGAAGCAGCGCGTGGCCATCGTCCGGGCGCTGGCCATGGAGCCGGAGGTCATGCTGTTTGATGAGCCCACCAGCGCCCTGGACCCGGAGATGGTGGGCGAGGTGCTGGAGGTCATGAAGGAGCTGGCCCAGAGCGGCATGACCATGGTGGTGGTCACCCACGAGATGGCCTTCGCCCGGCAGGTGGGCAGCCGCGTGTTGTTCATGGACGCCGGCAGGATCGCCGAGCAGGGCACGCCGGAGGACATCTTTGACCATCCCCAGAGCGCCCGGCTGCAGGACTTTCTGGAGAAAGTCCTCTGATACCGCTATTCTGATATTGTTATTCTACTTCCTTTTAAATGGTCCCCGTTCCCATGGCGGGACGGGGACCGGGATCATGCAGACAGGAGAATGTATATGAACACTGAAAAGCAGGCGGCGCTGGCCGCCATCGAGGAAAAAGAGACGCTGGTGGCCCAGGTGGCGGACGCCGTGTGGGACTACGCCGAGCTGTCCATGCAGGAGGTCAAGTCCGCCGCGCTGTTCTGCGACGTGCTGGAAAAGGAGGGCTTCGCCGTAGAGAAGGGCATCTGCCACATCCCCACCGCTTTTTCCGCCAGCTTTGGCCAGGGCAAGCCAGTGATCGGCATCCTGGCGGAGTATGACGCGCTGTCCGGCCTGAGCCAGGAGGCGGGCAGCACGGAGTATCACGAGCTGGTCAAGGGCGGCAGCGGCCACGGCTGCGGCCACAACCTGCTGGGCGCCGGCGCGCTGGCCGCCGCCCTGGGCGTGAAGCACTATCTGGAGACCACCGGCAAGCCCGGCACGGTGATCCTGTACGGCTGTCCCGGCGAGGAGGGCGTGGCCTCCAAGGCGTATATGGCCCGGGAGGGCCTGTGGTACGGCCTGGACGCGGCGCTGACCTGGCATCCCGGCGACTGCAACGAGGTGGCCACCGGCTCCAGCAATTCCTGCATCCAGATGGTCTACACCTTCCACGGCCTGGCCTCCCAGGCGGCCACGGCTCCGGAGCGGGGCCGCAGCGCGCTGGACGCCGTGGAGCTGATGAACGTGGGCGTGCAGTTCCTGCGGGAGCATGTCCCCCAGGACGCCCGGATACACTACTCCATCCTGGACGCCGGCGGCGTCAGCCCCAACGTGGTGCAGCACCAGGCCAGCGTGCTGTATATGATGCGCTCCAACTTTGTCAAGGACTGTATGGCCCTGCACCAGCGGGTGGACAACATCGCCAAGGGCGCGGCCCTGATGACCGACACCACCATCGAGCGCCACTTTGTGGACGGCCTGTCCGACACCGTGTGTAACCACGTGCTGGAAAAGGTGCTGTACGACAACTACGCGGCGCTGGGCGTGCCGGAGTGCACCCCGGAGGAGCATGAATTCATGGAGAAGCTGTCCGGCACCTACACCGGCAGCGACGTCCCCAGCGGCGTGGGCGCCGCCAGCGACCCGGCCTTCGCCCAGCAGGTCAAGGCCATGCAGAAGAGCCATTTCAACGATTTTCTGATGCCCCTGTACCAGGGCCCGGCCTTCAACGCCGGCTCCACGGACGTGGGCGACGTCAGCTATCAGTGCCCCACGGCCCAGATCCATGTGGCGGTGTGGCCCAACAACGTGCCCTGCCACAGCTGGCAGGTGGTGTCCTGCAACAAGGCGCCCCTGGCCCACAAGGCCACCCTCCACGCCGGCAAGGTGATGTGCGCTGCCGCCATCGACCTGCTGGAGCAGCCGGAGCTGCTGGTCCAGGCCAAGGCGGAGTTCCAGCAGCGCACGGCGGGCGGGTATACCTGCCCCATCCCGGCGGACGCCGTGGCCGCGCCCCTGGAGCTGTAAGCGCGAAAAGAGAAATATCCCCTGACCCACGGGTCAGGGGATATTTTCCTGCTTACAGGTGCAGCTCCTTCAGGCGCTTGAAGCTGCGGCTGGCCAGCAGCAGGCCCAGCAGCGCCGCTATCAGGGACAGCGCGCCCAGCGCCCAGGTCAGCGTGTCCGTCACGCCCCGGCTGCACAGCCAGGAGAACAGCCGGTACGCGCCCATCACCAGCAGGATGCCCGCCAGCAGCAGCGCCACCAGCACCGTGGAATTTTCGCAGTTGTCTATCTTCTTCATGGTCCCTCCGGGGGCGCGAAACGCGCCGGTAGTACGCCTGTCACAGCATTTCCGCCCCGGCGTCAGGGCGGCGGTCGATAACGGCGGGGCCGCTCAGGGCCTCTGCCCTGCCGCCTGTTCGGCGCATCAGACGTTGAAGCGGAAATAGATCATGTCGCCGTCCTTGACGACGTAGTCCTTGCCCTCGCTGCGCAGCAGGCCCTTCTCCTTGGCGGCGGCCACGCTGCCGCCGCAGGCCATCATCTCGTCGAAGTTGATGGTCTCGGCCCGGATGAAGCCCCGCTCGATGTCGGAGTGGATCTTTCCGGCGGCCTGGGGTGCCTTGGTGCCCTTCTTGATGGTCCAGGCCCGGCACTCGTCCTTGCCGTAGGTCAGGAAGGAGATCAGGCCCAGCAGGTCGTAGCTGCACTGGATCAGCCGGTCCAGACCGGACTTCTCGATGCCCAGGTCCGCCAGGAACATGGCCCGCTCCTCCGGGTCGTCCAGCTCGGCAATGTCCTGCTCCAGCTTGGCGCAGATGGGCAGCACCTGGGCACCCTCCTTCTCCGCCAGCTCCCGCACGGACCGGAAATAGCCGTTGCTCTCGTAGTTGGCGAAGCCATCCTCGTCCATGTTGGCGGCGTAGATGATGGGCTTCAGGCTCAGCAAATCGGCGGTCTCGATGATGGCCCGGTCGTCCTTGTCGCACTCGAAGGTACGGGCGGACTTGCCGGCGTCCAGATGGGCGGACAGCGCCTTGAACACCTCGGCCTCGTGGAGGAACTTCTTGTCGCCCTTGGCGGCCTTGGCGGCCTTCTCCACCCGGCGGTTGACCATCTCCAGGTCGGCCATGATCAGCTCCAGGTCGATGGTGCCGATGTCGCCCAGGGGGTCCACGGGGACGTTCTGGCTGGCGTCGGCCACCACGTGCATGATGTTCTCGTCGTCAAAGCAGCGCACCACGTGGACGATAGCGTCCGTGCGGCGGATGTTCTCCAGGAACTTATTGCCCAGGCCCGCGCCCTGACTGGCGCCCTTCACCAGCCCGGCGATGTCCACGAATTCGATGACCGCCGGCGTCTTTTTGTCGGGCTGGTACATCTCCGCCAGCTTGTCCAGCCGCGCGTCGGGCACCGCCACCACGCCCACGTTGGGCTCGATGGTGCAGAAGGGGTAGTTGGCGCTCTCCGCCCCGGCGTTGGTGATGGCGTTGAACAGGGTGCTCTTGCCCACGTTGGGCAGTCCCACGATACCAAGTTTCATATATCTTCACATCTCCTTAAAAAATCCTGTATGATCAAGGGCTTCGGCGTTTAGTGGCCTGCGGCGGCCGGAAAACCCGCTGTAACAGAACGATTATAGCAGATAGCCGCCCATCCCTCAACCTATTTTTGCAAATTTGCGTCCCTGCGGGCAGAAGCTGGCGGACTTCCGCAGCAAAGGAACACCATCGATCCTGATGGTGTTCCTTTTTCTGCGCCGAGGGCGCCATTTGCCCGCCTGCCCGCCGCCAGCCAAAACACAAAAAACCTCGCGGCCATTGGCCGCGAGGTTTTTTCTGGAGGTGACACCCGGATTTGAATCGCCGCAGGGCAATTTTGCGTCGTGTTGGCCGATGCCCGGAAGTGTTGGAAATACAGGGCTTGCAGGAAATCATGCTGTTAAATGCTGCCAAGTTGTATTATCGGATTTTGAAGCCATAAGGCTAAAAATAAGGCTAAATTTAGTGGCCGTGCGGAATGTACTACCGAAGTAGGAAAGTCTGCAATTACAACCTGCGTATTCACAGAACAAGTATAGGTCTCCCTGCCGTCGCAGAAAAGGCTATACTTCAAACGTATTTGTGTCCCGGATGAGACGGCATTCCTCTTTTGTGATCAATACCTTCTCTATCAATTGTGAAGTTCCGCGCAGCTTTATTTTGCTGCAAAGGCATTTGAACGCGATATTCTTGTAGTCACTATTGTGCGTCACTGCTAACCCAATCTTGTAGTTCGGCTCTGCCGATAGGGTCGGTATACTGACCGTAAACAGCTCATGGGGCTGCGCCGTATTGCGCAGAGCGCATGTGAAGCTGTGGTCAGTACCGTATGTACGCCCATAATACAGGGATTGGCAGTCGTACAAATTGTTCTGGTCGCGGATGTTGCGGAAAAGGATCGCCGAAGAAGTCTGACGGGAGTACTCTATCACTCCGGCACACAGCTTGCGCCTTGCGCCGTCATACCAGTACAGCCAAAGATGTTCCAGATCGCAGTCCGGTGTAAGACCACAGAGCTTTCCGACATGCTTGAGAAGCATTCCCATATCGATATGCAGAACGCCGCAGTAATCGGCCAGCACATCGAGGGGGATCGCCGCTGTACCGGTCTCATATTTTGAGATGGTCGTGATGCCCTTGTGGATCTTCGAGGAGATCGCATCCAACGTCAGCTGCTCTGCGCTGCGTCTCGCGCGGAGAATGCTGCCTATGCGCAGATAAAAAACGGATCTATTCATAGCTCAATTTATAATAAAGGCATTGGCGGAGCGGGCGAGAGAGCAGTCGTCCGCGCTCAGCTTCAATATATCTGTCAGAAAGTCCTCGTCGCCGATGGGAGTCGGCGATGCGACAGCTTTTAGGGCAACATTTTGGTAGGAAAAGGTAATGCCGCTGATAATGCCCTTCATATACCGATGACCATTCCCACAGCAAGCCATCGCCTGAAAGCTCATCAGCGAAAAGTCAAAAGGAGCGGCGCAGTTTTGCAGGCAGAAATCCATGCTGTAGCTATTCGCGCTCATGCTTCCGGTGTATACAAAATCTGAACCGGCAGGCGGTTCTGCAGGATGATAGTACAGATACAGGCTTGCAGCACCCGAAGCATCGTCCCATTTCAGCAGGCTCGTCTTCAGCTCATGCTCACGGCCGCGGCACCAGTAGACCCAAAGCATGTTCTCCTGCCCCGAAACCGTGGTGCTGCTATCCACGGCACCGCTGTGGATGGCAGCCGTGGGGGAAAATCCGATGCCGTACAGTCCGCAAAGCTGCATGAATATATCGCAGGGGACAGGAATGTCCCCTGTTTCGTATTTGGAAATCGTCGGAATGGTCTTTCCTACAAGAGCCGCCGCAGCAGCCATATTCAGCCCACACTCGATCCGGGCGGAACGGAGCCGCTTTCCTAATTCAACATAGTAGCTTTCTCTACTCATACGCTCACCTATCGGCTTTATTCAAACTTATTATAGCTCATTTTCCCAGAAAACGCAAGCATTTGCGCTCATACGGATACGGGGTCATACACCGGAAAAAGTATTTTTCCCCTTACGCGGCATTCCGCTGTTGTGAAGGCCTCACTTTTTCGTATTATGCAAAAAGCTACTGATTTCAGAGAATTTTCTTTGAACCACCCCTGTCCAAAGAAGGAGAACGCCGCAATTTTTGCCAAAAACGAAAAAAGAAAAAGCCGCTTTTTTCGCAGCAAAAAAGCGGTGATATTTTTACAGATTTACGCCGTTTTGATAGGATAAATTCGGTCAAAGTCTACATGGCAGATGTGCTCCGGCCTGCAGGCTTTGGCAGAATAAGAGATTAGGAGAAACAAGAGATGAGTGAGCTGAAAAAGTCAAGACTGAAGCAAAACATGTGGCGGCTGGTTTTGATCACGATTTCCGGCGCCGCAATCTACGGCCTTCCTTACTTCCGGTCATATTACTATGACGCCTATCTGGAGACATACCACCTGACAAATACCCAGATGGGAATGTTTGGCACGATGTTCGGCATTTTCGGGATGGTCTCGTATCTGTTCGGTGGTATTGTGGCGGATATCATATCTCCGCGCAAGTTGATGAGCATTTCTCTGGTTCTGACAGGGATCGGTGGTCTGCTGCACCTGATGAATCCCGGCTACGGAATGCTTCTCGGCATCTATATGCTCTGGGGCTTCTCCTCGCTGTTTGCGTTCTGGCCGTCTCTGCTCAAGGCACTCAGGCAGCTTGCCGATCCCAACGAGCAGAGCAAAGCCACCGGCTTTATGGAGGGCGGACGCGGCATCGTAAACGCAGTGCTGCTGGCGGTCACGCTGCTGATCTTCAACTATTTCAGCAAAAAGGCCAGCGATCTTGCCGGTCTGAACGGCGTGATCATCTTCTATTCCGCCGTTGTAATCCTTCTTGGCATCGTTCTTTTCTTTGCCATGAAGGATGAGGCTTCGCAGGAAAAGGCGGAAAAGTTCAACTTCCGGGAGGCTATTCAGGTGCTGAAGCTCCCCGCCGTGTGGATCCTTTCGCTGATCCTTTGCTGCACGTATACGATGAACATCATGTTCTACTACTTTACGCCCTACGCCACCTCTGTGCTGGGCGTAACGGCTACTGTCGGAGCGATGATCACCATGCTTTCCCAGTATATCCGCCCCATTGCCAGCTTCAGCAGCGGCATTATCGCAGACCGGCTCGGTCGTTCAAAGGTCATGTATATCACCTTCTCCCTCATGCTGGTCTGTACTGTCATCCTGACCGTTTCCGGACATATGACCATGGTGCCCTTCGTTGTCATTTGCGGGCTGATCTACCTGGGCATGTACGGTGGCTACAGTCTGGTCTTCTCCATGATGGTCGAGGGCGGCGTTCCCGAAAAATCGGCGGGCACGGCAATCGGTGTGGTTTGCACGCTCGGGTATCTGCCGGAGGTGATCTGCCCTCTTGTGAGCGGCAAGGTGCTGGACGCCATGGGCAACAACGGCTACAAACCTCTGTTTATATGGATATCCGTCATGATGGGTCTTGGCATCATCGGCCTCATCATCTGGGACAACTATGTGAAGAAGCTGAAGCAGAAGCAGGCGGCGGAATGAACCCGGTACGCCTGCACGGGGCGGCAATACGCGCTAATGGAGTTGTGACGAATGAAGTTTGAAACACGCGGAGCTGACAGGAAGAAACACGGCGTGTACGCAGCGGCGCTGGCGTTCACCTTTGTGCTGATCGTATGGTCCACTGCCTTTCGGGGCAGCTTTGTTCGGGTCACGGACACGCTGTACACATTTCTGAGTGAAAAATTCGGATGGCTGTATCTGCTGGTGATCTTTGCGTTTGTCGTCTTCTGTCTCATTCTCGCCTTCAGCCGTTATGGGCAAAAACGCCTGGGCGCGGATGACGCTGCGCCCAGGTACAGCACCGTCTCGTGGTTCGCCATGCTGTTCTGCGCAGGAATGGGCGTGGGACTGGTGTTCTGGGGCGTTGCGGAGCCGCTGACACATTTTGAAGATCCGCTCGGCGCGGAGGCGGGAACGGAGGCAGCCGCTCGCTTTGCAATGCAGGCATCCTTTATGCACTGGGGTCTGCATCCGTGGGCGATTTACGGGATATTGGGGCTGTCCATGGCGTACTTTTCCTTCCGGAAGGGTGAGAAGCTGCTGGTAAGCAGTACGCTGATCCCGGTCATTGGCAGGAAGCGTGCGCAGGGCGTTGTCGGGAAAGTGGTGGACGTGCTGACAGTTGTCATCACGGCGACCGGCATCTCTACGACGCTGGGGCTCAGCGCTTTGCAGATCAACGGTGGGATAAGCCACCTGTTTCCGGCGGTCTGTGTCGATTTGCATACCCAGATCGTCATTATTGTCATTTCCGCCGCGGCGTTTATTGCGTCGGCGGTCAGCGGCGTGGACAAGGGCGTCAAGACTCTTTCCAACATCAATCTGGCGTTGACGCTTGTTTTTTGTACGGCAGCATTCATTGTCGGTCCTCAGCTTGAGATACTGAACAACCTCGTCAGCGGCATGGGCGATTACCTGTCTGGACTGATTCGGGAGAGTCTGCACCTGTCTGCCTATGGCGGCAATGAGTGGGTCGTTAACTGGCGCATTTTCTACTGGGCGTGGTGGATATCCTGGGCACCCTTTGTCGGCGCGTTTATTGCGCGGATATCTGAGGGGAGGACGATCCGTGAATTCGTTTTGGGCGTGTTGATCGTACCGACCATCGCATCCTGTATATGGTTCGCGGTCTTCGGAAGCCTCGGCATACACCTCGGTATGGATGGCATACTCTCTCACGAGGTGCTGGCAGAAGCTGTAAACACACCGGAAACCGCACTGTTTACTGTGCTGGAGCAATACCCGCTGCATTTTCCGCTGTCGGTGCTTGCCATGCTGCTCTTGTTCTTCTTTTTCATCACGTCTGCGGATTCCGGAACGCTCGTCCTTGGAATCTTCAGCTCCGATGGACAGCAGGAGCCGTCGAATCTGCGCAAGATCGTATGGGGCGTCATCATCTCCCTGCTGGCGGTTGGGCTGCTAGCCTCGGGCGGACTGACTTCAGTGCAGAGAGTGTCTATCATCATGGCGTTTCCGTTTCTGTTTATTCTGCCCTGCTGCGGCTGCGCAGTGGTAAAATCCCTGTGGAAGGAAGACATGACACGAAAGAGGAAGGTTTGACATTATGATCGTATTAAGAAATGCAAGAATTATCCCGGAACTGACGGAGAATTACAACGGCACCGCAGCAGACATTGTGCTGGACGCAGGAATCATACAGGAAATACTGCCTCCGCGCACGGCACATGGCGAAAATACGCTGGACATGACCGGAAAGACAGTCACTCCAGGACTGATTGAGGGGCATCTGCATCTGGATCTGTGCGGCATGAACACATTTGAGGAAAATGTCCAACCTGACGCATATCGCGCCATGCGTTGCCTGAAGCTGGCGCAGGACAATCTGCGTATGGGATATACCACTGTTCGGGATCTCGGAGATCGAAACAACATAGTAATCGGCGTGGCGCAGTCCGTCGCAGAGGGTCTGGTGGTCGGGCCGGATATTCTCGCCTCGGGACGCATCATTTCACCGACAGAGGCCGGCAACGATTTCTTCGGCGATATGTACTGCGAAGCGGATTCTCAGGCTGAATATACCAAGGCTGTGCGTCGGCAGTATCAACTCGGTGCGCAGTGGATCAAGATCATGGGAACAGGCGCCGTCATGAATCCCGGGGCGGTGCCCGGCCAGCCGATCATCTACGAAAAGGAACTCAAGGCTGCGTGTGATGCGGCCGCCTATGTAAACCTGCCTGTTGCGGTACATTGCCACGGATCGGAGGGGATCAAAATGTGTATCCGGTCGGGCGTCCGCACAGTGGAGCACTCTACCGTGCTGGATGATGAGTGTATCAGAATGTACCAGAATACGGACGCCACTTTCATGATGCCAACCATGTCAACACTGTACGCCTTTCTGGAGCGCAGTGAGAACATGCCCAAGCACTATGTTGAAAAATCGCGGAGAATGGAGGCTGTGCAGCGGGAAGGCATAATTGCCGCACACGAAGCAGGACTCAAAATAGGATGGGGTACGGATGCCGGCGTATACGAAGGTAGTCATGGAAACGGCATTTTTGAGTTCAGAGTGCGTGTCCATAAAATGGGATTCACTCCATTGGAGGTTCTTGCACAAGCCACCAAAAATAACGCGGAGATACTGTGCATCGATGATCAGGTCGGAACGATCGCCGTTGGAAAGCGCGCCAATTTGGTGGCATTTGACGGAAATCCTGACGAAAACATTGAAGATATGCTGAGGGTCAGCGCAGTATTTAAATCTGGAGAACTCGTACATATTTAAGAAGCTCTCAATGGGCTAAATCTGGAGAAGGATGGTTTGGAGTAGATTCCGCCGTCCTTCTTCGCTTTCTGCCCATAATACGGAGATAATGCGTATTACGTTTTTGGCCGCGTCCCCTTGATGCTTTATTTTGACATTTCTATATTGACAACTACAATATATTGTGGTATATAAGAATTGTTCAGTTATTTGTGCACCGCCCCAATGGGGTTTCCGAATACCTTTCGGATCGCACACGTTGTTAAGTTTGTATTTGAGGAGCATTATGCTCCCGTTTGTAATTACGGGCTACTACGCCCTTGTATTTTAATGACTATGCTGCAAGAAATTTTTCTCGCAGCATTTTCCACCTGTACATTTCTCTGTCACCGTACTACACTAAACGTGTACTTAAGGCATCAAGCATTTAGGTCGGAGCAGAGCAGGCACGGGTGGAAAGCATTATCAACAGCTTTTCGCTCTGATTAAGAACCCGAAGTATGTCAAAATGAACTCTCCCGGAAAAACCGGGCGGTCATCAGAATTGAACAATACTGCAAACGCAGGAAGGATCGTAAAAAGCCGAAACGGCAGGAAGATTCTTCCTGCGTTTTTGCTTACCGTTTTGTCGCGGCACTTGCCGACGTCGCGATACCGCAGGAAAAGAAAGAGCGCCGAAATCAATTCGGCGCAGATCAGGAAAAAGAAGCTTTGTAAAAGACGTTGGGACGATACGGCAGGAAAATCGTCAAGGGAGAGGCAAGCTCCCGCCCTGTATGCCGCAGTCAGAGTGCGGCGCCGGTCATACGGGGTATCGCGCATCCCCCGATCCGTCGCCGGGCGGATCACAGGACACCGGCGGAGCCTTCCGCAGCCGAGTTCAGCGGCCTGGTGTCCGCCACCGCTCTGTCGGAGCAGGGCATATTTGCCCCATGTGGCAGCGTACTGACCTGGCACAAGTAAAGAGAGACAGACATACAGGCGAGCCACAAAAAGCACGCAGCACCAAGGCTTTCCGCCTGCGGCAGTCTATCATTTCTGCGGAGATACACCGGAAACGGCTCTCCCTGCCAACGGGTGAAGTGCGTCCATCTGAACACAATTTTGAATATAAGGAGCTTTCTCTATATGACCACAAATGGTATTTACCACACCCTCGTTACCCAACTGGACAAGCTGGCCCGGCACAACCGACAGGGCAGCTTCCGCACGAAGGATCGCTACTACGAGGCGGTCAAGCGGTTCTGCGCCTACCTCGCTGTTCACTACCATCTGCAAAAGCTGGAGAACATCAGCGGCAAGCATCTGGTGAGCTACGTCCTCTATTTGCAGGCGCAGGGCAAGTCCGCCAGCACCATTAAGACTGACCTCTCCGCCATTCGTTTCTTCCACGATAAGATGTCTCACCCCCGCTACACGCTGCCGGGCAACGAAGAACTGGGTGTTGCTTTGGAACGCCGCCGCTTCGGGCAGCAGGATCGCACATGGACGAACTCGGAGTTCGGTAAGCTGATTGGCCGTGCCATGGCGGAGGAACGGGAGGACTACATCCTCGCCCTGTATCTGGCCCGCTACGCCGGCCTGCGCATCCATGAGTGCTTCCGCTTGGACACCGCTGCGACGGAGCGTGCGCTGCGTGAAAACGCCCTTACCGTGAAAGGCAAGGGCGGTAAGGTGCGTATCGTTCCCATCGAGGACGACCGTATCACGATGATGCTGCAAAGACTGCTGGAGAAAACCGAACGCGGCCACAAGCTATTGGTGCCGGATGGCGTTCCCACCGACCGGGCCATCAACGGCATGCAGCAGTTTATTATTCGCCACCGTGACGCCATCTGCGACCCTACCGCACCAGATCGCCGTATTACCTTCCATGGGCTGCGACATACCTACGCTGCCGAAAAGTATACATCTCTGGTTAACGGCGGCATGACGCCCTTGGACGCCCATTTCACCGTATCACGCCTGCTGGGACATGAACGCCCCGACGTGACGGACATCTATCTGGCATCTGTGAAGGGAGGTTCTGTCCGTGGAGAATAAGTATCGTGATCTGCACGATCTCCCCATGATCCTGCGGGTAGAGGACTTGATGCCCATCCTCGGCATTGGCCGCAACACCGCCTACGAGCTGATCCGCAGCGGCCGGATACGGAGCGTCCGCATCGGTAGGCAGATTCGTATTCCACGGGAAGCCCTGCTGGAGTTCCTGCGGAAGTAAATCTCTTCGCCACAGAAATAAAACTTGCACAACAGCCGCGTGGGATATATCATGGAGGTGGTACATTCCGCGCGGCGGAAAGGAGCGTATATGCCGCGTACAAAAACAGGGAAAGGCGCTGGAGGCGCCGGTTCCATCAGAAAAATCACAACAACAAAGAACGGCAAGACCTACACCTACTGGCAGGGCCGCTACACAGAGGGCTTCGACCCCGGCACAGGCAAGCAGATCCAGCGCAGCATCACCGGAAAGACGCAGAAGGAAGTAGCACAGAAGCTGAAGCAGGTAACGCTGGATATTGACAACGGTGTGTATCATGCGCCGTGCAAGCTGACATTGGCCCAATGGCTGGAGATATGGTCAAAGACCTACTTGGGCGGCGTGAAGCCCAGAACAGCACATATCTACAAATCCGATATCAAGCTGCACATTCTGCCTGCGCTGGGAGCGGTGCGGTTGGAGGCGTTGAACGCGCCGATGATACAAGCCTTTTACAATGCGATGGGAGAGCCATCCGAGCAGAATCCGGAAGGTCTTTCCGCGAAAACAGTAAAGAATGTCCATGGCGTTCTCCACAAGGCGCTTCAACAAGCGGTGCTGATCGGCTATCTGCGGTACAACCCCGCCGATGCCTGCATCCTGCCGCGGATAGAGCGCAAGAAAATCAAGCCCTTTGATGACGCGCAGATCACCGCATTTTTGTCCGCCATACAGGGAAACCGCTTTGAAACGCTGTTTATCCTGACACTGTTCACCGGTATGCGTGAGGGCGAGGTGCTGGGCCTGACGTGGGACTGCATTGATTTTCATACAGGGATCATCTCTGTGGAAAAGCAAATGCAGCTGCATCAGGACAAGGGGAGCAAGGGGTATGAGCTTGTTTCTCCGAAGAATGGCCGAAGCCGCACCATCGCCGCGGCACAGACTGTCCTTACCCGATTGCAGCAGCAGCGCCGATGGCAAATGCAGCAGAAGCTTCTGCTGGGCAGCGACTGGCAAAATCCGGAGGGGCTGGTCTTTACCAACGAGTTCGGGACGCACCTGACAAAGCCGACAGTCTACCGTGAGTACAAGCGCATCGTTGCGGCCATCGGTTGTCCCAATGCCCGTTTCCACGACTTGCGTCACTCCTACGCAGTCGCCGCGATCCGTGCCGGGGACGACATCAAGACCGTGCAGGGCAATCTGGGCCACGCCACAGCGGCCTTTACGTTGGACGTATATGGCCATGTGACCGACCAGATGAAGCGCGAAAGCGCCGACCGCATGGAGCGTTTTATCCGCACGGTTTCCGCCGGTTAATTCAATAAGGCTAAAAATAAGGCTAAAACCTGTTTTCGGGCATAAAAAAACTCCCGAAACACATGTGTTTCGGGAGTTTTGTTTGGAGGTGACACCCGGATTTGAACCGGGGAATGAGGGTTTTGCAGACCCTTGCCTTACCACTTGGCTATGTCACCGTGTCAGCGAAAGCTATTATACTATACGCTGACGCGGCTTGTCAAGAGCGAAATCCCTCCTCCCGCGCATTTCTTTACGCTTCCGCCGTGGGATAGGCCAGCTTCGCCTCGTCCCACGCGGAGATGACCTCCGCATAGTACGCGCAGCACCGCTTCGCCGTCTCCACGTCCAGGTTCCGGTAGTTGCCACACTCCCTGGCGCTCTTGCCCGGCATGGCGCCCTCAAAGGCCGCCCCCTGGGCGAACACCCGCTGCACCAGCGCTATCGCCTGCGCCAACGTCAGCTGCCGGCCGTCAAACAGGAAGTAAAACCCCGTCTGGCACCCCATAGGCCCGAAGTACACCACCGCGTCCTTCTCCGGGCTGTTCCGCAGCAGCGTGGCGATGATGTGCTCCACTGAGTGCAGCTCCGCGTTGGTCAGCAGGTCGCCGGTGTTGGGTTTCTTGAACCGCAGGTCGAATGTCACCACGTCCCCGTCCCGGCGGCTGAGATACAGCCCCGGCACCAGCACGTCGTGGTCCACCGTAAAGCTCGCGATACGCTCCATCTTCAGTCCTCCAATCCGTCCAGAAAGGCCATTGCGACCTTGTTCAGGTCCTTCATGGCCTCCGGGAAGTTGAAATAGAAATCATGGTGCTCCAGCACGCAGTCCGACACGGACTTCAGCGCCATGAACGGCACCTCGTTCCGGTAGCACACCTGGGCCGCCGCGCCGCCCTCCATCTCGATCAGCAGCGGGTGGAACGTCTCCGCGATCCACCGCGCCCGGTCGCACTCCGTGGCGAACCACTCGCCGGTGGCCACGCTGCCCACCCGATAGGCATACCCGGCCCGGTCCATGGCCGCCCTGGCCTTTTCCAGGTCGGCGGTGGGAAAATCCATCCGGTTCACCGTGGACACCAACCCCACCGGGTCGCCGATGCCGGAGGTGTCCACATCGTGCTGCATGAAGCGGTCCGCCAGCACCAGCGTGCCGATGGGCACGTTCTCAAAGCACCCGGCCACGCCCACATTGACGATCCGCCCCGGGTGGTACAGGTCGATAAACAGCTGCGTGGCCATGGCCGCGTTCACCTTGCCCACGCCGCCGCAGCAGGCCACCACGTTCTCCCGGATACGGTAGAACGGCACACCCGCCGCCACCCGCTCCGGCTCCGCCTTCTCCGGCAGCAGGCTCTCGATCTCGCCCTTCATGGCGTACAGCAGTCCAGTCAGCATATCAGCGCCCTCGTTTCTCTTGTTTTCCCCATTGTAAATACCCGGACGGCAGAATGTCAAGTTGCATTTCCGCCCGCCGCCATGTAAAATGGGAAAAAACGCAAAAAACGGAGGGAGCCGCCCCATGATCCTCGGTATCGTCTGCGAATTCGATCCCCTGCACAACGGCCACGCCCGGCTGCTGGCCCACGCCCGCGCCCTGGGCGCGGACACCGTGGTCTGCGCCATGAGCGGCAATTTCACCCAGCGGGGCAGCTTCGCCGCCCTGTCCAAGACCGCCCGGGCGGAGATGGCCGTCCGCTGCGGCGCCGACCTGGTGCTGGAGCTGCCCACGCCCTGGGCCATGGCCCCGGCGGAGACCTTCGCCCAGGGCGGCGTGCAGCTGCTTCACGCTGCGGGCGCCGACACCCTGCTCTTCGGCAGCGAGTGCGGCGACGCGGCCGCCCTGCGCCGCCTGGCGGAGGCTCTGGACAGCCCAGCCTTCGCCGCGGCCCTGTCCACCGCGCCGGATACCGGCGCCACCTTCGCTGCACGCCGCCAGCGCGCCGCCGCGGCCCTGCTGGACAACAGCACCGCCGCCCTGCTGGAAAGCCCCAACAACACCCTGGCCGTGGAGTACCTCCGCGCCCTGCGCCGCACCGGCAGCGCCATGACGCCCGTCACCCTGCGCCGTACCGGCGCCGCCCACGACGGCGCGCCCGAGGGCGATACCGCCTCCGCCTCCCACCTGCGGCGGTTGCTGCGGCAGGGCGCTGCCGATACCGCCTGTGCCTACATGCCCCCGGCCACCGCGGCGGTCCTCCGCCGGGAGCTGGCCGCCGGCCGCGTCACCGACGAGACCCTCTGCCAGCGGGCCGTGCTCTCCCGCGTCCGTACCATGACCGCCGCCGACTGGCGCGGCTACGACCCCGGCGGCGAGGGCCTGTGCAACCGCATGTACCAGGCGTCGCGCACCGCCTGCACCGTGGAGGAGCTGCTGGCCGCCGCCAAGACCAGGCGCTATCCCCTGTCCCGGCTGCGCCGCATGGTGCTCTCCGCCTATCTGTGTCTGCCGCCTGCGCCGCCGCGCCTGCCCTATCTCCGGGTGCTGGCGGCCACCGCCGCCGGCCGCTCCCATCTGCGCGCCCTGCGGGACGCCGGCGCGCCGGTGCTGACCAAGCCCGCCGACGTTGCGGCGCTGGGCGATGAGGCCGCGGCCCTGCTGGCCCTGGAGTCCCGCTGCACCGACCTGTACGTCCTGGCCCGCCCGGACCTGTCCCAGGCCGCCCCCGGCCAGGACTACCGCACCGTCCCGCTGATGCTCTAAGCAGAATAAGCAAAAAAAGAGACCGCCTGAGCGGTCTCTTTTCTGCTTTTATCCCTCTTCTACCACATAGCCCTTCCGCCGCAGGGAGCCGAAGATCTCCTGGATGTGGGCCTTGTCCCGGGTCTCCAGCGACAGGCTCACCACGCAGGAACCGATGGCCGCCTTGGTGTTGCGCCGCTCGTGGTTCACGTCCAGCACGTTGGCGCCCAGAGACGAGACTACCTCCAGGAACGACGCCAGCGCGTGGGGCTGGTCGGGCAGCACGGTGGAGAAGCTGACGGTGCGGCCCTCCTTGGCCAGACCTCTGGTCAGGATGCGCTCCAGCATGGTCACGTCCACGTTGCCGCCGGACAGCAGCGCGCAGACCGTCTTGCCCTCGGTGTTCACCTTGTGGTACATGGCCGCCGCGATGCCCACGGCGCCTGCGCCCTCGGCCACCAGCTTCTGCTTCTCCAGCACCGTCAGAATGGCGCTGGCGATCTCGCCCTCGCTGACCGTCACCACCTCGTCCACATACTCCCGGCACATGTCAAAGGTCAGGTCGCCGGGGGTCTTTACCTTGATGCCGTCGGCCACAGTGTCCACGCTGCTGAGGGTGATGATCTTCCCCTCCTTCAGCGACTCCGCCATGCTGGGCGCGCCTGCCGCCTGCACGCCGATGATCCGGCAGTCCGGCTTCAGGTTCTTCACCGCGTAGGCCAGTCCCGCGATCAGTCCGCCGCCGCCGATGGGCACAAAGATCATGTCCACGTCCGGCAGCTGTTCCAGGATCTCCAGGCCGATGGTGCCCTGCCCGGCCATGATGCTGTAGTCGTTGAAGGGATGGATGAACGTCAGCCCCTGCTCATCCCGCAGGCGCACCGCCTCGGCATAGGCGTCGTCGTACACGCCGGGCACCAGCACCACATTGGCCCCGTAGCTGCGGGTGGCCTCGATCTTGGAGATAGGCGCGCCCTCCGGGATGCATATCGTGGCCTTGATGCCCATATCCCGTGCGGCGTAGGCCACGCCCTGGGCGTGGTTGCCCGCGGAGCAGGCGATAACGCCCCGGGCCTTCTCCTCGTCGCTGAGGGTGGCGATCTTGTAGTACGCGCCCCGCAGCTTGAACGCGCCGGTCTTTTGCAGGCAGTCCGCCTTCAGGTAAAAATCGCACCCCGGCACGATGCCCTTCGTCTGGATCACCGGTGTCCGGTTGATGACGCTCTTCAGCACCTTCTGTGCGTCGTGGAGCATGGCCATGGAGATCATAAAAACGCGCCTCCTCATATAATATAGTTAAATTCTACCACGCGTTTTCCCCGGATGCAATACATACCGAAAACAAAATTTTCGTTTTTGTCCGCGCTGCGCGCACACCGGTATTTTTTCAACGAACACGCACCAAAACCGCCCGAAAACACGTCTTTTCCCTGTTGACAAGAGAGAAAGACGCTGTTATACTTGATAAGCCGCTTTGAATGGGTAAGCAAGCGCCGGGCTCTCCGGCCGCCCCCGACAGCGAGTCCGTAATTAAGGAAAGGCAGGTGCAACAAGGTTATGCAGGCTATTATCGTTACCGGCGGTAAGCAGTACAACGTCAGCGAGGGTGACACTCTGTTCATCGAGAAGCTGGACGTCAATGCTGGCGACGCTGTGGTGTTCGATCAGGTTCTGGCCATCGTCGATGGTGAGAACACCAAGTTCGGCACTCCCGTGGTGGAGGGCGCGAAGGTGGACGCCACCGTGGTCAAGAACGGCAAGGGCAAGAAGATCCGTATCTTCAAGTATACCCCCAAGAAGGGTTACCGCAAGCGTCAGGGTCATCGTCAGCCGTACACCAAGGTCGAGATCGGCAAGATCACGTTCTGAGACGGCAATGACCACTGTGACATTCCTCACGGAGGAATCGCGAATCGTCGGGTTTGAGGTCAGCGGACACAGCGGCTATGCCGACGCGGGCGAGGACATCGTCTGCGCCGCCATCACCAGCGCCGTGCGCCTGGTCGAGGCCACGGTCAACGACGTGATGGGGCTTTGCGCCGCCGTCAAGGTCAATGAGCAGGCGGCCAGCATCACGCTGCGGCTGCCCGGCGGGCTGGCGTCCGACGCCGAGAGCACCTGTCAGAATCTGCTGACGGGGCTGATGGTGTATCTGGCCCAGCTCCACGACGAGTATCCCGACAACATCGAAGTAATGGAGGCGTGAGCCCTCCTCCTCGATCATCTTACAGAAAGGATGGTACTTGAAAATGCTGAACATTTCTCTGCAGTTCTTCGCCCATAAAAAAGGTATGGGCTCCACCAAGAACGGCCGTGATTCCGAGTC
>CAKTVL010000010.1 GCA_934623575.1 uncultured Oscillospiraceae bacterium
AGGGGTGTCGCCAAGTGGTAAGGCAAGGGACTTTGACTCCCTCATCCGCTGGTTCGAGTCCAGCCATCCCTGCCAGACTGTTTCGGGCGGCATCGTCCTTTTTATATGTGCATATCCGCTTCGTTAGCTCAGTAGGTAGAGCACCTGCCTTTTAAGCAGGGTGTCTGGGGTTCGAATCCCCAACGAGGCACCAAAAGAGAGCCACCCAAAGGGTGGCTCTCTTTTGGTGCTGCTGATTCTCGCTCCGCAAAAATCAGGGCCGCCGTTGGCGGCCTTTGATTGAACGCGCAAGGAAAACCCGACAAAGGTTTCCCTTGCACACATTCCTTTCCTTGCGGTATGCGGGAGTACGGACAACAAAAGTGGTAAACAGCCACAAAAAAGACCTCATCCTGACGGATGAGGTCTTTTTTTGGTGCCTGCACTTACCACACCTTGCGCTAATCTGCCCCACGGTGCAGGCCTCATCACCTACTGATTTTGTCGGCATTTACAAAATTACAGTTTTTGGAGATTCGCTCTTTACATTCCCCCTTTCGGATGTATGATTATTCCATCAACGCAGTATATACATAAATATTTCGGTGTATATATGAATATTCATTCACAAGGTGGCGTATATGGAACACAATATTATCGAGATCACCAATCTACACAAGAGCTTCGACCACACGGAGGTGGTCAAGGGCATCGACCTGCAGGTCCGCCCCGGCGAGTTTCTGACGCTGCTGGGCCCCTCCGGCTGCGGCAAGACCACCACCCTGCGCATGATCGCCGGGTTCGAGGACGCCGACTGCGGCAGCATCACCATCGACGGCCAGGACGTCACCGCCCTGCCCCCGTACAAGCGGGAGGTCAACACGATGTTCCAGAGCTACGCCCTGTTCCCGCTGATGAACGTCTACGACAACGTGGCCTACGGCCTGACGGTGAAGCGCCTGCCTAAGGCGGAGATCCGCGAGAAGGTCACCTAGGCGCTGAAAACCGTGCAGCTGGAGGGTTTCGAAAAGCGGAGGATCAGCCAGATGTCCGGCGGGCAGAAGCAGCGGGTGGCCATTGCCCGGGCGCTGGTCAACGGCCCCAAGGTGCTGCTGCTGGACGAGCCGCTGGGCGCGCTGGACTTCAAGCTGCGCAAGCAGATGCAGCTGGAGCTGAAGCGGCTGCAGAAGCAGCTGGGCATCACCTTCATCTATGTGACCCACGACCAGGAGGAGGCCATGACCATGTCCGACCGCATCGCCGTCATGCGCGCCGGCGAGATCGAGCAGATCGACACCCCCTCCGCCATCTACAACACCCCCGCCACCCGCTTCGTGGCGGACTTCATCGGGGAATCCAACCTTCTGGAGGCCACGGCGGACAGCGCCCCTGTTGACGGCGTCTGTTCCTACAGCACCCCCCGCCGGAAGGGTGCTGGCCCAGGGCACCGGCACCGCCGGACAGAAGGTGTACCTGTGCGTGCGGCCTGAGGCCGTCAGCGCCTCCGCGCAGCCCGTTGGCGGCTTCGACGTCCCCGTCACCGTCACCGACAACATCTGCACCGGCAACATGGTCAAGACCATCGCCGCGGGCCGCGCCGGCCACGAGCTGCGCTTCTCCCGTCTGGTGGGCAGCGAGGGCTTCCCCTGCGGGCAGAAGCTGTACCTCCACTGGGATGCCGCCGCCTGCACCGTTATGGAAAAGTGAGTGGTGCGCCTATGAAAAAGAAGCAAAAACGGCTGGCCGTGCTGGCCAGCGTAGGCCCCTACGCCGTGGAGACGCTGCTGCTGGTGGTGCTGCCCCTGCTGTATGTGTGCCTGATGAGCATCATGACCCGGCCCTCCTACGGCGGCGTGGAGTTCACGGTGTCCTCCAACGGCTACAGCTCCCTGTTTGAAAAGGCGTATCTGGTGGCCATCTGAAACAGCGTGCGGATGTCGCTGCTGTCCACCATCATCCTGCTGGTGTCCTACCCCATGGCGTATATGCTCTCCCGGTGCAGCCGCCGCGTGGCATCCAACCTCATCATTCTGATGATGATACCCTATTTCACCAACAGTCTGATCCGGCTGTACAGCTACATCACCCTGTTCAACACCCGGGGCATCCTCACCGATCTGCTCTCCAAGCTGGGCATGACCTAGAGCGCCGACTTCCTCTACACCGAGGGCGCGGTGATCCTGGGCCTGGTGTATGTGTGCATCCCCTACGCGGTGCTGCCCATGTACTCCTCCATCGAGCGGCTGGACAAGGCGCTGGTCGAGGCCTCCTACGACCTGGGCGCCAGCCGTGCCCGCACCTTCTTCAAGGTGACGCTGCCCATGACCATGCCCGGCGTCTACGCCGCCGCCATCATCTCCTTCGTGCCGTCCATCGGCAATTACTTCGTGGCGGACGTGCTGGGCGGCAGCAAGACGCTGCTGATCGGCAACCTGATCAAAAACCAGTTCATGTCCTCCCGCAACTGGCCCCTGGGCAGCGCCCTGTCGGTGTTCCTCATCGTGGGCACCATGATCTTCGTATACCTGTACGCCCGCATCAGCAAGGCCGACGCCATGGAGGACGCCCTATGAAAAAGAAAACCTTCGCCGACAGGCTGGGCGTTATCTACGCCGTGCTGCTGTTCGCCTTCATCTACCTGCCCACCGTCATCATGGCGGTGTACTCCTTCAACCAGCAGCCCAGCAACAAGTGGTGGACGGGCTTTACCACCGAGTGGTACGGCAAGCTGTTCCAGGACGCCCATCTGTGGCAGACCTTCGGCCTGTCTCTGAAGATCTCGCTGGTGTCCACCGCCATCGTGGTGGTCATCGGCACCCTGGGCGCCATGGGCCTGAGCCGCTACAGGTTCTTCGGCCGCAACGCGCTGACCTACTCGGTCTACCTGCCCATGATCGTCCCCGGCGTGGTGTTCGCCGTCCCCATTATGGCGCTGCTGGTGCTGATGGGCCTGAAAAAGGGCTTCTGGGCGGTGGTGCTGGGCAATGTGATCCTCATGCTGCCCTACATGATCCTCACCGTGCGCACCCGCTTCCTGGGGCTGGACCGCTCTGTGGAGGAGGCCAGCATGGACCTGGGTGCCAGCGGGCTGGAGACTTTCTTCCGCATCACCCTGCCCTCCATCGCCCCCGGCATCTTCACCGGCGCGCTGCTGAGCTTCGCCCTGACGCTGGCCTACGGCGGCAGCGACATCTACAAGGGCTGGATGAAAAACAAGAAAAGCGCCATGGTATCCTGCAACGACGGCTTCCGCCCGGTGAGCTTCTACATCGAGACGCTGGACGAGGAAGCGTCGGACTGGTTCTGACCGCCGCGCACACAAGCAAGCAAAAAGGAGAGGCGAAATGCCTCTCCTTTTTATTTGTGATTTTCCCGCGCCAGCGCCAGCAGCGTCTCCCGGTCGTTCTCCGCGCCGTCCAGCACCGCTTCCAGCAGGGCGTGCAGCCCGTCGCCGATCTCCCGGCCCCGCAGCCCCAGGGTCATCATGTCCCGGCCGTCTACCGCCAGATCCTTCAGGGAAAAGCACTGTTTCCTGGCCTCCAGCGCATTCAGGATGTCCTCCGCCTGCTGGATGTCCGCCAGGCGGCCCCGGTCCTCCGGGCTCTGGGCGGCGTTGTCCGCCCGCTTGACGTCCAGCAGCTGCCGGAAGGTCTCCTCCCCCAGCTGCGATACCGCCCGGGCGATGGCCCTCTCCGTCCGGGCGATGTCCCGGTCGTGCCAGCGCACCAGCGTCACCACCCGCTCCGCGGTGCGGTTGTCCATCCGCAGTCGGCGGCACACGGTCTCCGCCAGCTCCACCGAGACGGCCGGGTGGCCGTAAAAATGCCCCACCCCCGCCGCGTCCCGGGTGAAGCAGGCGGGCTTGCCCACGTCGTGCAGCAGCATAGCCCAGCGCAGGACGTGCTCCGCCGGGGCGGCAGCCACCGCGTGGGCCGTGTGGCCCCACACGTCGTAGATATGGTGCCGGTTGTGCTGGTCAAAGCCCACGCAGGGCAGCACCTCCGGCAAAAACACCCCCAGCACCTCCGGATAGTCCAGCAGCACCGGCAGCACATGGCCGCCGCACAGCAGCTTGTCCATCTCCGTCCGGATGCGCTCCGGCGCGATATACGTCAGCAGCGCCGCCGTCTCCCGCAACGCCGCGGCGGTCCTCTCCTCGATGGCAAAGCCCAGCACCGCGGAGAACCGCAGCGTCCGCAGGATGCGCAGCGCGTCCTCCTGAAACCGCCGTTCCGGTTCTCCCACGCACCGCAGGATGCCCGCCTTCAGGTCCTCCCGCCCGCCGTACAGGTCGGTGATCTCCCCCCGCCGGTCCATGGCCATGGCGTTCACCGTCAGGTCCCGGCGGCACAGGTCGTCCTCCAGCCGGTGGGAAAACGTCACCGTGTCCGGCCGCCGGTGGTCGGTGTAGTCCCCGTCCGCGCGGAACGTGGTCACCTCTATGGCCATCTCCCCCGCCCGGACGGTCACCGTCCCGTGCTTCAGCCCCGTGGGGATGGCATACCCCGCAAACAGCGAGAGCACCTGCTCCGGCCGGGCGGCAGTGGTCACGTCCCAGTCCCCCGGCACGCGGCCCAGCAGCGTGTCCCGCACGCAGCCGCCCACGGCGAAGGCATCGAATCCCGCGTTCTCCAGCCGTTCCAGCACATATTCCACCGGCTGCGGCAGCATGGCCACGCCCCCTCTCGTCACACTTCGTCCTCCGCCGCCAAATACCGGCAAAAAAGCCGGTTGCACCGGCGGAAAGCTTGTATTATAATAATACGGTAATTTTTCAGCTCCTGTCAAGGAGGTAGCGACAATGTTTCATCCTATCGAGAACTTCCACAAGTATATCCACCCCGGCAAGCGCGTCCATCTGGCGGGCATCGGCGGCGTCAGCATGTGCGCCCTGGCCGAGGTACTGCAGGGCATGGGCGTCACCGTCCAGGGCTCTGACATGGCCGACAGCGCCACGGTGCAGCATCTGCGCGCCGTGGGCATCCCCGTGGCCATCGGCCACTCGGCGGAGAACCTGAAGGGCTGCGACGCGGTGATCCGCACCGCCGCCATTCACGACAGCAACCCCGAGATCGCCGGGGCCGTGGCCCGGGGCATCCCGGTCTATGAGCGCGCCCAGGCCTGGGGCGCCATCATGCAGGGCTACCGCAACGCCCTGTGCGTCTCCGGCACCCACGGCAAGACCACCACCACCTCCATGGCCACCCACATCTTCATGGCGGCCCAGGCGGATCCCACGGTGATGATCGGCGGCACGCTGCCGCTGCTCCACTCCGGCTACCGGGTGGGCAAGGGCGACACCATCATTCTGGAGAGCTGCGAATACTGCAACTCCTTCCTGAATTTCTTCCCCACCGTGGCGGTGATCCTCAACGTCCACGCCGACCATCTGGACTTTTTCAAGGATCTGTCGGACATCGAGCACTCCTTCCACGACTTCGCCGCCCTGGTGCCCGAGCGGGGCTACGTCATCGCCAATGCCGACGATGAGGGAGCCCGCGAGGCCGTCAAGGGCCTCTCCCACCCGGTGTTCACCTTCAGCGTCCGGGACCGCAGCGCCGACTGCTACGCCGACAACGTCTCCTTCTTCGACGGCTACGGCGACTTTGACGTGGTCATCCACGGCCTGACCTACGCCCACGTCTCCCTCCACGTCCCCGGCGCCCACAACATCTCCAACGCGCTGGCCGCCGCCGCTGCCGCCTATGTGCTGGGCATCCCCGGCGAGGCCGTGACCGCCGGTCTGGCCGCCTTTACCGGCGCGGGCCGCCGCTTTGAGCACAAGGGCACCTTCCGGGGCGCCGAGGTCTACGACGACTACGCCCACCACCCCGACGAGGTGCAGGCGCTGCTGAACGCCGTGCGTCCCCTGCCCCACAAGCGGCTGATCCTGGCCTTCCAGCCCCACACCTACACCCGCACCGCCGCCCTATTCGACGATTTTGTCAATGTCCTGCGGCAGGCGGACCGCGTGGTGCTGGCGGAGATCTACGCCGCCCGGGAGACCAACGAGCTTGGCATCTCCTCCCGGGACCTGGCCGCCCAGATCCCCCACGCCGTCTACTGCTCCACCCTGGAGCAGGTGGCCGACCAGCTGGAAAGGCTGGCCCAGCCCGGCGACATGCTCATCACCGTGGGCGCCGGCGACATCTACCGCGCCGGCGAACTGCTGCTGAAGCGAGGTGACGCTCAATGACCATCTCCCCCGTGTACCACGGCGCGCCCGCCGAACTACGCCCGGAGCCGGAGCACTCCTGCTACGACGCGCTGGACGCCCTGGGCATCGAATACAGCCGCGTGGACCACGACGCCGCCTTCACCATGGAGGACTGCGCATCCATCTCCGCGGCGCTGGGCGCGGACGTCTGCAAGAATCTGGTGCTGACGCCCCGGAATAAGTCCGCCTTCTATCTGCTGTGCCTGCCCGGCGACAAGGCCTTTGTCACCAAGGACTTCTCCAAACAGATCGGCTCCTCCCGGCTGAGCTTCGCCTCCCACGAGGACATGGAGTCCCTGCTGCACACCGCCCCCGGCTCTGCCTCCATCCTGGGCCTGCTGTTCGACACGGAGCACCGCGTCACCCTGGCGCTGGACCGCGCCGTGGCCGAGAGCGAGTGGTTCGGCTGCCACCCCTGCCGCAACACCAGCACCCTGAAGCTGCGCACCGCCGACGTGCTGCATAGGCTGCTGCCCCACACCGGCCACACGCCTATTATCGTCGATTTGTGAAAAAGCATCGCCTGCCGCAGAGCCGCAGGCGATGCTTTTTGCAGCTTTCACAAATTCTTCTTGCATTCGGTAACGTTTTCGGTTATACTGTCCGTATTCCCACCGGCCCGCGGCACTCCACTTCATGCCGCCGGACGGCAAAAGATAAGGAGGAATACCCGCTGTGGCTGGCGGTGCGGCAGTGTGGAGACCTGTCGTAAGGCACTGAGGGCAATGCCCGTGCGAGGCCGTCTTTTGCGGAGGCAGGACGGTTACAGCCAAGACGTATGGCAAAGGTCATTCTGAAGGACCTGAAGAAGGTCTACCCCAACACCGAAAAGAAAAAGAAAGCAAAGAAGGGCGAGGAGCCCCAGGAGAAGAAGAGCAATCTTCAGATCACCGACGAGGGCGTTGTGGCTGTCCAGCAGTTCAGCCTGGAGATCGCGGATCAGGAGTTCATCGTGCTGGTAGGCCCCTCCGGCTGCGGCAAGTCCACCACCCTGCGTATGATCGCCGGTCTGGAGGACATCACCTCCGGCGAGCTGTGGATCGGCGACAAGCTGATGAACGACGTGGAGCCCAAGGACCGGGATATCGCCATGGTGTTCCAGAACTACGCCCTGTACCCCCACATGACCGTGTATGAGAACATGGCCTTCTCCCTGAAGCTGAAGAAGGTCCCCAAGGACGAGATCGACAAGAAGGTCCGTCAGGCCGCGGAGATCCTGGACATCACCCAGTACCTCGACCGCAAGCCCAAGGCCCTGTCCGGCGGCCAGCGCCAGCGTGTGGCCATCGGCCGCGCCATCGTCCGCGACCCCGCCGTGTTCCTGATGGATGAGCCTCTGTCCAATCTGGACGCCAAGCTGCGCAACCAGATGCGCGCCGAGATCATCAAGCTGCGCCAGCGCATCAACACCACGTTTATCTACGTCACCCACGACCAGACCGAGGCCATGACGCTGGGCGACCGCATCGTCATCATGAAGGACGGCTTTATCCAGCAGATCGGCACGCCGCAGGAGGTGTTCGACCACCCGGCCAACCTGTTCGTGGCGGGCTTCATCGGCACGCCGCAGATGAACTTCTTCGATGCGAAGCTGGTGAAGAACGGCGACGGCAAATACGCCGTGTCCATCGACGGCATCAACGTGGAGCTGTCCGAGGATAAGCAGGCCCGGCTCAGCGCCAAAAATATACCGGAACAGGACGTGACGCTGGGCGTTCGCCCCGATCACATCATGCTCTGCGCCGACGGCGTCAAGGGCACTGTGGACGTCAGCGAGCTGATGGGCTCCTCTGTGCATCTGCACATCTCCACCCATGACCACGACGTGGTGGTCATCGTCCCCACCAACGGCAACGCCGCCCACTTCCCCATGGGCAGTGAGGTCAACATGATCTTCGGCGGCAACGTCGCTCATGTGTTCAGCAAGGAGACGGAAAAGAACCTGGAGTGGTAACACCCTCATATAGAAGGACAGCGCCCCGCATGGGGCGCTGTCCTTTCGTTTGCAGGGGCCGACGTCCTGCCGTGGCGATCCGTCCCCCGACAAAAAAGAAATCCCTTTCGGGATTTCTTTTTTGCGTTCTCAAGATCTCTTCTTACCCACATAGACCATCCCGGTCAGAGACAGCACCGCACTCACGGCGTACATTCCCACGCCCGCATCTATGGTCTTGGGGGAGCCGGTCTTGCCCTCGTCCTTCGCGGTAGTCGCAGAGCTGTAGTAGTAACGCGGCGTTTCCTCTGCTGTCGGATACTTGTGCTCCAGCAGAAGCGGTGTGCCATTTGGTTTAAATCGATACTCGCCGCCGGCAACAGTGATCTCATTAAAGAAATCCTCAGTTTTCATATATGCAAGAGACTTTGCTGTCCCTGCTTCCGTATACTTGCTGCAAGCTGTAACATTTCCCGCTTCCACGAAATAATTGTTTTTAAAAACAGGTGTATCAGAAGAAACACCGCCTGCAATACCACCTAAACGCGTATAAGGTGTAGTGGCAGTATATTGAGATAGATCCATTTCACCAGCGAAATAACAATGTCTGATTTCTGTACCTGCACCAACTATCCCTGCAATACCGCCGAAGTCTGTAGTTCCATTGCCAAGGGGAACCATTTTCCCTGTAGAATAACAATTGATGATCTTTGAGGCTTGATACAGCTGCCCAACAATCCCTCCGGTACAGGGTGTCCAAGAGGTCATATCGCCCGTATTGGCGCAATACTGTACGGTACTGTTGTCAGCAACACCTACGATACCGCCCATCTGAAAAGAGGTGACATCCTTCGTTATTGAAAAATTCCCCTTGTTTTGGCAGTATTCAATCGTGCTATTTATCGCATATCCGCACAAAGCCGCAGTGCCGTTGATATATTTGTCTGTATCCGTGAACGACACATTGGAAACGCAGTCAGTAATTTTACTGTCTGCTGCAACGCCCGCTACCGTTCCAAAATAGACATACCCCGAATTGGACACATCCAGCTTGCCTTGAATTGTCAAGCCGGAAATTTCAGCGCCGTAGACCTCACTGAAAAATCCGAAAGACGGATACGCTGTCTTTCCATAGTTTTCGGAAAAATTTAAATTGGAAATCGTATGTCCGTTTCCGTAAAATTTGCCGCTGAAATAATGTTGCAGAGTTCCATCAGCAGCAAATACGCTGCCGATCGGTGTCCATGTTTTTACATCCTTCAAATCCAAATCTGCTTCAAGCGACACGACCGCATCTGTTTCATCGTCATATTCGCCATTGTCCACAGCTTCTGCAAATTGCAAAAGATCATCAACCGTTCTAATGGTTGTCTTTCCCGCCGCAAAAGCAGAAATGGGCACCATCGCCAAACACAGCACCAGCGCAAAAAATAGACCCACTACGCACTTCTTCATTGTACACTCCTCCTTTTATTCTCCCATAGCATACAGGCGGCATCATTCCGTGGGTACCCACGGAATGACGGGAGCTCCCGTCGCCGCACATATCAACGCTGCTGGTCATATTATACCTGCTTTTCTGCCAAATGTAAATTCAAAATTTGTGCACTTTTGGCGGAAAATAAAATGGGAGGGGACGGCTCACAGCAGCTTTTCCAATTCGCTCTCGCCGTACACTTTTATGCCGTTCTCCTTCAGCAGCTCCGCCGTGACGCCGTCGCCGTCCGTCAGCGTGCCGGTGAAGGTGCCATCGTAGATGCGCCCGCTGCCGCAGGAGGGGCTTCTCTCCTTCAGCACCGCCGCCGTACAGCCGTACAGCCGCGCCAGACGCAGCGTCTCCTCCGCGCCCCGGCGGTACTCCGCCGTCACGTCCCGGCCGTCGTTCATCACCACCCGGCCGTCCCGGCGCTCCGAGGGCTTTCGCGGTGTGGACAGCCCGCCCAGCTGCTCCGGACACACCGGCACCGCCAGGCCCCGCCGGGCCAGCTCCTGCGCCGCCGGACAGGGCTTGCTCTGCCCGTCGTACCGGCAGGCGCAGCCCAGCAGACACGCGCTTATCAGGATCATATCGCCAGTTCCTTCCCGTTCAGGGCTGCATACACCAGCGTATCCCCCGCGTATTGCAGCTTCATGGAGAAAAACGGCGTGTCCTTCTCGTGTATGAGCTCCAGGAACAGCTTGTCCCCCGTCCACTGGGGCAGCGCGGCCAGCTTGTCCTTGTGCAGCCACTCCAGCACGCCCTCGTCGCACTCCCGCAGCGTCCCCGTCCAGCCGGTGGCGGTGAACAGGTGCATATACTCCCCCTCCCACACGTCCGACACGAAGGTGATGACCCCTCGATACTGATAGTCAGTCAGCGTCAGGCCCGTCTCCTCCAGCGTCTCGCGGCAGACGCACTCCTCCGGGCTCTCGCCCTCCTCGCATTTGCCGCCCACGCCGATCCACTTGTCGTGGTTCAGGTCGTTCTGCTTCTTGACCCGGTGCAGCATCAGGTATTCGCCCTTTTCGTTCTCCATATAGCACAGTGTGGTGTTTTTCATCTTTGCACCTCCGATTTACAAATCACTGCCAATAGTATATACTATTCGTATCGTCAACACAACTGTTACCTGTCAGGAGAGTATATAGTATGCCAACTATAAAACCAGGCCGCTACCGCCATTTCAAAGGCAAGGAATATGAGGTCATCGGCACCGCCCGCCACTCCGAAACACTGGAGGAGATGGTGGTCTACCGCGCCCTGTACGGTGACGGCGGGCTGTGGGTGCGTCCCGCCGCCATGTGGTCCGAGACCGTGGACCGCGACGGCTACCGCGGCCCCCGCTTCATCCCGGAGGACGACCAATGACCGATTACACCGTCATCCGCTCCCGCCGCCGCACCCTGGCGCTGGAGGTCACCCGCCAGGGCACGGCCCTGGTCCGCGCTCCGCTGCACGCCGCCGACGAGGACATCGCCCGCTTTGTGGACAGCCACCGCCAGTGGCTGGAAAAGCACCTGGCCGCCCGGCAGGCCTACCTGGCCGCCCACCCGGAGCCCTCCGCCCAGCAGATGGCCCTCTGGCGGCAGCAGGCCAAGGCCCTCCTGCCGCCGCTGGTGGCCCAGTGGGCGCAGCGCATGGGCGTGCAGCCCGCCGGCATCACCATCACCGCCGCCCGCACCCGCTTCGGCAGCTGCTCCGGCAAGGACCGCCTGAGCTTTTCCCTCTACCTGATGGCCTATCCCCCCGCCGCCATCGAATATGTGGTGGTGCACGAGCTGGCGCACATCCGCCACCATGACCACTCCCCCGCCTTCTACCGGGAGGTGGAGACCTATCTCCCCGACTGGAGAGCCCGCCGCGCCCTGCTGCGGTCCTGACCGTCCCGGCGCTTTTTCCGCGCCGCAGGCACTCTCTCCGGCCTGCCTGCACTTCCGGCACGCGCGCTTTTGCGCAGAAGAATGCGCCTTCTCCGCCGTTTCCCGCGCCGTCCCTCCTTCGGATGGCGCTTTTCTCTTGTGATTTTCACGAAAGAACCACCGATTTTTCTGTGTATTTCGGCAAAAATGCGTCCAACCGATTGACATTTACCCCAAATGCTGATACCATATTCTCAACGGCGGAAACGTTACCGGAAATGTTACCGACAAATTCCGGGCGGTTGCGTCCGTTCCATTTGGTATAGTAGGAGGCACACCGGGACATGACGATCAAGGATATCGCAAGGCAATGCAGCGTCAGTGTCAGTACCGTCTCCCGCGTGCTGAATGACCGCCCGGACGTCAGCGAGGATGTCCGGCGCAAGGTCCTCAATGCCATCAAGAATAGCAACTACATCCCCAACAACAGCGCCCGCGACCTGGTCCGCACCAAGTCCGACGCCATCGGCCTTATCGTCCGCGGCGTCTCCAACCCCTTCTACACCGACATCATCCGCGCCATCGAGCGCACCATCACCGACGCCGGCTTCACCATGGTCATGCAGCAGATCGGCGCCTGTGACGACGAGGTCAAGTGCGGCGCCGTCATGGAGCGGGAAAAGCGCCTGCGGGGCATCGTTTTCCTGGGCGGACGCTTCGACTACACCCCCGCCGACCTGGCGCTGCTGAACGTCCCCTTCGTCTGCTGCTCCTACTCCAACCGCTACGGCACCCTCACCGAGGGCGAGTACTCCTCCGTCTCCATCGCCGACGGCGACACCGCCCGTCAGGCCGTGGAGGAGCTGTACCGCCACGGCCACCGCAGGATCGCCGCGCTGATCTCCCGTCCCGACGACCAGTCCATCAGCCAGCTGCGCTACGAGGGCTACGTCCAGGCGCTGGAGAGCCACGGTCTTACCGTGGACCCCGACCTGGTGCTGTGTGCCGGCGGCTTCGGCGTCCGGGACGCCTATACCGCCGTAAAGGACGCCCTGTCCCACGGTGCGGACTTCACCGCCCTGTTCGCCATTGCCGACTCCATGGCCATCGGCGCCATGCGCGCCCTGCTGGACGCCGGCCGCCGCGTGCCCCAGGACTGCTCCGTCATCGCCATCGACGGTCTGGAGCTGTCCGCCTACATCGACCCGCCGCTGACCACCCTGTGCCAGCCCATGGAGCAGATGGGCCGCCGCAGCGCCGAGATCCTGCTGGACATGGTGCAGCACAAGGGCACCCACGCCTGCGAGCTGCTGCCCACCACGCTGCGCCGGGGCGGCTCCGTGGTCGCACTGAAATAGTTTTTTGCGCCGCAAGGCGTGAAAATAAAACAAAAAAGGAGTAATTACCATGAAGAAGTTTCTTGCAATGCTTCTTGCTCTCGTGATGGCCCTGTCTCTGGTGGCCTGCGGTGAGAAGAAGGACGACACCAAGACCGATGGCGATACCACCGCCACCGGCAGCGTGTACTACCTGAACTTTAAGCCTGAGTCTGACGACGCGTGGAAGGCTCTGGCCGCCACCTACACCGAGAAGACCGGCGTGCCCGTCAAGATCTTCACCGCCGCCTCCGGCGAGTATGAGTCCTCCCTGGTGTCCGAGATGGACAAGGAAGACGCGCCCACCCTGTTCCAGTGCAACGAGGGCGGCGTGGCTACCTGGGGTGAGTTCTGCTACGACCTGAGCAGCAGCGACGTGTACAACCAGCTGACCTCCAAGGATTATGCCCTGAAGAACGCCGACGGTGAGGTCATCTCCATCGCCTACTGCCTGGAGACCTACGGTATCATCGTGAACAAGGCGCTGCTGAAGGAAGCCGGCTATGAGGTCACCGACATCACCAACTTCGAGTCCCTGAAGGCCGTTGCTGACGACATCCACAGCCGCGCTGCCGAGCTGGGCTTCGACGCCTTCACCTCTGCAGGTCTGGACGGCACCTCCGCCTGGCGTTTCTCCGGCCACCTGGCCAATATGCCTCTGTTCTATGAGTTCCGCGATGAAGGTGTGACCAGCAAGCCCGCCACCATCAAGGGTACTTATCTGGACAACTACAAGGCCATCTGGGATCTGTACACCACTGACTCCGCCACCACCGGCGCCGCCCTGCTGACCGCTACCGGCGACCAGGCTGAGGCCGAGTTCGGCGAGGGCAAGGCTGTGTTCTATCAGAACGGCACTTGGGAGTACAGCAACCTGACCGGCGAGAAGTTCGGCATGAACGCTGATGACCTGACCATGATCCCCATCTACTGCGGCGTTGAGGGCGAGGAGAAGGCCGGCCTGTGCACCGGTACCGAGAACTACTGGTCCGTCAACAAGAACGCCTCCGAGGAGGACATCAAGGCCACTCTGGACTTCCTGAACTGGGTCGTTACCTCCGAGGAAGGCACCGCCATGATGGCTGAGCAGTTCGGTGCCTGCCCGTTCCAGGCCTCCAAGGCTCCCTCCAATCCGTTCAGCGCTCTGGCCAACGAGTATGTTGCCAATGGCTGCTATCCTGTCACCTGGGCCTTCAACTACACCCCCGCCGTCAATGACTGGCGTGCCGCTGTGGTCGACGCTCTGGGCAAGTATACCGCCGACGGCGGCAGCTGGGACGATGTGAAGACCGCCTTCGTGGAAGGCTGGGCTACCCAGTACAACAACGAGATCGCCAACGGCTAAGCCACGGTTTCAGCCACATACGCACAGGGGGCGGGCTTTTCGCCCGCCCCCTCTTTCTTACTCTGTGACGGCGGGCGCTGTCCTTCGAACGCGCTTCGGAGGAGAGCTTTCGCTGTGACAAAACTACGGAGAACAGGAGTGGTCTAATGAAACGATTTCAAGCAAAACGGGACGCGGCTGCGCTGAACAGCCGACTGGTCCGACGGCCAATTCAGCGCATGGTGTGGCTGTTTCTGCTGCCCACCTTTGCCGCCTTCTGCATCGGGTTCATCTACCCGTTCCTGAAGGGCGCGTTCCTGTCCTTCTGCAAATTCAAGCTGACCAGCAAGTGGACATGGGTAGGCTTTGACAACTATCTGAAGGCCTTTGCCGACAGCAGCTTCCGCCATGCCTTCTTGTTCACGACGCTGTTTGCCTTCGTGTCGGTGCTGTTCATCAACGCGCTGGCCTTCGCGGTGGCCTATGCGCTGACGCGGGGCATCAAGGGCTCCAACCTGTTCCGGACGGTGTTCTTCATGCCGAACCTCATCGGCGGCATCGTGCTGGGCTATATCTGGTCCATGATCTTCGACGGCTTTCTGGTCGCTTACGGCCAGTCCGTGGTGCTGAACAGCCACTTCGGCTTCTGGGGTCTCATCATCCTGATCTGCTGGCAGCAGGTGGGCTACATGATGATCATCTACATCGCCGGACTGCAATCCGTGCCGGAGGATATGCTGGAGGCGGCCCGCATCGACGGTGCCACCAACTGGCAGACCCTGTGGAAGGTCACTATCCCCAACATGATGAGCTCCTTCACCATCTGCATTTTCCTGACGCTGACCAACGGCTTCAAGCTGTTTGACCAGAACCTGGCCCTGACCGGCGGCCGCCCCTTCCTGCAGCAGGCGGACGGCAGCGTTATCAAGACCACGGAAATGCTGGCCCTGAACATCTACAACTCCTTCTACTCCGGCAGCGGCAACAACCGCGGCGTGGCCCAGGCCAAAGCCGTACTGTTCTTCATACTGGTGGCGGCTATCGGACTGATCCAACTCCGGGCTACCCGCAAAAAGGAGGTGCAGCAGTAATGCAGACGAGCCTTGCCAAAAAGCATGACCGCAGCAAAATGGCGTTGACCATAGCGTTCACGGTGATCTGCATCGTGTATGTGCTGCCCATCGTCATCGTTCTGATCAACTCCTTCAAGACCAATGCCGCTGTCAATACCGATACGTTCGCCCTGCCCAACGAGGACACCTTCGTGGGCTGGCAGAACTATATCAAGGGCATGACCTTCGGCAACTATCCGTTTATCAAGGCGGTGTTCTACAGTCTGTTCATCACCCTGGTCTCCTCGGCGCTGATCCTGATCTGCACCTCTATGGCCGCGTGGTATGTGGCGCGTGTGGGCAGTCTGTTCAGCAAGATCGTGTACTACCTGTGCGTGTTCTCCATGGTGGTGCCCTTCCAGATGGTGATGTTCACCCTGTCCCGCACCGCCGAGCAGGTCAAGCTTCCCTACTTCAGCTTCACCTCTATGGCTTTTGCCAAGATCGGATTGAACACGCCGTGGACAATACCTATCGTGTACCTGGGCTTCGGCGCGGGACTGGCGGTATTTATGTTCTCCGGGTTTGTCAAGACGATCCCGCTGGAGATCGAGGAGGCCGCCGCCATTGACGGCTGTGGGCCTGTGCGTACCTTCTTCCTGGTGGTACTGCCCATGCTGAAGCCCACCTTCATCTCCGTGGGCGTGCTGGAGATCATGTGGGTATGGAATGACTTCCTGCTGCCGTACCTGGTTCTGGACCTGAACAAATATCGCACCATCCCCATCGTCATCCAGTATCTGAAGGGCAGCTACGGACAGGTGGATATGGGCGCCACCATGGCGCTGATCCTGCTGAGCATCGTCCCGGTCATCATCTTCTATCTCTGCTGCCAGAAGCACATCATCAAGGGCGTGGCGGCCGGCGCCGTCAAGGGCTAAAATTGAAAACGGCGGGGCGGGCTTTCTGCCCGCCCCGTTCCATCCTGTATAGAAAGTGAACTATTTGCCATGAAACGATCCAGCGGTATTTTAATGGCCGTCTCCTCCCTTCCCTCCCCCTACGGCATCGGCACGTTGGGGCAGGCGGCCTACGACTTTGCCGATTTCCTGAAGGCCTCCGGCCAGTCCTACTGGCAGATGCTCCCCCTGGGCCCCACCAGCTACGGCGACTCCCCCTACCAGAGCTTTTCCGCCTACGCCGGCAACCCCTACTTCATCGACCCCGACCTGCTGGTGGCCGACGGTCTGCTGACCGCCGCCGAGTGCACCGCCCCCGACTGGGGCAGCGATCCCCGCCATGTGGACTACGGCAGGATCTACGAGAGCCGCTTCACCCTTCTGCGCAAAGCCTATCAGTGCGGCTGGGACCGGGACGCCCAAGCCGTGGCCGCCTTTGCCGCGGACAACGCCCGCTGGCTGCCGGACTACGCCCTCTACATGGCCTGCAAGCGCCATTTCGGCATGAAGTCCTGGACGGAGTGGCCCGACGACGACCTGCGCCTGCGCAGGAGCGACGCCGTGCTGGAAAAATACCGTACCCTCCTGCAGGACGACATCCAGTTCTTCACCTATCTGCAATTTCTGTTCTTCCGCCAGTGGGACGCCCTGCGTGACTACGTCCACGCCCAGGGCCTCCGCATCATCGGCGACCTGCCCATCTACGTCTCCCTGGACTCTGCCGACGTCTGGGCCGAGCCCCAGTTCTTCCAGCTGGACGAAGACCTGGTGCCCAAGGCGGTGGCCGGCGTCCCGCCGGACTACTTCACCGCCGACGGCCAGCTGTGGGGCAACCCCCTCTACGACTGGGACGCCATGCGCGACGACGGCTTCGGCTGGTGGATCCGCCGCATCGACGGCGCCGGCAAGCTCTACGACGTGATCCGCATCGACCACTTCCGCGGCTTCGCCAACTACTGGTCCGTGCCCTACGGCGACACGACCGCCAAAAACGGCCACTGGGTCACCGGCCCCGGCATGGACCTGATCGCCCGCCTGAACGGCTGGTTCCCCCAGCTGCAATTCATCGCCGAGGACCTGGGTTACCCCACCCCGGAGGTGGCGCAGCTGCTGCACGACTCCGGCTGGCCCGGCATGAAGGTCCTGGAGTTCGCCTTCGACTCCCGCGACTCCAGCGGTTACCTCCCCCACGCCTACACGCCCCACTGCATCTGCTACACCGGCACCCACGACAACAGCCCCCTGGCCCTGTGGCGTCAGGAGGCCGCGCCGGAGGACATCGCCCACGCCGCCGAGTACCTGGCCCTCACCGAGCAGGAGGGCTTCCACTGGGGCATCATCCGCGGCGGCATGTCCAGCGTGGCGGAGCTGTTCGTGGCCCAGCTGCAGGACTACCTGGGCCTGGGCGAAGGCCACCGCATGAACATCCCCGGCACCCAGAGCGGCAACTGGACGTGGCGCCTGCTGCCCGGCGAGCTGACGGACACCCTCTCCGCCAGGATCCACCGCATGACCGCCCTCTACGGCCGCGAATAAGAGAATACCGAAAAAACGGGCCCCCATCTGTCTGCGACAGATGGGGGTTCGATCGCCGCCGAGGTAGGGGTTAGACCTCCGCGACCCGTACAGCATAATATAGGCCCAAAAGGGCAAAATAAAAAACCGGCTGCTCCAACACACTCTTCGTGCGTTTCTCGCAGCCGGTCTATCATGCGGAATATACCGTTTAGACACCGTAGCTTTGCGTCTCAGCCTTTCGACCGATTTGCCAAACTTATTCCATTGTGCTCAGTATACCGCGTTTTTCCCTGTTCGTCAAGCTTTTTCCGGAAATTATTTACATGAGCTTTACGCACCGGTCTCCAGTTCGTCCACCCCGGCGTATACCTGCCGGTACGCCGTCTCCGCCGCCGGAAACAGCTCCTTGGCGCTCCCCATGTCGCCGCCCCGCAGGGCCTCCGTCAGCTCCGAGGCCGCCGCGCGCAGCCGCTCCAGTCCCATATTGGCCGCCACGCCCTTCAGCGTGTGGGCCGCCCGGAAGGCCCGCTGCACGTCCCCCGCACTCATGGCCGCCGCCAGCATGTCAAAGCTGTCGTCCCCCGCGAACATCCGCAGGAACCGCTCCACCATGGCCGTGCTGCCCAGCCGCCCCACCGTGGACGTCAAATCGCCGCCCACCATCTCGTAAAATGTCTCCAATGTCATGTTCCTTCGCTCTCCTTACCCACGTTTATTTCTCTCACGCCTGCATGCCGTAGATCTCCCGGCACAGCGCCGGCTATATGTCCTGCAAGCACTCCACCAGCAGCGGCGAAAACGCCCCGCAGGCGCCCCGCCGTATCATGTCCAGCGCCTCCCCGTGGGAGTACGCCGGCTTGTACGACCACTGGCTCACCAGCGCGTCGTATGCGTCCGCCAGGCTCACCGCCTGCACGGTCACCGGTATCTCGTCGCCCTTCAGCCCGTCGGGATACCCCTTCCCGTCCAGCCGCTCATGGTGCCAGCGGCAGATCTCCGGCAGTCCTGCCGGCTCAGGTGATACCGGTCCGTCCGCTCCAGCAGCCGCTGCAGCAGCCGTCCCGTGATCTGCTCCACATGCCGCCCGTGGTCGGCGCCCTCGCCGTTGCGATACCCCATCACCCGGGACAGGATGTCCGCCACAATGGTCATGGTCCGCTCCTGCCGCCGCATCTGCTGGGACATCACCGCCGCCAGCCGCCGCTGCCGGGCATACAGCTTCACCGTGTTCTGCACACGCCGCTGCACCACCCGCACGTCAAAGGGCCGGGCGATATAGTCCACCACGCCCAGGTCGTAGGCCTGGCGTATCTTCTCCTCCGAGTCGTCCGCCGTGATCATGATCACCGGGATGTCCTCGATATACCCCCGGTCGTTCATCTCCTCCAGCACCTGCAACCCGTCCATCACCGGCATGATCATGTCCAGCAGCACCAGCGAGATGTCCGCGCCGTACCTGCCCAGCTGGTCCATGCACGACACGCCGTCCTCGGCCTCCCGCACGGTGAAGCCCTCCGCCAGCATCTCCCGCAGCATCACGCGGTTCATGGCCGAGTCGTCCACCACCAGCACCACCGGCTTATCCCGGTCCTCGTTCTCCACCGGCGTGTCCTCTGTGATCACCGTGTCCTTGGTGCGCTTGGCCCGGTACATCAGCCGGTCCGCTCGCTTCACCGCCTCCGCGATGGTCTCCTGCCGGGCTATCACGCAGCCGATGCTCACCGTGGGGTGCTGCCCGCTCTCGCAGCCCGGCACTGTGGCCGAGCGCAGCCGCTGCTGCAGCCTTCCCAGCACCTCGCCGAAGGCCTCCTGCGTCACCCCCGGCATCAGCAGCAAATACTCATCTCCGCCGTAGCGCACCAGCGAACCGCTGCCGCCCACCACCTCCCGGACGGTGTCCGCCAGCACCCGCAGGGCGCTGTCGCCCACGCTGTGGCCGTATATGTCGTTGTACAGCTTCAAATCGTCCATATCCAGTATGGCGACCCCGCCGTTATACACCTCGCTGCACATCTCCCGCTGGTAGTGGTTGCGGCTCAGGGCGCCGGTCAGCGTGTCCAGCTCCTGCTCCTGGGTGTCCCGCCCGGATATGACCAGCGTGCTGTCGTTGATCCGGTCGATGCGGATGTCATACTGCCGATAGCCCACGCCGCCCTGCCGGAACCGCAGCCGGAAGCTCTCGTTGCTCTCGCTGCCATAGAAGAAGCTGCGCAGGTTGTCGCTGTTGAGATAGCGCACCCACCCGCCCCGCTCCGCTGCCACACCGCCGCCGCTGCGGAACAGGTCCCGCAGCTCCTCCACGGTGTACCACCGGCTCTCCTCCGCCTGCGCCAGATCCGTCTTGCGCACGCGCAGCTTGCCGCGGTTCCTGTCATATTCACATACCGTGTCGCAGAGCGGCAGCAGCGCCGTGATAAAGGCTTCCTTCTCGACCATGGCCCAGTCCTCCCATGTGCCATCGCTCCGCAGGGCCGCAGCGCGCGGAAAAGCGCGCCGAAGCGGCGCGCCTGCCCCTGCCGGTGGATGGTAGTTCTTTCATTATAGCATCCCTTCGCCGTAATGCAACGCCTTCCGTCCATTTTCGCGATAGTTGATATCTTTTCCCCGCTCCGCCCGTCCCGCCGCGCACCTCTCCCCTGCCCCGACCGTCAAAACGCAAAAGACCGGGCGGCCAAAGCCGCCCGGTCTCTCTTCTTCTGCGCTCGCGCGCGTTCTCTTAATAGCTGCCCAGGTCGGCGCTGGCGTCGCCCTGGACGCTCTTGCCGAACTCATAGTCGTTGCCGGGCAGGATGGCGTTCAGGATGACGCCCGCCAGGGCCGCGATGGCCAGGCCGGTCAGGGTGACGTCCGCGCCGCCCACGGTGAAGGTGATGCCGCCGGTGGAGGCGAAGCCCAGGCCGCACACGAAGATCACCGCCGCGATGATCAGGTTCCGGGACTTGGTCAGGTCAACGCGGTTCTCCACCACGTTCCGAACGCCCACCGCGGAGATCATACCGTAGAGGACGAAGCTGACGCCGCCCACGATGGCGGTGGGGATGGAGTTCACCAGCGCGTCGAATTTGGGAGAGAAGCTGAGGACGATGGCGTACAGCGCCGCCAGCCGGATGACCCGGGGGTCATACACGCGGCTCAGGGCCAGCACGCCGGTATTCTCGCCGTAGGTGGTGTTGGCAGGGCCGCCGAACACGCCCGCCACCATGGTGGCCAGACCGTCGCCCAGCAGGGTGCGGTGCAGGCCGGGGTCCTCGATGAAGTTCTTGCCGGTGGTGGAGGAGATGGCGGACATGTCGCCGATGTGCTCCATCATGGCGGCGATGGCGATGGGGGCCATCACCAGGATAGAGGTAATGTCAAACTTGGCGATGACGAACTTCTGCAGGCCCACGATGTCCGCGCCGGCCACCTCGGTGAAGTCCACCTTGCCGGCGATCAGGGCCACGATGTACGCGCCCACCACGCCCAGCAGGATGGGGATGATCTTGATCATGCCCTTGCCCCAGATGTTGGCCACGATGATGATGGCGATGGCCACCAGTGCCAGCCACCAGCAGGTGGAGGCGTTGGTGATGGCGGAGCCGGACAGGTTCAGGCCGATGAGGATGATCATGGGGCCGGTGACGATGGGCGGGAAGTAGCGCATGACCTTCTTGGCGCCCACCAGCTTGAACAGCAAGGCCAGCACCAGGTACAGCAGTCCGGCCACCACCACGCCGCCCAGGGCGTAGGGCAGCTTCTCCTCGCCGGTCATGGCGGCGAACTTACCGGCGTCCAGCTGGGCTACCGCCTCGAAGCCGCCCAGGAAGGCGAAGGAGGAGCCCAGGAAGGCGGGCACCTTGAACTTGGTGCACACATGGAAGAGCAGTGTGCCGATACCGGCAAACAGCAGGGTGGTCTGGATGGACAGGGGCAGGCCGTAGCCGCTGACCAGGATGGGCACCAGCACCGTGGCGCCGAACATGGCGAACAGGTGCTGCAAGCCCAGCAGCAGCATCCGGGGGATGCCCAGCTCCCGAGCGTCGTAGATGGCGTCTTGTCCTAATTTTTTGTTCATGTGACGTGTCCTCTCTTTCTCGTTCGTTCTTGCTTCATTCTCATTCGTTCTATTGCTTTCCACGTTGCTGTCCGCACCGTTTTTGCCTAAAAAAAGGACCGGTGAAAAACACCGGTCAAATAAAAACAATATCAGAAACAAAAACAGAGGGAGCGTCCTTCCGCTTTCTTACAACAGTCTTGCAGGTCATGGCGCGTCCCTCCTTTCATTTTTCTTGCCTATTATACGGGCCGTTTCCGCAAAATGCAATGCATTTCTGCTCCAATATCGCGCCAAATATCAGCGCGCTTCTTTGGCTGTATTGCACAACTTCATTCGCCCTGCTTATGGCTGCCATTCGCCAGGTGCAGCCGCTTCCGCAGCACCGGGCACACGCCCGCCGCCACGATGATCTTCACCGCGTCCCCCGGCAGATACGGCAGCATCCCCGCCCACAAAAGGGCTGTAAAGGTCATTCCCTTCCCCATGTAGGCGTTCAGGATCACCGCCATATAGGGCATTCCCACCGCGTACAGCACCGCCAGGCCCGCCAGCGCCGCCAGCGCCATCCGCTTGGGGTCGAGACTCTCCCCCGCCACCGCGCCGATGACCCACGCCGCCGGGATCAGCCCCAGCAAAAAGCCGAATGTCGGCTGGAAAATATAGCCAAATCCGCCGCCCATGGTAAAGATCGGCAGACCCACGATCCCCAGGAAAACGTACACAAATTGGCTCAAAGCACCCCATTTTTTACCCAAAAGCAGCCCCGCCATGGCGGTAAACAGATATTGCAGCGTCACGGAGCTGTACCCCATGGGGATACGCAGAAACGCGCCTACCGCCGTCAGCGCAGCGAACAGCGCGGTAAACACCAGCATTCGGGTATTGCGCACGAAAAGCACCTCCAGCTCTCAGGATCCCCCTGATGATACTAAATTCCTTAACGGCTGTCAACTATTTACAAACACTGCCTGCGGTGGTACAATGTGTGTTCAAATGAAAGGAGGCGATGGCTGTGCCCTGGACCGTGCTCCGGTATCACGAGGTCGATTCCACCAACAACGTGTGCAAGGCCCTGGCCTCCCAGGGAGCGGACGACACCGCGGTCATCGCCGCCGTCCAGACCGCCGGCAAGGGCCGGCTGGGCCGCTCCTTTCAGTCCCCTGCGGGCGGGCTGTATCTCTCCGCCCTGTGGCGGGAGTGCCCTTCGCAGCAGCTTCTCACCGTGACGCCCCTGGCGGCGGTGGCGGTGTGCCGTGCCGTGGAGAGCCTGTGCCCCGCCCGCTGCGGCATCAAATGGTGCAACGACGTGGTGCTCTGCGGCAAAAAGCTCTGCGGCATCCTCACCGAGTCCTCCCTCCTGCCCGACGGCAGCGCCGACTGGCTGGTGGTGGGCATCGGCGTCAACGTGGGACAGGCCGCCTTTCCGCCGGACATCGGCGATATGGCCACATCCCTTGCGCTGCAGGGCTTCCGCGTGTCTCCCGACGCGCTGGGGGACGCCATTCTGCGCCAGCTGACCGCCCTGCGGCAGGTGCTGCCCGACCCGGCGGCGTGGCTGGCGGAGTACCGCCGGCGATGCGTCAATCTGGGCAGGCCCGTGCGGGTGCTGCGGGGCGACATCGCCCGTCCGGCCACGGCGCTGGACGTGGACGCACAGTTCGGCCTGACGGTGCGCTACGAGGACGGGACCACAGAGGCAGTGCGCAGCGGAGAGGTCTCCGTCCGCGGGCTGTACGGATATATTGAATGAGGTGATATCATGAACATAAAACTTCTGGGTCAGCTGTTCCTCACCTTTGCCAAGGTGGGCGTCATGACCTTCGGCGGCGGCATGGCCATGCTGCCCATCCTCCAGCGCGAGGTGGTGGAGGACAAGCACTGGGCCACGGACGAGGAGCTGGTGGACTACTTCGCCATCGGCCAGTGCACCCCCGGCATCATCGCCGTCAACACCGCCACCTTTGTGGGCCAGAAGCAGGCCGGCATCCTCGGCGGCATCGTGGCCACGCTGGGCATCGTATTCCCGTCGCTGGTGATCATCACGGCGCTGGCCGGCGTCATCAACAGCTTCTCCCACCTGGCCTGGGTACAGCACGCCTTCGCGGGCATCCGCGTGTGCGTCTGCGTGCTGATCTTCAACGCCGTGGTCAAGCTGTTCAAAGGCTCTGTGAAGGACTGGGCTGCCGGGCTGATCTTCCTTGCCGTGCTGGCGGCATCGCTGCTCACTGACCTATCCCCCGTCATCTTCGTGGCGGCGGCCGCGGCACTGGGCATCGTCATTCAGAACGTGATAAGGAGGGCGAAATAATGCTGTACCTCCAACTGTTCTGGGAATTCTTCAAAACCGGTCTGTTCGCCGTGGGCGGCGGACTGGCCACCCTGCCCTTCCTGCAGGATATGGCCGACCGCACCGGCTGGTTCACCTCCGCACAGCTGGCGGATATGCTGGCGGTGTCCGAGTCCACCCCCGGCCCCATCGGCGTGAACATGGCCACCTATGTGGGCTTCACCACCGGCGGCGTCGGCGGCGCGCTGATGGCCACCATCGGCCTGGTGACCCCCTCCATCATCGTCATCCTCATCGTGGCGGCCTTCCTGAAGGCCTTCCGCGACAGCAAGTGGGTCAACGCCGCCTTCTACGGCCTGCGCCCCGCCTCTACGGCGCTGGTGGCCGCGGCGGGCCTGTCCGTGGTGCCCATCGCCCTGCTCCACAGCGGCATGACCGGCCTCTCCGCCCTGAACTGGCCCGCCATCGCCCTGGCGGCGGTGCTGCTGGTGTGCACCAACTGGGTGCCCGTGGTGAAGAAATGGCACCCCATCGTGTTTATCGGCATCTCCGCCGTGGTGGGCGTGCTACTGAAGTTCTGACGAAAAAAGCCGGACAGTGTCCGGCCCCTCCCAAAATACCGCAAAAACCTCCCCCGACGCTTGGTCGGGGGAGGTCCTTTTTCTCTCTGTCAGGCCAGCGCCTCGGCCAGGCCCACCATCACCGGCATCGTGACGGCCGAAATGGCCGTCTGCACGGAGACCAGGGACGAGGTCAGCGCCGTGTCGCGGCCAAACCGGGCGGCGAACATGCTCAGCAGCGCCGCCGGGGGCGCGCTGGTGGCGATCAGCAGCACCAGCGTCAGGTCGTGGGACACATTCAGCGCCAGGCAGATCCCCAGGGACACCAGCGGCAGCACCACCAGACGCAGCGCCAGCGTCACCCAGGAGCTGGCGCCCCGCAGGGCGGCGCGGAAGTCCGCGTGGCTCAGCTGATACCCCACCACCAGCATGGGCAGCGGCGTATTCAGGTCCGCCAGATAATCTATAGGCACCAGCAGGGTCTCCGGCAGCGCTATCTGCGCCAGATACAGCACCATGGCCACCGCCACGCTGATCACGCCGGGATTCAGCAGCAGGGGCTTCAGCCGCAGCTGCCGGTGGTCGCCGGTCAGGGCGTACACGCCCCAGGTCCAGCTGATCACCGTGAACACGATCACATACGCGGAGCCGTAGAACACCCCGACGCTGCCCAGCAGCGCCGCCATCAGCGGATAGCCCATAAAGCCGCAGTTGGAAAGCACCGCCGCGAACCGCAGGCACCCCTGGCGGTCGCGATCCTTGTCCCGGATCAGCAGCAGCGCCACGGCGATGAACACCGCGTGCAGCAGCGCCGACACGCCGGTCACCACGCCGAAATTGTGCAGCGTGGTCTGCTCCAGCGGCCGCTGGAAGGCCACCACCATCATGCAGGGGGACACCACATACATCACCAGGTTGCTCATGGCCGTGGCGGCGTGGTCGTCCAGCAGCCTGACCTTACCCAGTACGAAGCCCACCACCAGCAGCAGGTACAGCGTGACGATCTGCTGACCCACGGTGAGAAATGATTGCAGCATGCGGATCCCTCCTAAACAGAAACTGAACACCGCCCCAGTCTATCACAAAAAGCCGCACTGTCAAGCCATGTTTTCGACAAAAAACAGGAGGCCGCGCCTCCTGTTTTGTCCCTATATGTCGCTCTTTTCCCGGCCCACGGACTTTTCCGTGGAAAAGCCGTCCGGGTAGCGGCGCTCCAGCTTTTCCAGGTTGGCGCGCAGGATGTCCTCCAGCGGCAGGCCCAGCGCCGTGGCGGCCTCCGCCAGATACCAGGCCACGTCGCCCAGCTCGCTGGCCAGATGCTCCCGGTCCAGCGGGTGGCCCTGGGCCAGCCACTTCTTCACGATGTCGATGGCCTCGCCGGACTCGCCGCACAGGCCCATGACACTGTTGATCAGCACGTCCCGCTCCGACAGGCCGGGATTCAGCGTGGCCATGGCCCGCTGCTGGTACTCGTTGACCGTCATAGCGCGCCCTCCAGCAGGGCCGGGATCTGCTGCAGGTCGGTGACCTGCCAGGTCACGTCCGCGCCCTCCGGCGCGCCGGGGCGGCGATAGTAGCAGGTCCTGATGCCGTACTGCCGGCCGCCGGCCATGTCGGAGGTCAGCGAGTCGCCGATGATGGCGCAGTCCTCCGGCCGGACAGGCTCCGACCGCCCGGCATTCAGCTGGGCGAAGGCACCGTCGAAAAAGGCCGGGTCCGGCTTGGAGGCCCCCAGCCGCTCGGAGATGAAAAACCAGTCGAAATACGCCCTCATCCCGGCAATGTCCAGCCGGTGCAGCTGCTGGTCGTAGGGGCCGTTGCTGGCCGCCGCCAGGGTATATCTGCCGTGGAGCGCGCGCAGCAGCTCCATACTGCCCTCCACGGGGATGGCGCTGTCGTACAGGGCGGCGCGGAAGTATTTTTCAAATACCTGGCCGTCAAAATCCATGTCCAGCGCCCGGAACACGTTGTTCCAGCGTATTTTTTCCAGCTGGGCAAAGGTCAGCGTCCCCTGCTCGATTTGCCGCCAGAGCTTGCCGTTCTCCCGGTGGAAAACGGCCTCCATATAAGGCTCGTAGGGCTTCAGGCCGAAGTGGGCGAAGCCCTGCCGCATGGTCTGCCGGATGTAGGCGTCAAAGTCCAGCAGCGTGTTGTCGATGTCGATGAAAACCACTTGCATGGCGCACCTCTCAGAGGAAGAATTTGCGGTGCAGGCTGCGCCGCAGGGGCTTGCATACCGCGATGACCAGCAGCATGGCGCCCAGCACCACACCTGCGGCCAGGGGATAGAAGGACCACATAAAGGTGTCGTGCAGGCCGAAGGTCAGGTTCAGCAAAAACTCCACCAGCACCGCCAGACCGCCGGAGAGGATCAGCGCGCCGCCGCAGATATACAGCGCCGCGCCGGGCAGATACCGCAGCAGCGTCACCATGGCGCACACCAGCAGCCCCGCCGCGCCGGTGACCGGCAGCGCGAAGGACAGGAACCAGTGGCCGCCGGTGGCGAAGTTGACGTACAGCAGAAACACGCCGATAGCCGCAAAGTCGATGGGCACGAAGATCACCGGGTTGGGCCGCCGGAACCACAGGGGCAGCACCGCCAGGATATACAGCAGCGCCAGTCCGCCCACGGCGAAGCCGGACCAGACGATGGCGCCGTTGATGCGCCAGTCGCACAGCACGGTGATCACCGCCGGCAGCAGCATGCACACGGAGATCACGAACAGCACGCCCACCCGGCTGACCTCCTCGTGGTGGGGATGGTCATCCGGCGGATAGGGCGGCTCGCCCTGCCCGCAGGGCAGATCGGGGTGAAAAACACGGGTGCCGCACAGGGGACAGACGCGCTCGCTGTCCGCCAGCTCCACACCACACTTGATACAATACATGAAAACGCTCCTTTCCCGCGCGTCAGCGCTGGTTGCTCTCCACCTTCACCGGCAGGCCCAGCCGGTGCAGCACGCGGTAGAAATGGTATTCCAGCTCCGGCTCGCGGATGCTGCGGATGCAGTTGATATAGGCCGTGTCGCCCCAGGTGACCACGCCGCAGTTGTGGGGGGCCTTGGCCTGCACGCCGATGATGAAGTCCATCCGGGCGATGTAGGGCACCATCACCTCCGGCAGCTCCACCCGGCCCAGATTGGACAGGCACAGGCAGGACTTGCACTCGCCCACCGTGTCGAACACGGCCTTCATGGCGATATTCTTGATGAACAGCGGCATCACCCGCAGGATGGGTGAGCGCTCGCTGGCCACGTTGGCGGCGAACTTGGCCCGCATGGTCCAGCGGTTGTTCTCCAGCCCCATCTTGTGGTGCACCAGACCGCACAGCTCGGAGAAGCTGCACTCTCCCAGCCGGGGGTCGATCTCCGGAGTGATATAGGAGGCGAAGTTGCGCATGGTACGGCTGGGGAACAGATTCCGCAGGTTCACCGGCAGCAGCACCTTCACCGGCCGGCGGTGGCGCACATTGGGCACCTTCTCCGCCTGCAGCTCCAGAATGGCCTGCATCATGGCCGCGCACAGCAGCTCCGTCACGGACACGCCGTACCCCTTGGCGCACGCGCGCAGCTTATCCGCCGGCACCATCATGGTCACCAGGTCCTTATAGCCGTCCGCCTCCGGTGTGCCGGTCAGGTGATAGGCCGTGGCCTCGGCGCGGCTGGCGGTGACCTCCCCGGCGTAGCGGGCGAAGCTGTCCTCCAGCTCCTCCGGCGACGGCTCCTCCAGCCGCCCCAGCACGCCCTTCTCCGCCGGGACGGAGATGCCGTACTTCTCGCTGAGGTACTCCGCCAGCAGGGACTTGACGAACACCAGTGCGCCGGTGCCGTCGGTCAGCGCGTGGAAAAACTCCACCGCCATGCGCTCCTTGTACACCAGCACCCGGAAGGCGCACTGCCGTACCTGACGGAACGGCGCGTGGGCCAGCGGGCAGCTTTTCTCGTCCTGTATGGGCGGCGTGTGGGGGATCTCCTCCAGATAGTACCAGAACACGCCCCGGCGCAGCCGCACGGCGATGGACGGAAAGCGCCGCACCGTCACGTCCAGCGCCCGCTCCAGCACTGCCCGGTCCACCGGCTCCGTCAGCGTGGCGGAGATGCGGAAGAAGTTGTTCCAGTTGCGCCGCTTGGCGGCGGGGTATATCTTGGCGGCGTTGTCCAGCCGCATCCACCGCAGGCTCCGGGCCGGAGACAGGTTCTGGGTCAGGAAGCGGTTGATCTCGCTGAAGTCCTGCTCCATGTTCTCCTGCAGGCAATAGAGCACATAGGCGTGCCAGCGCTCCGGGGCGATGACAAGTTTGCTGCGGCACCCGGCCTTTTTCAGCCGGTCGTGCAGCCCCCGGGCGTCGTCCAGCAGTATCTCGTCCCCGCCGGCAAAGAGCAGCGACGGCGGAAAACCCGTCAGGTCGCCCAGCAGCGGCGAGCACAGCGGGTCGGCGGGGTCCTGGGTGTAGCACTTGGCGTAGAATTCCAGCAGCTCCTGCGTCAGGGACGGGTCGTTGTCCCGGTTGGTCTCGTAGCTGGGCCCGGAGCCGGTGAGATCCGCCCAGGGCGATATGGCGATCAGCCCGCAGGGCAACTCCCGGCCCAGCTGCTTCAGCTTCAGGCACAGGGCGCAGATCAGCCCGCCGCCGGCGCTCTCGCCGCACAGCAGGATCTGCTTGGGCGCGTAGCCCTTCTTGAGCAGATAGTCAAAGGCGGTCAGGGCGTCCTCCAGCGCGGCGGGATAGGGGCTCTCCGGCGCCAGACGATAGGCCGCGCAGAACACCCGCACGCCGCACTCGCTGGCCAACGTGGCCGCAAAGCCCTTGGCATAGTCCAGACTGCCGCAGGTATAGCCGCCGCCGTGGAGGTACAGGACCACGCCGCTGCGGCGCTCATCCTTGGGCATGACCCACGCGCCGGTGAAGCGCTCAAACTCGTGGTCGCGGAACATCACCTCGCGCTTGTGCAGGGCGCTCATCAGCTCGCCCAGCTTGTCCTGCCCCTTGCGGGTGGTTTCCAGCGAGCAGCCCGCCACAAAGGGCTTGAAAAAATTCAATTGTGAACGCACCAGCTTTGCCGATAATTCCATAGTGGTCGTTCCTTTCTGTTAAAATACCATTTTTAGTGTTCTATTGTACCACATTTTTCACCCCTTGTAAACATAGGGAAAGCGGCCCGCCGGGCCGCTTTCCTCGTATTCATTTACAGGTCCAGCTTCAGGTCGCCGTCCTTGATCCACCCGCACCTTCGCAGCGGAATGGCGATCAGCCACGTCAGCACCGCCGGCAGGACGAAGGAGATAAGGACAAGTCCCAGCCAGTCCATACCGGTGATGGCGGCCTTGGTGCCGGCGGCCACGTCGTTGACCCAGCCGGTGTACACGCCGATCTGTCCCACCAGGCCGCAGGTGCCCATGCCGGAGGACACCGGCGCGCCGTTCATCTCCAGGCGGAACAGGCAGGTGGCCAGCGGTCCCGTGATGGCCGACGCCACCGTGGGCGGTATCCACACCCTCGGGTTCCGGACGATGTTGCCCATCTGCAGCATGCTGGTGCCCAGTCCCTGGGCCGCCAGACCGCCCCAGCGGTTCTCCGGGAAGCTCATGACGGCGAAGCCGATCATCTGGGCGCAGCAGCCCGCCACCGCAGCGCCCCCGGCCAGGCCCGTCAGGCCCAGCGCCGCGCATATCGCGGCGGAGGAGATGGGCAGTGTCAGCGCCACGCCGATGACCACCGAGACGATGATGCCCATGAAGAAGGGCTGCAGCTCCGTGGCCCACATGATGGCCTGTCCCACGGCGGAGGCCGCCCGGCCCACCGGCGCGGCGATCAGCGAGGCAAAGCCCACGCCCACCAGCACGGTAACGATGGGCGTCACCAGAATGTCGATCTTCGTCTCCTTGCTGACGGCCTTACCGATCTCCGCGGCCACGATGGCCACGAACAGCACCGCCAGAGGGCCGCCGGCCCCGCCCATGTAGTTGGTGGCAAAGCCCACGGGGATCAGGGAGAACAGCACCAGCGGCGGCGCGTTCAGCGCCCGGGCGATGGCCACGGCCATGCCGGGGCCCACCATGGCCGAGCACAGACCGCCGATGGTATAGTGCACCGCGCCGTCGCCCGTGCCGATGGTGACGACGATGGCGTTCAGGAATCCGATGTGGAACTGCTGGCCTATGGTGTTCAGGATGGTGCCCACCAGCAGCGTGCAGAACAGTCCCTGCGCCATGGCGCCCATGGCGTCGATGAAATAGCGCTTAGCGGAGAAAACGATGTCCTTCCTTTTCAGGAAGGCGCGGAATTTTTCCATTGCGGTATACCTCGCTTATCGATTTTCCCCATTATAGACGCACTGTGCTGCGCTTGTCAACCGCTGTCCGGTTATTCCAGCTGCCGCCGCAGCCACCAGAATATCGCCGCCCCATCGGCGGCGTCCGGCCGGCGCAGGGCAAAGCCCTGGCGCTCCGGGTGCCACTGGACGCCCAGCACCGGCAGCTCACCGTGGCACACGCCCTCGATCACGCCATCCGCTGCCCACTGGCGCACGCCCAGTCCCCGACCCAGGCGGCATATCGCCTGATGGTGGCTGCTGTTGACCACCGGCGCCGTCCCCACCAGCTCCGCCAGCTCACCCACGGCGCGGGTGGTGTGGAGCACGTCCCGGCCTGGCGCCTGGTGCCCCGGTATGCGCCGGTACAGCGTGCCGCCAAAGAACACGTTCAGCGCCTGCAGCCCCCGACAGATACCCAGGACCGGCTTTTCAGCCTCCGTGAACGCCCGGATGGCCCGCACCTCGTCCTCCGGCAGCCGGTCGCCCAGAATATCCCCGCCGCCGGGCAGCAGCAGCGCCGCGCAGGGCGCGGCGGCCTCCCGCCCCACCACCGGCGTCAATCCCACCGCCAGAAGCGCCTGTGTGTAGTTCTCATACCGCAGCCCATCGTCCCAGAGCAGCACCCGCCGGTCCATCATCGCTCCGCCCCCTCTCCTCTTAGCTAATGCGGCGGCGAGCGAAAATATGCCGGAAATGCACTGGCGGGGCACGCCGCGAAAAAGCAGTTGCACCCCCGCCGAAAATGTGATATGATACCATCCGTCGATACGCAGCGGTATCGAAGTGGTCATAACGGGGCTGACTCGAAATCAGTTTGCGGGCAACCGCACGAGGGTTCGAATCCCTCCCGCTGCGCCAGAAAGCCAGTCAGGAAGTGGACCTCCGCCTCCCGACTGGCTCTTTTTGCGTCAAGACCGCATGCGGCCGATCCCAATACGCAGTGACGCATATCCCCTCAGGCTGTCCGCTCTTCGGCGGGTGATACGGGTGCTATTGTATTTCCGTTGAATATCCCCCCCCGCCCAAATTTGCCCGGCCCTATTGCGCTTTTTCCGCGGGCCGTGGTAGAATGCTCCTATACCGTCGAACACACTTATCTTCCCCGCATCCACAGGAGGGACCATCATGGATCGAACCATCACCGCCGGCAGGCCGGAGAGCACCGTCCAAACGGCGGACACACAAAACAAGCCCCGCTGCCGGTGGTGCAGCCTGGCCAACCCCCTCTACGTCCGCTATCATGATGAGGAGTGGGGCGTACCGTGCCACGATGACCACGCGCTGTATGAGCTGCTGATCCTGGAATCTTTTCAGGCGGGCTTAAGCTGGGAGACGGTGCTGAACAAGCGGCAGCGGTTCCGGGAGGTCTACGACGGCTTTGACCTGGACAAGGTCTGCGATTACGGCGAGGAAAAGATCGCTCAACTGCTGGCCGACGAAGGCATCATCCGCAACCGGCTGAAGATCCGGGCCAGCGTCAAAAACAGCCGTATCTTCCGGGACATTCAGAAAGAATACGGCAGCTTTGACGCGTATATTTGGGGCTGGACGGACGGGAAAATTATCTACGAAAATGACCCCGCCGTCACCACCAGCCCCCTGTCCGACGCCATTTCCAAAGACCTGAAAAAGCGGGGCATGACCTTTGTGGGCTCCACCATCATCTACGCCTATTTGCAGGCCATCGGCGTCATCAACGCCCACAGCAACGACTGCTGGCTGCACGGCAAATAATAGTGTATATCAGACAATAAGCATCCCCCGGCATAGCCGGGGGATGCTTATTCCTTAATAATTCTCTTCCCGCACCTCAAAATAGCTCTGGGGATGGTTGCAGGTGGGGCACACCTCCGGGGCACTGGTGCCCACCACGATGTGGCCGCAGTTGCGGCACTCCCACACCTTCACCTCACTCTTGGCGAACACCTCGGCCATCTCCACGTTGTGCAGCAGCGCGCGATAGCGCTCCTCGTGGTGCTTTTCGATGGCGGCCACCAACCGGAACCGGGCGGCCAGCTCCGTGAAGCCCTCCTCCTCGGCGGTCTTGGCGAAGCCCTCGTACATGTCCGTCCACTCGTAGTTCTCGCCCTCGGCGGCCGCCAGCAGATTCTCCGCCGTATTGCCGATGCCCTCCAGCTCCTTGAACCACAGCTTGGCGTGCTCCTTCTCGTTCTCCGCCGTCTTCAAAAACAGCGCCGCGATCTGCTCATAGCCCTCCTTCTTGGCCTTGGATGCGAAGTAGGTATACTTGTTCCGCGCCTCGGACTCGCCGGCAAAGGCCGCCAGCAGATTCTTCTCCGTCTGTGTTCCCGCGTACTTGGTCGTCTTGCTCATGATGCTCTCCTTTTCATGTCTCAGTGTTTGCTGTATTCCATGCCGTCTCCGGCATATACGCGTCGCTTTTCCCTCAGCTGTGCTTGAATACCTTCTTCTCCAGCGCGAAAATGCGGGGGCTGAAGGTATTCTCGTCCATGGTCTCATACGTCTCGCGATAGATCTCCATCCGGCTGTCCACCGCGTCGATAAGGCTCAGCAGCTCCGCCTCGGCGCACAGGGGCCGCACCGCCGCGCCGAACTCCGGCTCGCCGTGGTGGGACAGGATCAGATGCTGCAGCAGCACGGATTTCTCCTCCGGCACGCCCAGCCGCGCCGCCGTCTCGGCGGCATCCTGCGCCCCCATGACCAGATGGCCCAGCAGCTGCCCCTTGATGGAGTAATCCGTGGCCAATCCCAGCTGGGAGAACACGAATTCCTGCGCCTTGGCCATGTCGTGCAGCAGCGTGCCCGTCAGCAGCAGGCTGCGGTCGATGGTCTCCGGGTACATCCCCGCCAAGAAGTCCGCGATCCGCACCATGTTGACGGTGTGCATCAGCAGCCCGCCCAAAAACGCGTGGTGCACACTCTTGGCCGCCGGGATGGCCTCCAGCGTCTCACCGTGGGCCTCCAGCATAGCTTCCGCCACGGCGCGGTAGTCCGCGTCCGTGATGGACGCCGCCGCCCGCCGCAGCGCCTCCATGGCCGCGTCCCGGTCGATGGGCGCCGTGGGCACCAGCGCCGACACGTCCACCGGGTCGTCCTCCGCCGCCGGGCGGATGCGCGACGCGGTGAACTGCACCGTGCCCCGGTATTCGCCCACGGTGCCCCGCACCTTGACCACCTTGCCCTCGTCCGCGGCGGACAGCGGGCCGGTGTAGTCCCACACCTTCAGCTCCACCGCGCCGGTGCGGTCGCTGAGCGCCCCGGTAAGGAACGGCTTTCCGTTGGCCGCCACCTTGGGATTGGCCGACTTTAGTATATAGTAGCCCTCCACCTCGTCGCCGGGGGCCATGGCCTGTATCGTCTTATTGTATTCCATGCATATCTCCTCCCCTGCTGTTCTCTGTCTGCATGATACCACTTTCTCCGCCGATGAGCAAGCGGCAACGTTCCCACCGAACGATTTTTTTGCTCGCCTGAAAGCATTTGTATTTTGATTCTCCACAGGAAAAACCAAAAAGCGACAAGTTTGTTAAAGTTCTTCTCAAGTTTCGTTTTGCGGCAGCTCTTTACACCGTTCGACTTTTTATTTATGAAATTTTTATGTACAACATTTAAACATTAACGTGCAATTTATCCGCTTGGTGCTATAATCTGAGCATAAATTTTGAGGCGATCCGGACGTCTCGGAATGAGAAGATCACTTTACTTTGCCATTTACTAAAGGAGTGTGTTTCTGTGACGACATTTATCATCGGCCTTGTCATCCTCATTGGCGGCGCAGCCCTCTACGGTCGCTTCTGCGAAAAGGTCTTTGGTCCTGACGACCGCAAGACGCCCGCCTACACCAAGGAAGACGGCGTAGACTTCGTCCCCATGAGAGGCTGGAAGAACAGCCTGATCAACCTGCTGAACATCGCGGGCACCGGCCCCATCCTCGGGCCGATCCAGGGCATCCTGTTTGGGCCCATCGCGTTTTTGACCATCCCCATCGGCAACGTCATCGGCGGCGCCATGCACGACTATTTCTCCGGCATGATCTGCCTGCGCGACGGCGGCACCCAGATGCCCGAGATGATCCGCCGCTACTCCACCAAGGGTATCTATAAGTTCTACAACGTGTTCGTGTGCGTACTGCTGCTGCTGGTGGGCGCTGTGTTCATCTACACCCCCGGCGACATCGCTGCCACGCAGGTCTTTGGCTTCAGCGGCAAGGCCACCGACCCCACCACCTGGATCATCTACGGTGTCATCTTCCTGTACTACCTGATCGCCACCGTGTTCCCCATCGACGCCATCATCGGCAAGATCTACCCCATCTTCGGCGGTATCCTGCTGTTCTCCGCCATCGGCATCTTCATCGGCATCTTCGTCACCGGTATGCCCCTGATGAACATCTGGGACAGCTGGGCTGCTCCCGTGCTGAGCCTCACCGGTGCTGACGGCACCGTGGGTACCTTCACCTACGCGGACTACTTCGCCAACGGTCACTTCCTGCCCATCTTCTTCGTGACGGTGGCCTGCGGCATTCTGTCCGGCTTCCACTCCACCCAGACCGCTATCATCTCCCGTACCATGAAGAGCGAGCGTCAGGGCCGCAACACCTTCTACAACATGATGGTGCTGGAAGGCTTCATCGCCATGGTTTGGGCTGCCGGCGCCATGGGCGTGTACAACCTGGCTTTGCAGGAGCCCAATGCCGGGCTGGCTACCGGCACCGTGGGCGTGGTCTGCAAGTACCTGCTGGGTCATGTGGGCGGCATCATCGCCCTGCTGGGCGTCATCGTGCTGCCCATCACCTCCGGTGATACGGCACTGCGCGCCCTGCGCCTGAGCCTGTCTGAGACGCTGCACATCGACCAGTCCACCAACGGCAAGCGCATCAAGCTGGCTGTGCCCATCTTCGCGCTGGTCATCGCCATCCTCGTGTTCGCCAAGACCAATGCCGACGGCTTCAACATTCTGTGGCGTTACTTCGCATGGGCCAACCAGACGCTGTCCCTGTTCGCCTTCCTGTGCATCACCGCGTGGATGTTCGAGAACGGCAAGGGTAAGTGGGCTTGGATCCCCATGATCCCCGGCTGCTTCTACACCTTCATCTGCGTGACCTACATCGCCAACGCCCACATCGGCTTCAACATCCCCTGGACGCCCGCCTACATCATCGGTGTGGTGTGCGCCATCGCCTATGTGGTGGCCTGCTGCATGTACGGCAAGAAGCGCGCTGCTAAGCTGCTGGCCAAGTAAGTTCTCTCCTCTCCTCAAATCGGTATAGCAAATAACGTACAAAACATGAGGGACGGCCTACGCCGTCCCTTGTGTTTTTTTCTCCCGGCTGGTATAATCCCCTTATCAAAACGAAGGGAGTGCGCTCCATGAAACGCTGTCTTGTCCTCTCCGACTCATTCAAAGGCACGCTGTCCTCCCCGGACATCTGCCGCATCGCCCGCAGTCTCCATATCCCCGGCTGGCACATCGACGCCCTGCCGGTGGCCGATGGCGGCGAGGGCACCACAGACTGCTTTCTGGATGCCTGCGGCGGACAGCGTATCGCCCTTCCCGTGTCCGGTCCCTTTGGCGGCACTATCGATGGCTTCTACGGCCTGCTGCCCGACGGCACGGCGGTGGTGGAGTGCGCCGCAGCAGCAGGCCTGCACCAGGCCGAGGGCCGTCCCGACCCGGAGGCGGCCACCACCTACGGTGTGGGACAGCTTCTGGCCCACGCGCTGGATCACGGCGCAAAGCGCCTGATCCTGGGTCTGGGCGGCAGCTGCACCAACGACGGCGGCTGCGGCGCGGCCGCCGCGCTGGGTGTTCGGTTTTACGACCAACAGGGCTGTCCCTTCGTGCCAACCGGCGGCACGCTGGCGCACATCGCGGCCATTGATCTGTCCGGGCGGCACCCCGGCCTGCGGCCCGGTGTGCTGACGGTCATGTGCGACATCGACAACCCCCTGTACGGCGAAACCGGCGCGGCATACATCTTCGCCCCGCAGAAGGGCGCAGACGATGCCTGCGTACAGCGTCTGGACGCGGGGCTTCGGCATCTTGCCGCAGTGCTGCATGCACAGCTGGGTGCGGAGGTGGATACCCTCCCCGGCGGCGGTGCCGCCGGCGGCTGCGGCGCGGGCTGTGCCGCGCTGCTGTGCGGCGCCCTGCGCTCCGGCATCGCGACGGTGCTGGACACCGTGGACTTCGACCGCCGCGCGGCGGTCTGCAGCCTGGTGGTCACCGGCGAGGGTTCCTTTGATGCCCAGAGCCTGGGCGGCAAGGCCATCAGCGGCGTGGCAGGCCGGTGTCAGAAACTGCACGTCCCCGCTGCCGTACTGGCCGGACGGGTGGCGCTGACTCCGGAGCAATGGGTACCGCTGGGCCTGCGGGCCGTCCGCAGCATCAACCCTGCCGGGGCGACCCTTGAGGACGCCCGAGCCAACGCCGCCGCCTATTACCGGACGGCACTGGAAACGCTGCTGAAGGAGTGGAAGTGATATGGCACAGGTCATTGAGATACACGACTTTTCCGACCCGGCGCTGGACGTCTACGCCCGGGCCACGGAAAACCAGCTGGTCAACCGGGCCGACCCGGCCAACGCCTTGTTCATCGCCGAGAGCCCGCTGGTCATCGGTCGGGCGCTGGACGCCGGGTGCGTGCCGGTGTCGTTCCTGATGGAGCCGCAGCACATTACCGGCAAGGGCGCGGAGATACTGGGCCGCTGTGACCCGGACCTCCCCGTCTACACGGCTTCCCTGGAGGTGCTGACGCAGCTCACCGGCTTCCACCTGACCCGCGGGATGCTGTGCGCCATGCGTCGTCCGCCCCTGCCCTCTGTGGCGGAGGTCTGCGCCGGCGCGCGGCGCATCGCCGTACTGGAAAACGTGATGAACCCCACCAACGTGGGCGCCATTTTCCGCTGCGCGGCCGCCCTGGGCATGGACGCCGTCCTGCTGACCACAGAGGGCAGCGACCCCCTGTACCGCCGGGCTTCCCGGGTGAGCATGGGTAATGTATTCCTGGTGCCATGGACCTATCTGCCGGAGGGCGACTGGACGGCGGCACTGCACGATCTGGGCTTCACCACCGCGGCCATGGCCCTGCGGGAGGACTCCCTGCGGCTGGATGACCCACGCCTGTTGTCAGCGGAGAGGCTGGCGGTGGTGCTGGGCACCGAGGGCGACGGGCTGGCCGACGGCACCATCGCCCAATGCGACCACACGGTGATGATCCCCATGACCCATGGGGTGGACAGCCTGAATGTAGCTGCCGCGGCTGCCGTAGCCTTCTACCAGTTGGGCCTGCAATGCCAATAAGCGAATAAATATCCCCCCGGCTCCGCCGGGGGGATACACGGTATTTACAGGAACTTGTCCAGCTCCCGTTCCACATTGTCCATTTTCTTCACTTGGGGATGTTCCACACGATAGCCGGACTTAATGACCATATCCAGCGTCCGCAGGGCGGTCAGATCGGCCAGCGGGTCCGCCGCGCAGACGATCATATCCGCGCACTTGCCCGGCTGGATGGAGCCGGTCTCGCCGGCAATACCCGCCAGCGCCGCATTGCCCAGCGTGGCGCTGTGCAGCGCAAACGCCGGCGTCACGCCGCAGTACTTCACAAAGTAGCATAGCTCCCGCCACATATCGTAGTGGGTGATATAGGGGCAGCCGGTGTCGGTGCCCAGACCCACGGGGACACCATCCGCCAGACAGGCCTTCGCCATGGCGATAATACCCTCAAACACCACCTTGCCGTTCTCCTGCTGCTCATAGGTGGCGTGAGAGATACTGCGGTCGAACAGCGCATAGGGCACGGCAGGCGAGATGGTGGACACCTGGAAAGCGCCGCGTTCCTTACACAGCTGCATGATGTGCTCATCCGGCTTCGCGCCGTGCTCGATGGAGTCCACGCCGTTTTCCAGCGCCACCCGGACGCCCTCCGGGCTCTCCACATGAGCGGCCACCTGCATTCCCAGCGCATGGGCCTTATCGCAGGCCGCCTTGACCAGTGCCGGCTGCATCCGCAGCACGCCCGGCTCGCCCACCACCTCGGCGTCCATAACGCCGCCGGTGATCATCAGCTTGATCAGGTCGGGCTTTTCCGCCGCGATCTTCTCCACGAAGGCCGCGGCCTCCTCCGGCGTGCGGGCCTCATAGGCCAGCGACCCGGCCATGTGCCCGCCGGGTACCGACACCGCCATATTGGACGCCACCACCCGGGGAGACAGGATCTCGCCCCGCCTGGCCGCATCGCGAATGATCGTGTCGAAGTCCGCCACGCCGCCCACGGTACGGATAGTGGTCACGCCGGACAGCAGCTCCGTCCTGGCGTAACCCTCGCACATCTTCACGCCGATGCGGCGCATCAGGCCGTTGGAGGTGATGAGCTTCACCAGCTTCTTAGGGTCGGAGGGCTTTTTCCGGGGCTTGCCGGAGGCGGGCAGATGCACATGCAGATTGATCAGCCCCGGCAGCAGGTATTTGCCGCCCAGGTCCACGCGCGCATAGCCCTCCGGCACATCGGCCGCGTCGCAGACGGCAGCAATGCGGTCCCCGTCCACACAGACGGCCAGCCTCGTCCGAGGCTGCATGTCCCTGGTGCCGTCCAGCACCACGCCGCCCACCAGCGCGTATTTCTCACGATTTATGTACACAAGCATCCCTCCTGTTGGGAATTTTCCGCATGATACCACGCCTTGGCGGAAAAAGCAATAGGCAATTCCCCGCCGCCGATATGAAACCGGGAGACGGCCCACGCCGTCTCCCGCTTTTCTCAGAATACCACCACCAGCAGCATCTTGAACTGCTCCTGGCCGTACACCGCGTGGGGGTGCCGCGCGGGCATGAGGATGGACTCGCCGGTGTGCAGGACGTGGGGCACGCCGTCCACCGTCACGCGGCCCACGCCGTCCAGGCAGGTCACCAGCGCGTCGCCGCCGGACTCGTGGGTGCTGATCTCCTCGTCCTTGTCAAAGGCGAACAGCGTCACGCTGACGGCGTCGTTCTGGGCCAGCGTCTTGCTGACCACCTGCCCCTGCTGATACGCCACCTGGTCCTTCAGCGTCAGCACCGTGGAAACATCGAGATTCTTCATCATAAAATGCACTCCTTACCATACTATATACCGTGGTAAAAAGAGGACGGCTCTGCCGTCCTCTTTTCGATGGTTTACTTGCCCAGGGCCGCCTTCAGCGCATCCACGCGGTCGGTCTTTTCCCAGGTCACGCCCAGGTCCTCGCGGCCCATGTGGCCGTAGGCCGCCAGCTGGCGATAGATGGGCTTGCGCAGGTCCAGATCCCGGATGATGGCGGTGGGGCGCAGGTCAAAGACCTTCTCCACCGCGGCCTCCAGCGCATCGTCAGCGACCACGCCGGTGCCGAAGGTGTCCACCATCACGCTGACGGGCTTGGCCACGCCGATGGCGTAGGCCAGCTGCACCTGGCACTTGTCGGCCAGGCCGGCGGCCACCACGTTCTTGGCCACCCAGCGGGCGGCATAGGCCGCGCTGCGGTCCACCTTGGTGGGGTCCTTGCCGGAGAAGGCGCCGCCGCCGTGGGGGGCGCTGCCGCCGTAGGTGTCCACGATGATCTTGCGGCCGGTCAGGCCGGTGTCGGCGGCAGGGCCGCCGCAGACAAAGCGGCCAGTGGGGTTCACATAGATCTTGGTCTCGCCGTCCAGCAGCCCGGCGGGCACGGTGGGCTTGATGACCAGCTCGATCATATCCTTGCGGATCTGCTCCAGCGTGGCCGCGGCGTCATGCTGGGTGGACAGCACCACGGTGTCCACGCGGAAGGGCTTGCCCGCGTCATCGTACTCCACGGTGATCTGGGTCTTGCCGTCGGGCCGCAGATAGTCCACCAGCCCCTGCTTGCGCACGTCGGTCAGGCGCTTGGCCATTTTCTGGGCGATGGAGATGGCCAGGGGCATCAGCTCCGGCGTCTCGTTGCAGGCGTAGCCGAACATCATGCCCTGGTCGCCGGCGCCGTTGTCCAGCTCGCTCTTGCCGGTGGACTTGGCCTCATAACTCTTGTCCACGCCCAGGGCAATGTCGCCGGACTGCTCGTCGATGTTGGTGATAACGGCGCAGGTATTGCCGTCAAAGCCGCACTCAGAGGAGTTGTAGCCGATGTCCAGCACCACCTGGCGGGCGATCTTGGGGATGTCCACATAGCAGCTGGTGGTGATCTCGCCCATGATATGGATCAGGCCGGTGGAGGCGCAGGTCTCGCAGGCCACACGGCCGTTGGGGTCCTGCTCAAAGATCGCGTCCAGCACCGCGTCGCTGATCTGGTCGCAGACCTTGTCGGGATGCCCCTCGGTGACGGATTCAGAGGTAAACAGATGTCTTGCCATGATTTTTTCTCCTTTCATCTCTCGGATGGTCATTGAAAAAAGCGCTCTGCCGAACCGACAGAGCGCTGTGCTTCTTTGCTCATCCTCATCTTTCGATTCGTTCGCCGGATTTGGCACCTTGAAAAAACAGGTTGCCGTGGCTTCATCGGGCCGGTCCCTCCGCCACTCTTGATAAGGTATTTACTTGTATCATACATTGTAGCAGCTTTTTTGCCGTTGTCAATAGTATTTCCGGGAAAAATGCAAATAATTCAACTCTGCGGAAACTCATCCCCGCCCCGCCCCGGCCGACGCGCTCATATTGTTCAAAAAAATGACATGACTTTTCCGCCCGCATGCGGTATACTGGACACAATTTGTATACACAGGAGGTCTCTCCCCTTGAAAAAACTCTATGATGGGGTGCAGCGCTTCTGCGCCAGCCATCCCCGGTTCGGCATCCCCAACCTCATGCGCGTCATCGTGGCGGGCAACGTGGCGGTGTACATTCTCATGCTGCTGACCCAGGCCAACGACGCCAACGCCCTGAGCTTTCTCACCTTCAACCTCAACGCCCTGCTCCACGGCGAGGTGTGGCGCATCGTCACCTTCGTTTTCGTGCCCGGCTACTCCTCCCCCCTGTCCCTGCTGATCAGCCTGTACTTCTACTACTGGATCGGCACCACGCTGGAGCGGCAGTGGGGCACGGCCAAGTTCAACCTCTACTACCTCAGCGGCATGCTGCTGACGGTGCTGGGCGTGGTGCTGGCCAGCCTGATCACCGGCAACTACTACCTCACCGCGGCCGGCACCGGCTATGTGAACCTGTCCATGTTCTTCGCCTTCGCCTTCCTGTTCCCGGACACCACGGTGCTGCTGTTCTTCATCCTGCCCATCAAGATGAAGTGGCTGGCCTATCTGGACGCGGCGCTGTTCGCCTTCGACATCATCAAGGCCTTGGGCGCCCACAACTGGGCGGGCGTGGTGCTGCCGGTGGTGGCGCTGCTGAACTTCGCCGTGTTCATCTGGCCGGAGGTCCACTACCTCAAGGAGCGCACCAAATACCAGGCCTCCCGCAAGACCGTCCAGTTCCGCCAGGCCCAGCAGCAAGCCCAGCAGGCCCAGCAGCAGGGCTATCGCCACAAGTGCGCCGTCTGCGGCCGCACGGACACCGACTATCCCGACCTGCAGTTCCGCTATTGCAGCAAGTGCGCCGGCTACCACTGCTTCTGTCAGGACCACATCTTCAACCACGTCCACTTCACCGAGGAATAATACGCGCAGCAGACCTACAGGGGAGACCGCTCCGGCGGCCTCCTTCAGGCTGTCGAAAAAGCCTTCGGCTTCTTCGACAGCCTGAAGAATGCCGTTATTTTTGCGCCGCGCAGCGGCGCGAAAATATTCGCTCTGCTCAACGCACGCCTTGCAAAGCAAGGCTTAGCGCGGCATTTGATCTGATTCGAGGCGGGCTCCGCCCCCTCGAGCTCCCCCGGCGGAGAAGAAGATACTGCGCAAAACAAAGTTTTTCGACAAGTTGAGCGCCGCCCTGTGGGCGGCGCTTTTTCGCGCTCTGCGCCGGATGACGCCGCTCTATCTTAAGGCAACGCCGCACAATGAAAGCTGCGGCGCTTTGCGGAAATTTTGCACCCTGATCTCGTTGCGATTTTTTGCAATACATCAAGTATTGCGGCAAAACCGCGCCTTATCAGTGCACAAAATTTTCTCGCAAATCGCTCTTGTTCAATTGTGCGGTGTTACCTTAATCAAATCTTACCGTTTCGCACGTTGACACCGGTAACGTTCACGGGTACAATATAGTTTGTGCATACCATGAAAATTGCCCAAATTTTCAGTGAAAACGCAAAACGCAACCGCCGGTTGACACATTTCCCGCCCCGCTGTATAGACCGCAGCCGGCTTGATCCGTATGATAGCACCATACAAAACCAGACGGCGCGCCGCGCCGTCACCTTGAAGGAGGAGCTGTCATGATCTTAGCTGACAAAATCGTATCCCTGCGGAAGAAAGCGGGCTGGAGCCAGGAGGACCTGGCGGAAAAGCTGGGCGTCACCCGCCAGTCCGTGTCCAAGTGGGAGGGCGCGCAGTCCGTGCCCGATATGGATAAAGTGGTGATGATGAGCCGCCTGTTCGGCGTCACCACCGACTATCTGCTGAAGGACGAGCTGGAGGAGGAAGCCCCCTGCGCCGCCGCGGAGGATGCGGACACGCCCCTGCGCCGGGTGAGCATGGAGCAGGCGTCCGCCTATCTGGCGCTGCGCAGGGCCGCCGCGCCGAAGATCGCTGTGGCCACAACGCTTTGCGTCCTCTCCCCGGTGACGCTGATCTTGCTCAGCGGCATGAGCGAGGTGCAGCGCTTCCACATCTCCGAAAATGCCGCCAGCGGCATCGGTCTGTGCGTGTTGCTGGGTCTGGTGGCGCTGGCTGTGAGCATCTTCCTGCGGGCAGGTGCAGAAGCCAAGGAGTTCCGCTTCCTGGAGGAAGAACCCTTTGAAACGGAGTACGGCGTGGAGGGCATGGTGCGCCAGAGGCAGCAGGAATACAAGGAGACCCACACCCGGCTGGTGACCGTCGGCGTGGTGCTGTGCGTGCTGGCGGCGGTGCCGCTGTTCGCCGCCATGTGCGTCAACGGCAGCGGTCTGCTGTACGTCGGCGCGGTGTGCGCGCTGCTGATATTGGTGGCGGCGGGATGCCTGGCGCTGGTCAGCACAGGCGTGTATCAGGGGGCTACGGAGCAGCTGCTGGAGGAGGGGGACTACACCCGGAATCAGAAGAAGCACCACCGGCTGCTGGGCACGGTGTCCACGGTCTATTGGCTGGTGGCTACGGCGGTTTTTCTGGTGTATACCTACGGTCCCAGCGGCAACGGACAGCCCCAGAGCGGCTGGATCATCTGGGCGGTGGCAGGCGTGTTATACGCCGCGGTGATGGGTATCGTGCGCATCATCAGCCGCAGCCGGGGCTGAAATTTGCCCCGGAAACGTTGTTAACTGCAACATGGAACAACGCAGAACGACATGGAAAACCGGGCAGAAGCGCATGTTTTTATGCTCCCAGCGGGGGCCGCGACCGGCGTTCGTCGCAGAATTGACCACAATAAACGTTTTTCCGTTATAAATAGCGATATATAAATAACACAGGATGAAATAGGAGAGGACACAGTATGCTGGACATTCAACACCTGACCAAGACCTACGGCGACAAGAAGGCCGTGGACGATCTGACACTGCACATCGCCCCGGGGGAGATCTACGGCTTCATCGGCCACAACGGCGCTGGCAAGACCACCACCCTGAAATCCGTGGTGGGCATTCTGCAATTTGACGGCGGTGAGGTCACCGTGGACGGCAAGTCCATCAAGACCGACCCGCTCTCGTGCAAGCGGGTGATGGCCTACATCCCTGACAACCCGGATCTGTATGACTACATGACGGGCATCAAGTATCTGAACTTCATCGCCGACATCTTCGGCGTGGACGCCCAGACCCGGCAGGAGCGCATCCGCCGGTACGCGGACACCTTTGAGCTGACGGACGATCTGGCCCAGCCCATCGCCGCCTACTCCCACGGCATGAAGCAGAAGCTGTCCATCATCGCCGCGTGGCTACACCAGCCCAAGGTCATCATCATGGATGAGCCCTTCGTGGGGCTGGACCCCAAGGCCACCCACATCCTCAAGGGCATGATGCGGGAGGTGTGCGACAACGGCGGCGCCATCTTCTTCTCCACCCATGTGTTGGAGGTGGCGGAGAAGCTCTGCGACAAGGTGGCCATCATCAAGGCCGGAAAGCTCATCCGATCCGGCACCATGGAGGAGGTCAAGGGCGACGACTCACTGGAGGAAGTCTTTCTTGAGCTGGAGGCGGAGTGATGGTAGGAATACTGCTGAAAAAACAGCTGTTTGAGATCTTCCGCAGCTATTTCTACGACGCCAAGAAGAACAAGCCCCGGTCCAAGGCTGCCACCATCGGCTTTATCGTGCTGTATGCGGTGCTGATGGTGGGCCTTATCGGCGGCATGTTCGCCCTGCTGGCGCTGTCCATGTGCGGCGCGGCCCACGAAGCCGGGCTGGACTGGCTGTATTTTACGCTGTTCGCCCTGGTGGGGCTGCTGCTGGGCGTGTTCGGCAGCGTGTTCAACACCTTCTCCGGGCTGTATCAGGCCAAGGACAACGACCTGCTGCTGTCGCTGCCTATCCCGGTGCGGGCCATCATGGTCTCCCGCCTGCTGGGGGTGTACCTGATGGGCCTGATGTACTCCGGCGTGATCCTGCTGCCCTGCGTCATCGTATACTGGGTGCTGTGCCCCGTGACGGTGGGCGCGGTGGTGGGCGGCCTCGCGCTGGTGCTGGCGGTGTCGCTGGTGACGCTGGTGCTGTCCTGCCTGCTGGGCTGGGTGGTGGCCAAGATACACAGCAAGCTGAGGCACAAGAACATCCTGACCACGCTGCTGGCGCTGGTATTCTTCGGACTGTACTATGTGGTGTGCTTCCGGGCCAACGAGCTGATCGAGGACCTGCTGCTGCACCTGGACCAGGTGGGCGAGGCCATCCGCGGCAGCGCGTATCCCCTGTATCTGCTGGGACGCGTGGGCACCGGCGACTATCTGGCCATCGCGGCGGTACTGGCGGTGACGGCGGCGCTGTGCGTGCTGACCTACCTGCTGCTGAGCCGGACGTTCCTGTCCATCGCCACCGCCAACAACGGCGGCGCCAAGGCGGTGTACCGGGAGAAGGCCGTGAAGGCCGCCGGTGTACCCGCCGCCCTTCTGCGGCGGGAGTTCGGGCGGTTCACCTCCAGCCCCAACTATATGCTCAACTGCGGGCTGGGCACGGTGATGCTGCTCATCTTGGGCGTACTACTGCTGGTGAAGGCCGACGTGCTGACCCAGGTGCTGGGCAGTGCCTTCGGCCCCCAGGCCACCGGCATCGCCGCGGTGCTGCTGTGCGCCGCCGTGTGCCTGGTCAGCTCCATGAACGACATGGCGGCCTCCGCCGTGTCGCTGGAGGGCAAGAACCTGTGGCTGGTCCGCTCCCTGCCGGTGGACACCTGGCAGGTGCTGCGCGCCAAGCTGCTGGTGCAGATACTGACCACCGCGGTGCCCACGGTGGTCTGCTGCGTGTGCGCGGTGCTGGTGCTGCGCCCCGCCCTGCCGCTGGCGCTGCTGTGCGTGGTGATGCCGCTGCTGTTCGTGTGGCTGTCGGCGGAATTCTGCCTGCTGCTGGACCTGAAGCGCTCCAACCTGGTGTGGACCAACGAGATCACCGTGATCAAGCAGCGGCTGACGGTGCTGCTGGCCATGATGGCCGGGTGGGTATACGCCGCCGTGGTGGGCGCGCTGTATCTGTTCGTAGGCGCGCAGCTGGGCGCGGTCTGGTACCTGCTGACCTGGTCTGTGCTGACGGCGGCGCTGGCACTGGCGCTGCGCGGCTGGCTGCGCCGGGGCGGCTGCCGGGCCTTCGAGGCGCTGTAATTGTGTCGATACCGTGAATTTTACCCCGCTCCGCACCGGCAGAGTGGGGTTTTTCACAGTTTTCCGCTATTTGCTTATAGACACTTCGGGCAAAACGTGGTAGGATGACCTATTAAAATGATGCATTTTATGCATGTAAGGAGGCATCGTATGAACGAGGTAAAATCCCCCAAGAAGCCACTCATCTACTACTACATGATCGTGATGCTGGTGGTGCTGCTGTTCAACCTGCTGGCCATGCCCTGGCTGGCGGAGCACCAGATCAAGGAGGTGGACTATAACACCTTCGTGACCATGACCGAGAAGAAAGAGATCGATCAGGTGGAGATCCAGCAGCAGAGCAACCGCATCCTGTTCACCGGCAAGGACGACGGCGCGGTGTATAAGACCGCCATCGTCCCCGACGACGAGCTGGTGCAGCGGCTGCTGGACGCCGGTATCTCCACCACCGGCGAGGAGATCGAGCAGACCTCTCTGCTGGTGGATATTCTGGGCTGGGTGCTGCCGCTGGTGCTCTTCATCGCCATCGGGCAGCTGATCTCCCGCAGCATGATGAAGAAAATGGGCGGCGGCAGCAACTCCATGATGTTCAACATGGGCAAGTCCAACGCCAAGGTCTATGTCAAGTCCGCGGAGGGCATCAAGTTCGCCGACGTGGCCGGTGAGGATGAGGCCAAGGAGAATTTGCAGGAGGTGGTCAACTACCTCCACGACCCCACCAAGTATAAGGAGATCGGTGCCTCCATGCCCAAGGGCATCCTGCTGGTAGGCCCTCCGGGCACCGGCAAGACCATGCTGGCCAAGGCCGTGGCCGGCGAGGCCAACGTGCCCTTCTTCTCCATGTCCGGCTCGGAATTCGTGGAGATGTTCGTGGGCATGGGCGCCAGCAAGGTCCGCGACCTGTTCAGTCAGGCCAAGGAGAAGGCCCCCTGCATCGTGTTCATCGACGAGATCGACGCCATCGGCCAGAAGCGCAGCGGCGGCCAGTACGGCGGCAACGACGAGCGGGAGCAGACCCTGAACCAGCTGCTCACCGAGATGGACGGCTTCGACAGCAGCAACGGCGTCATCATTCTGGCGGCCACCAACCGTCCGGAGTCCCTTGACCCGGCGCTGACCCGTCCGGGGCGCTTCGACCGCCGCGTGCCGGTGGAGCTGCCCGACCTGCTGGGGCGCGAGGCCATATTGAAGGTACACGCTAAAAAGATCAAGATCGCCGAGGACGTGGATTTCAACAAGGTGGCGCGGATGGCCTCCGGCGCTTCCGGCGCGGAGCTGGCCAACATCGTCAACGAGGCGGCGCTGCGCGCCGTCCGGGACGGCAGGCGCTTTGCGACCCAGGCCGATCTGGAGGAGAGCATCGAGGTGGTCATCGCGGGCTATCAGAAGAAGAACGCCATCATGACCGACCACGAGAAGAAAATCGTGTCCTACCACGAGATCGGCCACGCGCTGGTGGCGGCGCTGCAAAGCCACTCCGCCCCGGTGCAGAAGATCACCATTGTGCCCCGCACCTCCGGCGCACTGGGCTACACCATGCAGGTGGAGGAGGGCAACCACTACCTGATGACCCAGGAGGAGATGGAGAACAAGATCGCCACCCTCACCGGCGGCCGCGCCGCCGAGGAGACGGTGTTCGGCTCCATCACCACCGGCGCCAGCAACGACATCGAGCAGGCCACCAAGCTGGCCCGGGCCATGATCACCCGCTACGGCATGAGCAAGGACTTCGACATGGTGGCCATGGAGACCGTCACCAACCAGTATCTGGGCGGCGACACGTCCCTGGCCTGCTCCGCCGACACCCAGACCCAGATCGACCAGCAGGTGGTGGCGCTGGTGAAGCAGCAGCACGAGAAGGCGCTGCGCATCCTCAGCGAAAACCGCGCCAAGCTGGACGAGCTGGCGGCCTTCCTGTATGAGAAGGAGACCATCACCGGCGAGGAGTTCATGGAGATCGTCAACAAGAAGTAAGGCGCAGAGAAGCGCCTGCGGCAAGTGAAAAAACGCTCCCCGGGAGGGGAGCGTTTTTTTTGCGAGGGTCACTTGTTCTGTTCGTAGAGGACGGCCAGGCCGCGGAGGATCAGGTCCGAGGCCATGTGCATCTCATGGCGGCAGGCTGGGGCGATCACCGGGGCGATGCCGCCGGTGGCCACGATGGTGGCCTGCTGCCCCAGCTCGGATTCCATGCGGTCGATGAGGCCGTCCAGCAGCAGGGCGGAGCCAAGGACGCAGCCGCTCTGCATACAGGTGAGGGTGTCGTCGCCGATGGCCCTCTCGGGCACGGCCAGGGGGATGTCCGGCAGCAGCGCCGTGCCGCCGGACAGGGAGGACAGCGCCAGGTTGGCCCCCGGCAGGATGGCCCCGCCGCGGAAGGCGCCGGTCTCGTCCAGCACGGAGACGGTGGTGGCGGTGCCCATGTCGATCAGCAGCAGCGGCGGGCGGAACAGGTCCAGCGCGCCCACGGCGGCGGACACCAGGTCCGCGGCCAGGGTCTCCGGCTGGCGGATGCGCACCGGGAGATCGCAGCGGACGTTCTGGCCCACCACCAGTGGCGCCTTGCCGGTGAGCAGCTGCGCCGCGCCGGTGAGGGCGCGGGTCACCGGCGGCACCACGGAGGAGATGATGATCTGCTCCAGGGTGCGGCGGTCGATGTCCGCCAGCTCCAGCAGCTGGCTCAGCGCCACGGCGTAGTCGCCGGTGGTGCTTTCCCGCCGGGTGGCCAGACGGAAGGTACGGCGGACGTCGCGGCCCTCCAGCAGGCCCACAACGATATTGGTGTTGCCCACATCCAATGCCAGCAGCATGCCCTCGCCCCCTGTCTTACGCGTTGGTGCGGCGCACGGCCAGCTTGCCGCGGCTGTACAGCACCGCCTTGGCGATGGCCGCGCCGGCGATCAGGCAGACCACGCCCTCGATGAGGCCGTTGATGCCCACGAAGGCCAGGACGAACAGGAAGGGGTTGGCGCTGCCCAGCTGCTGCACGAAGCCCTGGATGAACTCCGTGTGGTAGAAGCACAGGCAGAGGGTGGTCATAAACAGCGCGGTGTTGCACAGGGCGCCGATGAGGCCCGCCGCGCCGAAGGACCAGAGATTGGACTTATCCAGCTTGTTCAGGCCCTTGAAGGCCACGCCGCACAGCCAGCCCGCCAGAATACGGGTGGGGACGCAGACAAAAAAGGTGCTGACCGGGTTGATGCCCAGCAGCACCGCGCCGAAGGCGCTCTTGCCGAAGCACTCCCAGAAGCTGATGCAGCCGAACACGCCGCCCAGAATGGCACCGCTGGCCGGGCCCATGACGATGGCGCCCACGATGACCGGGACCATCAGGATGGTGATCTCCAGGCCGGCGGTCTTGATCATGCCCAGTCCGGTGATCTCCAGCAGCAGCATGATGGCCACCAGCACCGAAATGCGCACCAGGTCCTGCACGGAATACTTGCCGTGCTTCGTTTCGTTATTCATATTTTTACCTCCTGCTGCCGCCTCCGTCCAGCAGAGTGCGGCGCTCGTGGGTATGATACCATATTCTCGCGATTTTGCAATAGTCAAATGAAAAATAGTGTCCCCCGCCTACGGCGGGGGACACGGGGAGTTTTTTGGGGGGAGGCCTCCGCCTACGGCGGGGGACACGGGGAGTTTTTTTGGCGGCCCCCCGCCTACGGCGGGGGAACACGAGAAAAAGTCCCCCGGCGGAGGAAATGCACCGCAGGGCAAAATTGAGAAAAAGTCCCCCGGCGGATCCGGGGGACTTTTGGTATTGTGCGCTTGGGGTCAGTGCTTCTTCCTGCCCAGCCAGGCCAGACCGGTGGCGGAGGTCAGGGTCAGGCCCACATACAGCGCTACACCGGGGTCGAAGGTGGTGGGGCTGTCCTTGGAGGTGGTGGTGGAGGTGTAATAGTAGTAGTGGGAGGGGGAGGGCTTCACAGGCTCTTCCTGTCCACCGCCCTCTTCAACCAGAGACACGGTAAAGGGAGAAAACGTCTTTGTCTTGAAAACGATGCCCTGCGGTTCATAGGTGCCGAAAAACTCGCCCTTTTCGCCCTCATACTGGTTATGCCTTTCATCGTAGTGATGCACAACGATGTTCGGCAGGTCTGTCTTGCCCTTTATGTCGCGCTCATAGTCCAGGCCAAAATAGGAATACGGGATGCAGATCGTCTTGTCCTTTTCTTTCAGCTGGTCATTCAGCAGCGTAAACTCAAAATATTGCGTGCTGTTGCTGTTCTCCGTCTGCGGATAGCGGTCGCAGATCAGCTCCATATTCTCCGCGCCAACCACCATGGGCTTGGTCTCGTTTTTAGCAATGTCTTCCAGCTTTTGTACGCTCTTTGATGTCGTGCGGAGCACCAGATCATCGTTCTGGCCGTATACATAGCTGATACCAAGCAGCTTGTTGTTTTCGCCCCACCAGGCAACGACCACGGCGCGATAGTTGTTTGTTCGGGAAACACATATATCGATGCCATCAAGGCTGAGCTCCTGCGGCAGCATGATCGGCAGGGACCGCGCTCTCACTTCTTCATAGCCGCCGTTAAGATAAAAACGGTCCTTACTCTCCCGCAGCAGCCGCATTGTCCGTTCCACGTCCTCAGCACCGCCTGCGCGCGGATCACGGTTGCCGTCCTCATTATTGCGGGTGAAGTACACTGTTCCCTCGGGCGCTTCCAGGGTAATCATGGTGTTGACCAGCGTGTCATAATCCGGGAGAACGCCATCCGCAAAGGAAGTGTGGAAATATCCCAGCTTCTGGTCATAGGTGACCGTGATCCCCGCTTTGCTGAGCTTCGCGGTGTCTATGCCCATGGTCTCGGGAGCCTTGCCGGTTATGCTGCCCTCCCCGACCTTTGCATAGCTGGGTTTGCCGTCGGTCTGCAGCACCTCCAGCGTCTGCCGCATTCTGTCGCTGCTGTCGTTTTTGTTTTTCCAGGTCACCTCAAAAAGCTGACTGAAGCCGCTCTGACTCTTGTTGGGCCAATCCCAGATGTTCGCGACGGGGCCCGAGCTGCTGCCGGCGTCTCCCCTTCGCCAGCTTTCCAGCTCATAGCCGTCCGGCGCCATTTTTGTCCAATCCAGCTGTCCCAGTGTGGTCTCATCGCCCGAATAGCGGATCCCCTTAAGCGCCGTCAGCACGATTTTTCCATTCTCAAATTCCGCCGACCACTCCGAGGCAGCGATTTTCTGTGTATAGCCAGCCTTTATCCGTTCACCGGGGATCGGCATCAATGCCAGAGCCTTTGCCGTGACGGTAAAGGTTTCCTGCAGTTCAATATAGACATTCACCAGCTCACGCCTGGTGATCGTTCCGTCCTCTTTTCCCCACACCACTGCAAAGCGATGATGGTTCATATCCGCCGTGGGGATGATCGTCACCTGTCCCCCCGTCCGGTTTATACTGGCGATATTGGCACCGCCGCTGGTGGCGCGCTTGCTATTTCCCGCATTATATATTCCGTCTGCGTTCGTCACCTTGTCCAACTGCATCAACGACTCAAAGCCGCCATTGCCGTTAAGCGTGGTGACATGCACCTCTTCGTCTTTGGCGTAGACAATGATGTGCATATCCAGGCCTTTCCTGTCTGCCGTCAGTTTATCTGCAGCGGTCACCCAGTTCTCCCCGTCGTTGTACTTAAGGAGCGTGATGCGCAGGTCGCCTGTTCCAGCGTCGTAGCTGTACTCGTAGTCTTTTCCTCTCTCCAAGCCCTCCGGGAAAACAAACTCGACATCTTCGGGCGCTTTAAAACCAGCCTTGTGAAGCTCCTCTGTCTCCTCGTCAAAGCCCAGACCGCCGCCTCCGGCCTGCTGCTTACTCAGCGTGCGGAACAGTAGCTGCATAAAATTGTAGGTAAACTTTCCGTTGTCAAATGTTACTTCACGCGCGCCTGCACGCTGGAGCGCCGCACAGACACTCCCATCAAGGCTCCAATACGTATCGAGGAAAGAATCAAAGCTGCCCTGCAGCACGATCGTGGCGCTGCCATCATCAAATCCGAGATTCGCTGTATCCAGAAACTCTTTTGCCGCAGCCATGTCCTGCTCACCGTACTCCTCCGTCTCCAGGGCGATCATTTCTATCAGCCACCAGATCTCCGTATCCCGGCAAACATCCTCGGACGCAGTGTTGTTCAGTTTGCCCCAATCGTGGCGCAGTGCCACTGCCGTCGCATACTGCAGAGAATCTTTTGCATAGTGCTGGAAGTTTGGCGCAGCTATCGCTCCGCAATCTGTCCAGTTCTGAATCGGCGTGTTCACATCATCAGTGGCACACACATGATACTCGCCCTGCGTTGGACTGGGGCCGTTCCAATTAAACGCATAATACCCCGTCTTATCTCCGTATGTAAACGAGTGAATGCTCTCCAAAAACTCCTTTGCAGAAATGGCGTTGCTGTCCTCAAGCGGCCCCATTATGTTCAGCGAATCGGTGCCGTTGCTCGCTGCCGCACCGGCCTCTACTCCATCGCCCCCTTCATTCTCCGCCCAGACGGGGGTACAGAGGGACAGGGTGAGTACCAGCGCCAGCAGGAGGCTGAGTGCTTTTTTCATAATTCCTCTCTCCTTTTCCGCGGGCAAGGGGGTCGTTTCAGCGGCGCTGAAACGGTTTCGGGGGTATACCCCCTGTCCGCTCCGTATGATACCTAACTTATACCATTTTGTGTCAGGCAAAACAATATGCAGGGAGGGAATACTCCTTTTTTGGCTGAAAAGTGCAAAAACAGCCGGACTTTTTGTGCAAAAGTCCGGCTGTCAGCGACTATTCCGCGGTGGCTTGTGCGCCGTCCGTGGGCAGGATGGGGCGGCTGATGGGCACGCTGCCCAGCATCAGCTGGTACTCGCCGTCCAGCATCAGCTGCACCTGCGTGACCTCCTCCAGGGAGCACAGGGAGTCCACCAGGCCCTGGATCATGCGGGTCTGGGCGTCGGCGCTGTCCGGCAGCAGCGACACCACGCTGCTGGGCAGGTTCAGGTAGCATATCCCCTCGTCCGTGCTGGCGCTGAGGGCCGTGAAGCCCTCCGGCAGCAGGGGGTACAGGTCGGCGTAGCTGTCCAGCGGGCGCTCGGCCAGGGCCTTGACCACGGCCTGGGCCACGGTCTCGCCCTCGTAGACGGTGAGGCGGCGCTCCTCGCCCACCAGCTCGCCGGCGCTGTTGGGGAAATACAGCTGCACCTTGACGGTGCGCACCACATCCTCCGGGCTGGTCAGCAGCACCTCCTCGGAGGTGTAGACCTCGCCGGGGCGGTCCGCCGGCAGCTTGCCGTCCACCGTCAGGCGCACGGCGTAGATGCCGTCCAGCTGCATCAGCGACAGGGTGATGCAGTAGTCGGCGATGGTGCGGTCGATGCCGATCAGCTGGTCGTACTCGCTGCTGAGGTCCACCGACACCGTGCCGCCGGTGACGGTGCAGCTGAGCAGCCGCGTGCCGGTGGGCATGGGGGGACGGAAGTCCTCCGCCGTGCAGGCGCCCAGCAGCAGTTCCATGATGTACTGAGCCTGCTGCTGGCGGCCGCGGTCCTCGGCGGCGATCTCGGTCCAGGGGATGGGGATGCCGATGACGGCGTCACCGCCGCCTGCGGACTTGTTCTGCTCGCTGAGGTCGGCGGGGCAGTAAAGCCGCAGGCTGGCCACGGCGTCCGGCGTCTGGCCGTCGCCGCCGCAGGCGCACAGGGCCAGGCACAGGGCCAGCGCCGCCAGCAGAGCCAATGCGCGCTTTCTCATGCCTCCTCCCCCCTCTCCGCCAGCGGCAGACGCACGGTGAACACCGTGCCCACGCCGTCCGGGCCGTGGTCGGCGGCGATGGTGCCGCCGCGGTTCTCGATGGTATCCTTCACGATGGACAGGCCCAGGCCGGTGCCGCCCACCTCCCGGGAGCGCATTTTATCCACCCGGTAAAAGCGGTCGAAGATATGGGGCAGGTCCTCGTCGGGGATGCCGATGCCGTTGTCGCTGACGGTGAGCACCACCCTGTCCCCGTCCACATGGGCCTCCGCCCGGACGAAGCCCTCCGACGGGGCGGAGTACTTGATGGCGTTCTCCATCAGGTTGTAGAGGATCTGATGTACATCGTCGTCGGTGGCCAGGGCCACGGCGTCCTCGTCCGCCGCGCCGGATACGGTGACGCCCTTCTCCTGGGCCACCATGGTGAGCATGCGCTCCACCCGCTCCAGCACCGGCCCCACCGCCACGGGGTAGGGCTGCTGCACCACGCCGCTGTCCAGCCGCGTCAGGCGCAGCAGGTTCTCGGTGATGCGGCTGAGGCGCTCGGCCTCGCGGCCGATGTCGGTGACGAACTCCTTGGTGGTCTCCTGGTCCATGTGGTCGGTCTGGAGGATGGAGTCCGTCAGCAGCCGGATGCCGGCCAGGGGCGTTTTCAGCTCGTGGCTGGCGTCGGAGACAAAGCGCCGCCGGGCGTTCTCGGTGGTCTGCAGCCGGTCGGTAAGGCTGTTGAACTCCGCGGCGATCTGAGCGATCTCGTCGGTGCCGCTGGCGTCCGCCCGGTGGCTGTACGCGCCCTCCCGGACGTTGCGGATGGCCTGCAGCAGGCCGCTGATCTGGCGGGTGAGCATGCGGCTGAGCACGATGCTCAAGCCGGCCACCAGCAGGGCGATCAGCAGGGAGATGATCAGCAGGTTGTGGCGGAAGCTCTCCAGCAGCTGGGCCTGCTCCGTGTCGTAATCGTAGGCGTACACCGCGCCCACGATCTGGTTGTGATACACCACCGGCGTGGCCACGCGGCTGAGGAAGGCCGTGCCGTCATAGCTGCAATAGCTGGCGTCCTGGCCCCGCAGGGCCACGGCCACCACGGAATACAGGGCGTACTCGCCCACGGCGCTGCTGTCCTGCCGGGTGTCATACAGCACCAGTCCCGTGCTGTCCGTCACCATCATGCGGGTGGCGCCGGACTCGTCCAGGCCCTCCAGCGCCGTCTGTACGTTCTCCTTGGTGAGCTTTTCCAGCCCCATCAGCGCCGACTCGATGACCTTGGTGGTGCTCCGCAGGTTGTTCTGGTTGGAGGTCACCATCAGGTTCTGGCTCACCAGCAGCGGATAGGAGTTCAGCAGGATCAGCACCGCCGCGATGACCAGGATATAGCTTAAGCTGAACTTCAGCTGCAGGGTCGCCTTGCCCCGCATTTTGCGCATGGCGGGGCGCAGGCGCTGCCAGAAGCTCTGCGCCTGGGGCGTATCGGTACACTGCGCCGCCGTGTCACACGGTGGGCTGCTCTTCTCCCTTAAAATAGTAACCAACTCCCCACTTTGTCATAATGTATACCGGGTTGGCGGGGTCCGGCTCCAGCTTTTCCCGCAGGCGGCGGATGTGGACATCCACCGTCCGGTAATCCCCGGCGTAGGAGTAGCCCCACACCAGGTCCATCAGGCTCTCCCGGCTGTACACCCGCCGGGGGTTCTTCATCAGCAGCTCGATCAGGTCGTATTCCTTGGCGGTCAGGTCGATGGTCTTGCCGTCCCGGATGGCCACCCGCTGCTCCGTGTCCAGGCTCAGCTCACCCACCGTCAGCAGCGGCGTGCGCTGGCGGCTCTGGCTGGCCTGGCTGCCGCTCATGGAGCGCCGCAGCAGCGCCCGGATGCGGGCCTTCAGCTCCAGAATGTTGAAGGGCTTGGTCACATAGTCGTCGGCGCCGCAGGCAAAGCCCATGAGCTTGTCGCTGTCCTCACTGCGGGCGGTGAGCATGATGATGGGCACGTCGGAAAACTCCCGTATCTTCATGCAGGCGTCGCTGCCGGACAGGCCGGGCATCATCACGTCCATAACGATCAGGTCGAAGCTCTCCTTCTTCTCCAGCTCCACGGCGGCGGCGCCGTCGTAGGCGGTCATCACCTCATAGCCCTCGTTTTCCAGATTGAACTTCATGCCCTTGACCAGCAGCTTTTCGTCGTCTACCACCAGTATCTTCATTCCTGTACGTCCTCCGTTACGATGAAATCTTGTATGCCCTCCAGAATGGCCTGTCCGATGCCCTCCACCCGCAGCAGGTCGTCCCTGCTGCCGAAGGGCCCGTTGGCCGCGCGGTCCTCCACGATGCGCCTGGCCAGCACCGGCCCGATGCCGGGCAGGCTCTCCAGCTCCTCCGCGCCGGCGGTGTTGATGTTCACCGTCAGCCTCTCCGGCGCAGTCGCTGTGCTGGGCACGGCGCTGATGTCGTAGCCGCCCTGTGTCTGCCGGGGCGACAGCAGCCACGTCAGGGCCACGGCCGCCATGAACAGTGCCGTCAGCCCCAGCAGGAACACATCCGTCTTTGTCAATTTTATCCGCTTTCCCACAGTTGACTACCCCGCCCCTTTTGCTTATAATAGAGTCAGGACATACCGGCGCCGCGTCGCGCGCAGAGCCGTCCCCCTATATTATAGCATACATGGAGAAAAAGTCACATGAAAATACGTCGTTTTATCGCTGTTTTTTTGTCCGCACTGACCCTGTGCGGCTTGCTCACCGTTCCCGCCTCCGCGCTGGAGGACCCCGACATCCGCGCCAAGGCCGCCCTGCTGGTGGAGGCCGAGACCGGGACGATACTGTACGACAAGAACTGCCACGACGAGCTGTCCATCGCCAGCACCACCAAGATCATGTCCGCGCTGCTGGTGTTCGAGGCTATCGACCGGGGCGAGCTGCGGCTGGACCAGAGCATCACCGCCACCGCCAGCGCCCTGCGGGGCCTGCCGGAGGACGGCAGCACCGCCGACATCGTGGAGGGCGAGACCCTGACGGTGGAGCAGCTGCTCTACTGCATGCTGGTCATCTCCGCCAACGAGACCTGCAACATCCTGGGCGAGGCGGTGGCCGGCAGCGTGGAGGGCTTCGTGGAGCGCATGAACCAGCGGGCCCAGGAGCTGGGCTGCCAGAACACCCACTTTGCCAACACCACCGGCCTGACCCAGTCCGGCCACTATTCCTCCGCCTATGACCTGTATCTCATCACCCGTCAGGCCATGCAATACGACGAGTTCATGACCATGGTCAACACCAAGTCCTACGAGATCCCCCCCACCAACAAGACCGAGGAGGAGCGGGTGCTGCACAGCACCAACGCCCTGATCTCCAACTGGCGTCTGGCGGGCTATCTCTACTCCGGCGCCCAGGGCATCAAGACCGGCAGCACCGACGCCGCCGGCCAGTGCCTGGTGTCCTCCGCCGTGCGCGGCAGCCGCACGCTGATCAGCGTGGTGCTGGGCGCGGAACGGGTGGAGAAGGAGAACGGCTCCGGCTACATCGTGGAGAGCTTCACCGAGACGGCCCGGCTGTTCGACTGGGGCTTTGACAATTTCTCCGCCCAGCAGGTGCTGGACAAAAACGAGCTGGTGCAGGAGGTGCAGGTCTCCCTCAGCAAGGAGGTCGGCTCCGTGGCCGTCCACCCGGCGGAGGACGCCAGCGCCATGCTGCCCAAGGACATTGACGTCTCCGCGCTCACCCGTACCGTCACCCTGGATAACGACCCCGCCCTGGCCCCCATCGCCGCCGGCGACCGCCTGGGCGAGATCACCGTCAGCTACAACGGCACCGACTACGTCACCGTGCCCCTGTTGGCGGTGGCGGACGTGTCCGCCAGCCGTTTCCTGCTGGCCGGCCACACCATCAGCGAATTTTTCTCCCAGCGGTCCGCCCGCATCGCCGTTATCGCCCTGCTGGTGCTGGTCGTGGCGCTGGTACTGTGGTTCCGCATCTACGGCCGCAACCGCCGCTACGGCAAGGGCGGCAACACCCAGTATCGCCACCACACCTACCGCGGCCGCCGTCACTGAGATGGAGCCTGTACGTATCCTCTACCAGGACCGGTACCTGGTCCTGTGCGTCAAGCCCGTGGGCGTGCTGTCGGAGGACAGCGACGCCGGGGCCTGCATGCCCGCCCTGCTGCGGGCGCACTACCGCGCCCTGGGCGAGAGCGACTATATCGCCACCGTCCACCGGCTGGACCGTCTGGTGGGCGGCGTGATGCTGTTCTCCCGCCGTCGGGAGGTCACCGGCAAGCTCACCGCCGCCGTGGCGGAGCACCGCATCGTCAAGGAGTATCTGGCCGTGCTGCGGGGCACGCCGGAGCAGGACGAGGCCACGCTGACCGACCTGCTGTTCCGCGACGCCGCCCACAACAAGAGCTATGTGGTCAAGCGCATGCGCAAGGGCGTCCGCGAGGCGTCCCTCCACTACGTCGTTCAAGGCAAAAAGGACGGCCTGACCCTGGTGCGCGTCCGGCTGCACACCGGCCGCACCCACCAGATCCGGGTGCAGTTCTCCTCCCGGGGCCTGCCCCTGCTGGGGGACATCCGCTACGGCAGCAAGGCCGACTGCTCCCCGGCGCTGTGGTCCACCCGGCTGGCCCTGACCCATCCCGTCACCGGCGCGCCCATCGACGTCACCTGTCCCCCGCCGGACGCCTGGCCCTGGACCCTGTTTGCATAAACCCCACCCCCTCCGGCAGAGGGAGTGGGGTTTTGTCATTGGTTGGGTGTCGCCAAGGTAGGAATAGCTTGTCCGCGTGGTCTCGCCCGCGTAGACGATCTCGCCGCCGGAGTAGCTGATGTGGTAGATGCCCGGTTAGGTGCTGGTGCAGACACGCTGCACCAGCCCTTGAATAAGCCGCATTTGCTCGTCACACTGAATCCAAATCAAATATGCAGCCAGTTTTGTATGTTTGCAATGATGTACTCCTCAAAATCCGCCCACTTCACAGGGTAAGGCGATAGATCTTCATTTTCGATTCTTCTTACCTCTTTCAATGTTCCGATATGTGTGAGCTGCTCAAGCGGAACAGCATCTGCTGTGTCGCTTAGTAACGTCAATAAGTACAGGTGCCTCCTGGAAGGATTTAACGTATATGCACGCGGCGCAAAAAACTGCGGCATATATTCCAACATTTCAACGTCAACAAGCGACATCAGTTCATCTGTCAAAGCTTGGTAAAAATACACGCTTGGCACGATGTGTCCAGGATACCATTTGCTTGATTCAACCTTGACAAAGTACAGATATTTGCCCTTCATGTGATATGTCTCCGCAAGCTGTCCCTGCAATTGATATGCAAAAACGTCGCCATCTTTCCATGGGCAGCGATATGGAGAATGCGATCGAATACGTTTTGGCTTAGGCGGAGGGGCCAATAGCTTTTTCTTCAACGCCAGCAAACAGTCAGTCTGTGCCTTTCGCGGACCCTTTAGATAATTGGGCGAGTTCAAGGAGCTTTCGGCGTAGCCTATGCAAAACAGCGCTTTGTCTTTGACGTTCTCTTCCAGCCGTCCAAAATCCCACTGCGTATCAGCTAAGGCGAGCCAAAAAGCGCAGGAATCTTCCGGATCAGCAATCGCATCTTGATACCGTGCCATAAGTTCCTGTGTAATTGTTGTGCCGGCTTTGCCACTTCTCAATTGCGTCTCAAAAAATGTTCGTACATCTGCAGAGACATCATTTTCATAAAGCGCAGTACCCCAAGTTCCCATGTGGATTCACCTACTCTCCTGCCCAATTAGATAGAATTACTTACTATCCTTCGTCGTCCAGCTTATACAGAAGAACAGTAGAATAGCTCTTCCTCAATTGCTTGCTGATTTCCGCTGGGGTATTTTCAACAAGTAAGCTATAGACTTCTCTCGAATATTGCACCCGCATATACGTTTTGGATGGCGCTGCTTTTAGTATGTTATGATAGTAAGTGTGGGGAATGGGATCAGTACTGAAGTAGATCCAAAATTGTTTTTTACCGCTTAATAGGCCAAAGTCAATGCCAACGTAACGGATATCGCGGTAGTATAGTATTCTTCGGGTAAAGAAGGCGCGAAATACCATTTTATCCGTACATATTTCAGCCGTAGCTGCCCACTGATAGCGCATGGCAAACAGTGTAGCCAGCAAAATTAAGTAGAGGGCTACCAGAAACAGCGTTATTTGCCGCGCGCCACTAATCAGCAGAAAACTTGTAAGCGATTCGTGGGTAGCCATAAGCATACACATATAAGTTGCGGGAAAGCTGATCACAAGTAGAATCGATAGTGTAAACGTATATGGCGTAGCCTTAAACTGCAATTTTTCCATTTCTTATCTTGATTTACGGCCAAATGCCTTCGTGAAAACATTTGTGGAAATTCAAACGAGCTGTAGGTAACGGACATAGGCCCCAGCTCGTCGTAGGTGAAGTGCAGGGACGAATTGCCTGTGGGTGCAGAAATGTTGATCTGCGTCAGCGTATCGCCAAGGTAGGAATAGCTTGTCCGCGTGGTCTCGCCCGCGTAGACGATCTCGCCGCCGGAGTAGCTGGCATGGTAGACGCCGCTGTCCTTGCCGATTCGGTGCCCGCCGGAGTCATAGCGGAAGCGGATCATTTCCGTGTCGCCGGAAGCATCGGGGCGAGACATCTGCTTCAACTGGCGGCCGTGCTGCCAACTGTAGCTCCATGTGCCGTCGTCGATCAGGGTTTGACCGTCGTAACTGTAACTGGTGGTATAGGCGGGAATGGCACAGATTAACCATGCCATTCCCGTGTGACTGGATTACAGCTCTTTTTTTCTTCGGAAAAACTGCCCTATTTTATATTTCCGAGCCAAATAAATCAACAGGAGCAAAAGACATACTTGAAAGATTATTCCAACGATTTTCGCAGGAAGGGTAACTTGGCGCATGATTTCGTTATATTCTTCGATTGAAAAAATAATATGATCTGCCTTTAAGGCCACAATATATCCACGTCCTGTCTCACGATACTGTTGAGTGGTAGAAATATCCATGCGGAAGGTTATTGTCTGACCTGCTTCTAATGTTTCCATAGTCGCTGCATCTAATAATCTTCCAACCGAGGAATTTATCAGCAATTCTCCGCTTGGCTCCTTGACACCGATAGACCAGTATACATTCTCATCGGTGACATTACAGCCAACATTGAAAACGACTGCAGACATTTCAACCGTACTTTGCTCACTCAGCTTGTCCATCAAAAAAGTTAAAACATTTTGCCCCAGCATGCCAAAGAACAAAAGCACAAAAGCAAAGAAAAGAATATACTTCCTCATTAGTATGAGCCCACCTTTCCCTTATGCACCGGCTGCAGCTAATTTTGGCATTATCATTAGGTGTACGCCACCACCTGCGCACCGCTGCTGGCCACAAGCCCGGTCACGTCGCCCTGTGCATCATGAAAGGTACACGGTCTCCCCATTGATCGTCACGGCATAGTTGGCGCCGTATTGTGGCACATACGCCGCAAATATGCTGTCTGAGGTGTATCCATCGCCGGCTTGCAGCAGTTGAAACACGCTTCCATTTGAATCGGACAGCGCTGGCGGCGTACCCATATAGATAACCACCAGATAGTATTCAGCGGTGTCCTTGTACTGAAGCAGCTGTATGGCGGCGTCTGTCCCGGAATAAAATCCGCGAATATGGGTGGCGCTCTCACCGCTCAGCTTCCATCCGTCCTGCGCTTTGGGAAAGATCCGCTCCTGATACTCCCCTGTTTCGCCGGAAATCAGCAGTCCAGTATCTGCTCCATCAATGATATACGAAACGTGGTCGATGCCTACATACTGCGCAGCTGATTCAGGAGACGCGAAGGTCACAAACGCATTCTCCACAGGCAGTTCACACAAAGCAATATCAGACAAGATAAGCAAGACGGCTGCGACGATATACAGCATTTTCCGGCGGAGTTTTTTTCTGAAAAGGAGGAAAAAGGCACCTGCAATGCCGATGCTGACAAGTATTCTAAGAATTTGATATAGTGACATACTCTACCTCTACATCTACGGCATTATTTAGCGCTATTTTGCCAAAGCACTACCGAGACCGTCGCCTGTAATGTCTTTTAATGGCCAAAAGCGAATCTTTCCGAGGAGACGGAATATAAAGTCTGCTCATGCCGCCCTCCCCCAAAAGAAGCTAACGGCTGCCGCAATCAGATGATATAAATAGATCGCGCCCATAAGCAGGACACCGACAGCCGTATTCCACCATCGCCACGGCGTATTTGACAAGAGATTCACAATTTGAATGGCAATCGGAAGTATGATCCAAACCACAAAACATTCCATGTGATATCTGGCGGTATTCTTCATTCGCTTCGCCACTGCGTCACGGAGCACACCGTCCGGCACATCCTCACGTATTCTGCCCACGAAAGAGAAGCCGTCACACTCCAGCATCTCTTCGCAATAGGGTCCCATCTCCTCCTTGGCACTGCATGCCGGAGATACCCCATATGCCCCCCATCTTTTGAGGTCATCCTGTTTGTATACATAGAAGCGTGCTGCCTGCGGAACCGCACTTTCAAAGGAAAACGTATATAGCCCCATTTCACTTTCCACAGACACAAGCTTATATCCCTCCCTCGCCCGCCTTTGCAGCATGCGCTCAACGTGACAGGTCAAAAAGGAGGGCATCCACATTGTCCGCCGAATTTGTGCCATTTAACGCTCCCCCCGAAGTCTCTGTGCTATTTTACACCAGCATACCAGTGCAGCAGAAATTTGTCAACAAAAAGCAAAGAACCACGACAGCTGTCGTGGTTCTTTGTGTTGGCGCTACC
>CAKTVL010000011.1 GCA_934623575.1 uncultured Oscillospiraceae bacterium
CCAAAACCATGAAGCAATATGTCATCGACGCCTTTACCGACCATGTGTTTGCCGGCAATCCCGCCGCTGTCTGCGCCGAGTCGCTGCTGCATCTGCCGGAGTGATGGAAATCGTGTTCGAGGAGATGAATGGCGGCTTGATTCCATTTTACACAGTTGGAGGTAGGACAGAGAAATGCGCGAGATTGTAACACAGGCCATCGGCTTTCTGGGTGTGCTCTTCTTTTTCCTCTCCTTCCAGACAAAGACCAATCGCTCCCTATTCGTCCTGCAGACGCTGGGCTGCCTGACCTTCAGCGTGCAGTTCATCCTGCTGGGTGCGCTCAGCGGCTGCCTGAGCCTGCTGGTCAATATCACCCGCAACATCATGCTGACGAGGTACAACGACTGCAAGGTCATCCGCTGGAAGGGCTGGGTGGTGGTCTTTTCCGCGCTGTCCCTGACCGCCGCGCTGTTCACCTGGAACGGCTGGAGCAGCCTTCTGCCCGTGGCCGGCACCGTGGCCAGCACTATCGGCTACTGGACCAACAACGCCAAAAATATCCGCCTGGCGAATCTGGCGGTCAACTCCCCCTGCATGCTCCTGTACGACGTGCTGGTCAAGTCCTGGGGCGGTGTGCTGAACGAGACCATCGCCATCGTCTCTATCCTCATCTCCGTCATACGCTTCGGCTGGAAGGCTCTGGACGGCGACACCATCGAAAAATGACCCGCCGGGAGGCTTTTTTCTCGGCATGTTTCTGATCGCTTACAACGCACGATGAAAAATTTTTTAGGAGGACCTGCTATGCTTGCTGTCCGAGCAGCCGCTAATGACGACTATACCCGCGTCAGAGATTTTTACTATTCACTGATCGACGCCATGGAGAACGCAGAGTACAAACCCGGATGGGAGAAGGATATCAAAACCATTCGGCTGGACGTTCTGGGCGGCAACATCCCCGCGGAAAAGGCCTACACCAGAATGGGGTTCGTCTATCGCGGCACCATAAACATGTTCTACGAGGACACCGGCTGGACGGATTATAGGCTGTTTGAGTATGTCGTCTGAGCCGTCTCCTTAGTCTGCCTCCCGCGCTCAGGATCGTCCTTTTCATCGGCGCAAAAAGCAAGCCCTCCGGTGATGCCGGAGGGCTTGCTCTATCATTACAGGTTACATATTATGGATGTCGTCCAGCAGGTCGTCCAGAGACATGGTGCGCACCTGGTTCTCGTCGTCCTCGGTGGGCTCGTCCTTGGCGCTGCGCGCTGCCGGCGCGTCAGACGCGCGCTCCGGAGCGGATGCCGGTGCTTTCTCCGCCGTTCTTACGTCGTTTCTCGCCTGTTCTGCGTCGTTCCACGTTGCAGTCCGCGTCGCCTTTTCGGCCTTCGGCTCCTCCGGGGCCTCCTCCTGCCGGGGCACCAGACGGGGCACGCGGCTGGTGTGATGGTGCTCCAGCGCAGGCGTTTCCCGGTCGGGACGGGGCGGCTGCGGCTCGTCGTCGTAGTCGTCGCTGCCCACATGGCCGCGGCCGATCAGGAAGCCCAGCAGGAACAGCACGAACACCAGCAGCACCGCCACCGCGATGGCCACATAGGTGGTCTTGACCTCGCCCAGCACCGGCAGCACAAGGGTCCCGGGGATCTCCAGCGGCGGTATCTCCGGGATGGTCTCCGGGTCGATGACCTCCACCGTGGGGATGATGCCGGTATAGGCGGGCATCCGCAGCACATGGATGGTGTAGTTCTGCTTGGTCTTGCCATCCTCGGCGGTGCCGGTGACGGTGATGACCGTTTCGCTCTCGGTGGCGGACAGCTTCACGTCGCCGGTGCCGGTGACGCCCTGGGCCTTCTCGTCCTTGGCCGCGGCGGCCACTGTCACCTGCCTGGCCTCATACGGAACATAGGCAATATAGTCCGTCACGGCCGCGCTGAAGGTGGGGGACAGGGTGGCGCCTTCCAGCGTCAGGGTGGACAGCGTGGCGTCCGTGGAGGGCTTGTAGTTGGGGTCCTGCTGACGGGTGGCGTCGATCACATAGCTCTTGGTGGCGCCGCTGGCCGCGGTGACCTTGATGGTGATGGTGTTGGCGCCCACGGCCAGCTCATTGCCGCTGACGGAGACGCTGGCGCTGTTGTCCGCCTTTTTGTAGTTCAGGTCCAGCGAGCTGACCGCATAGGGCACCGTGCAGGTGTAATAGGTGGTGCCGCTGGAAAAGGACGGGCTCAGCGTGGCGTTGGAGCAGCTGAGGGAGCTGAGGTTGCAGTTGCTGCTGGGGGCCGCGCCCACCTTGCCGGACCAGCTGGCGCTGCCCAGGTCAGTATCGCTGTTGCCGTCGGACACCACGATGTTGGAAAACGTGGCGGTCAGGGCATCGCCCTCCTTGGCGCTGCCGGACACCTTCATTTTGACGGTGACCACGCCGCCGCTGGAGCTGGACGTGCCGTATACGCTGAATTTGTTGTTGTTGACCACGATGCTCCAGCCGCTGACGGAGCAGTTGTAGTTGGTAAAGGACAGGTTGCTGCTGTAGCTCAGGTCGGCGGTGAGACCATAGACCTTGTTGGGGACGGACAGCGTCAGGGTGACGGTGTCTCCCGCCTGCAGCGTGGCGGTGCCGGTGAGACTGGCTCCGGCGGCGTGCGCCGTCTGGGGCAGCAGCGTGACCACCAGCAGAAGCGTCAGCAGCGCGGAGGCTGCGGCGCGAAAGAGTTTGTTTTTCATCGGGTGTTACCTCCTCAGCCGATGGTGCGCTGGCCCACGGTGACCTGTGCCGCCTGGACCACGTCGGTGATGGTGACCTTGCCGTCGCCGTTGATGTCCGCCGCCTTGGCATACGCGCCGTTCAGCGAGACGGAGCCAACCACGGAGCGCTGCAGCTTGACCACGTCGGTGATGGTGACCTTGCCGTCGCCGCTGACATCGCCGGTGACCACGATGGTCACGGTGGTGCTGCTGCTGACGGCGGTCATGCCGGTGCCCACCACGCCGGAGGTCACCTTGCTGCTGCCGTTATACACGGTGTAGCCCGCGCTGCTCAGCGAGGAGACAGAGGTGTTGGGGGACACGCCGGTCAGATAGTTGCCGGAGGGGGCGGGCGTGTTGCCGCCGGTATTTCCACCGGTGTTTCCACCCGTGTTGCCGCCGGTGTTGCCACCGGTCGAGACAGGCGTCTTGGTAAAGACGGCGGTGTAGGTGACGTTGGCTTTATCCACATAGGTAGCGCCGGGAACGAAAATCTTCCCGCTGGCGTCTGCCCAATAGCTGAAGCTATAGGTATAGCTCTTGTCAGCTGCCTTGACCGGATTTGCCGGGGCGGTGATCAGGCTGCCGCTGCCAAGGCGCGTGGACTTGACGGTGGTTCCGTCAGATATGAACGTGACCGTGTACAGATCGCCGAATTTTGCGGTGATCGTGTGGTCCTGTGCGGCCACGATGGAGGTGGAGAATACCTCCGTACCGTCATCCATAAACCAGCCCTGGAAGCCTTCGCCGCTGACTGTGGGGAGATCGCCGTAGGTGGCACCCAGCTTATAGACCTTGGTGGTGCGGGTGCTGCCGTTCACAAACGTGACGGTATACTCTTCCTTGGCCAGTGAGGGCGTGGAACTGCTGTCCTTGGCGCCCACAGTGAACGGTACCGACAGCAGTGTTTCGGACTTGTTATCCACGGCATTGGTGGCGCGGATGGTCAGCGTATAGCTGCCCTGCGCCAGCTTGCTGAAGGTGCAGCGTCCATCCAGCGTCCACAGGTCGAACCAAGTACCGGAGCAATTGGTGGACGCGGAGAAGCCCGTGGAAGAGCTGCCCTTGACCTCCACCGTAACAGAGGTTATTCCCTTGGGATGGGAGATGACCCCTCGCAGCGGGAAGGAGGAGTTGCCTTCTGTAAGATTGTGGGTGATCTTGCCGCCGATGGCATCGGAATCTGTGCAGCCGGGATAGAACAGACCGGACAGCGTCCAGCCGTCCTTGCCGGGCAAGCCCTGCTGCGCCCAGATCGCAGCGTCCGCGGCCTTGTCGGTTAACGTGATTTTATAGGTGTTGACCGTGGTGGAAGTGGGGGCCTTTCCCTCTGCGGCCAGCTTGTTATTCGCCATTTGCACTGCCACGGACTCCAGTATCTCTGAATAGCTCTTCCCTGTAAAGGACTTGATGAGCTCTTCATACTTCGCTTCCAGCGCCTGCAGCTGCTCCAGCTGTTCCGTTGTAGGCTTTTCATTAGCGGGGATGCTGTCGATCAATTTAACGATGTCTTGGTTGACCTTCTCCAGCTCGGCCAAATCTTTTTCGACCTCAGACGCATCTTTGCCCTCCAAGTGCGCGGTCGTGAGGACCTCTACCTCTTTCTCAAGGGCTTTCCAGAAAGCCGTTTCTTCTTCCTCAGTAAGTGAATACCCCTCCTCGCCGTTGATCGTGCCAAGGATATTGTTCACTATCTCATCCCGCGCAGTGGTATCCTCTGTGGTGCTGGTCGCTTTTTCCAGCGTTAGATAGCGCCCGGCACCGCAGTTATACAACGTATACCCGCCGCCGCTGACGGCGATCGTCCAGAGCTGATTAGAGGATGCAGACGGGTCCTGCAGCACCAAGGCCCCGTTGGAAGCGGCCAGGCGCTTCCCCTGGTCATTGGTTATGGTGTACCTGCCGTTATTGTAGTAGGTTAGCGTCAGTGCAGTGATGCTGCTGCCGGTGGCCAACGCATCACTGCCGATGGCCATACCGAAAGACTGTTCTGCGTAATACCGCAGCGTGCAGCGGCCTTCCGGAATCGTGGGAGAGATGTTCTGATACCGCATCACCAGCGCATCTGCGGGCTCATTCACATGCAGACGGCTGTATACGGCGGTTTGCACGCCGCCGCCGTTGACATTGAAGTACGCCATGGAGCGCCCATAAATGCCGTACTTCTTGGCGGTCAGCGTCTCCATGTTGTCCTTTTCGTACTTGCCGTTGGGATCCAGGCGGCTGCACTCGGCATAGATGGCTGCGATCAGCTCCGCCTCGCTCTGGTTCTTGAAGCCGCCCAGAGAGGTAAAGGCGCGGTAGATAACGCCGGTAGCGCCGCTCTTTCCGTCGCTGCTGTTGGCGCCGGAGATCACGCCGACGCCGTGGTGGACGCTGCGGCTCCAGAACACATTTTGGAGCGCAACAGAGTAGTTGCCCATATCGAAGCCGGGAAACAGCGCTTTTACATTGCTGATCAGCTGGGTATACTGTGTCGTCTGCCAGAAATCCTTCTGCGCCTGAGCAAACTCGTTGCGGTTCTGCTGGCCGATCTCCTGCCACTTGTTCTTGAAGTTGGAGCCGAAGCCGGGATAGTACTCGCCCTTGGTATTGTACGCATAGGCGTTGTAGAGCTTATCGCCAATACCGCGGTAGGTAGAGCCCTCCGGCTGTGTGCGCAGCCAGTCCATGAAGCTCTTCACGGTCGACTCTACGAACATATATATGCCGTAGGAGGTGCCGCCGCTGTCCTCATCCACGGTGGAGATGCGCCCCGGGTCGGCATTCGTGCCCGTCTCGTAGTATTGGCTCAGGGAGCCCAATTCCGGATCAGTCCAATTCTTGCTGGCGGCCAGCAAGATGGTGGTCACACAACTGGTCACCATCACCGCTGCCAGGATCAATGCCATGCCCCGTTTCGTCCTTTTCATGCTGCTGCACCCTGCCTTATCTCTAAGTTGTATGGGAACGCCGGCGGCGGCCAAGGGCCGCTCCACCGATTTACATAACAATACTCATGGACAGTATACCATCGGTGCTCCCGGTTGTCTACCAGAAAAACGCGAAAAACACAGAAAATATGAAAATTTTGTCAGGCGCACCACAATATTTGGGTGGATTTATCGAACAAGATGTCGTATAATGGCCGCAGGCTGACAAAAATACGCAAGGAGAATTCAATTTATGTCAACGAACACAACGAAAAAACGCGGCACCGGCGCGGCGGCGGTCATCATCGTCCTGTGCCTTATTGCGCTGGGCGCGCTGGGATATGTCATCTACCGCCAGCTGTACCCCGCGGTGCCGGAGACGGTGGAGCTGTACGTGGCGTCCGAGACGGCGGACGCCGTCTCCTACCGGGACGAGGAGCGGACGCCGCTGGGCAGCATACTGCGCGGCGCAGGCGTGCGCGCCGTCAAGTCCGATTGGGAGGGCGACGGGGAACTGGTGCGTATCGACAACGGTACGGAGGACGGCAAGCCCGGCTATCTCTACATGGAGCGCGCTTCGCTGACCGAGGACTACGCCGGTGCGGTGCTCAACAAGACCGTTTACGCCCTCCGGGGCATGAGCCTTACGGACGAGACGGGTGCCGTCCCCGGCTGCGCCGTGGAAAAGGGCATGGCTCTCACCGTCACCGGCTTCGACGGCCTGTCCGGCGGTGAGGTCCTCCGCTGGAAGGTGTCCTGTGACCGGGGCGAGGGCTATATCGACGGCGATAACGTCCGCATGACGGCGGAGGAGGCCGCCGCCCAGTACGACGACGCGCTGTATCAGCTCCACGCCGCCCGGGGCGACAGCTGGGGCGGCGGCGACGCGGCGGGCCTGGACTACTACCCCACGGAGAAGCCGGTCTTTACCGACAACACCATGCCCGACGAGGTCCGGGCGCTGTATCTCAACGGAAGCGCCATCCAGTACGCCGACAGCTATCTGCGCCTGGCGAAGGGCAGCGGCATCAACGCCTTTGTGGTGGACATCGTGGACGGCACGGCGGTGTCCTACGCCTCGCCCGTCATGCAGCAGTACAGCCCCTCGGCCTACGCCGCGGCACAGGACACCATGGAGGGCTTCCAGGCCAACGTGCAGAAGCTGCGGGATGCAGGCTACTACGTCATCGGCCGCATCACCGTGTTCAACGACGCCCATCTGGCCGCCGACCACCCGGAGTACGTCATCTCCGATCTCAGCGGCACGCCGCTGAAGATCAGCTCCATGTACTGGCCCAGCGCCTATAACCGCACGGTGTGGCAGTACAAGGTGGACCTGGCCCTGGAGGCCGCGGCCCTGGGCTTCAACGAGATCCAGTTTGACTACATCCGCTTCCCCGACGGCGCGTACAAGTACGAAAAGGCGGGCACCATCGACTATAAGAACACCTACGGCGAGAGCAAGGCCCAGGCGGTGCAGCGGTTCCTGCTCTACGCGGCTAAGCGGCTCCACGACGCCGGGTACTACGTTTCCGGCGACGTGTTCGGCGAGTGCGCCAACGCCTATGTGACGGCCTGCGGCCAGTACTGGCCGGCCATCAGCGCCGTGGTGGACGCCATTTCCGGCATGCCCTACCCCGACCACTACAGCGCGCAGGGGGACTATAAGCCCTGGGAGCACCCCTACACCACCGTGCACAACTTCGGCGAGAGCGCCATGGCCCGCCAGAGCGAGACGGCCTCTCCCGCCGCGGTACGGACGTGGATCCAGTGCTACAACGCCATCCGGGAGCCGTACAACCACTACGGCGCCGCCGAGCTGGCCGACGAGGTCCGGGCCCTGCGGGACGCCGGCTGCACCGGCGGCTTCATGACCTGGAACGGCGCATCCGACATCGACAAGTACAGCGAGGTGCTCTCCGCGCTGCAATAAGCAAAAAAGAAAGCCCGTGAGGGCTTTCTTTTTTTGCTCACTGCGTCTCCATGGCCTTCTGGGCGAAGCTGTTGTCCACCAGCTTGTCGAAGTCCACCCACTGGCTCTTTTCCAGCTCGCCGGCCTCGGTCATGACCTCCTCCAGCCGTTCCAGCGCCGAGCGAGCCATCATAGGTCCGGCGTTCCAGGCGTCGATCTGCCGGTGGCGGGCGGTGACGGCCTCCAGCGTGTCCAGGTCGGTGTCCGGGAACTGGTCGATGATGGCCTGGGCCACCTCGCGGTCGGTGTGGTCCACGATCCACTGCTGGGCCCGGGCGATGGCGTTGGCAAAGCCCTGGATGACCTCCGGGTGGGCGGCCATATAGCTCTGGCTGGCGAAATAGGCGGTGTAGGGGATCTCGCCGGATTCCTCGCCGATGGAGCAGAGGATATAGCCGTGGCCGGCGCGCTCCACCTCGGTGGCCGTGGGTTCAAACAGCGTCACATAGTCCCCCTGCCCGCCGGTGAACGCCCCGGCCATCATATTGAACTGCACGGAGGTGTCCACTACCGCGTCCTCCTGGGGCACGATGCCGTGCTGCTTCAGGACGTACTCCAGCGTCATCTCCGGCACGCCACCCTTGCGTCCGCCGATGATGGTCTTGCCCCGCAGGTCGTTCCAGTCGAAATCCTCGTCGGTGCGGCCCATCAGGAACGAGCCGTCCCGCTTGGTCAGCTGGGCGAAGATCACCGGCAGATCGTCCTTGCCCTGGGCGTGGATATAGATACAGCTCTCCGGCCCCGCCAGACCGATGTCCGCGCCGCCGGAGACCACAGCGGTCATGACCTTGTCGGCGCCGCCGCCGTTGGAAAGCTGGATGTCCAGCCCCTCGTCGGCGAAGAAGCCCTGGCTCATGGCCACATACTGCGGCGCGTAGAACACCGAGTGGGTCACCTCGCTGAGGTGCACGGTGACGGGCGCGGTCTCCGCACCCTGCTCCTCCGTGACCGTGTCCCCCGCGCCGCAGCCGGTCAGCAGGCTCAGCGACAGCAGCGCGGCCATACAAATGCAGATGATGTGCTTTTTCATGTGCGTACCCCCCATAGATGATTCAGGAATTTTTCCGCCCGCAGCACCAGCAGGTACATGCCCACCGCCGCCGCGCCCAGCACCAGCACGCTGGCCATGACCAGGTCCATGTTGAACACCTGTGAGCCGTAGACGATGAGATAGCCCAGCCCGGCCCGGGACACCAGGAATTCGCCCATGATGACGCCCACCCAGCTGAGACCCACGTTCACCTTCAGCGTGGCAAACAGCGTGGGGCAGTTGGCCGGGAACACCAGCAGCCACAGGATCTGGCGCTTGGTGGCGCCCAGCGTCCGCATCAGGCGGATCTTCTCCGGGTCGGTGGTGCGGAAGCCGGTGTACATGCTGAGGATGGTGACGATCAGCGAGATGGCCAGCGTCATGGTGACGATGGCCCCCATGCCCGCACCCATCCACACGATGAAGATGGGCCCCAGGGCCGTTTTCGGCAGGGCGTTCAGCACCACCAGATATGGGTCCAGGATGCGGGCGGCGGTGTCGGACCACCACATGGCCACGGCGATCAGCGTGCCCAGCGCCGTGCCGGCGGTAAAGCCCAGCACCGTCTCGCCCACGGACACCGCCGCGTGGTGCCACAGCTCGCCGGAGCGGCACAGCGTCCACAGCGTCTGCGCCATGCGGCTGGGACTGCTGACCAGAAAGCCATCGGACAGTCCCACGCGGCAGCTGAGTTCCCACAGGGCGAACAGCCCCGCCACCAGGGCCACCTGCCAGATGCGCACGCGGCGGTCCTCCCGGCGCAGGGCGGCGAGATATGCCGCGCGGCGGGGCGAGAGCGCGGTCTTTTCAGGCATGGACGTCCAGCTCCTTCCATATGGCGTTGAAATACCGGTGAAATTCCGGCGTGTCCCGGCGCTCCATGGGCGGCAGGCCCCGCAGCGCGCCCATATCCAGCTCCGCTTTGACCACGGCGGGGCGGGCGGACAGCACCACCACCCGGTCGGACATGCTGACGGCCTCGGAGATATCGTGGGTCACCAGCAGGGCCGTCTTGCCCTCCTGCTGCAGGATGCGCCATATATCCGCCGACACCGCCAGCCGCGTCTGGTAGTCCAGGGCGGAGAACGGCTCATCCAGCAGCAGGATCTCCGGCTCGGTGGCCAGGGTGCGGATCAGGGCGCAGCGCTGGCGCATGCCGCCGGACAGCTGGCAGGGCTTCTTTTTGGCAAAGGCCGCCAGGCCGTAGCGCTCCAGCAGTTGGGACACATGGGCGTAGGCCGCCGGGTCCTTCTCTCCACGGACCGTCAGCCCCAGCGTCACGTTGTCCCAGATGCTGCGCCACTCGAAAAGCTGGTCCCGCTGGGGCATGAACCCCACCTTGGGTGATGTGCCCTGCACCGCCCGGCCGTCCAGCTCGATAACGCCGCCGCTGAGCGGCTCCAGCCCGGCGATGGCGCTGAGCAGCGTGGATTTGCCGCAGCCGGAGGGGCCCACCAGGCTGACGAACGCGCCCTCCTCCACGGTGAAGGACACGTCCCGCACCGCCTCTACCTCGCCATCGACGGACTGGTAGCAGGCGGCGGCATGACGGAGCGTAATGCTCATATCATAAGTGACCTCCTGTCGGGAATGATGGGAGACTTCTCTCCGTGGTCATTCTACGCAGAAGGGCCCGCCGGGGTGTGCTATGGCAGGGCGCGCACCGCCCACAGCGCCGCCAGCAGGGCCGACAGCGCCGCCTGCACCGCCTTGGCGGGCAGATAGCCCCGCAGGGAGATGCCGCTGCCCGCCGTCACCGCCGCCGTCTGGCCGTGGACGCTGAGCCCGCCCCAGCCCAGCAGTGCCGCCGCGGCCACGAAGCCCCGGCGGCTCGGCGTCAGGCGCAGGATGCCGTTGGTCAGTTCTACGATGCCCGCCGCCGCACCCAGCGGCCCTGCCAGCGTCTCCGCCAGGCGCAGCAGCACCAGAAAGAACACCACGAACCCGCACACCCGCGCCATGGCGGCCACGGCGCCCTCCACGGCCCCCAACAGCTGCCCTGCCAGCCCGGCTGACGGCGCCGCTGCGCCGCGCCGCCCCGGCCCTGTGGTCGCCGGCAGCGGCCGCCGGCAGAGAAGCAGCCCCGTCAGCAGCGCCGCCGTCACATGAATCAGGTACAGATACGCCCCCGTCCGGGCGCTGCCGAACACCGTCACGCCCGCCACGCCCACGGCGAAGGCCGGGCCGGCGTTGTTGCAGAAGGTCAGCAGCCGCGTGCCCTCGGCGGCGGTCAGCCGCCCCTGCCGCACCAGCTCCGCCGCCGTCCGCGCCCCCACGGGATAGCCGCCCACCAGCCCCAGCAGCAGCGCGGCACAGCCTGCGCCGCCGCAGCCAAACAGCCGCCGGAAGGGGCGGCCCAGCACCCGTGCCGCGCCCTCCGCCGTCCCCAGCGAGATCAGCAGCGACGAGGCGGCGAAAAACGGGAACAGCGACGGCACCACCGCCGTCAGGCACAGCTCGATGCCGTCCCTGACCGCCTGCGCCGCCGTATCCGCCTGCCACAGCAGCCCCGCCGCCAGCACGGCGGCGCACACCGCCGCCCATCGTCTCCCGCTCACCGTCCATCACCACCGCTCCCCAGCCTATGCGCCCCGGCGGCGGGAAATGCCCCGGCCCCGGACAGGCAAGTTTTCCCGGCGGGGCGCATAGCGTTTTGTATCGTCTGCGGGGAGGTGCCGGCATGGCAGGATGGAGGAAAAGGCTGTCCCAGGTGGGACAGGACGCCCTGGAGCGGCTGGAGCTGCCGGTGAACATCGCCGCCGGCGTGGCCCGTATCGAGCTGCTGGGCAACCGGGAGCTGTACATGGACCGCCACCGGGGCGTGCTGGGCTATACCACCGATACGGTGGACGTCAACGGCGGCGGCGTGGTGGTGCGCATCCGGGGCCGGGAGCTGCAGCTGCTGGTGATGACGGAGCAGGAGCTGCGCATCACCGGAAAAATAGACGGGATCGACCTGATCGAGTGAGGTGAACGTATGTACCGCAAATTGCTCAACGGCCTGCGGGGCCGGGCGGTGGTACAGGTGTGCTGCGCCGCGCCGGAGCGGGTGGTGAACCTGTGCGCCGCCCACGGCATCCCCTTCTGGGATGTCACCTGGCTGGCGGAGGACACCTTCCGCGTGACCACCACGCTGTCCGGGGCGCGGCGGCTGCCGGCGGTGACGGCGGACATCGGCGCGCAGGTGCAGGTGGTGGAGAAGTCCGGCGTGCCGGAGCTGTGGCGGCGGGGACGGCACCGCTATGTGCTGCTGGCGGCGGCGCTGGCGCTGGCGCTGCTGCTGGCGGTCAGCAGCCTGTTTATCCTGGACTTTGAGGTCACCGGCAACGACACCGTGGCCACTGAGACCATCCTGCAGGCGCTGGAGCGCTGCGGCGTGGCCGTGGGTACGCGGGGTATCGGGCTGGACCAGGACGAGCTGCGCAACCGGGTGCTGCCGCTGCTGCCGGACGTGGTCTATCTGGCGGTCAACGTCCGGGGCTGCACCGCCCATGTGCAGGTGGTGGAGCGCACCCGCCCGCCCCATCTCTACCGGGATGGCGACGTGCAGAACATCGTGGCCCGCCGGGACGGCCTGATAACCCGCATCGAGGCCCTGGACGGCACGACCTGCGTGGCCGTGGGCGACACGGTGCAGGCGGGACAGGTGCTGCTGGGCGGCGTGGCGGACTCGCCCCGGGGCTGCCGGTATATGCGCGCCACCGGGCGGATCTGGGCGCGGACATGGTACGAATGGACGCTGTCGGTGCCGCTGGCGGTGCAGGAAAAGACCGGCGAGACGCAGACCACCCGCCGCGCGGCCCTGCTGATCGGTCGGGATCGAATAAATTTACACGCGGGGGGTAGCGTATTGCAGGGGAACTGTGATAAAATAACAAAATACCATCCGCTGTGGCTGCCCTTCGGGCTGCGCCTGCCGGTAACGCTGGTGACGGAGAGGATCACGTCATACGGCGTATACGACGGCCTGCGCCCGGAGGCCGTCGCCCGGGCGGAGGGCGAGACGCAGCTGCTGTCCCAGCTGGCCCGGACCGTGGGCCCGGACGGGCGCGTTCTCAAAACGGACATCTCCGCCCGGCGGCAGGGCGCGTACCTGCTGGTGACGCTGCGGGCGGAGTGCGAGGAGCAGCTCGGCGCGGACGCGCCGTTGGCTATCACAAGCGATACAGGGAGGTAATACCCACTATGGAACAACGTATCGGTATCGAACGGATGGAGGAGGCCGTGAACCTGTTCGGCTCCTTCGACGAGAATATCCGCCTGCTGGAGGCGGAGTTTCAGGTGCAGGCTGTCAACCGCGGCGGCGAGATCGTGGTCTCCGGCGACCCGGAGAACGTGATGCTGGCGGTGAAGGCGGTGCAGGCGCTGCTGACGCTCTCCAACAAGGGCGAGACCATCACCGACCAGCATGTGCGCTACGTTATCGGCCTGGTGCGCTCCGGCCAGTCCGAGCGTATCAGCGAGCTGACCCAGGACGTGATCTGCATTACCAGCAAGGGCCGGCCCGTGAAGCCCAAGACCATCGGCCAGAAGGAGTATGTCAACGCCATCCTGAAGCAGACCGTCACCATCGGTGTCGGCCCCGCCGGCACCGGCAAGACGTATCTGGCCGTGGCGGCGGCGGTGGCCGCCTTCCGGGATAAGCAGGTGAACCGCATCATCCTCACCCGCCCCGCCGTGGAGGCCGGCGAGCGCCTGGGCTTCCTGCCCGGCGACCTGCAATCCAAGGTGGACCCCTACCTCCGCCCGCTGTACGACGCTCTGTTCGACATGCTGGGCGCGGAGACGTACCAGAAATACCTGGAGCGGGGCAATATCGAGGTGGCGCCCCTGGCCTATATGCGCGGCCGCACGCTGGACGACAGCTTTATCATTCTGGACGAGGCCCAGAACACCAGCCGGGAGCAGATGAAGATGTTCCTGACTCGCATGGGCTTCGGCTCCAAGGTGGTCATCACCGGCGACGTGACCCAGATCGACCTGCCCGCCGACAAGGCCAGCGGCCTGAAGGAGGCCATGAAAGTTCTGCGGGACGTGGAGGGCGTGGCCATCTGCAAGCTGACCAAGGAGGACGTGGTGCGCCACGTCATGGTCCAGCGCATCATCGAGGCCTACGCCAAATTTGAGGAGAAAAAGAAATGAAACGACACTATATCCCCGTAACGGCGGATGTTCCCGGTATCAGCGATGATACCAAGAGCTTCCTGCGCAAGGTCATCCGCACGGCGCTGGCCGCCCAGGGCGTGGACTTCCCCTGCGAGGTGGACGTGCTGGTCACCGGCGACAACGGCATCCACCGGATCAACCTGGATATGCGGGGCGTGGACCGTCCCACGGACGTGCTGAGCTTCCCGGAGTTCGAGCTGACGCCGGGTCAGCTTCCCTCCCCGGAGGACGCCGACCCCGGCACGGGCTATGTGCCCTTGGGGGACATGGTCATCTCCATGGAGCGGGTCAAGGCCCAGGCTAAGGAGTACGGACACAGCAATCGCCGGGAGCTGGCCTATCTGGCCGTCCACTCGGTGCTGCACCTGCTGGGCTACGACCACCTGGACGAGGGCCCTATGAAGGCGCAGATGCGCGAAAGAGAAGAGGCCATCATGTCCGTGCTGGGGCTGGAACGGTGAAATGGATTTAACCGAAAGGGAGGACAGAAAATGGACACAGTTATCAGACCATACAGACCGGGTGAGGAACAGTATGTTGCCGAACTTCACAAAAGACTCTATTCAGAAGAGTATTCATGGGGACCGAGCTTTACGGATTATGCCGCCAAGATCGCGTTGGATTTTGCGAAAAAGGAGAAAGGCGATAAAGAAGAACTTTTTGTCGCGGAGCTAAACGGCAGTTTGGCAGGCTGCATTATGCTTTGTCAGACGGATGATCCCGCGATTGGCCAACTGCGTCTTTTCGCGGTAGAAAAGGCATGCCGCCGGTATGGCATCGGCTCCGCGCTGATTCAGGCAGTTATGGATAAGGTAAAAGAAGCTGGCTATCAGAAAGTCATCCTGTGGACGGCCAGTCCCCTTGCCGCAGCGATCCGGCATTACGAGAAGCTTGGATTTAAGGCAGTTGAGTCTGTTGAAAATACCACATGGGCCACAGATGGCAGTCCTCTGCGTGAAATCAAGATGGAGCTGTCTCTCTGATCGGACTTTGCCTGCCATGTGCAGGCGCATATACACTTACAAATTGCTCAATAAAGAGAAAGTTGAGGATCACCTATGAACATCACAAAAACCGCAATGATCACCGTGTGCGGACGGCCCAACGTGGGCAAGTCCAGCCTGACCAACGCCCTGGTGGGCGAGAAGATCGCCATCGTATCGGACAAGCCCCAGACCACCCGCAACCGTATTTACGGCGTGGTGAACCGGGGCGACACCCAGTACATCCTGTTGGATACGCCGGGCCTGCACAAGCCCCGCAGCCGCCTGGGCGACTACATGGTCAAGGTGGTGCGGGAAAGCCTCAGCAACGTGGAGTGCGCGCTGCTGCTGGTGGAGCCCATCCCCCACGTAGGCGAGCCGGAGAAGGTCCTGCTGCAGCGTATCCAGGAGGAGCAGCTGCCCTGCATCCTGTGCATCAACAAGATCGACACCGTGGAAAAGAAGGAGGCCCTGCTGGAGGTCATCGCGGCGTACAGCCAGGTCTACGACGGCTTTGACGCCATCATCCCCCTCTCCGCCCGCACCGGCGACGGCCTGAACGACCTGCTGGCGCAGATGCAGAAATACGCCCAGCCCGGCCCGCAGCTGTTCCCCGACGGCATGACCACCGACCAGGCGGACAGCCAGGTGTGCGCCGAGATCGTCCGGGAGAAGCTGCTGCGGTGCCTGGACAAGGAGATCCCCCACGGCACGGCGGTGGAGGTGACCCGCTTCTCCGAGCGGGAGGACACCGGCATCATCGACTTGGATGTGACCATCTACTGCGAAAAGGCCAGCCACAAGGGCATCATCATCGGCAAGGGCGGCGAAATGCTCAAGCGCATCAGCTCCGCCGCCCGCCGGGACATCGAGAAATTCATGGGCACAAAGGTCTTTCTCCAGACCTGGGTCAAGGTGAAGGAAAACTGGCGGGACAATCCGAATTTCATTCGCCAGCAGGGGTATAACGAGGAATAAGCTCCCGCAGGAGAGCCGGCGCTCCGCCAGTTTTCCGCGAACAAAGTGAGCCCGCCGCGCGTGCGGCGTGAATTCGCAGAATTCCGTAGGCGGAATTCATTTCCGCCGTATAGCGATAGAATGCGGGGTCCCCGCTCGATGGTACATCGAGTGGGGCAAGCTGGCGGGACAACCCGAATTTCATTCGCCAGCAGGGGTATAATGAGGAATAAAAGCAACTAATTTCCAGCCATATTTGCGCGCGGAGCGTCCCATGCTATCTGCGGGAGGTGAAGCGCATGGACTACTGGGAATTGTTTTTGGACACCGGCGCGCCGGAGGCATATCTGCTGTACCGCGGTGCGCAGGAGGCGGTATGCAGACAGGAAAAACAGTGACCACCGGCGTGGTGCTGCGGGTCACAGACACAAAAGAGACGGACCGCATATTGACCGTGCTGACGGCAGACATGGGCAAGATCCCGCTGATCGCCCGGGGCGCCCGGCGGAAGAACAGCCGCCTGGCGGCGGCCTGCCAGATGCCGGCGTATTCAGAGCTGACGCTGTACCGGCGCGGCAGCTGGTATATGCTGGACGAGGCGACGCCCATCGAGCTGTTTGACGGGCTGGGGCGGGACATTGAGCGGCTGGCGCTGGCGGCGTGGTTCTGCGAGCTGACGGAGGCGGTGTGCGCCGAGGAGACGCCCTGCCCGGAGGTACTGGCACTGCTGCTGAACGGGCTGTTTGCCCTGTGCCACACGGGCAGAGATCCGCGGCTGATCAAGGCGGCTTTCCAGTTCCGGCTGATGGCCCTGGCGGGCTTTGAGCCGCTGGCGGACGGGTGCAGCGTGTGCGGAGAAACACAGATAAAAGTTCCGGTATTGGACGTTTACGGCGGTTTTATAACGTGCAGCACCTGCAAAAGTGCAAATGCAGGACTGCGGCTGCCGCTGACGGAGGGGGCGCTGGCGGCCCTGCGGCATGCGCTGTACGCCCAGCCGAAACGGCTGTATCACTTCACGCTGGACGAGGCGTCGCTGCGTGCGCTGGACCAGGCGGGAGAGGCGTTTATCGCCGCACAGCTGGAGCGGAATTTCCGGACACTGGACTACTACAAGAGCCTGTCCGACACCCATTTTGGCAGTTGACTGCATCATGGAACAGGCAAGAATGTCATGGAATGGCGCGAGAACGAAGCAAAAAGGACGCAGGAGACCCGCAGGGGCGGGAGCCGCGGCACGGACGCGGCGAAAGGAAATACATATATGGCGGATTTATTCGAAAAATCGATAAAAACTCTGGAGCTGCCGGCGGTGCTGACGCTGCTGGCCCAGCACGCCGTCAGCGACGCAGCAAAGGAGCGGTGCCTGAAGCTGCGGCCCGCCACGGAGGCAGCGGCGGTGGAGCACCTTCTGGATGAGACGGACGCGGCCAAGACGCGGCTGGGGCTGCACGGCAGCCCGTCCTTCGCCGGGGTGAAGGACGTGTCCCGGCCGCTGGACCGGGCGGACCACGGCGGCGTGCTGAACACCCGGGAGCTGCTGGACGTGGCCGGGGTGCTGACCGCCGCGCGGCGGGTCAGCGACTATGACGCGGAGCGGCAGGGGGAGGCCACGGCCATCGACCGGCTGTTCTCCGCCCTGCACGTCAACCGGTATCTGGAGGACCGGATACGCTCGGCCATACTGGACGAGGAGACCATCGCCGACACCGCCAGCCCGGAGCTGGCGGACATACGGCGGAGCATGCGGGCGGCGGCGTCCAAGGGGCGGCAGATCCTGCAGCGGATCATCTCGTCGCCGTCCTACGCCAAGGTGCTGCAGGAGGCCCTGATCACCCAGCGGGACGGGCGGTTCGTGGTGCCGGTGAAGGCGGAGTGCAAGGGCAGCCTGCCGGGACTGGTGCACGACATCTCGTCCTCCGGCGCCACGCTGTTCGTGGAGCCTATGGGCGTGGTGCAGGCCAACAACGAATTGAAGGAGCTGCAGGCCCGGGAGGAAAAGGAGATCGACCGGGTGCTGCGGATGCTGTCCGGCGAGTGCGCAGCCCAGCGGGAGAACATCCTGTACGACTACGACCTGCTGGTGCAGCTGGACGCCATCTTCGCCCGGGCGCAGCTGAGCTACGCCATGGATGCCGGGCGGCCGCTGGTGCGGAAGAAGGGCGGCATCGACCTGCGGCGGGCACGGCATCCCCTGCTGGATCCGGCCAAGGCGGTGCCGGTGACGGTGGCGCTGGGCGGCGCGTATGACACGCTGGTCATCACCGGCCCCAATACCGGCGGCAAGACGGTGACGCTAAAGACCCTAGGACTGCTGTGCCTGATGGCCCAGTGCGGGCTGCACATCCCCGCCGGGGACCAGAGCGCGGTGCAGGTGTTTGACCGGGTGCTGGCGGACGTGGGCGACGAGCAGAGCATCGAGCAGAGCCTGTCCACCTTCTCCGCCCACATGGCCAACACGGTGGAGATATTGAAGCAGGCGGACGAGAGGAGCCTGATCCTGTTCGACGAGCTGGGGGCGGGCACCGACCCGGTGGAGGGCGCGGCGCTGGCCATCGCCATTATCCAGGACGTGCGCAGCAAGGGGGCGCTGACGGCGGCCACCACCCACTACGCGGAGCTGAAGACCTTCGCCATGACCACAGCGGGGGTGGAGAACGCCAGCTGCGAGTTCGACGTGCAGACCCTGCGGCCCACCTACCGGCTGCTGATCGGTATACCGGGCAAATCCAACGCCTTTGCCATCTCCCGGCGGCTGGGGCTGGAGGAGAGCGTCATCGAAAACGCCAAGGCGCAGATGGACAGCGAGTCGGTGCGGTTCGAGGACGTGCTGACCCAGCTGGAGGAGAAGCGCCAGCGGCTGGAAAAGGCCCAGGGCGAGGCCGACCGGCTGTGGCGGCAGCGGGAGGAGGACGCGCGGAAGGCGCGGACCTTCCGGGAGCAGATGGAGAAGGCCAAGGACAACGCCCGCACCAAGGGCGAGGCCGAGGCCCGGCGCATCGTGCAGCAGGCACAGCGGCAGGCGGACGCGGTGTTCGCCGAGCTGGACGAGCTGCGCAAGCAGCAGCAGCGCGCGGACTATCAGACCGTCAACGATCGCAAGAGCGACATCCGCCGGCGGCTGAACGAGGCGGAGACGGCGCTGCACCAGCGGGACGAGACGGCGGAGCCCATTCCCGCGCCCACCCGGCCCATCGCCGTGGGGGACACGGTGGAGCTGGCCGGGGTGCGCACCGGGGCCACGGTGCTGGCCGTCAACGGCGACGGCACGCTGCTGCTGCAGGCGGGCAAGATGAAGATGACCGTCAAGGCCGCGCAGGTGCGCCTGCTGGAAACGGCGGAGGAGATCGAGAAGAAGAAAAAGCAGTCCGCCGCCGCGCAGCAGCGCAGCGGACCGGCGGTGTCCATCAACACCGGGGCGCGGGCGTCCGCCGAGCTGGACATCCGGGGCCTGGAGACGCTGGAGGCCGAGAGCGTGGTGGAGAACTATCTGGACGCGGCGTCCCGGTCCAAGCTGGGCAGCGTGACCATCATCCACGGCAAGGGCACCGGCGCGCTGCGCGCCGCCGTGCACCAGCTGCTGAAAAAGAGCAGGCAGGTGAAGTCCTTCCGCCTGGGCCGGTACGGCGAGGGCGAGGCCGGCGTGACGGTGGTAGAACTGAAATAATAAGAAAACCCGCACCCTGGGGGTGCGGGTTTTTGCGTTTTGAGAGGAGAAAACGGGCCGTACCCCAAGGGCACTTACTGCGCTGCGTCGAGGGCGCCGGCTCCTACAGGGGGGGCAAGGGGTGCATGTGGTCAATGTGGCGTGGCAGAGAAAAAGGAAGCCGGGAGGGCTTCCTTTTTTGGTTCACAGGGTCTTGATGAAGCAGCGGCGGCGCTTGTGCTGCTCGGTCTGGAAGTCCTTCCACTGGGACTGGACCTTGTCGTTGAGCTCCAGCATGGGGCCGGTCTCGGCCTGCTTGATGCCCAGCCTCTGGCAGCCCTTCATGGTCTTGCTGAGGATGACGGCGTTGACGCCCTTTTTCTGGTAGTCCGGGTGGACGGCGATCAGCAGCAGATCCACGGTGTCGTTTTTCCGGAAGGCCCTGAGCACGTCCACCCAGCCGGTGGGGAACAGGCGGCCGCGGTGCTTGCGCAGGGCCTCGGCCAGGCTGGGCGCGCCCACGCCGAAGGCCACCATGTGGTCCTGCTCGTCCATGACGAAGCAGGTGGTGTGAGGGTTGATCAGGGGCGCGAACTTGGCGGAATACTTCCGGACCTGGCGCTCCGTCAGCTCCACGGTGCCGTACAGGGGGGCGTAGGCCACGTTGACCAGCTCAAAAAACGGTTTCAGCAGGGGCAGGTAGGCCAGACGGTTCCTGGCCTCGTGGATGTGCAGGTGGTAGCGCTTGAGGACGAAGTCGGAGATCTTCTCCCAGCGGAGGACGGTGGCCTCGTCCTGGGGGACGGTGATCAGCTCCTCGATCCAGTCTACGTCCTTGACATAGCCCAGGGCGGTGAGGTGGTCGATGTAGTAGGGGAAGTTGTAGTAGGTGAAAAAGCAGCTGCGGCGGTCGAAGCCCTCCACCAGCATGCCCTCACGGTCCATGTCGGTGAAGCCCAGGGGGCCGTGGATGGCGGTGCAGCCCAGGTCGCGGGCCCAGCTCTCCACGGTGCGGAACAGGGCGGAGGAGACCTCGGGATCGTCGATGAAATCCACCTGGGTAAAGCGCAGGCGGTTGGCACCCCACTTGTCGTTGGCCTTGCGGGAGTGGATGGCGCCGATGCGGCCCACAAGCTCGCCAGAGCGCATGGCCAGCCAGCAGCGGGCGTCGCAGTATTCAAAGGCGGGGTTCTTGGCGCGGTCCCAGTCGGAGAGATCGTCGTCGTAGGTGGCGGGAACGAACTGGGGGACGTCCTTATACAGCTCGTTGGGGAAATCCACAAAGCGGCGCAGCTGCGCTTTGGTGGTGACTTCTATAATGGAAACCATGCGGTGTACCTCCCATATTATGCAAACACAGGCATAGTGTACGACTTTTTCCGACAAAAAGCAAGAGGGGCGACTTTAAGAAGCGATTAAGACGGTGACGCGAAAAAGCAGTGGCGCGCGGCGGCAGGGTGTGGTACAATAGGAGGGAAAAATCAAGATGCGGGAGGCACGGGATATGGAATTGCAGTGGTTTGACATCCGGGAGCTGACGGAGGAGACGGCGGCGGCCGTGATGGCTATGATGGACGAGACGCGGCGGCGCCGGGTGGCCGACATCGCCGGGGATGACGACCGGAAGCGCACCATCGCCGGGGAGCTGCTGGCGCGGCGGATGCTCTCGGCGGCGCTGGGCTGCGGGGAGAAGGACGTGCCGCTTCAGTGGGACGAGCTGGGCAAGCCCACGGTGGAGAGGGACGGGGTCTATGTGTCCGTCAGCCACTCCGGCGCGTGGGCGGTGTGCGCCGTGGCGGAGACGCCGGTGGGCGTGGACGTGGAGGTCATCCGCTCGGCCCAGGAGAAGTTCATGCGCCGGGTGTGCAGCGAGCGGGAGATGGCGTGCATCCGTCCCGGCGACGACGGCGACTGCCGGCGGTTCTGGGAGATATGGACGGCCAAGGAGGCACTGTTCAAGCTGACGGGCAGGGGCCCGCTGCTGGCGCTGAGCCGCTTTGCCCTGCCGGAGGGCGTGGCCCTGGACTATACGGAGAAAAACGGCTGCGCGCTGACGGTGGCGGCACGGATTTTGTGAAAAATTTTGCAAAGTTGGCAAAAAAGTCTTTTCTTTCCTGTTTTCTTTTGGTACAATAGGGGCAGAGACATACGCCGGGGCGCCAAGCGCCCGGCGGTTTGAGGACGGACAGAGGAGGTTCGCTTTTTATGATCCGAGTCGGCATTATCGGCTGCGGCAAGATCGCACAGGTGCGCCATCTGCCTGAGTATGCAGCCAACCCCAATGCGGAGATCGTAGCGTTCTACGACAAGAACATGGAGCGCGCCCACGAGATGGCGGCGCAGTACGGCGGCAAGGTGTACGACAGCTTTTACGCGCTGGTGGACGACCCCAACGTGGACGCCGTATCTATATGCGTGGAAAACCGCAGCCATGCGGAGATCTGCACGGCGGCGCTGTACGCCGGGAAGCACGTGCTGGTGGAGAAGCCCATGGCGGTGACGCTGGCGGAGTGCGAGTCCATGGTGGCCGCCGCCGAGCGCAACGGCCGGCACCTGATGGTGGGCCACAACATGCGCTTTGATCCGGTGCACCGCAAGGCCAAGCAGATGCTGGACAGCGGCGTTATCGGCGATGTGATCACCTTCCGCAGCGTGCTGGGCAACTCCGGCCCGGAGGGCTGGTCCCTGGAGGGCACCTGGTTCTTCGACAAGAACAAGGCGGCCATGGGCGCCCTGTCCGACATGGGCATCCACAAGGTGGACCTGATCCAGTATCTGCTGGGGCAGAAGGTCATCGAGACCACCGCCAAGGTGGTGACGCTGAACAAGCGGGACGACAACGGCAAGCTCATCAGCGTGGACGACAACGCCCTGTGCATCTTCAAGATGTCCGGCGGCGCGCTGGGCACCATGGCGGCCAGCTGGACGGTGTATGGCCACGAGTGCCAGTCCACCGTGCTGTACGGTACCAAGGGCCTGATGATGATCTACAGCGAGCCCTCGGCCCCCATCATCATCACCGATCTGGAGGGCAACCGCACCAGCTTCGCCTTTGAGACGGCGGCCCACAGCTCCGGCGTGATCGACGAGTTTGTGGACGCGTTGGTCCACGACCGTGATCCGGAGGTGTCCGGCAAGGAGGCACTGACCACCATGCGCACCATCTTCGGCAGCATCCGGTCCTCCGACATCGCGCGGCCGGTGGCGGTGAACACCGATTTCGTGACCCACATCTGAGACTGCGAACGCACAGGGGGCGGGCGGAACGCCCGTCCCTTTCATTTTCTCATTTTCTATTTTCCGGTGCTGCGGGGCAGGCCCGCAAGGAGGCAGAGTATGTATCGTATTGGCATTGATCTGGGCGGCACCAACATCGCCGCCGGTGTGGTGGACGAGGCGCAGCACATCGTGGCGGAGGCCAGCCTGCCCACCGGGGCGTCCCGCGGGCCGGAGGCCGTGGCGGAGGACATCTGCCGGGCGGCGGCGCGGGCCATGGAGAAGGCCGGCATCACGGCGGCGCACTGCGCGTCCGTGGGCATCGGCTCGCCGGGCACCTGCGACAGCCGCCGGGGCGTGGTGGTACGAGCCTATAACCTGGGCTGGTTCGACGTGCCGGTGTGCGACATGGTGACGCGGCGGCTGGGGCTGCCCTGCCGGCTCAGCAACGACGCCAACTGCGCCGCGTTGGCGGAGACGGTGGCCGGCGCCGCCGTGGGCGTCCGGAGCATGGTGATGGTGACGCTGGGCACCGGCGTGGGCGGTGGGATCATCTCCGACGGCAAGCTGCTGGAGGGCGTGGGCGGCACCGGCGCGGAGGTGGGCCACACCGTGCTGGTGCTGGACGGCGAGGACTGCACCTGTGGCCGGAAGGGCTGCTGGGAGGCGTATGCCTCCGCCACGGCGCTGATCCGCCAGGGAAAACGGGCTGCGGCGGCCCAGCCGGGGTCGCTGCTGGCCGGGTACGGCGACGCCCTCACCGGCAAGGACGTGTTTGACGCGGCGGCCGCCGGAGACGCGGCGGCGCAGGCGGTGGTGGACCGGTACTGCGTGTATGTGGCGGCGGGCGTCACCGATCTGGTGAATATCCTGGGGCCGGAGCTGGTGCTCATCGGCGGCGGCATCAGCCGCCAGGGGGAGCGGCTGCTGGCTCCCGTCCGGGAATACGTGGCGGCCAACTGCTTCGGCGGCCATGACCGGCAGCCGCCGGACATCCGGTGCGCCCAGCTGGGAAACGAGGCGGGTATTATCGGCGCAGCGGCGCTGTGAAATTTAAAAGAAGCACCCCTCCGGGGTGCTTCTTTTTCGACAGCCTGAACACCCCGAAAGGGGTGTTTTTTGCGTTTACGCGTACTATTGGGCGGCGGAGTGGAAGCGGTCGTACACCGCCTGGGCGACGGGACGGGGGAGGACGGCGGACAGCTGCTCCACCGTGGCGGCCTTTACGGCGCTGACGGTGCCGAAGTGCTGCAAAAGCGTTTTCTTCCGGGCCTCGCCCACGCCTGGGATGCCGTCCAGCTGGGAGCGCTTGGCGGACTTGATGTGCTTTTGGTGGTGGTAGGCGATGGCAAAGCGGTGGACCTCCTCCTGCACGGTGCCGATCAGGGCGAAGAGGGCGGGGGTCTGTTGGATGCCCAGCTCCTGGCCCCGGGCGGTGACCAGCGCACGGGTGCGGTGGCGGTCGTCCTTGACCATGCCCAGCACCGGGACGGTCAGGCCGCATTCTGCCAGCACCTGCTCGGCCACACGGGCGTGTTCCTCTCCGCCGTCCATCAGCAGCAGGTCCGGCAGGGGGGCGAACTTTTCATCGCCGCCCAGATAGCGGCGGAACCGGCGCGTCAGCACCTCGCGCATGGCGCCGTAGTCGTCGCCGGCGGTGCAGGACTCGATGCGGAAGCGGCGGTAGGCGGACTTCAGGGGCTTGCCGTCCTGAAAGACGATCATGCCGCCCACCTGGTCGGCGCCGCCGGTGTGGGAGATGTCGTAGCTCTCCATGCGGCGGGGCAGGGCGGGCAGCCGGGCCGTCTCCTGCAGCAGGCGGAGGGTGCCGTTGATGCGCTGGGCGGCGTCGGTGACGCGCTCCACCTCCTCCCGGGCGTTGCGGTGGGCGATGTCCAGCAGCGCCCGGCGCTGGCCACGCTGGGGGACGCGGACGGCCACGATGTGGCCGCTGCGCTCCGTCAGCAGGGCGGAGAGGGCGTCGGCGTCCTCGATGGCGGCGGGGAGCAGGATCTCCCGGGGCCAGGACTGCCGGGACAGGTAGTACTGGGGCACCACGGCGCTGAGCAGGGCGCTCTCGCTGTCGGCGGCGTCGGGGAAGATCTCCGTCTGCCGTGCCAGCAGATCGCCGTCCTCGATGTGGAGGATGGCGCAGCCGGAGCGGGCGGGGCTGGTGTAGGCACCCCAGACGTCGGTGTCGGCGCAGATGCCGGCGATGACCTGCTGGTCCTTGGTCAGCACCGAAAGGGCGCGGATGCGGTCCCGCAGGGCGGCGGCGGTCTCGAAGTCCAGGGCCTCCGCCGCGGCGGTCATTTTCTCGGTCAGCTCCGCGGTGACGGTCTTCAGCCGGCCCTCCAGCAGGGCCGCGGCCTGGGCCATGCGGCGGCCGTACTCCGCCTCGTCCGGGCCGTCCGGGCGGCAGAAGCCGTCGCAGCGCCCCATGTGGAAGTTCAGGCAGGGGCGATCCTTGCCGATGTCACGGGGGAAGCGGCGGGAGCAGGTGGGCAGGCGCAGGGCGGCGCACACGGCGTCCAGGGCCAGGCGCGTCTCGTGGCGGCCGCCGAAGGGGCCGTAGTACCGGGCGGCGTCGTCGGCGGGGCGGTTCACCAGGGAGAAGCGGGGGTAGGGCCCGGCGCTGAGACGGACGAAGGGGTAGCCCTTGTCGTCCTTCAGCAGGATGTTGTAGCGGGGCTGGTGGCGCTTGATGAGAGAGTTCTCCAGCACCAGGGCCTCGAACTCCGAGCGGACGATGATGGTGTCGAACCGGTCCACATGGGCCACCATCATTTTGGTTTTCTCGTTGTGGCTGGCGGTGTCCTGAAAGTATTGGCTGACGCGGTTTTTCAGCTTTTTGGCCTTGCCCACATAGATCACCTGGCCGGTCTTGTCCATCATCAGATAGACCCCCGGCAGCAGGGGCAGGTCGTTGGCCTTGGCGCGCAGCTGGTCACGGGTCATGGCGGCGGTCCCTCCTTTCGCGGAAACTGCGGATATGAGGACAGTATACCACTGGGGACGGCGGGGAACAAGGGGCGCACGCGGCAAAAAATTCCGACAGCGGTACCGGGAAAAATTGTTTGACAAATGCTGACCAGGGGTGTACAATATGCTTGGACACAAGTGAAGTCACCCCCCTTTATTTGTGCCATCCCCCTGTCGGGTACCCCCCCTTTTGCCCGACACACACCACCACAGGGAACGCTTCGGCGTTCCCTGTGGTCTTTTTATGCAAAAAAACGCCGCCGGGGTGTGAAGCTGCGGCATTTTTGGGCTGTCAAAAAAGCAATGGCTTTTTTGACAGCATAAAGCCCCTCCGGTGAGGCCGGAGGGGCTTTTGCGTAAGAAAAAATTTTTGCGAAAACAGCGGGGGCGGTCAGTTCAGGGTGCCGTCCTTCAGCTGGAACAGGGCGTGGATGCGGCGGCGCAGGGGGGCGTGAGCGCCGTCGGACAGCTGGGGATCGTCGCACAGCAGTGCTTGGGCGGCGGAGCGCGCCTCCGCCAGCAGGGGCATGTCGCAGCTGAGGTCGGCGGCCTTCAGCACCGGCAGGCCGTGCTGGCGGCTGCCGAAGAAGTCGCCGGGGCCGCGGAGCTTCAGGTCCTCCTCGGCGATGCGGAAGCCGTCGTTGGTCTCCGTCAGGGCCTTCAGGCGCCGGCGGGTGTCCTCGTTCTGCACGTCGCTGAGCAGCACGCACCAGCTCTTGGCCTTGCCGCGGCCTACGCGGCCCCGCAGCTGGTGCAGCTGGCTCAGTCCGAAGCGGTCGGCGTTCTCCACCACCATCAGCGTGGCGTTGGGCACGTCCACGCCCACCTCCACCACCGTGGTGGACACTAAGATGTCGCTCTCGCCGGCGGCGAAGGCCGCCATGACCTTTTCCTTCTCCTTGGGCTTCATGCGCCCGTGGAGCACCGCCACCCGCAGGTCCGGGAAGGTCTGCTCCTGCAGGGTTTTGGCGTAGGCCGTCACGGCCTTGCGCTCGTCGGGCAGGTCGTCGCCCTCGCCCACCAGCGGGCAGACGATGAACACCTGGTGGCCCTCCTGTACCTGCTTGCGGATGAAGCCGTTGAGCCGCGCCCGGTATTTTTCGCCCAGGGCGAAGGTCTCCACCGTCTGCCGCCCCGGCGGCAGCTCGTCGATGACGGACACGTCCAAATCGCCGTAGATGATCAGCGCCAGCGTCCGGGGAATGGGCGTGGCGGACAGCACCAGCAGGTGGGGGGAGGCCCCCTTGTGGGACAGCGCGGAGCGCTGGTCCACGCCGAAGCGGTGCTGCTCGTCGGTGATGACCAGCCCCAGCCGAGCGTACTGCACATCTCCGGTCAGCAGGGCATGGGTGCCGATGCACAGGGCGATGTCGCCGCTCTGCAGCCCGGACAGAATGGCCCGGCGCTCCTTGGCCGGGGTGGACCCGGTCAGCAGGGCGCACCGCAGGCCGAACCGGGCGAACAGCGGGGACAGATTTTCATAGTGCTGCCGGGCCAGGATCTCCGTGGGGGCCATCAGCGCCGACTGCCAGCCGCTCTGGGCGGCGAACCACACGCAGGCGGCGGCCACCATGGTCTTGCCGCTGCCCACGTCGCCCTGGCACAACCGGTTCATGGGCCGGCCCGACGCCATGTCGCCCACGGCGTCGCCGATGGCCCGCTTTTGGGCGCCGGTCAGGGCGAAGGACAGCGCCGCGTAGAAGGGCGCCATGTCAAGCCTCCGGCAGGGCAGGCCCTGCACCTGTTCCCGCCGCTGCCGCAGCAGGGACAGGCCGCAGCTCAGCAGGAACAGCTCCTCGAACACCAGCCGCCGCCGGGCAGTGTCCAGCGCCTCGGCAGAGGCGGGGAAGTGGATGTTCTCATAGGCGAACCCGGCGTAGCACAGGTGGTGGGATCGCCGTATCTCGTCCGGCAGCACGTCCTCCGGCAGGTCGCGGCAAGCGTCCAGCCCCTGCCGCACGGCCTTGGCCATCATGATCTGGGTGATGCCCGCCGTCAGCGGATAGACCGGCATGATCCGCCCGGTCAGCAGCTGCTTGCCCTCGGTCTCCAGCAGGGGATTGACCATCCGCCGCCGGGCGCCGCCGCCCTCCGCCTTGCCGTAGAAGATATACGTCTCGCCCCGGTGCAGGCTGTTTTTCCGGTACTCCTGGTTGAAGAATGTCACGTCCAGCACGCCGCCCTCGTCCACAGCCCGCACCTGTACCAGCGTGCGGCCCCCGGCGATGCGGGCGGAGGTGGGCTCCTGGGCGATCATGGCCCGGCAGCAGGCGTATTCGCCCTCCGGCAGCGCCCGGATGGCGTACAGCCGGGAGCGGTCCTCCCACCGGCGGGGATAGTAGGCGATCAGGTCGCCCAGGGTGAGGATGCCCAGCTTTTCCAGGGCTTTGGCCCGGGTCTCGCCCACGCCCTTGATATAGCGCACATCGGTCTGCATATCCGCCATCCGTCTCACCTCCCGTTTTTCCGTATTGTACCACAGGGCCGGGGAAAAGACAAACGAAAAGCGCCCCGCCGGGGCGCTTTTCCATACGGCATATCTTACTCGTTCTCCGCCAGATAGCGGGCCACATACACGCCGCTGGCGCTGGCGTGGGACAGGGAGTGGGTGACGCCGCTGCCGTCGCCGATGACGAACAGGCCCTTGTGGGGCGTCTCCAGATGCTCGTCCAGGGCCACCTCCATGTTGTAGAATTTCACCTCCACGCCGTAGAGCAGCGTGTCGTCGCTGGCGGTGCCGGGGGCGATCTTGTCCAGGGCGTAGATCATCTCGATGATACCGTCCAGGATGCGCTTGGGCATCACCAGGCTCAAGTCGCCGGGGGTGGCCGCCAGGGTGGGGGTCATGAAGCCCTTTTCGATGCGCTTGGGGGTGCTGCGCTGGCCGCGGATCAAGTCGCCGAACCGCTGCACCATCACGCCGCCGCCCAGCATGTTGCTGAGCCGGGCGATGCTCTCGCCGTAGCCGTTGCTGTCCCGGAACGGCTCGGTGAAATGCTTGGACACCAGCAGCGCGAAGTTGGTGTTCTCCGTGTGCAGGGCCGGGTCCTCGTAGCTGTGGCCGTTGACGGTGACGATGCCGTTGGTGTTCTCGTTGACCACCGCGCCCTTGGGGTTCATGCAGAAGGTGCGCACCTTGTCCTGATACTTCTCGGTCTTATAGACGATCTTGCTCTCGTACAGCTCGTCGGTGATGGGGGCGAACACCTCGGCGGGCAGCTCCACCCGGACGCCGATATCCACCCGGTTGGACTTGGTGGGGATGTCCAGCGCCTCGCACACGGACTCCATCCACTTGCTGCCGCTGCGTCCCACGGAGATGATGCACTTGCGGCCGCTGAACGTACCCTTGTCCGTCTCCGCCTCGTAGGTGCCGTCCTCCGCGATGGTTAGCGCCTTCACCGGCGTCAGGAAGTGGAAGTCGATATGCTCCTTCAGCTGGGCGTACAGGTTCTCCAGCACCTTATAGTTGATATCCGTACCCAGATGCCGCACGGAGGCGTCCAGCAGGTGGAGATTGTTTTGCAGGCACAGGCGCTTGAAGCCGCTGTCCGCCGTGGAGTACAGCTTGGTGCCGGCGCCGCCGCAGGCCACGTTGATGTCGTCCACATAGTGCATCAGCTCCATGGCCTTCTGCTTGCCGATGTACTCGTACAGCGTACCGCCGAACTCGTTGGTCAGGTTGTACTTGCCGTCAGAGAAGGCGCCGGCGCCGCCGAAGCCGTTCATAATGGCGCAGGTCTTGCAGTGGATGCAGGACTTGATCTTGTCGCCGTCAATGGGACAGTGCCGCTTCTCCAGCGGGTTGCCCGCCTCCAGCACGGCCACCTTCCACTCCGGCTTCCGCTGCATCAGCTCATAGGCGGAGAAGATACCGCCGGGGCCTGCGCCGATGATCAATACATCATATTTCATCAGAAGATTACCTCCTTCACATTTTCAACCAGCATACAGTATACCCGAAGTATCGGCAGGACGCAATTTCTTTTTTCTTATTCCTCACATTTGTATTTCAAATCACGCACGAATCTGCTACAATGGGGAAAACAAACAGGGGGTACGCTTATGAGCCGTGCAGACCAGATCTTCAAGGAAAATTGCCGTGACATCCTGCAAAACGGGGTGTGGGACACCGACCAGCAGGTGCGCCCCCACTGGGACGACGGCACGCCCGCCCACACCGTAAAAAAGTTCGGCATCGTCAACCGCTACGACCTACGGGAGGAGTTTCCCATCCTCACCGTGCGCCGCACCTATTTCAAGACCTGCATCGACGAGCTGCTGTGGATCTGGCAGCAGAAGTCCAACAACATCCACGACCTGCGGGGCCATATCTGGGACAGCTGGGCCGACGAGAGCGGCTCCATCGGCAAGGCCTATGGCTATCAGCTGGCGGTGAAGCACCAGTACCCGGAGGGGGAGATGGACCAGGTGGACCGGGTGCTGTACGACCTGAAGCACAACCCCGCCAGCCGCCGCATCCTGACCAATATCTACAACTTCCAGGACCTACACGAGATGGCCCTGTACCCCTGCGCCTACTCCATGACCTTCAACGTCTCCGGCCATACCCTCAACGCCATCCTGAACCAGCGCAGTCAGGACATGCTGGCCGCCAACAACTGGAACGTGGTGCAGTACGCCGTGCTGGTCCACATGATGGCCCAGGTGTCCGGGCTGGAGGCCGGGGAGCTGGTCCACGTCATCGCCGACGCCCATATCTATGACCGCCATGTGCCCATCATCGAGAAGCTGCTGGAAAAGGACGAGCGCCCCGCGCCGCAATTTGTCATAGACAAGTCCGTGACGGATTTCTATCAATTTACCCGGGACAGCTTTTCCCTGGAGGGCTACGATCCCCAGCCCTTCGAGGACAAGATCCCCGTGGCCATCTGAGAGGAGGAGCAGCGTGTACGCCATCGTTGCCGTGGATGAAAAATGGGGCATCGGCCGGGACAACGGCCTGCTGTTCCGCCTGCCCGCCGATCTGAAGCGCTTCAAGGCGCTGACCACCGGCGGCACCGTGCTCATGGGCCGGAAAACGCTGGACTCCCTGCCCGGCGGCAGGGGCCTGCCCGGCCGGCGCAATATCGTGCTCACCGGGCAGCGGGACCTTGTCCCGGAGAACGCCGAGACCGTCCACTCCCCGGCGGAGGCCGTGTTTGCCGCCGGCGAGGATGCCTGGGTCATCGGCGGCGAGAGCGTCTATCGGACGTTCCTGCCCCTGTGCACCCGGGTGTACGTCACCCGGGTGGCGGCCGACGGCGGCGCGGACGTGTTTTTCCCCGACCTGTCCGCCGACCCGGCGTGGCGGCTGGACAGGTGCTCGGAGGACATGACCGAAAACGGCCTGACCTTCCGCTATGAGGAATATGTGCCCGCAGAGAATAACAAATGACCGGCGAAAGCCGGTCATTTGCTATTCGTCCATATCCACGGTGATGTTGTCGGTGCCGTGCTGCTCGAATTCGCCCAGATACGTCTCCATCCGGGCCATGATCTCGTCGTAGTTCTCCGGCGTGATGGGGGGATCGTCCATGTCCCGCAGGGCCAGCTCCTGGGCCAGTATCTCAAAGAACGTCGCGTCCTCGTAGGCCATGATGGCCTCGTGTATGCCGCCGTCGGCAAAGGCGCGGGAGGGGATCAGCTCGCCCTGATACAGCTCTGTCAGCGGCGCCATGCCGTGGTCCAGACAGTGGGCGAATACCAGACTCTCCACCTGGTCATACTCCTTGATGCGGTCGTCGCCCCGGGTGGAGTTCAGCACCCAGTTGCCGATGTACACCAGATCCAGCAGACGCCGGAACTGCTTCTCCGTCATTTTCAGCTCCATCATACCACCTCCGTTGCGATGGGAACTTCATTTTCACGATTATAGCACGTTCTTATGGGGATTACCACAGAAAAAAATGAACAGGAGCGCCAATTTTTAGCTTGTAACAGCAGGGGAAACATAGTACAATATATGAGTTATACTGGCGTAGTGCCGGTATCAGCAGACGGAAAAGGAGGGCGCGTATGGATCAGCGGCCTATCGGGGTATTCGACTCCGGCAGCGGCGGCCTTACCGCCGTGCGGGAGATACGCAGTATCCTCCCCTCTGAAAACATTATATACTTCGGGGACACGTCCCGTGTGCCCTACGGCAGCCGCTCTCCGGAGCTGCTGCTGCGCTACGCCCGGCAGGACGTGCATTTCCTCCGCAGCTTCGATGTCAAGGCACTGCTGGTGGCCTGCGGCACCGTGTCCACCAACGCCCTACCCCAGCTGGTGGCGGAGAACGACATCCCCATCCTGGGGGTGGTGGAGCCCTCCTGCGCGGCGGCGGCCCAGGCCACCCGCAACAAAAAGGTCGGCCTGATCGCCACGGCGGCCTCGGTCCGCTCCGGGGCCTATGAGCGCTGCCTGACGGCCATGGACAGCGCCGTTCAGGTCTATGCCAGGGCCTGCCCGCTGTTTGTCCCGCTGGTGGAGAACGGCCGTTTCCGCCCCGGCGACACGGTGATCGAGACGGTGGCCCGGGAGTATCTGGAGCCCCTGCGCGACACCGGCATCGACACATTGATCCTGGGCTGCACCCACTACCCCCTGCTGACGGAGGTCATCGCGGCCATCATGGGCCCCGGCGTCACGCTGATCGACTCCGGCGCGGCGGCGGCCCAGGCCCTGCGCCGGACGCTGGCGGAGCGCGGAGCGCTGTCCGGGCAGTGGAGCGGCACCCTGACCCTGTACGCCAGCGACCGTCCGGAGGACTTCGGCGCCCTGGCGGGGCAGTTCCTGCGCCGGCCGCTGGAGGCCCCGGTGCAGCATGTGGACATCGAGAGGTACTGACATGGCGGAGAAGGTACGGGTACACGTCCGCAGCCGCAGCGATTTTGCCGGCGGCGTGGATGAGCTGACCTTCCGGGGCACGGGCACGCTGGAAAAGACCGACTACGGCTATCAGCTGCGCTACACGGCGCAGAACGAGGCCGACGGCAGCGGCGTGGCCTCGGAGATACGATTAGAGACGAAGCAGCGCCGTGCGGTGGTCATCAGCGAGTCGAAGGACGGCGGCTACGGATTGCTGCTGGACCCCCAGCGCCGGACGGTGACGCAGATCGCCGGCGGCGACGGCGGCGCGCTGACGCTGCATGTGGACACCCGTGAGGTGTCCTGGCACCTGCCCCGCAGGGGCGAGGGCCGCATTACATTGACGTATACACTGCTTCTGGGCACGCAGGCGCTGTCCGCCCTGCACCTGGAGCTGACATTGACGAAAGAGGAGATGGACGCATGAATATGATCGACAGCGCCAAGGCGCAGGTGCGGCAGCTGACGGTGGCCGCCTATGAGAAGGCCGCGGCGGCGGGGCTGCTGCCCGCCGGCATCACCACGGAGCCGGCGGTGGAGATCCCCAAGGACACCGCCAACGGCGACTACACCACCACCTTCTGCCTGGCCGCGGCCAAGGCCATGAAGATGAACCCCCGCCAGGTGGCCCAGACCCTGATCGACCACATGACGCTGGAGGGCAGCTATTTCACCTCCGTGGAGATCGCCGGCCCCGGCTTTATGAACTTCCGCCTGGGCACCAAGTGGTTCAGCGACACCGTGGCCGCCATCGAGACCATGGGGGAGCGGTACGGCGAAAACGACACCCTGTCCGGCAAGAAGTACATGGTGGAGTTCGTCTCCGCCAACCCCACCGGCCCCATGCACATGGGCAACGCCCGCGGCGGCGTGCTGGGCGACACCCTGGCCAGCGTGCTGCAGAAGTCCGGCGCGGACGTCTGGCGCGAGTTTTACGTCAACGACGCCGGCAACCAGATCGAGAAGTTCGCCAAGAGCCTGGAGGCCCGCTACCTGCAGATCATCAAGGGCGAGAACGCGGTGGAATTCCCCGAGGACGGCTACCACGGCGACGACATCCGGGAGCTGGCGCAGGCCTTCTATGACAAGGAGGGCGACAAGTACCTGAACACCGACGAAAAGACCCGCCACGACGCGCTGGCGCAGTTCGGCCTGGGCGTCAACATCCCCAAGATGAAGACCGACCTGGCCCGCTACGGCATCCAGTACGACCAGTGGTTCTTCGAGTCCTCCCTCCACGAGAGCGGCTATGTGGCCGACACCGTGCAGGCCCTGACCGACAAGGGCTACACCTACGAGAAGGACGGTGCCCTCTGGCTCAAGACCTCCGAGATCCTGACGGCGCAGCTCCGCGCCCAGGGCAAGAGCGACGAGGCCATCGAAAAGCTGGGGCTGAAGGACGACGTGCTGCGCCGCGCCAACGGCTTCTATACCTACTTTGCCGCCGACATCGCCTACCACCGCAACAAATTTGCCGTCCGCGGCTTCGACAAGGTCATCAACATCTGGGGCGCCGACCACCACGGCCATGTGGCCCGGCTGAAGGGCGCCATGGACGCCCTGGGCCTGGACGGCGAGCACCGGCTGGACATCGTGCTGATGCAGCTGGTGAAGCTGGTCCGCGACGGCGAGATCGTCCGCATGTCCAAGCGCACTGGCAAGGCCATCAGCCTTACCGACCTGCTGGACGAGATCCCCGTGGACGCCTGCCGCTGGTTCTTCAACGCCAAGCCGGACACCCAGATGGAGTTCGATCTGGGTCTGGCCGTCCGGGAGGACAGCGAGAACCCGGTGTACTACGTCCAGTACGCCTACGCCCGCATCTGCACGCTGGTGAAGGCCCTGGCCGCCGAGGGCTACACCGTCCCCGCTGCGGCGGAGGCCGACCTGACCGTCCTTACCGCCGACGAGGAGAAGGCCCTGATCAAGGAGCTGGCCCAGTATCCCGCCGTGGTGCTGCTGGCCGCCCGGGACTACGACCCCAGCTTCATCAACCGCTATCTGGGCGAGTTGGCCGCCGCCTTCCATAAGTTCTACAACGCCTGCCGCATCAAGGGCGAGGCCGAGGACGTCCTGCTGGCCCGGCTGAAGCTGGCGGACACCGCCCGCGCCGTGCTGAAGAACGGCATGACCCTCATCGGCTGCTCCGCGCCGGAGAAAATGTGATACAACACGACAAAAGCCACCCCGAAAGGGGTGGCTTTTTCCTGTTTATCGGTTCAGCGGCGGTATTCCTCAAAGTACGCCTCCGCCTGGCGGATGTTGCGGCGTATCTCGTCCCGCAGGGCCTCCAGCGAGTCGAATTTCACCTCGCCCCGCAGCCGCCGGCAGAACTCCAGCCGCAGCTCCTGGCCGTACAGGTCGCCGTCGAAGCCCAGCAGATACGTCTCCACCGACACGGCATCGCTGTCGGACACCGTGGGCCGGGTGCCTACGTTGGTCACGCCGGGGAAGTGCCGTCCATCCGGCAGGAACACCTCCGTGACGTACACGCCGCGGGCGGGGGAGAGCACATGGTCCGGCACCGCCAGATTCACCGTGGGGATGCCGATGGTGCGGCCGATGCGCTGGCCGTGCTGCACCGTCTGGCTCAGGCAGTGGCGGTGGCCCAGAAATTCCTCCGCCCGCTCCACGTCACCGCTCTCCACCAGCGTCCGGATATAGGTGGAGCTGACGGTGATGCCCTCCAGCGTCACCTGGGGGATGATGTCGCAGCCTATGCCCAGCTGAGCGCATTTCTCCTGCAAAAGCTGCACGTTGCCGGTGTTCTTGTATCCGAACCGGTAGTCGTGGCCCGCCACCAGGTGCACCGCGCCGCAGCGCTCTATCAGCAGCCGGGTCAGGAAATCCTCCCAGGGCATAGTCATCATCTCCCGGTCGAAGGGGGCGAAAATGACCTTCTCAATGCCGTACAGCCGCTCCATCAGGCCCTGCCGGTCCCGGTTGGAGTTGATGAGATATACGGGCTTTCCCGTGACCACCTCCTTGGGCGGCCGGTCGAAGGTAAAGGCCGCCGGCATAGCGCCCAGCTGGGCGGCACGCTCCGCCGTTTTGCGCAGCAGCGCCCCGTGGCCCCGGTGTACGCCGTCAAAAAAGCCCAGGGCGATGACAGTTTTTTCCAAATCGTTCACGCTCCGAAAAAATTTTTCTCTGAGGTCAGCACGCCGCTGCGGCAGCGGCTCAGGCACAGGAACGCGCCGTCCGGGCCGTACACCCGGTACAGCCCCTCCGTCAGCTCCGGCGCGGGCAGGGGATTGCCGCACAGGCAGCGCCTTTGGTCCCGCTCCCCGGCAATGTGATAGGCCGGATACTGCCGGAACAGCGAATCGGTGGGGGCCAAAAGGCTTTCGCCCTGGGCCTGCACGTCCTCGATGGTGTGGCTTTCCGCCAGGGTGAAGCCCGCGGCCATGGTCCGCCGCAGGGCGCTCATGCACCCGCCGCAGCCCAGCGCCTGGCCGATGTCGTGGCACAGGGTGCGGACATACGTCCCCTTAGAGCACCGCACCCGCAGCTGCCAGTCGCCGCTCTCGTTCTGCCCCAGCAGCTCCAGCTGGAAAATGGTGATACGCCGAGCGGGACGCTCTATCTCCTCGCCCTTCCGGGCCAGCTGATACAGCTTCTGCCCGCCGATCTTGATGGCGGAATACATGGGCGGCACCTGCGCGATCTCTCCGGTGAACCGGGGCAGCACCGCCTCGATGGCCGCCCGGCCGACATTCGCCGGACGCTGCTCCAGCACCCGGCCGGAGGTGTCCTGGGTATCGGTGGTCACGCCCAGATGCAGCCCGGCGATATACTCCTTGTCGCCGCTCTCGGCGAAGGACACCGCCTTGGTGGCGCTTCCCACAAACACCGGCAGCACGCCGGTGGCCATGGGGTCCAGTGTCCCGGCGTGGCCCACTTTTTTGGTTTTCAGTATGCCCCGCAGCTTGCCGCACACGTCCATGCTGGTCCAGCCGGCGGGCTTGTCGATGATGATGATGCCGTCGGCCATGTTATCCCATGACCTCCTCATAGGCCCGCAGGATGGCGTCCTCGGCCTCCGCCATGGTGCCGTTCACCGTGGCCCCGGCGGCGCCCCTGTGGCCGCCGCCGCCCAGCACGCGGCACACGGCGCTGGCGTCCACCCGCGGCCCGGTGCGCAGGGAGATCTTCACCTTCTCCGGCGTCAGCTCCCGCAGGGTAATGCCGCAGTCAGTGCCCTGCACCAGCGCCGCCAGGCTGCTGAGCTCCTCGATGTCCGCCTCCGTGGCGTGCAGCTCCTGCCGCAGCGACAGCGGGATGGACATCACCACCACCCGGCCCCGGTCATACAGCTTCATGTCCGCCACCATCCGGGCCTCCATGGCCAGCCGCACCTGGGATTTGGTGCGGAACAGTGCCTTATTCACCGGCCCCACGTCGATGCCCCGCTCCATCAGCTCCGCGGCGATGCGGTGGGTCCGCGCCGTGGTGTTGGCGTAGACAAAGCACCCGCAGTCGGTGGAAATGGCCACATACAGCGCCATGGCCATCTCCGGCGTGACCTCTGTCAGCTCCTTTGTGATTTCATACACGAGCTCGCCGCAGGCGGCCGCCCCGGCGTCCAGACACGTCCGCTCCGCGAAGAATTCCTGCGACCCGTGGTGGTCGATGGCCAGGCAGATGCGGTCCCGGTACGGCGCCGCGTTCTCCGGCAGCAGGCCCGGCGCCGCGATGTCCACCGACACCACGCTCTCCGGCACAAAGCCCTCCGGCGCCCACAGCCCCTCGGCGTAGGGCGCGTACGTCTCCGTGATCTCCGGGTTTTCCAGCAGATACGCCGTCTTTCCCAGCGCCCGCAGGGCGCGGCACAGCGCCGCGGCGCAGCCGATGGTGTCGCCGTCCGGCCGCACATGGGTCAGCAGCAGCACGCCGTCCAGCGTCCGCAGAAAGTCCGCCGCCTCCTGCACCGTCAGCCGGGCGCTCATTCCCGGTCCTCCGGCAGCACGATGTCCGCGTTGGCGGGGTTGGCGGGCTTGACGTGGTTCAGCAGGTCCAGAATGTGCGCCCCGTGGGCGATGGAGTCGTCCATAAAGAACTGCAGCTCCGGGGTGTAGCGCAGGTCAATGGCCTGCCCCAGCTCGTGCCGCAGGTATCCGGCGGCGGACTTCAGCCCCTTCATCAGCCCCTTCTCGTCGCTGCAATTCAGCGCGCTGATATACACCCGCGCATACCGCAGGTCGCTGGTGGTGTCCACCCGGGTGATGGTCAGCATCCCCTCGGACACCCTGGGGTCCTTGACGGTGCGCAGCAGGGCGCTGAGCTCCTTGCGGATCTCCTCGTTGATGCGCCCGATACGGTTTCCGGCCATACGCCGTTCCTCCTTTCAAAGTGAAAAGAGGGGTGGGCGTTTGCCCACCCCTCGGCTGTTGTTATACCTCGATCTGCTCCATGGTGAAGGCTTCCACGATGTCGCCTTCCTTGATGTCGTTGAACTTCTCGATGCTCAGGCCGCACTCGTACCCGGCCTGGACCTCCTTCACGGAGTCCTTGAACCGCTGCAGCGACGCCAGCACGCCCTCGTGGACGACGATGCCGTCGCGGACCAGACGCACCTGGCAGTCCTTGCGCTGCAGCTTGCCGTCCTGCACGTAGCAGCCGGCCACCGTGCCCACGCCGGACACCTTGTAGGTCTGGCGCACCTCGGCGTGGCCCAGCAGCACCTCGCGGTACTTGGGGGCCAGCATGCCCTTCATGGCGGCCTCGATCTCGTTGATGGCGTCGTAGATCACGCGGTACATCCGCATATCCACGTTGGCCCGGGCGGCACTGTCGCGGGCGGCGGCGTCCGGACGGACGTTGAAGCCCACGATGATGGCCTGGGAGGTGGATGCCAGCATCACGTCGCTCTCGTTGATGGCGCCCACGCCGCCGTGGATGACCCGTACCCGGACCTCCTCGTTGCTGAGCTTCTCCAGCGACGCCTTCACGGCCTCCACGCTGCCCTGCACGTCGGCCTTGACGATCAGGTTCAGGTTCTTCATCTCGCCGGCCTGGATCTGGCTGAACAGATCCTCCAGGGAGACCTTGGTCACAGGGGCGTTGGCCTTGGCCTTCTCCTCGGCCTTGCGCTGTTCCACCAGCTCGCGGGCCAGCTTCTCGTCGGCCACGGCGTTGAAGGTGGCGCCGGCGGAGGGGGCCTCGCTGAGGCCGGTGATCTCCACAGGCACGCTGGGCCCGGCCTCGGTGATGCGCTGGCCCTTGTCGCTGACCATGGCGCGCACGCGGCCCACGGAGGTGCCCGCGATGATGATGTCGCCCTGGTGCAGGGTGCCGTTCTGGACCAGCAGGGTGGCCACGGGGCCGCGGCCCTTGTCCAGACGGGCCTCGATAACGGTGCCCTGGGCCGCCCGGTTGGGGTTGGCCTTCAGCTCGCCCACCTCGGCGGTCAGCGTCAGCATCTCCAGCAGATTGTCCACGCCCATGCCGGTCTTGGCGGAGATGGGGCACACGATGGTGTCGCCGCCCCACTCCTCGCACACCAGGCCGTACTCGGTCAGCTGCTGCTTGATGCGCTCGGGGTTGGCCTCGGGCTTATCCATCTTGTTGATGGCCACGATGATGGGGATGCCCGCCGCCTTGGCGTGGTTGATGGACTCCACCGTCTGGGGCATGATGCCGTCCTCGGCGGCCACCACCAGGATGGCGATGTCCGTGACCATGGCGCCGCGGGCGCGCATGGAGGTAAAGGCCTCGTGGCCGGGGGTGTCCAGGAAGGTGATGGGCTTGCCGTGGATCTCCACCTGATACGCGCCGATGTGCTGGGTGATGCCGCCGGCCTCGCCGCTGGCCACATGGGCGTTGCGGATATAGTCCAGCAGGCTGGTCTTGCCGTGGTCCACGTGGCCCATGACCACCACCACCGGGGCGCGGGGCACCAGCTCCTCGTCCTTGTCCTGGTGGTCGTCGATCAGCCGCTCCTCGATGGTGACCACGACTTCCTTCTCCACCTTGCAGCCCATCTCCTCGGCGATGATGGCGGCGGTGTCGAAGTCGATCATCTGGCTCAGGGAGGCCATGATGCCGTTCTTCATCAGGCACTTGACCACCTCGGCGCCGGTCTTCTTCATCCGGCTGGCCAGCTCGCCCACGGAGATCTCATCGGGGATCTGCACGGTGACGGGCGTCTTCTTAATGACCTCAAGCCGCAGCTTGCGGAGACGGTCGGCCTCCTCCTGCTTGCGCTTGTTGCTGTTGAAATTGTTGTCCCGGCGCTGCTTATTGCGGAACTTCTCCTTGCCCTGGGGCGCCTGCTGGTCGCGCTTGCCGCTGCTGCGGGCGTCGGCCATGTCCTGCAGCTTCTCGTCGTACTTGTCCAGGTTCACATTGGTGGCCTTGCGGGTATCCACCACCTGACGCTGGGGCACGCGGGACATGGGCTGCTTGGGCTGCTCGGCGGGTTTGGCGTTCCCGGAGGCAGGGGCCTGCTGCTGGGGCTTGCCGCTGCTCTGGGCAGGCGCGCTCTGGGCGGGCTTGGCCGCCGGCGCAGGCTTCTTTTCCGCGGCTTTCGCACCCTCGGCATAGATCACCGCGATGCTGCTCACCGGGTTGTGCTGGGTCAGATACTCAAAGATGAGGCTCAGCTCCCGATCCTCCAGCACCTGCATGTGATTCTTGGGCGTTTCGGCGTACTTGGTCAGGATCTCCGTGATCTCCTTCGTGGACACGCCGAAATCCTTGGCCACCTCATGCACTCTGTATTTGTTAGCGATACTACCCAAATAAAGCCACCTCCATCTCAGTTCCTCGCGCCGCCTGCGCGGCGCGCTGTGTTCGTCTTACTTGCCGGACTTGCTCCGGCTGCCCTTGCCCTTTTTCACCGGCCGCGCGTTTTCCCAGCGCCGTCCGGGGGCCTCTCTGTCCGCCTTGGCCGCCCGGGGACGTCCTGCGTTCCGCGCGCTGCGCTCCTTGTATACCCGGTCGCCCTTCTGCGCCGTCTGCGCCCGCCGCTGCGGGGGCCTGCGCCTGGGCGCGGCCGCCTCCGGCGGCTGGGGCTCCGGCTCCGGCGGCTTCTCGCTGCGGACGCGGTGCTTGCCCTGCCGCAGGTTCTTCTCGTGCTGGGCCTGCTCTTCCTTCCGCTCTCTGGCCCGCTGGGCCTTGACGTCCAGCGCCGCTGCCGCCGCCTGATAGACCTCCGGCTCCGCCGCCGCCAGCTTTTTCACCAGCGACTGGGCGAACCCGATGTCCGTCACCGCGCACATGGCCACGCTGGTGCGTCCCAGCGCCCGGCCCAGGGCGTCCTTGTCGGCGGGGAAGGGAAGGCACAGGCAGCTGCCCGCCTGGCCGAAGCTGTATGCCCGCCGCACGGAGGACGCCGCCGCGTCCCGGGCCGTGAAGATGACCCGCGCCTTCTTGCCCCGGGCCGCCGCGCCTACCGGCTCCTCGCCCACGGCCACGGCCCCGGCCTTCAGCGCCAGGCCCAGTGTGGATAACAAATGCTCTGTCACAGCGCCACCATCTGCCCTTCCAGCGTGTCATAGACCTCCGGCGGTATGGCCGTGTCGAATGCGCGCTCCAGCGCCCGGCTTTTCCGGGCCTTTTTCAAGCACTCCGGGTCCGGGCACACATACGCGCCCCGTCCCGACCTCTTCCCGGTGCTGTCCAGCAGGATCTCCCCCTCCGGGGTCTTTACGATCCGCAGCAGCGCCTTCTTGTCCTTCATCTCCCGGCAGCCCACGCACTGCCGCTGTGGTATTTTCCGTGGCTTCTGCATGAGCCGCTCCTTTCCCGGCGGACGCTTACTCCGCGTTGGCCGCCTTGATGTCGATCTTATAGCCGGTCAGCCGCGCGGCCAGACGGGCGTTCTGCCCCTCCTTGCCGATGGCCAGACTCAGCTGGTCGGCGGGCACCGTCACGCGGCAGGCCTTGCCCTCGTCGGCCAGCTGCACGCTGACCACGTCCGCCGGCGCCAGCGCCGCGGCGATGAACTCCGCCGGGTCCTCGCTGTACTTGATGATGTCGATCTTCTCGCCCCGCAACTCGTCCACGATGGCGTTGACGCGCTGGCCCCGGGGTCCCACGCACGCGCCGATGGGGTCCACGTTGGGGTCCTCGGACCACACGGCGATCTTGGTGCGGTTGCCGGCCTCCCGGGCGATGGAGCGCACCTCCACCGTGCCGTCGTAGATCTCCGGCACCTCCAACTCGAACAGCCGCTTCACCAGGCCGGGGTGGGTCCGGGAGATCATCACCTGGGGCCCGCGGGTGCTGCGGCGCACCTCTACCAGGTACACCTTCACCATCTGGCCCTCGTGCAGCTCCTCGCCGGGCACCTGCTCGTTCAGGGTCAGCACCGCCTCCGTGGCCTCGTTGCCGCTGCCGATGCGCAGCATCACGTTGCCGCTGCGGGGATCGATCCGGCTCACCGTGCCGGTGAGGATCTCGTGCTGCTTGCTGCCCCACTCGTCATAGATCATGCCGTGCTCCGCCTCCCGCAGGCCCTGGATGATCACCTGCTTGCCGTTGCCGGCAGCGATGCGGCCGAACTCCACGGACTCCACCGGGAAGTTCACCATGCCGCCCAGCTCGTTCTTGGCGGAGATATGCTTGGCCTCCTCCAGCGAGATCTGGCTGGCGGGGTTCTCCACCTCCTCCACGATCTCCTTCTGGACGTACATTTTCAGGTCCTTCTTCTCCTCGTCCACGTCCACCACCACGTATTCCACGCCCTCGTGGTCGCGCTTATAGGCGGTGGTCAGCGCCTGGATGATCTTGCCCATCATAAAGCTCTGAGGAATGCCCCGCTCCTTTTCCAGCATAGCCAGGGCCGCAAAGATCTCGTCACATTTCATGGTCGTTTCTCCTTCTATAGTAAGTCGTCTTGTCTCAGAATTCCACCCGCAGGCGCACCAGCGCCCACTCATTTTTTTCGAACCGCACCGTCTCGCCGCCCGTGTCCAGCAGCACCGCGCCGTCCTCATAGCCCGCCAGCGTCCCGGCGAACTCCTTCCGCCCGTCCTTGGGCTGGTACGTTTTCACCAGTACGGGGCTGCCCATGAACTGCGCAAAGTCCCCCGGCCGCTTCAGCTGCCGCTCCAGTCCGGCGGAGCCCACCTCGAACACATAGCTGCTCTCGATGGGGTCGGCCTCGTCCAGCAGATCGCTGACCCTCCGGCTGATGGCCTCACAGTCCAGTATGTCCACGCCGCCGTCCTTGTCCAGATACAGCCGCAGGTACCACTGTCCCGCCTCCCGGACGTATTCCACGTCCCAGATGCGGCAGCCCTGCTCCCGTACCGCCGGCTCCGCCAGCTCCCATACCACCTCGGTGATCTTCTTCACAGGCGTTCCCTCCTGATTTTAACAGATGAAAAAAGTTCAAGAAAAAAGCGGACGCAGCCGTCCACTCCCAGTCAATACCTTACTTACACGCATAGCATACCATATAAATGCCCGAAGCGCAAGCCTTTTTCCGTAAAAACTCCCGCGAAATAGGCCGGAAAAGGAAAAAAGAGCGTCCTCACGACGCTCTTTTTATCCGCATGATCCCGCGGCTCAGCAAAAACGCCGCCAAATTGACCAGCACCACCGTGGCGCCCACCGGCGTGCCCCACAGGTACGATCCGGTCAGCCCCGCGCAGAAGCACACCACGCTCAGCCCCGCGGCGCAGAGCACCACGCCCTTGAAGCTCCGCAGCAGCCCCATGGCCGTCAGCGCCGGGAAGATCACCAGGCTGGAGATCAGCATGGCGCCCATCATCCGCATGCCCAGCACGATGGTCAGCGCCGTCAGCACCGACAGGATGGTGTTGTACAGCCCCACCTTCACCCCGGTGGCCCGGGCGAAGCTCTCGTCGAAGGTGATGGCGAACAGCCGGTGGTAGAACAGCACATACAGCGCCAGCACCGCCGCGCACAGCCCCACGCTCAGCGTCACGTCGGCGCGGTCCATGGCCAGGATGGAGCCGAACATAAAGCTGTCCACGTCCGTGGTCATGCCGGTGGTCAGGCTGGTGACCACCACGCCGATGGCCAGGGCCGACGCGCTGACCACCGCGATGGCCGCGTCCGCGCCCATGCGGCTCTTCTCCGTCATCCGCAGCAGTCCCAGCGCCGCCAGCACCACCACCGGGATGGACACCGGCAGCGGCGCCCAGCCGCAGGCCAGGGCGATGCTCAGCGCCCCGAAAGAGACATGACTCAACCCGTCGCCGATCATGGAGTACCGCTTCAGCACCAGCGGCACGCCCAGCAGCGCCGCGCACAGCGCCACCAGTATGCCGACCACAAAGGCCCGCAGGATAAACGGATAGGTGAACATCTCCAGCAGCAGACTCATGCGCCCTCACCTCCGAACCGCTTCCCCCAGGGGGATACCAGATAGTCCTTCGCCGTGCCGAAGAAATACGTCCCGTGGCCGGCGTGCAGGATATGATCGGCGTACTGTAATGCGCTGCCGATGTCGTGGGTCACCGTCACGATGGCGATGTCCTCCTTTTTGTTCAGGTATTCCAGCGTCCGGTACAGCTCCTGTGCCGCCGCCGGGTCCAGGCCCGTCACCGGCTCATCCAGGATCAGCAGTTCCCCTGCGGCGCACAGCGCCCGGGCCAGCAGCACCCGCTGCTGCTGCCCGCCGGACAGCTCCCGGTAGCACCGGTCCTTCAGCTCCAGCACCCCCAGCTTGCCCATGTTCATCAGCGCCGCGGACTTCTCCCTGGGCGTGTAGAAAAACCGCATGCCCTTTCCGCTGAGGAACCCGCTGCGCACCACCTCGGTCACCGTGGCGGGGAAGTCCTTCTGCGCCCTGGTCTGCTGGGGCAGATAGCCGATGGCGCCCGCGCGCAGCGACTCCGCCCGGACGATCTCGCCGCCCATGGGCTTCAGCAGCCCCAGCAGGCTCTTCACCAGCGTGGACTTGCCGCTGCCATTCTCGCCTACGATGCACACATAGTCGCCGCTGCGTACCTGAAAGCTCAGGTGTTCCCACACCGGCTTGCCCTCATAGCCCAGGGCCGCGTCCCGGCAGTCCAGCAGTATCTTCTTTTCCGGTCCCGTCAAGACAGTCCCTCCTTCAAAGCCGCCGCGTTGGCGGTCATCAGACTGATATAGGTAGCGCCGCTGTCGAACTCCGCCCGGCTCACCGTCTGGCAGGAGTGGAACGTCCGCACCTGCGCCCCGGTGGTCTCTGCGATGGCCTCCGCCACCTTCTGACTGCTGAGCTCGATGGTATACACCACCGGTATCTCCTGCTCCCTCACCACGTCGATGAGGTATTTCAGCGTGGCCAGCGACGGCTCCGTGTCCCCGGAGCAGCCGTGGAACGCCGCCCGGTAGTCCAGCCCGTACTCCCGGCAGAAGTACAGCAGCGGGAACCGGTCGCCGAACACCAGCAGCTTCCGCGCCGCGCCGTCCACGATGTCCCGGAACGTCTCGTCCAGAGCCTCCAGCTCCGCCAGATACCCCTCCAGCCGCGCCCGATAGCCCTCGGCATTGTCTGGGTCGGCCTCACACAGCGTATCGCAGATGGCCCGGCACAGGGCCATGGCGTTCACCGGCGACGTCCAGATATGCTCGTCGTACTCGATGTCCTCCTCGTGTCCGTCGTGCAGATGTCCGTCCCCGTCCTCGTGGCCGTGGTCATGCTCGTGCTCGTCCTCATGCGCATGGTCGTGGCCGCCCTGCATCCCCTCCACATACTCCTCCCGGTACGTCTCCACGCAGTCCATCATGGCCAGCCGGTAGGGGATGCTCTCTCCCGCCGCGCCCAGTATCTCCTCCACCCACAGCTCGCTCTCGCCGCCGTTGTACAGGAACACATCCGCCTCGCTGACAGCGGTCACGTCCAGCGGCGTGGGCTCGAAGCTGTGTGTCTCCCGCCCGGCGGGCACCAGCAGCTGCACGTTCACCGCGTCGCCGCCGATCTCCCGCACAAAATCATAGTAGGGGAACAGCGTACACACCACGTTCACCTTCCCGTCCTCCGGACGCTGCTGCCGCCCGCAGCCCATTAGCGTCAGCGCCAATACCGCCGCCAGCACCCCGGCACAGATACGCCGCATGTTCCCACCTCCTTCACCGGAGAATTCCGACCAAATCAAAATCACTATACCACGAATGCGCCGAAAAGGGAAGTACCAACCGCCGGATGGCGTCCGCCGTCCGGCTGCGATCCCGCCGTCCAGCGGGGCGGACCCGTGCCAAACTGCGTCCCATTTTCTTAACGGAATGACTGTTATTTAACAAACAGGGGATAAGTTTCCTTAAAAGAGAATTTGCGAAATTGAGCCGTAAAAGTGCAAAAAAATCCGCTGCAATGCTGTGTTTGACAGAAAATTGGATGGAAATCTTCCTGTAGAAGATTTTGGGTGGTGTTAAGATAATGTTAAAACAGCAGAATTAAATGTAAATTTTTCGTTAAAATTGCTAATTGCACCGGTGTACGGTTTCCTGTATACTTTTTCCATGCCGCAGCGCCCCTGCGGTCGTGTTTTCGGGAGAAAAAATTTAAAGGAGAGAAACAATGGAAGAAAGAAAAGGCTTTGGATCCAATTTTGGATTCCTTATGGCGTCTGTCGGCTCGGCCGTCGGCCTGGGCAACATCTGGGGCTTCCCCAATAAGATGGGTGCCTCCGGAGGTTTTACGTTCCTGGTCGTGTATCTGATCCTGGCGGTGCTCTGCGGCTTCATCGTCATGGTGGGCGAGCTGGCCCTGGGCCGTAAGACCGGCCAGGGTGTGGTCGCCGCCTACAAGACCCTCAGCAAGCGCTTCAAGTGGATCGGCTGGCTGGGCATCCTGTCCCCGTTCTTCATCCTGTTCTTCTACTGCGCCCTGGGCGGCTACTGCATCAAGTACACTGTGGTCAACGTGGGCAACCTGGTGGGCGCCTCCTTTGGCTCCAACGGCCAAAGCGGTGCCGACGTGTTCGGCGCCTTCATGGCCAACCCCACCGAGGCCATCATCTACGGCCTGATCTTCGTGGCCCTGACCATGCTCATCGTCATGGGCGGCGTCAGCGGCGGTATCGAGAAGGTCTGCTCCGTGGGCATGCCTGCCCTGTTCGTGGCCCTGCTGATCTGCATCGTCCGCGCCTGCACCCTGGACGGCGCGGTGAACGGCCTGAAGTACATGTTCGTGCCCGGCTGGGCCGTGGCCAACGGCGTCATTGAAAAAGCACCCAACTTCTTCGAGGTCCTGTCCGCAGCCGGCGGCCAGATGTTCTTCTCCCTGTCTCTGGGCATGGGCATCATGCTGACCTACGGCTCCTACCTGGACAAGAAGGAGAACCTGGAGAAGAACGCCATCCTCATCATCGTCATGGATACCCTGGTGGCCCTGATGGCCGGCCTGTGCGTCATCCCCGGCCGCTTCGCCCTGGACCCCGACGGTAAGCTGGGCGGCCCCAGCCTGCTGTTCGTCACCATGCAGAACGTGTTCGACCGCATGGGCGTCGTCGGCCCCATCTTCGGCATCCTGTTCTACCTGCTGGTCACCTTCGCCGCCATCTCCTCCTCCATCTCCCTGCTGGAGGCCGTGGTGGCCCACTTCGTGGACAAGGCCCGCGACGCCGGCAAGGGCGACAAGCGCAAGACCTACACCCTCATCGCCGCGGCGGCCGTGGGCGTGGGCGCCCTGCTGATCTGCGCCGACGGTCTGGGCAACGCCAGCTTCACCCCCTGGAAGCTGCTGGGCCTGTCCGAATACGCCAACTGGAACGACTGCTGGCTGGACTTCTTCGACATGCTGTCCGAGGGCATTATGATGCCGCTGGGCGCGCTGCTGATGTCCATCATGGTCGGCTGGGAGCTTGGGCCGGAGGTCATCAAGCGGGAGTGCGAGTCCACGCCTGCCCACAAGATGACCAGCTATCCCTTCTTCCGTGTCTGCATCAAGTACATCACCCCGCTGTGCATGCTGCTGGTGCTCTATGGTCAGATCGACCAGTTCTTCCTCTAAGCGCATAGGCCCGCGCCGCTGCGCCGGCACGCTGTGAATACGGTCAAAACCCTGCCGCCCTCCGGGCGGCGGGGTCTTGATATACGATTTGTTGGTTTGTTTCCGGGACCGCCATCCCGTCAGCAGCTCTCCTGACAGATCGGAAAGGCCGCCTTCAGGCGGTCTTTTATTGTGCTCGAGCGTTATGAATCCGTTAAGAAAATGCGACTTATGTTTCTCTATGTGAAATTACTTAAAGCATTACGCCAAAACAGTCTGTTTGCTCCACTGATATTCAAATTGATAATGTTAAAAATCAATAAAAGCGCCATAAAGTATGCAAAAAATCTCGTTCACAGAATGTTAAAAGTGTACAACAGGGCGCTTGATTTTTATAAAAACTGCTAATTGCGGCAGAGAAAAGTTTCCTGTATACTCTCTTTAGGTGCTCTCAAGGGGGGGTCGCCCCTGTCAGAGCGTGTGCCTGCGGAGCATGGCGGTGCCCCGCGCCGTTTCGTGTCAGTAGACAAGCGATGGCGAAATTTAACAGCCCCGGCGCATCCTGCGGGGGCAAAAATCTGTTAAGGAGAGAAAACAATGGAAGAAAGAAAAGGCTTTGGGTCCAATTTTGGATTCCTCATGGCCGCGGTGGGCTCCGCAGTGGGCCTGGGCAACATCTGGGGCTTCCCCAACAAGATGGGTGCCTCCGGCGGCTTCACGTTCCTCATCATCTACCTGATCCTGGCGGTCCTCTGCGGCTTCGTCGTCATGGTGGGCGAGCTGGCCATCGGCCGCAAGACCGGCCACGGCGCCGTCAGCGCCTATAAGGCCCTGTCCAAGAAGTTCAAGTGGCTGGGCTGGCTGGGCGTCCTGTCTGCCTTCTTCATCCTGTTCTTCTACTGCGCCCTGGGCGGCTACTGCATCAAGTACACCGTCCTGAACATCGGCGACCTGTTCGGTGCCTCCTTCGGCTCCAACGGTCTGTCCGGCGGCGACATCTTCGGCAACTTCCTGGGCAGCCCCGTGGAGGGCATCATCTACGGCCTGGTCTTCGTGGCCCTGACCATGCTCATCGTTATGGGCGGCGTCGGCGGCGGCATTGAAAAGGTCTGCTCTGTGGGCATGCCCGCCCTGTTCGTGGCCCTGCTGATCTGCATCATCCGCGCCTGCACCCTGGAGGGTACCGACGTGGCCGTGCAGGTGCTCCAGGCGGACGGCTCTCTGGTGGACGGCGTGGTCCATGGCAGCGCCCTGGACGGCCTGAAGTACATGTTCTCCCCCGGCTGGGCCGCTGAGACCGGCTACTACGTCCCCGCCAAGGCCCTTGTGGACGGCGTGGAGGTCTCCTCCGTCATGGTCAACGGCGCGGCCCAGGCCGTGGTGTCCTATGTCTCCGGTGCGCCCAGCGTGTTCAACGTCATCTCCACCGCCGGCGGCCAGATGTTCTTCTCTCTGTCCCTGGGTATGGGCGCCATGATCACCTATGGCTCCTACCTGCAGAAGAAGGAGAACCTGCAGAAGAACGCCCTGCTGATCATCATTATGGACACCCTGGTGGCCCTGATGGCTGGTCTGTGCGTCATGCCCGCCCGCTTCGCCCTGGACCCCACCGGCAGCATCGGCGGTCCCAAGCTGCTGTTCATCACCATGCAGAACGTGTTCCACTCCATGGGCAGCATCGGCCCCATCTTCGGCATCCTGTTCTACCTGCTGGTGGTCTTTGCCGCCATCTCCTCCTCCATCTCCCTGCTGGAGACCGTGGTGGCCCACTTTGTGGATAAGGCCCGCATCGAGGGCAAGGGCGACAAGCGCAAGAAGTACACCCTCATCGCCGCGGCGCTGGTGGGCTTGGGCTGCATCCTGGTCTGCGCCGACTGCCTGGGCAGCACCGGTATCGCACCGGCCAACCTACTGGGCATAGCCGAACCAAAGACCTGGGCGGCCGACTGGCTGGACTTCTGGGATGCGCTGTCCGAGGGCGTCATGATGCCGCTGGGCGCACTGCTGATGTCCCTGATGATCGGCTGGGAGATCGGTCCCGAGCTGGTCAAGGAGGAAGCGGAGCAGTCCGGCCACGCCATGGGCAGCTACGGCTTCTTCAAGATCTGCGTCAAGTTCATCACCCCGCTGTGCATGGTGCTGATCCTGTACGGCCAGATCAAGGACTTCTTCCTGTAAGCGTATATACTAAAACCGCCGGAGCCTTCGCTCCGGCGGTTTTTCATGCGCTTATTTCAGCGTGATGCTGTTTTGCAGCACCGTGGCACTGTACACCAGCAGCACGTCCGCGTCCTTGGGGAAGTCCACCACCCGCGCCAGTGCGTCCGTGGCCATGTACCGGATGTCCGCCACATAGACGGTGCGGTAGCTCTCCGCCAGCAGCGGTACCAGACTGCTGCCGAAGGAGTCCCGGAACACGATCAGCGTGCTGTCGCCTGCCGCCGCGGGGTTTTCGATCCGCAGCAGTGACTTACTGCCCCCCAGAAACAGGTCGTAGGGGGCCGCCTCCGCCGCGTTGAAGTCGTACACCCCGCCGGTGCTGCCCGTCTCGTAGTCGTACACCGTGCAGCCCTCCAGCACCGGCGACGTCAGATAGGCCAGCGTGTCCGGCTCCAGCGTCTCCGCCGTCTTGCCCCAGTAGCTGCCCCGGAATCCGCCAGCCAGCGCGTTCAGCGTCTCCTCCGTCCTGTCCGGCACCGGCGCGCCCATGGCCGTCAGAATGGCCTCCACCGCCGGCTGCAGGTACTCCTGCCGCCAGTGGGGGTCAGTGCGGTAGTAGTCCTCCAGCCCCAGCAGACCGGAAATATCCACTGCCGTCACCGGCAGACGCTGGGCCAGATAGTCCAGCGTCTCCGCCGCCCCGGCGGGAACGTACCCCTCCGGCGTCTCCATGAACTCCGCCTTGTCCGGCACTACGCTCAGGTACAGCCGATAGCCGTCCTCCGCCCCGGAAAAGTATTTCTCGATCAGGTGGCTGAACCGGTGCACCGCGAAGTCCAGCGACTTCTCGCTGAACGGCGCATCCGCCGCTGCCGCGTAGCCCCGGTATACGAACACCTCCGGCGTTTTCGCCTCCGACTGCCGGGGCGGAGAGGGCAGCAAGGCAGCGGCTATGACCATAGCCGCTGCCAGCACAAGAAATACGCCGCGTTCTGTCCAGCGTCTCACTGGATGGCCTCGTCGTACACGGGCTTCGCGCCGGTGATGCCGTTCAGCGTGGTGGTGAAGTCGTCCACCAGGTCCTCCGCGCCGAACACGCTCACCACATACTCGCCCACCACGATCACCGCCACCTTGTCAGGGAAGCCGCACATCCACTGCCGCTGCTGGATGTTGTCCCGCAGGGCCGTGGCCAGGGCCGCCGGATCGTCGGTGCAGTGATACGCCGCCGCGGTGAAGGTGTTCTGGTTCATCATGTGCACCAGGCTGGCCGCCTGATCCACCTTGGCCGTCTCCGGCAGGCCGAGGGCACTGTCCACAGCGGCCCGGTCGGTCAGGTCATAGACGCCGGGGGCGTCCTCCCGGCTGTTCTCCTCGGAGTAGTCGCCGCCGCCGGCGGGGAACTTATTATCCTCCGGGAACGCCGCCCACACCTTCTCCAAAAGATCCAGCGCGCTGGCGGGCGTATAGGCCTGATCGCCGCTGCCGCCGTTGTCGGTCTTGCTGCCGCAGGCGGCCAGGCTCATGACCATCACCGCCGCTAAAATAAGGGAAATCAACTTCTTCATAAAACGTAAGCCTCCTGTTGGGGTATGCGCGCGCCAAACGGCGCGGCTGTGTATAGGACGCAGCCGCGCCGCACTTTGTTCCCTGCAAAAGCCGGCAAATTTTGGCTCTTACAGCCAGCTCTGGTCAAATCCATAGGGCAGCAGCTCCTTCAGCGCGAAGGTCTTGCTCTCGCCCTTGCCGTTCAGGCAGATCACCGTCATCTCCGGTGCGAACTCCATCATCACCTGCCGGCAGGTGCCGCAGGGCACGCAGAAGTCCTCGCTCCTGCCCGCGATGGCGATGGTGTCAAAGTCCCGGTGTCCCTCGCTGACCGCCTTGACCATGGCCGTGCGCTCGGCGCAGATGGTGGCGCCGTAGGCGGCGTTCTCCACATTGCAGCCGGTGAACACCGTGCCGTCCTTACACAGCAGCGCCGCCCCCACCGGAAAGTGGGAGTAGGGCACATACGCCCGCTCCAGCATCCCCATGGCCTTCTCACACAATTGCTTTTCCGTCATGGCTGCGTCCTCCTTAGTATCTCCGTTTCCCGTATGGTATATACCTCAGCTCAGCTCCGCCTTGCCGGTGTAGAGCTGATAGTACTTGCCCTTCTGGGCCAGCAGCGCCTCGTGGTCGCCCCGCTCGATGATGCGCCCGTGCTCCAGCACCAGAATGGCCTGGCTGTTGCGCACGGTGGACAGCCGGTGGGCGATAACGAACACCGTCCGCCCCTCCATCAGCTGGTCCATGCCCTTTTCGATCAGGTTCTCCGTCCGCGTGTCGATGGAGCTGGTGGCCTCGTCCAGTATCAGCACCGGCGGGTCGGACACCGCCGCCCTGGCGATGGCCAACAGCTGCCGCTCGCCCTGGCTCAGGCTGCCGCCGTCCCCGGTGATCACCGTGTCATACCCCTGGGGCAGGTGCCGGATGAACCCGTCGGCGTTGGCCAGCCGTGCCGCCGCCCGGACCTCCTCGTCCGTGGCGTCCAGCCGTCCGTAGCGGATGTTGTCCGCGATGGTGCCGGTAAACAGATGCGTGTCCTGCAGCACCATGCCCAGCGACCGCCGCAGCGAGTCCTTCTGGATGTCCTTCACGTTGATGCCGTCGTAGGTGATGGTGCCCTCCTGCACGTCGTAAAACCGGTTGATCAGGTTGGTGATGGTGGTCTTGCCCGCGCCGGTGGAGCCCACAAAGGCGATCTTCTGCCCCGGCTCGGCGAACAGCGACACGTCGTTCAGCACCGTTTTCTCCCCGTCGTAGGAGAACGTCACATGGTCGAAGCGCACGTCGCCCTTCAGCTCCACCAGCGTGCCGTCGGGCTTTTTCCACGCCCAGCAGCCGGTGCGGCGGTCTGTCTCGGTCAGCGTATCACCGTGCTTTTCCACCCGGACGATGACGGTCTTGCCCTCGTCCTTCTCCGGCTGGGCCTCCATCACGGCGAAGATGCGCTCCGCGCCGGCCACCGCCGCCAGCAGCACGTTCACCTGCTGGCTGATCTGCGAGATGGGCTGGCTCACCTGCTTCACATACAGCAGGTACGCGCCCAGGGACCCCACGTCGAACATCCCGCCGATGGCCAGCAGTCCGCCCACGCAGCAGGTGACGGCGTAGTCGATACGGGACAGGTTGGCCATGGCCGGCATCATGGCGCCGGAGTAGGTCTGGGCCGCCGTGGCGGCGTCCCGGTATTTGTCGTTCAGGTCGGAGAACTGCGCGATGGCCTTGCCCTCGTGGTTGAACACCTTGATGACCTTCTGGCCCTCCACCATCTCCTCGATATAGCCGTTCATGGCGCCCAGCGCCTGCTGCTGCGCCTGAAAGCTCACCCGGCTGCGTCTGCCCACGCCCTTGACCACCAGCAGCATCAGTGCCAGGAACACCACGGTGATCAGCGTCAGCACCCAGTTCATATACAGCATCATAGCCACGATGCCGATGAATGTCAAGGTGCAGGACACCACGCTGGCGAAGCTGGAGTTGATCATCTCCGACACGGTGTCCATGTCGTTGGTGAAGCGGCTCATCAGGTCGCCGGACTGGTGGGTGTCGAAGTACCGCAGGGGCAGCGTCTGCAATTTGTCGAACAGGTCCTGCCGCATCTGGGCCACCGTCCGCTGGGAGATGTGTACCATGATGCGGGAATAGGCGTAGGAGCACAGGCCCGACAGCAAAAACATCCCCAGCAGCAGCGCCAGCATCTTCAGCAGTCCCGGAAAGTCGCCGGGCAGGATATAGTCGTTGATAATGGGCTTGAGCAGATAGCTGCTCAGCACCGACCCGGCGGAGCTGACCACCAGGCAGATAAACACCAGCACCAGCGCCGCCTTATACCGTCCGATATAGCGCAGCAGCTTTTTCACGGTGCCCTTCAGGTCCTTGGGCCGCTGATAGCCGTGGCCGCCGGGTCCGTGCCCGCGGGGACCGCTTCTTTTCGCTTCAGCCATCGATGCTCACCCCTTCCTGCTGGGAGCGATAGACCTCCCGGTAAATGTCGCTGTTTTCCATCAGCTCCGCATGGGTGCCCATGGCGGAGAGCCTTCCGTCGTCCATCACTAAGATCAGATCCGCGTCCATCACGGAGGTCACCCGCTGGGCGATGATGAGCTTTGTGGTGCCCGGCAGCGCCGTTTTCAGCGCCGCGCGGATCTTTGCGTCCGTGGCCGTGTCCACCGCGCTGGTGGAGTCGTCCAAAATCAGGATCTTCGGCTTCCGCAGCACCGCCCGTGCGATGCACAGCCGCTGCTTCTGTCCGCCGGACACGTTGGTGCCGCCCTGCTCGATATGGGTGTCGTAGCCGTCGGGCATCTTGTCGATGAACTCGTCGGCGCAGGCCAGACGGCAGGCCGCCTGTATCTCCTCGTCGGTGGCGTTCTCGTCGCCCCAGCGCAGGTTTTCCCTGATGGTGCCGGAGAACAGCGTGTTCTTCTGCAATACCATGGCGCAGCCGCTGCGCAGCGCCTCCATGGTGTATTTCTTCACGTCGTGTCCGCCCACATATACGGCGCCGTCGTTGACGTCGTACAGTCGGGGGATCATGCTCACCAGCGTGGTCTTGGCGCTGCCGGTGCCGCCAAGGATGCCCACCGTGGCCCCGCTGGGCACCGTGAAGCTTACGTCCTCCAAATTCCAGGCCTCTGCCGTGTCGTGGTACTTGAAATACACATGGTCGAAGCGGATGGAGCCGTCCTCCACCTGCAGCGCCGTGTCGGCCTCCTCGTTGGTGATGCAGGGTTTCTCGTCCAGCACCTCAGCGATGCGCTTGCCGCAGGCGATGGCCCGGGTCAGCATCATCAGTACCACGGATACCATCATCAGCGACATCAGGATCTCGCTGACGTAGGTGAAGAACGCGATCAGGTCGCCGGAGAGCAGCGTGCCCTCCCACACATAGTGGCCGCCGATCCAGAGCACCGCCGTGATGGTGCCGCCCATCAGGATCATCATCACCGGCATGAACAGCACCACGAAGCCGAAGGCCCGCTCCGCCATGCTCCGCAGCTTCTCGCTGCGCCGGGCGAACTTCTCCTTCTCCTGGGGCTCCCGCACGAAGGACTTCACCACCCGTATGGCGTTCAGGTCCTCCTGCACCACCAGGTTCAGGTCGTCCGTGGCCCCCTGCAAGGAGGTGAAGTACGGCCCCACGTGCTTAATGACGATCACCACCGCGATAAGCAGCAGGGGGATGACCACCAGGAACACCTGGCTCAGTCGCGCGCTGATGATCAGCGCCATCACCAGCGCCGTGATCAGCATGGTGGGGGCGCGCACCAGCATCCGCATGCCCATGAACGTGGTCATCTGCACCGACGCCACGTCGTTGGTCAGCCGCGTCACCAGGCTGGCGGTGGAGAACCGCTCGATGTTGGCGAAGGAGAACCGCTGTACCTGCTCATACTCCGCCTTCCGCAGCGCCGCGCCGAAGCCCATGGCCGCCTTGGCGGCCAGCGCCGCCGCGCCCACGCCGCACCCCAGCGCCAGCAGCGCCATGATGACCATCTTCAGTCCCGCCGCCAGGATATAGCTCCTGTCGCCGTTGGCGATGCCGATGTCCACGATGTCGCTCATCACCTGGGGCAGCGTCAGCTCCAGCACCGCCTCTCCGGCGGAGCAGGCGATGGCCAGCAGCATCAGCAGCCGGTAGCCCTTTGTATAGGGCGCTAACTTTCTCAGCATTGCTCTTCCTCCTCGTATGACAGATTCTGCGCCGCCCGCAGCAGAAAGTCGATGAACAGCTCCTTTTCCTCCGGGCTGAAGCCCCGCTCCAGCCGTTCGTTCACCTGCTGCTGCACCTTCTGGAACCCGTCGTGGAACTGCTCTCCCGCCTCGGTCAGCGCCAGCAGGCGGCAGCGCCCGTCGCTGGCGCTTACGGTGCGGCGCACCAGATCCTTCTCCTCCAGCCGGTCCACGATGCCGTTCACCGTGCTGGGCTTGATCATCAGGTGCCGCTCCAGCGTTTTCTGGTTCACCGGCCCCTCCGCGTTGTGCAGGAATATCAGCGTCCGGCACTGCATGGGCGACACGTCGTACCGCTTCAGCATCTGCCCCATCAGCTTATGCACCTGGTGGTCGCAGTAGCCGAACAGCGGCCCGAAGTGCGCCGGCCGCTCCGCAAAACAGCCTCTCATGGCGTTCCCTCCTTCATTGTAGTATGTTTCCAACTCCGCCCGCCATCCATACCTCTCCGCGCCGCCCCCAAAGGGAAGGGGAACACGCCCCCATGTTCGCGTCACGGAAAAGAACCAGCCAGCCGCGCCGCAGCTTCCGCCGCCCGCCGCCGTCCCTCTCCGCGCCGCCCCAAAGGGAAGGGGATACCCCCTCTTTCTCACGCCACGGGAAAGGACCGGCCAGCCGTGCCGCAGCTTCCGCCGCCCGCCGCCGTCCCTCTCCGCGCCGACGGAAATTAAATAGTTAGCCTGCGAATTATTAGCGGGCTAAATAATAGCACGAACGCCCCCTAAAGTCAATAGAGTGAAAAGAAACGGAATGTAAACGATTTGTGAACGGTATGCCGGGCTTGTGAACAATTTGTTAATCCTTTATCAAACTGGTTGACATTTGCCCTGACCTCCTGTATGCTACACTCATCCGAAAGGATACCTACCCATTGTATTTCTCTCTCCTTTTACTGAAAAAACGGCGGCCGATACAGGCCGCCGTTTTTCACGCCTTCTGCCGCTTTTCCATAGCATTCTTATCCGTTCCATGCTGTAGTCAACAAGCGCAGAACGGAGAAACAGGCGAAAAACCGTCTGAAAAGCGCGAAAGAAGTGAGCAGAAAACAGTTGCCAACGGCACAGAATTGTAGTAAAATAAACAGCACGAACTTGTCCTCCGCCGTGTGCTGCGGAGCCGGTCTCGCGCAATGGATACCCACGAATCATGTCAGGCGGGGAACCGAGCAGCATTAAGAGGGATCATCCATGTGCCGCGAGGGTGCCGGCTCTGTGGCCCAGGGCGGAGGACGTTCGTTTTGTTTTGCCCGGATACCGCACACGCGCTGAAGCCATTGCGGCACAACGGGTATGAGATTTTCTGCCATGACGGCGCGGAGGGCTTTTCCGCGCGGGGAGGTGTGTTCATGTACCAGGCGCTCTACCGCAAATACCGGCCCAAGACCTTCTCCGAGGTGGTGGGGCAGCGGCATATCACCGACACGCTGCGCCGCCAGGTGGCCGACGGTCAGGTGGGCCACGCCTACCTGTTCACCGGCACCCGCGGCACCGGAAAGACCACCTGCGCCCGCATTCTGGCCAAGGCCGTCAACTGCGAAAACCCCGTAGACGGCGAGCCCTGCGGCCTCTGCCCCGCCTGCCGCGGCATTGACGACGGCTCCCTGCTGGATGTGACGGAGCTGGACGCCGCCTCCAACGGCAGCGTCAACGACGCCCGCGCCCTGCGGGAGGAGGCCATCTATCCCCCGGCGGTGCTGAAAAAGCGCGTGTATATCATCGACGAGGTCCACATGCTCTCCCGCGACGCCTTCAACGCGCTGCTGAAGATCATGGAGGAGCCGCCGGCCCATCTGCTGTTCATTCTGGCCACCACCGAGATACAGAAGGTGCTGCCCACCATCCTGTCCCGCTGCCAGCGGTTCAATTTCAAACGCATCCTGCCCCACGATATCGAGCAGCAGCTGCTGCAGGTGGCCCGGGCGGAGAGCATCGACCTGACCCCCGACGGGGCGGACCTGCTGGCCCGCATGGCCAACGGCGCTCTGCGGGACGCGCTGAGCCTGCTGGACCAGTGCCGGGCCACGGGCAGCCAGGTGGACGCCCGCGCGGTGCTGGATACCCTGGGCCTGGCCGGCAGCACCCAGACGCTGCAGCTGATGCGGCTGCTACTGGCGCGCCAGAGCGGCGACGCCCTGGCCCTGCTGGACCGGCTGTACCACGGCGGCAAGGACGCCGGCGCCCTGTTGGGCGAGCTCAGCGACCTGTGCCGCGACATGATGGTGCTGAAGGCCGCGCCGGAGGGCGGCGCAGCCCTGCTGGGCGGCCTGTATGACCGCAAGACCCTGACGGATATGACGGCGGAGGTGTCCGTGCGCCGCCTGCTGTATATGACCGATACCATCCAGCGCACCGCCGCCGCCCTGACCGGCAGCATCCGCCAGCGGACGGACGCCGAGCTGTGTCTGCTGCGTCTGTGCGACGAGAGCCTGTCCGGCGACCCCGCGGCCCTGGACGGCCGCGTGGCCGCCCTGGAGGATGCGCTGCAGAAGGGCGTCCTGCCCGCCGTCCCGGCGACCCCGATATCTGCCGCGCCGGCACCGCGCCCGGAGACGCGCCCTGCCCCGGCCCCCGCCCCTGCAAGGGAGGTGCGGCAGGAGACACCCGTCCCGGCGGCTGCCCCGGCAGCAACGGCTCCGGAGACGCCGGAGCCTGCGGCGGCCGGCGGCGACAGCGCCGTATGGACGGCGCTGCTAGACCGCTACAAGGGACCGCTGGCCATCCCCGACCGGGTGTGGCTGAACCAGGCCAGCGGCACGCTGGAGGGCGATATACTGACCGTGACGTGCGCCAACGACCTGGTGAAGCAGCAGCTGAGCCGCAAGGCGGTGGAGGACGTGCTGCGGGAGGTCACTGGCGCGCATGTGGGACGCCCCGTTCAGGTGCGGTTCAGCGTGGGCGGCGCGGCCGCCCCGGCCCGGCGCAGTGCGCCGCCGCGCAGCGCGCCCCGGCCCCGTCCGGCCCCGCCGGCGGATGACTACGAGCGTCCGCCCCTGCCGGAGGAGGCGCCGCCGGTGACGGCGGCCCCGTCCGTGCCGGGCGATCTGCCGCCCTGGGAAGCCCCGGCCCCCGCGCGGGATAAGCTGGACGAGCTGATGCAGAACGGAAAGCAGCTGGACAACTTTCAGGTAAAATAAAGGCAACACCGCATAATTGAACAAGAGCGATCTGCGAGAAAATTTTGTGCGCTGATAAGGCGCGGTTTTGCCGCAATACTTGACGTGTTGCAAAAAATCGCAACGAGATCAGGGTGCAAAATTTCCGCAAAGCGCCGCAGCTTTACTTGTGCGGTGTTGCCTAAATTACGGAGATAAAGGAGAAACGATTATGGCGAAGGGATACAGTGCCCGCAGGGGCTTTACCGGCGGCGCCGGGATGATGCAGCAGCAGGCACAGATGCAGCAGAAGCTGCTGAAGATGCAGCAGGACATGGCCAAGGCCCAGGAGGAAGTGGAGCAGGCCCAGTTCACCGCCTCGGTGGGCGGCGGCGCGGTGACCGCGGTGGTCACCGGCAAGAAGGAGCTGGCGGCGCTGACCATCAAGCCCGAGGCCGTGGACCCGGAGGACGTGGAGATGCTCCAGGATCTGGTGATCTCCGCCGTCAACGAGGCCCTGCGTCAGGCGGAGGACGCCATGAGCAATTCCATGAATGCCCTGACCGGCGGGCTGAATATCCCCGGCCTGGGCCTGTAAAACAGAAAAAAGTTCCCCGTGCCGATAGACGGGTGTCCGTAAAACAGTTAATCCTCCGTATGGCTTAGACCATACGGAGGATTGTTTTCTGCATATAATTCAAACTTGCTGGCGGCGGACGGTTTGTCAAAACCGTTTGCGGACGGCAAGTCCACAAGGGATAGACGCACAAGCGTCGCAAGGGGGTGTAGCCACCTTGACGGAACGAAGTGACGAAACATTCTCGGTCAGGCAGTTTTCTTCTGCTGACCGGGAATGAAGCTCCGCAGGACGCACTACTCTCGATAGAGAGTATAGAAGTGCGCCCTTTAGTTCCTAAAGGGATTTTATCAGTTCGCCAAACTGGAAGTTGCCGTTGTGAAGGTTATGCTCATTTTGCGTTATTACTCTTCCGAACTCCGTCATTCATTCTTTTC
>CAKTVL010000012.1 GCA_934623575.1 uncultured Oscillospiraceae bacterium
GATTCACGGCCACCTTACCGGAGGTATCGGGGACCTGCTTTACCGTAACAAGAATCTTCATTTTACCTTTACCTCCTACCTTACTTCACGCCCAGGTTGCTGGAAATAACCATGCGCTGGACTTCGCTGGTGCCCTCGTAGATCTCGGTGATCTTGGCATCGCGCATCATGCGCTCCACGGGATACTCACGGGTGTAACCGTAGCCGCCGAACAGCTGCACGGCGCGGCGGGTCACATCGGAGGCGGCCTCGGCAGCGAACAGCTTGGCCATGGCAGCGTCCATGGAGTAGGGCTCGTGGTTCTGCTTCTTCATAGCGGCGGAGTAGACCAGGAACTGCGCAGCCTGCATACGGGTGTGCATCTCGGCCAGCTGGAACTGGGTGTTCTGGAACTGGGAAATGCGCTTGCCGAACTGAACGCGCTCCTTGGTGTACTTGATAGCCTCTTCCACGGCACCCTCGCCCAGACCCAGGGCCTGAGAGGCGATACCGATACGGCCGCCGTCCAGGGTCTTCATGGCGATCTTGAAGCCCTCGCCCTTCTTACCCAGCATACGGTCCTTGGGAATGACGCAATCCTCGAAGATCAGGTCGCAGGTAGAGCTGCCGCGAATACCCATCTTCTTCTCGTGCTTGCCCTGAGAGAAGCCCTTGTCGTCCTTCTCCACGATGAACGCGGAGATCTCCTTCATGCTGCGGCCGCGCTTGTCCACGGTCTTGCCGGTGACGGCGATGACCACGAAGGTGTCGGCCACGTTGCCGTTGGTGATGAAGCACTTGGAACCGTTGAGGATGTAGTTCTCGCCGGACTCGTCCAGCACGGCGGTGGTCTGCTGGCCCTGAGCGTCAGTGCCGGCGCCGGGCTCGGTCAGGCCGAAAGCACCGATCTTCTTGCCGGAGCACAGGTCGGGCAGATACTTCATCTTCTGCTCCTCGGTGCCGTTCTCGAAAATGGGGGCGGCGCACAGGGAGGTGTGGGCGGAAACGATAACAGCGGTGGTGCCGCAGACCTTGGCCAGCTCCTCGACGCACATGGCATAGGACAGCACGTCAGCGCCGGCGCCGCCGTACTGCTTGGGGAAGTAAATGCCCATCATGCCCAGCTTGGCCATCTTCTCGACGGTCTCCATGGGGAAGCGCTCCTCCTCGTCGATCTCAGCGGCCAGGGGCTTGACCTCGTTCTCCGCAAAATCGCGGTACATCTTGCGAACGAGCAGCTGTTCCTTCGTCAGATGGAAATCCATACTCTTTTCTCCTTTTTCCGATTTTACTTGTTGTAGTTGAAGAAGCCTTCGCCGGACTTAATACCCAATTTGCCCGCGCGAACCATCTTCCGGATCAGCACGTTTGCGCGATACTTGCTATCGTGGGTCTCGTTGAACAGCACGTCCATAATGTTCAACACCACGTCCCAGCCGATCAGGTCGCCCAGATGCAGGGGGCCCATGGGGTGGTTGCAGCCCAGCTGCATAGCAATATCGATATCTTCCGCAGAGGCAACGCCTTCCTGCAGAACGCAAACGCCTTCGTTGCAGTAGGGGATCAGGATCTTGTTGACCACAAAGCCGGGGGCCTCGTTGACCACCACGGGGGTCTTGCCGATCTCCACAGACAGGTTCTTGATGTAGTCCACCAGGTCAGCGGGGGTATTGCCGCCGGCAATGACCTCCACCAGCTTCATGGCGGGCACGGGGTTGAAGAAGTGCATGCCGATCAGGTGATGCTTCAGGCCCTGGCCCATCTCGGTGATGGACAGAGAGGAGGTGTTGGAGGCAAAGATGGTCTCGTCCTTGCACAGAGCGTCCAGCTTGCCCAGCAGCTCCTTCTTGACGGCCATGTTCTCCGCCACGCACTCGATGACCAGATCGGCATCGGCAGCGGCCTCGAACTCCTCGACCAGGATGCGGCTCATGATGTCATCGGCGGCTTCCTGGGTCATCTTGCCCTTGGCGACCTTCTTGCCCAGAGAGGCGGCCAGCTTGTCCTTATGACGCTGCGCGCTGGCGGTGCTGGAAGCATACATCAGGGCGGTGTGGCCCTTCGCTGCGAAAACCTGGGCAATGCCGCTGCCCATCGTACCGGCGCCGAATACTGCTACTTTCATGATAGTTCCTCCTACTTAAATTTTTACATGAATTGCTTAATTATCAGGCGGTGTGCCTGTCAATTAACTTACTTGTAATTAACTTACTTGTTCTGATAGGGCTCGTGCTTGCGCTTTTCCAGGAAGGCGGACATGCCCTCGATCTGGTCGGCGGTCTTGAAGCAGCTGCCGAAGAGCTTTTCCTCGATGACGATGGCCCGGTCCATGTCCACCTGCAGGCCGTCGTTGATGGCCTGCTTGCAGGCACGGACGGCGATAGGCGCGTTCTTGGCGATGGTCTCGGCCAGCTTCTCGGCGGCGGGGAGCAGCTCCTCCGGCGCGTAGACGGCGTTGACCAGACCGATGCGCAGGGCCTCGTCGGACTTGATGTTTTTAGCGGTATAGATCAGCTGCTTGGCCATGCCGGGGCCCACCAGGCGGGCCAGACGCTGGGTGCCGCCGAAGCCGGGGGTGATGCCCAGGCCGGTCTCGGGCTGGCCGAAGACGGCGGTGTCGGCGCAGATGCGGATGTCGCAGGCCATGCTCAGCTCGCAGCCGCCGCCCAGGGCAAAGCCGTTCACCGCGGCGATGGTGGGGATGGGCAGCGTCTCGATGGCGCGGAACACGTCGTTGCCGTGCTTGCCGAAGGCCTCGCCCTCTTCCTTGGTCAGGGTGCTCATCTCGGCGATGTCGGCGCCGGCCACGAAGGCCTTTTCGCCTGCGCCGGTGATGACCAGGGCGCGGATGTCAGCGTCGGCCTTGACGGTCTCCACCAGCTCGCCCAGGTCGGTCAGGACCTCGGAATTCAAGGCGTTCAGCGCCTTGGGACGGTTGATGGTCGCCACGGCGATCAAGCCTTTTTTCTCCAGCAGAATGTTGGTCATGTCAACTTCCTCCTTACGTTTCCTTTCCGTGGGCGCAGCGTATGCAGACGCGCGCGCCGCAGGAGCGGCCGTATGTCTGCCCGGCGGAAATGGCGGGCGGACATACTCCTCCTCATACAGTTCACATTATAGTGGTCCGTTAGAAATTTATCAAGTGTTACCCGGCGGCTTTTTGCTTTTTTAGCGGTTTCCACAAAAGTGGACACCGGAATTTGCGCACTTTTGCGGGTAGGCTCCGCCCGCTGCGCGGCTTTTTGCGGCCCGGCGGCGAAGGAAACGAAAAATGGTGCTTGTAACTGGGGCGGAGATACGGTATGATGTGGAAAACACAAGTGTGAGGTCGATGCTATGCGGATGCGAAAGAAGAAAAATCTGACGCCGCGGATGGAAGCCTGCGGCGCTTATCTGATCCGGGACCCGTTCGCCCTGCGGGGGCGCTGGCGGGAGTTGATGCCGGAGGCACGGGAGCTGCGGGTGGAGCTGGGCTGCGGCAAGGGCGGCTTTACGGCGGGCACCGCGGCGGCGGAGCCGGAAGTACTTCTGATCGCCGTGGAGAAGGTGCCGGACGCCATGGTGGTGGCCATGGAGAAGGCCCGGGACGCGGCGCTACGGAACGTGTGGTTTGTGGACGGGGACGCGGCGCTGCTGCCGGATATGTTCGCCGACGGGGAGATCGACCGGCTGTACATCAACTTCTGCGACCCTTGGCCCAAGAGCAACCAGAAGAAGCGGCGGCTGACCCATGGGAATTTCCTGAAGAAGTACCGGCAGGTGCTGGCGGAGGGCGGGCAGATCCACTTCAAGACCGACAACGACAAGCTGTTCGAGTGGTCGCTGGAGGAGATCCCGCAGTTCGGGTTCGCGCTGTCGGAGGTCACCCGCGACCTGCACGCCGACGGGCCGGTGGGCGTGATGACCGACTACGAAAAGAAGTTCTACGGCGAGGGCAAGAGCATCAACCGATGCGTAGCCACCATGGTGGAATGGACGGAGCCGGAGATAGAGGACGTCCCCTCCCCTGCTGAGTAAACAGAAAAGGCACCCCTGACGGGGTGCCTTTTGTATTTCGCGCGGCGCCGGGGTAAGACACCGCAGGAAATGCAGGTCAGTCCTCGCGCTTTTTAGCGGTCCAGGCCATGCCGGTAACGCTGAGAACAGCGGTCACGGCGTAGATACCCACGCCTGCGTCGAAGGTCTTGGGGCTGCCCTTGGTGTCATCGGCCTTGGTGTCGGTGGTGGTAGTGGTGGTGGAGTTGTAGTAGTAGCGGGGCGGCTGGGGAACGGTGTAGGAATCACCGGTCACGGGCACACCATTGACCGTCACACCGGTCACGCCCTCAGCCACGGCGATGCTCTTGCCCGCATCCACACCGGTGACGGGGCCGGTCTTGGTAACAGTAACACTCTTGCCGTTATTTGCCGCGGCGGCGATAACTGCACTACCAACAGCATAGCTGGTGTCGTTTCCATCCGTAACAGTAGCCACCGCGACACCGGCTGCTACAAAGTCAGTACCTTCGCCCTCTGCCTTGCAGTTGGACGGATCGATCTGGGGGAACTCGCCGCCGTTGACCGTTATCGTTGCTGTACCGGCCACCCGGCTTGCATCGTAACAATTCAGCACAAAGTCATATGGTTTCGCTTCGGAGAATTTCTGCTGAACGGTATATGTGCCGCCATTGATAATCGCAGTACCGGTATGAACATACACAGCGTGGATATTGCCAACGAAAGTACCATTCTGGATAGTCACTTTACCGCCAGCCTGCACATCCACAGCGTAGCAATCATTTTCTTTTGCTGCAAATGTACCATTGCCGGTAATCGTCAAATCACCATTAGCCCGCACAGAGATAAGAGACCAACTTGTATCCCAAATATCCACGGTGTTATACAGTTTCTTACCGTTCATATCCAGAACAATTTTCTTGCCGACCGTCACTCCGCTGGACGCATCCACGTCTTTCAGCAGCACAATGGTCTGACCCGCGGTCGCTGCGTTCACCGCTTCCTGCAGCGTGTTATACTCAGCATCGCCGACCTTTGCGACCTTTGTCTCGTCCGCCCACGCGGCGGTGGTGAGGCCCAGCGCCATGACCAGGGCCAGAATGGTTGCCAATACCTTTTTCATTGTTAACACTCCCCAATGTTTTCGATATTTCCGCAGCCCACTTCGTTTTAAGCTTGTTAAAACGCCAAAGCAGGAGTACTCCTGCGGATGGGTTGATTATACCACAATTTTCATGGTTGTCCAGAGGGTTTTGTAAAATATGCCGGTTTTTCCTGTTTTGGGGCAAATAGGGGTGAAATTGGAAGAAAATGGGAGGAGTTGGGCGCCCTGCGGGCGCGGGGGACGGATCGCCACGGCCAGTCTGCGGACTGGTCTCGCAATGACAGGATGCGGGAAGGCAGATTTTCTTGGTAAAGCCTATTGACATTGTAGGGTTTATGTGCTACCATACAATTACCTACAAAAAAGATATGTTAAAGGAGTGATCCTATGCAGGTCTATGCAGATAATGCGGCCACCACGCGGATGAGCGACGCCGCCGTGGCGGCTATGACGCCCTATTTCCAGCAGTTTTACGGAAATCCCTCCAGCCTGCACACCGTGGGCCAGCAGGCCGCGGAGGCGCTGGCGGACGCACGGCGGCGGGTAGCGGAGTGCCTGGGGTGCAGCTTCAAGGAGATCACGTTCACCTCCGGCGGCAGCGAGGCCGACAACCAGGCCATCGTCTCGGCGGCGCGGATCGGCGAGCGAAAGGGCAAGAAGCACATCATCTCCACCGCCTTCGAGCACCATGCGGTGCTGCACACGCTGAAGAAGCTGGAAAAAGAGGGCTTCGAGGTGACGCTGCTGGACGTGGGCCCCACGGGCACCGTCACCCCCCAGCAGGTGGCGGAGGCCATCCGGGAGGACACCTGTCTGGTGACCATCATGTACGCCAACAACGAGATCGGCTCTATCCTGCCCATCCCGGAGATCGGCAAGGTGTGCCACGAGAAGGGCGTGCTGTTCCACACCGACGCAGTGCAGGCGGCGGGCCACCTGCACATCAACGTGAAGGAACAAAATATCGACATGCTGTCGCTGTCCGGCCACAAGTTCCACGGCCCCAAGGGCGTGGGCGTGCTGTACACACGGCAGGGCATCCCCCTGACCAATATCATCGAGGGCGGCGCACAGGAGCGCGGCAAGCGGGCCGGTACGGAGAACATCCCCGGCATCATGGGTCTGGCGGCGGCGCTGGAGGAGTCCTGCGGCCACATCGACGAGGACACGGCGCGGCTGACGAAGCTGCGGGACAAGCTGATCGCGGGGCTGTCCAAAATTCCCCACAGCGCCCTAAACGGCGACCCGGTGTACCGGCTGCCCACCAACGTGAACTTCTGCTTTGAGGGCATCGAGGGCGAGAGCCTACTGCTTCTGCTGGATCAGGCGGGCATCTGCGCCAGCTCCGGCAGCGCCTGCACCAGCGGGTCTTTGGACCCCAGCCACGTGCTGCTGGCCATCGGCCGGCCCCACGAGGTGGCCCACGGCTCGCTGCGGCTGAGCCTGTGCCACGACACCACGGAGGCGCAGGTGGACTACATCCTGGAGAAGGTGCCCGGCATCGTGGCGTATCTGCGGGAGATGTCCCCCATGTGGAAGGACCTGGAGTCCGGCAAGAGAAAATTCATCCTGTAAGGGCTGCGGCCTGACGGGAGACGGCGACTATACTGAAAAGGAGCGTTGAATATGGCTTTATATACCGATACCGTAATGGACCACTTCCTGCACCCCCGGAACGTGGGTGAGATCGCCGACGCCGACGGCGTGGGCGAGGTGGGCAACGCCAAGTGCGGCGACATCATGAAGATGTACCTGAAGATCAAGGATGACAAGATCGAGGACGTGAAGTTTGAGACGTTCGGCTGCGGCAGCGCCATCGCCTCCAGTTCCATGGCCACGGAGATGATCAAGGGCAAGAGCATCGAGGACGCGCTGGCCCTGACCAACAAGGAGGTCGTGGACGCACTGGGCGGTCTGCCCGCCCACAAGCTGCACTGCTCCGTGCTGGCGGAGGAGGCGGTGAAGTCCGCGGTGAAGGACTACTACGACAAGAACGGCATCGCCTACGACAAGAGCAAGTTCCCCGCCTGTGAGGACTGCGAGAGCTGCCGGATGGTGTGACCCTCCCCCCTGTTGAAGGGGCAAAAATAAAAAACAGGGAGTTCCCTATCGGGGACTCCCTGTTTTTTCTGCGTTTGCCGGGCCGCGCCGTTTCCTTTTCTCCCCAGGGGTGTCCTCCAGGTACATCCTTTCCGTCTCTCGCTGGGCCTGGATCAGGCCAGAGACCGCCGCGCCCGTGTGCCCCGTTATCAACGCATCAATAGCGTCTGTTATGGCGTTAAAAAGTCGCAAATACATCTGTTTGTACATTTTTTCGCCCCCTTTTTGCGTCATAAATGCGTCAAACCTACATAAGAGTATACTACTTCGCTATTATTTCGTCAATACTTCGTCTCGGAGGCGGTGACATGAAGGATACTCTTAGCAGATACACGCTGCGCGTGGATCGGGCGCTGCTGGACAAGCTGGGCTACATCGCGGAATATGAGGGGCGCACAAAGAACCGCGAGCTGGAGCAGATGATCAAGAAGCGCATCAGCGACTTTGAAAAGGAAAATGGAAAGATTCCCACGGAAAAGCAGTGACCGGAGGAAAGACCCGCCTGGCGGCGGGTCTTTCCTTTTCAGAAGGTGCCTTAGCCCTGGCCCTGGGTCATTATATACGACCACAGCACCGGCCCCACGGCGCCGGTGGCGCTGTAGCCCAGCTGCCGCTGGAGGGCGCGGATCGCCGCCGCGGTGGCGGGGCCAAAGATGCCGTCCACAGTGACGGCGGGCAGGGCGCCGTCCTGCTGCGCCAGCTGGTTAAGACGGGTCTGCAGCAGGGTGACCTCCGGCCCGGTATCGCCCTCCACCAGAAAGCGGCCGGGATATATCTCCCCGGCGAACTGCTGATACCCGGCGGGGAGCCGGTAGAGCGTCTGCTCATAGACGTTCTGCAGGGCGTTCCAGGTGGCGCGGCCCACCACGCCATCCACGGTCAGGCCGTAGAGGCTCTGGAAGGCGTAAACGGCGTTCTGCAGGTCCTCGTCGAAGGTGTCGGTGATGCGGATGGGCGGCAGCTCCGGCAGAAAGAAGCCCAGGAAGGCCAGGTAGAACCGCACCGTCTGGACGCCCAGGCCGGTGTCGCCCAGGCGCAGGACCTTGGAAAACTGGCGCTGGGCCTCGGAGATGGTCAGGCCCTCGCTGGTGACCTCCGACAGGCTCTTGACGCCGTTGTAGACGGACTTGATCCGGTACCAGGTGGACTTGCCCACGATGCCGTCCTCCGTCAGGTTAAAAATGCGTTGGAAGGCCCGCACCGCCGCGGCGGTGTCCGCGCCGAACACGCCGTTGGCCTCGGCGATGGCGGGGATGGCGGGATAGTTCTTGCGGATACGGTTCAGCTCACGCTGGAGGGTGCGGACGTCCTCTCCCACGCTGCCCACGGTCAGCGGCCGCCCCGGATAGGAGGGGGTGCTGTCCCCCACCGGAGCGTTGGTGACCAGGTCGATGTCCTGGCCGTAGTAGTATTGCAGGATCTCGTAGGGGGTCCTCCCCTGCTGGGCCAGCTCCTGGCTGCCCCACTGAGACAGGCCGCGGCACTGGGTGCGCGCGCCGTCGCAGAACTGGGCGTACAGCGGCTGGATACTGCCCCGGCGGACGATGTAGTTGTTGAAGGTCTCGTCCACAATGGCGTTGATGTTCTCGAAGGTCTCTTTGTCCGGTGAAAACGCCTGGTCGTACTGGGTGTTGTTGGTGATGTCGAAGTCGTAGCCCCGGCTGCGGTAGTACTCGGTGTAGACGCGGTTCAGCGCCACGGAGACCTGGGCCAGCACGTTGGCGCGGATGGCGCTGTCCTTCCAGGTGGGGTAGATCTCGCTGGCGGCCACGCCCTTGATGTACTGCGGGAAGGTGACGGTGACGTTCTCCGCCGGGGCGTCCGGGGCGCCCAGGTGGACGGTGATATACTCCGGGACGATGGGATAGGGCATGGCTCAGCCCTCCTGCTGCGGCGGCAGCGTGACGGCCAGCACGGACTCGATGCGGGGAAAGATCAGCACCTGCTGGTGCTCCGGCTCCCGGTAGTCCGGATGGCGGACAGAGACCTGATAGGCGGTGCCGCTGATGCCGGCGGTGTCCGAGGACAGACCCAGGGAAACCGGAAGCGCCGGCAGGAGTATGCAGTCGGCAATGCCGGAGTCGTCGGTGACGCCGGTGTAGAACGTCTCATGCAGGGGGCCGAAGTCGCGGTAGACCTCCACGGCCGCGCCGGGGATAGGAAATATGCCCCGGGCGGCGGAGACCTGCACGCGCAGGCTGCCCTGCTCCGGATGGGCGTCGCAGAACCAGGTGATGGGTTCGATCTGTGCCATGGCGATTCCTCCCTTTTGGGTTTTGGGAGAGTATATGCGGGAGGGAAAAAGAAATATCCCCCTTCCGGGGGATATTTCTCAGTGCACTGCGCTCAGAACGCCCAGTTGCCGCGGCGGAAAATGGGGACTATTTTCCCGTCCTCGCAGACGGCGTCGATGTCCATGTCCTCGGAGCCGATCATGAAATCCTCGTGGATCATGGAGTCGTTGACGCCCAGGGCCCGACACTCCTCCAGCGTCCTGTGCTCGAAGTCGTTGATGGTATCGGCAAAGCCCATGCCCAGCGCCAGGTGGCAGGCGGCGTTCTCGTCGAACAGCGTGTTGTAGAACAGCAGCCCGGACTGGCGGATGGGGCTGTCGTAGGGCACCAGGGCACACTCGCCCAGATAGGCGCTGCCCTCGTCCATGGTGATCAGCTTGGTCAGCAGATCGTTGTTCTGCTCTGCGTGCCACTCCACCGCCTTGCCCTCGTGGAAGCGGATCCAAAAATTCTCGATCAGCTGGCCCTGATAGCTCAGGGGCTTGGTGGCGTAGACGATGCCCTCGGCCTCGCCCCGCTTGGGGGAGATGAAGCACTCCTCGGAGGGGATGTTGGGGTTAAAGACGATGCCCTGCAGGCTCTTCTCGCTGCCGCCGCAGAAGTGGGCCTCCGGGATCATGCCCACGGTGAAGTCGGTGCCGGTAGCGCTCTTGTAGCGCAGCTGGCGGATGTGCAGGCCGTTCAGATACGCCTGCCGGTCGTGGAGCTCCTTGTTGTGGGCCGCCCAGTTGGCCTCGGGATCGCCCTCCAGGGCGCGGGAGGTGGAGAGGATGGCCTCCCACAGCTTCTCCACCGCCTGGGACTTCCGCAGGCCGGGGAACAGCTTCTTGGCCCACGCCTCGCCGGGGACGGCGGCGATGCACCACTGATAGCGGTTCTCGATCTTGTCCCGGTAGGGCTTGATGATGGGGAACTTGGCCTGCTGGCTCCTGGCCAGCTTGGCCTGGTCGATGCCCTTCAGGCCGTCGGGGTCCTCGCTGAGCAGGTAGATGCGGCAGGGGATGGTGTCCACATAGTGCTGCCAGCGGGCCAGCTCATAGTCCTCCACCTTGGAGAGCGTGGTCAGGCTGCGGTGCCGGACATGGAGCTTCTGCAGGGGTTGGTAATTCCAGTCCACCACCACCTTTTTGGCCTTGCACTTATAGCATTCGTCCACCAGCACGGCCACGAATTCCGGCTGGTCCAGGTCGGCGGCGATGAACACCTCCTGCCCCTTCTGGATATTGACGCCGGTGCGGGCAATGAGCCGGGCATAGGCGCGGAGAACAGATTTTTTCATGGGATGACCTCCTTATCTGGTTCGTTTCGCTGTTAGGGCTATTGTACCACCGGGACGGGGATTTGAAAAGCGGCAGGGCGCAGCGTTTAAAAATTATTTTCATTTCTTTAATGCTCCTCTAATGTTCGGCGGGTAGGATAAGGCCATCGGAAGGAAAACACGACGCATAGACAAGCTACAGCCACATATATACAACACAGCTTCAGGAGGGGAAATATTTTTGCGTTCGCTATTGACTCTGCCACGGTGGGAGGGTGTATCCTGTGGATGCGCGCAAGAAAAACAGAGTTGGAGGTACCTCATGCTGAAGATCGGAGATTTTTCAAAGCTGTCCAGAGTGAGCATCCGCATGCTGCGCTACTACGACGAGATCGGGCTGCTGAAGCCCGCCGTGACCGACCGCTTCACCGACTACCGCTATTACAGCGAGAGCCAGCTGCCCACCGTGTGCCGCATCACGGCGCTGCGGGACATGGGCTTCAGGCTGGCGGAGGTCGGCGCCATTCTGGCGGAGTACGATGACCCGGCGGCGCTGGAGGCGCGGTTTTCCGCCCTGCGGCAGGAGCTGGAGCGCCAGCAGGCGGACACCGCCCAGCGGATACGGCTTCTGGACACAGCCATGAAACGGCTGAGAAAGGAAGAAACCATGGAATACAACATCACTGTCAAGACCCTGCCGGAGCGCTACGCCGCCACCTGCCGCATGACTATCCCCCGCTACGCGGAGGAGGGGCGCGTATGGGGCGTCCTGTGTCAGGAGACCGGTGCCCTGCGTCTGGTGCCCGACGACCCCTGCTACTGCTGCGTGGTCTTTCTGGATGGAGAGTACAAGGAGCAGGACGTAGAGGTGGAGGCGCAGAAAACCGTGAAGGGCGTCTATCCGGACACGGAGCACGTCAAATTCCGCACGCTGCCCGCCGTCACTTACGCCGGCTGCACCTTCAAGGGCGGGTATGAGCAGATCAACGACGTCACCGCCGCCCTGACGGCGTGGATCGAGGCCAACGGCTACGCCTACGACGGCCCCATGTTCGACATCTACCACGTCAGTCCCCACGAGACGGACGACCCCAGCCAGTTCGTCACCGAGGTGTGCTACCCGGTGAGGAAGAAATAAGCCAAAAAGCGTATCCCCCGCCGCACGGCGGGGGATACACTTTAAGATTCATTTGCGGCGGTTGACTTTTCCGGGGTGGGCGGGCATAATAGGGCATACGCTGTTTCGCGGGGAGGTGCGGCTGTGGCGGAGAATTTCATACGGCTCCTACCCCGGTACGCGCCGGACCTTCTGGTGCTGGCGGGGACATATCTTCTGCTGCTGACGCGCTGGAAAAAGCAGGGCTGGCGGCGGGCTGCGGTGTACACGGTGTTCTATCTCTACATGGTGGGGGTGCTGTGGGTGACGGTGCTGCCGGTGCTGTCTATACTGGGGGTACACCACCCCTATGCGCCCATGATCCTGGAGCCCTTCCGGGACCTGCGGCTGGGCTACGGCGACGCGGCGCGGCAGATCGGGCTGAATGTACTGATGACGGTGCCCTTCGGCATCCTGTGGCCGGTGGTGCGTCGGGGCAGGGCCAGGCTATTCCGCACGGTGGGGGCGGCGTTCCTGCTGAGCCTGTGCATCGAGTTGGTACAGCCGCTGCTGCCCACGGCCCGGACATCGGACATCACAGACCTGATCTGCAACACGGCGGGCGGACTGGCGGGGTATCTGCTGTACCGCCCCTGGAAAAGGGCGCTGCGCGGCTGGATGTAAGGCCGACGCAGGCGGGGCGTGGCTTTTTGCATTCGCGGAAAAGCGTATATTGACAAAAAACGCCGCACCCCACATAATGACATGTACAGCATCGTGCAGGGAGGAAAGAAATGGACAAAAAATTTACGCTGAGCTGCTGCTCCACTGTGGATCTTCCCTACTCCTACATGGAGAGTCGGGACATCCCGGTGCTGTTTTATACCTATGTGGTGGACGGCAAGGAATACGACGACGATATGGGCCGCGACCCTCAGGCGCTGCCCCGGTTTTATCAGTTCCTCAGCGAGGGCAAGCTTCCCCAGACCAGTCAGATCAACGTGGCGGGGTACATGGAGTTTTTCGACAAGCTGCTCTCCAAGGGCGGTGACGTACTGCACATCGCGTTCACGTCCGGGCAGTCCTGCTCGGTGAACAACGCCTATCTGGCGGCAGCAGAGCTGAAGGACAAGTACCCCGGGCAAAAGCTGGTGGTCATCGACTCGCTGTGCTCCTCCAGCGGCTACGGACTGCTGGTGGACTACGCCGCGGACATGCGGGACGCGGGAGAGGACATCGACACCGTGGCCCAGTGGGTGCTGGACAACCGGAACAAGGTACATCACCAGTTCTTTTCCAGCGATATGACCCAGTTCCGCCGGACGGGCCGGGTATCCGGCGCGGCGGCCACGGTGGCCACGGTGCTGAACATCTGCCCCATCATGCGGCTGGACGACAAGGGCGCCATCAAGGCATACAGCAAGGTGCGGGGCAAGAAAAAGGCCGTGGAGGTCACGGTGGACACCATGGAGCAGCACGTCCAGGGCGGCCGGGACTATGACGGCAAGTGCTTTATCTGCCACAGCCAGTGCCCGGAAGACGCCCGGCTGGTCATGGACGCCGTGGAGGACCGTTTCCCGAAGCTGAAGGGAAACATCCGGCTGTGCGACATCGGCACCATCATCGGCAGCCACGCCGGCAAGGGCACCGTGGCGGTATTCTTCATGGGCGACGAACGGCCGGAGATGGAGTAAACAGAAAATGACCGCCACGGAGGTGGCGGCCATTTGTTTTATCTTCCGGTCATGACGGTCATGACCTCGAATTCCTCGGGGTTCAGGGTCTTGGTCATGGCCAGGCCCTCGTCGATGTTCACGTTGACGATCTGCTCGCCGCTGGTGCAGACGATGCGGTTGGTCTCGCCCTCCGCCAGCAGGCGCACGGCCTCGTAGCCCATGCGGGTGGCGGTGACGCGGTCCTTGGCGGTGGGGCTGCCGCCCCGCTGGATGTGGCCCAGGATGGTGACCCGGGGGTCCAGGCCCAGCTCCTTTTTGATCTGCTCGCCCACGGCCATGCCGCTGGCGGCGCCCTCGGCCACCACGATCATGAAATTGGTCTTGCCGCTGATGCGGGCGCGGCGGATCTTCTCGGCCACGTGTTTTTCGAAGTCGTAGGGGCGCTCGGGCACCAGCACGGCGGTGGCGCCGATGGCCACGCCCACATACAGGGCCAGATAACCGGCGCGGTGGCCCATGACCTCCACCACGGAGCAGCGCTCGTGGGACTGCATGGTGTCGCGGAGCTTGTCCATGCACTCCACAGCGGTGTTGGCGGCGGTGTCGAAGCCGATGGTGTAGTCGGTGCAGACGATGTCGTTGTCGATGGTGCCGGGGATGCCCACCACGGAGATGCCGAACTTGGACAGGTCCTGCGCGCCGCGGAAGGTACCGTCGCCGCCGATGGCCACCAGGCCGTCCAGCCCGATGAGCTTGCAGGTAGCATAGGCCTTTTCCTGGCCCTCCCTGGTGCGGAACTCGTCACAGCGGGCGGAGTACAGGATGGTGCCGCCGCGGTTGATGATGCGGCTGACGCTGGAGTTGTCCATCTCGATGATGTCGCCGGAGATCAGCCCCTGATAGCCCCGGCGGATGCCCACGCACTCGATGCCCCGGGCGTTGGCGCTGCGCACCACGGCGCGGATGCAGGCGTTCATGCCCGGCGCGTCGCCGCCGCTGGTCAGCACGCCGATACGTTTCACTGCGTTTTCCATAGTCCATGACCTCTCTTCGTCAAAGGGGACGTTGCCCCGAATATGCGGATACAATATATGGTGATATTGTACCATACGTTTGGTCTGTTTGCAAGTCTTTCGGCAGGCGGAGGGAAATTTTCGCCTGTACACTCCGGCGATTTTGTGGTATCATATCCCTGTTATGGGAAAGGAGTGACCGCCATGCACCCGCAGTTTGCGGAGCTGACGCCCACCTGGTTCAACCGGGCGTATATCTATACCGGCTCTATCGGAGAGTTCCGCTATCGCTTTGCCGGGGACAAGGACGCCGGCGTGCTGCATGCCGCCGTATACAGCGATGTGTGCTACGAGCTGGCCCGGGACAAGGAGGAGCAGGACTTCGCCTGGGATGAGGACGGCGTGGCGCAACTGAAGGACTGGTTACAGGCAAAATATGAGGCGTACCGCGCCGCGCATTGAGAAAAAGCACCCCTGAGGGGTGCTTTTTTCGCGTCATTGCAGCGTGCCGTCGATGTTGACGATCTGCACGGCCAGCGGGATGGGCTTGCCGCTGTTGGCGATGGCCGCCTTGACCGCGTGCTCCAGTCCGCCGCAGCAGGGCACCTCCATCCGCAGCAGGAGGATGGACCGGACGTCGTTCTCCCGGAGGATGGCGGTGAGCTTCTCGGTGTAGTCCACGGCGTCCAGCTTGGGACAGCCGATCAGCAGGCGGCGGCCCCGCAGGAAGCGGCTGTGCAGCGCGCCGTAGGTAAAGGCGGTGCAGTCGGCAGCCAGCAGCAGCTCACAGCCGTCGAAATACGGCGCGTTCACCGGAGCCAGCTTCAGCTGGATGGGCCAGTTGGTCAGCTGGCCGGGGACATCGTCCCCGGCGGGGGCCGCAGGGCTGTGGGCGGACAGGTCGCGGATGCGGCTGCCGGGGCAGCCGGTGTGCGCGCCCGGCTGCCTGGCCGCCTGAGACGCCTTCACCGCCGCCTCGTCATAGGCGGGGGCCTCGCGCTCCTCGAAGGTGATGGCCCCAGTGGGACAGGCGGGCAGACAGTCGCCCAGGCCGTCGCAGTAGTGCTCGCGCATGAGCCTGGCCTTGCCGTTTACCAGGTCGATGGCGCCCTCGTGGCAGGCGGTGACGCAGGCGCCGCAGCCATTGCACTTGTCCTCGTCGATATGGATGATCTTACGGATCATGGTGATCCTCCTTCCGGATATAGTGTGTAGTGTATGTGGGTAGTATGTGCAGTGCGTCTGCCGCGGCCGCGGCAGGCGCACCGGTAATTTTTGTCAGTCGCGCCAGGTGCTGCCCAGCAGCAGGGCCAGCAGGGGCATCAGCTCCAGACGGCCCATGAGCATCTCCAGCGTCAGCGTCAGCTTGCTGAGGGAGGAGAGGATGGAGAAGTTCTCCATAGGGCCCAGGATGCCCAGGCCGGGGCCTACATTGCTGATGCAGGTCAGCGACGCGGCAAAGGACTCCTGAAAGCCGTAGTTGTCCCAGCTGACCACCAGCGCGCCGGCCAGCAGCACCAGCATATAGGCGATGATAAAGGACCCGGCGGCGGAGACCACGCGCTCCTCCACCACCTGGCCGTCCACCTTGATAACACTGACGTGGTTGGGATGGGCCAGGCGCTTCAGCTCGCGCTTGAGGCTCTTGCACAGGATGGCCACCCGGGAGATCTTGATGCCGCCGGAGGTGGAGCCAGCGCAGGCACCGGTGAACATCAGCATCACCAGGGCCATACGGCAGAAGGTGGGCCACAGGGCGAAGTCCACCGTGGCAAAGCCGGTGGTGGAGATGATGGTGACGGTCTGGAAGGCGGCGTCGGTAATGGAGCCGCTGAAGGGGATGTCCGCCTGCAGCCACAGGTTGATACACAGCAGCAGTGTGGTGGTCACCACCACGCCGATATAGGTCCACAGCTCCTCGCTGCGCAGGGCGTCCCTCACCTTGCCCCGCACCAGCAGGAACAGCAGGGAGAAATTGACGCCCGCCAGGAAGGAGAACACCGTGACGATCCACATGACCGCCGGCGACGCGCCGCTCAGGGACGTGTCGTAGATGGAGAAGCCGCCGGTGGCCATAGTGGTGAAGCTGTGGTTGACGGCGGAGAACCAGCTCTCGCCGGCCAGACGCAGGGCCGCCACCTCGCAGAGCGTCAGGGCCACATAGATCTCGTACAGGATCTTGGCCGTGCCGCCCACCTTGGGCACCAGCTTGGATTTGATGGGGCCGGGGCTCTCGGCACGCATCAGGAACACCGCGCCCTCGCCTAGCCTGGGCGTCAGTGCCAGGAACAGCATCAGTACGCCCATGCCGCCCATCCACTGGGTCAGGGACCGCCACAGCAGCACGCTGCGGGGCAGGTGCGACACGGCGGTGAACACGGAGGAGCCGGTGGTGGTCAGGCCGGAGACCGTCTCAAACAGCGCGTCGATGTAGTTGGGCAGCGCGCCGGTGAACACATACGGCAGCGCACCGAACAGCGCCAGCAGCACCCAGCTCAGCGACACGGCCACAAAGCCGTCCCGGCTGTGCATCTGGGTCTTTTTCACCCGGATCAGGTGCAGCGCCGTACCCGCGGCAGCGCAGATCGCCGCCGTCAGCAGGAAGGAGCGCCAGTAGCTCTCGCCGTAGATACAGGCCGTCAGCGCCGGCAGCAGCAGAAAGCCCACCTCCACCCAGAGGATATAGCCCATTGTCTGGGAGACCAATCGAAGATTCATAGAAGTACCTCATCACACGGGCGGAACGCCCGGCGGTCGTATACCCGCGGCGGGGGTGCTCAGTCGCAGTCCAGCTGCCCCTCCAGCGCCTGCAGCAGGGCGGGGACGTCCACGTCCTTCCCGGTGAACAGCTTGAAGGCCAGCACCGCCTGGTAGATCAGCAGGTCGATGCCGGAGATGGTGGGCAGGCCGCGCTTCTCCGCCTCCTTCATCAGCAGGGTCTTGCGGGGCTCATACACCAGATCATAGACGGTGACGCCCGACGGGGCGTCCCGCAGGAAGCCCAGGTCGGAGAACTCCTTCATACCGGCCATACCCAGAGAGGTGGCGTTGATGAACAGGTCGCTCTCGGCCATGGCGTGGCGGACGGGGAAAGTGCCGAAGTAGATGAACTGCGCCTTGTCCGGATAGTGGGCGGCCAGATCCTTGGCCGGATAGACGCTGCGGTTGGTGACGAATATCTTCTTGACGCCGGCCTTGACCAGGGCGTCGCAGATGGCGTCGCCGGCGCCGCCGGTGCCCAGCAGCAGGGCCGTCATGCCCTCAGGCTCCAACCCCCGGGCGCGAAGGCTGTTGACGAAGCCGGGGCCGTCGGTGTTGTAGCCGATGGCGCGGCCGTCCCGGATGCAGACGGTGTTCACTGCGCCGCAGGCGGCCGCCGCAGGGCTGAGCTCGTCCAGCAGCGGCAGGATCGTCTCCCGGTGGGGCATGGTGATATTAAAGCCCACGCAGCCGCCGGCCTTGGCCTCGGCCACGAAATCCGCCAGCTCGCGGGGCTGGACGCGGCGGGGCTCGTAGGTATAGCGGACGCCGGTCTGGGCGATCATGGCGCTGTGGAGCAGCGGAGAAAGGCTGTGGTCCACCGGGTCGCCGATGAGATAGAGCTTTTTCTTGGTCATACAAGTGCCTCCCTGCACGGCCGCGGGCGTGCGCGGCCGGAATGTCGTTGGTATACGGGCCGCGGAGCGCGGCAGTGGTTTCCAAAGATATATTGTATCGCAGAGACGGCGGCTTTGCAACAGGAAAGCACGAAAGCCGCCCTCATACGCGGAAAAGCCCGCCGCACCCAGGTGCGGCGGGCGAAAATGCCGGTGTCAGTCGTCCAGATTCTTCAGCTTGGAGCAGCGGTCGTACTCCACCTGCAGGACGGAGGCCACGGTGTGGCGGCCGTAGTCGTCCAGCTTGGCATACTGGGTCAGCAGCTGCTCGGTGTCGTCGGTCAGGTAGAAGGCGGCGTCATCGGCCATGGCCTTGATGCCCAGGACCTTGCAGATCTGCATGACGGTGTCGAAGGAAGAGCCGCCGACGCCGTTGTGGAGCGCACTGTTGATGGTAGACAGGGGCACGCCTACCGCGAAGGCAAACTGCCGCACGCTGCGGTACTGCCGCGAGATCTCGTCACGAACGATGGTTGTCAGATTATCCATGATACGTCCTCCAGAAAGTACTAAAAATTTATGTGGTTTTAACGAATCCTTAACACCCCTGACGAGTTCCCTACATTTCAGTCGTCTGTCGCGTATTATAACACGCTTTTTGCGTTTCGACAACTATAAATGTCAGAATTTATAAAAATTTCTTTTTTGCGCAATACCGGCCCCTCTGCCGGGCAAATTATACTTTGATTTTACCAACATCCATGGTATACTAAACACCCGAGGTATGCGATTTGAGGTGCGCTATGAAGAAAAAAGGAAGCTTTCCCCGTACCGGATTCGGCCGGCTGGCGGCGGACATGGTGCGGCGCTACTACGCGCACGACGTGGCGCGGGACAGCGCCGCGCTGACCTATTACCTGCTGTTCGCCATCTTCCCGCTGCTGATCTTTATCAGCACGCTGCTGGGCCTGCTGGAGCTGGACGTAGCCTATATCATCTCCGTGCTGGAGCCGCTGCTGCCGTCGGACGTGGTGGACGTGGTGCGCTCCTACCTGGAGTACGTCTCCGCCAACCAGAGCCGCCAGCTGCTGTGGTTCAGCCTGGTGTTTTCCATCTGGTTTCCCATGCGGGCCTCCGGCTGCCTGATGCACTCGCTGCGCAAGGCCTTTGGCCGCAGCACGCCGGAGAGCCTGTGGCGCAGCCAGCTGCGCATTCTGCTGTTCACCGTGTGGCTGATCGTGGTCATCGCCGTGACGCTGGTGCTGGTGGTGGTGGGACGCTCCGTGCTGGAATTCGCCGGGCGGTTCGTCACCATTACCGAGGGGTTCATCACCGCGTGGAGCTATCTGCGCTTTGTGCTGCTGGCTCTGGTGGTGACCGTGACGCTGGTGATCCTGTACATGCTGTCCCAGGGGCAGCGGCAGCCCCTGCGTGAGGTGCTGCCCGGCGTGGGCGGCTCGCTGGCGGCCTGGATGGTGCTGAGCATGGCCTTTTCGTACTATGTGGAGCATGTGGGACAATACTCCGTGCTGTACGGCTCCATCGCCACGGTGATCGTGGTGCTGCTGTGGCTGTATATGTCCGGGCAGATACTGATATTGGGCGCGGAATTTGCCGCCGCCCTGACGGAGAAAAAGAGGACCGCCGCCGGCACCGGCGGAGAGGAGGACACATGAAGATCATCATCGTAGGCTGCGGCAAGGTGGGCTACGCCATCGCCCAGCAGCTGACGCAGGAAAAGCACGACATCACCATGGTGGACGACGAGGCCGCCCACCTGAGCCGGGCGGACAGCACGCTGGACGTGCTGTGCATCCACGGCAACGGCGCCTCCATCAGCGTACTGATGGAGGCCGGGGCGCGGGACGCCGACCTGGTCATCGCCGTCACCGGCGTGGATGAGACGAATCTGGTGTGCGCGCTGATCGCCAAGAGCGTGGGCGCCCAGCACACCATCGCCCGGGTGCGGAACCCGGACTATCGCCGTGACGCGGACATGCTCAAGCGGGAAATCGGGCTGGACATGGTCATCAATCCCGACCTTGCCGCCGCGCAGGAGATCGCCCGCATCCTCAGCTTCCCCGCCGCCGTGTCTGTGGAGCCCTTTGCCGGCGGGCGCATCGACATGATCGGCTTTCAGATGCACGAGGGCGACACCATCCTGGGGCACAGCCTCAGCGACTTCCACCGGGAGCGGGTGGCGGAGGTGCTGATCTGCGCCGCCCAGCGGGGCGACGACATCATCATCCCCAACGGCGCCTTCGTGCCGCAGATGGATGACCGGCTGTACATGGTGGGCAGCAAGGCGGAGCTGCACAAGATGCTCAAGAGCATGGGCCGCAGCCTGCAGCGGGTCAAGGACGTGTCCATCCTGGGCGGCAGCCGCATCAGCATGTACCTGAGCTGGGAGCTGGCCCGTGCCGGCACCCGCGTCCACATCGTGGAGCAGGACCACGACAAGTGCCTGCGGCTGTCCCAGGACCTGCCGGACGCCATGATCATCGAGGGCGACGGCACCGACCAGGAGATGATCCGCTCTGAGAATCTGTTCGGCACGGACGGCTTCGTGGCCCTAACGGGCCGGGACGAGGAGAACCTGCTGATGGCGCTGGCGGCCCGGCGGGCTGGCGTGCGCAAGGTGCTGGCCAAAATGACCCGTCCCAACTACATGGACCTGGTGCAGGAGACGGGGCTGGGCAGCATCATCAGTCCCAAGGACATCATCGCCAACCAGATCACCCGCTACGTCCGCGCCCTGGCCAATTCCCAGGGCATGGCGGTGGAGTCGCTGTACAAGCTGCTGGGCGGCAAGGTGGAGGCGCTGGAATTCACCGCCAACGACGGCGGCGCCAGCCTGCTGCACCGTCCGCTGAAGGACCTGACCCTGCGCAACGGCGTGCTGCTGGCCGCCATCGTGCGGGAGGGCCGCATCATCATCCCCGGCGGCATGACCACCATCGAGCCCGGCGACCACGTGCTGGTAGTCACCAACGTCCCCGGCCTGACGGACCTGAAAAACATTCTGGCGTAAAAAAAGAAAGCCCTTTCGGGCTTTCTTTTTTTGCCTTAGAACTCTTTCTTCCTCCGGGTCACCAGGGCGGTGCCCACATAGCTGCTCAGCGCCAGGCCCAGGTAGGCCAGCGCGCCCGCGTCCGCGGTCTTGGGGGCGGAGACCACGCCGCCCACGGTGAACTGGGCGGTGGCGTCGCCCTCACCGGACAGCACGGTCAGCGTATGCTTGCCGTTGGCCAGCGTCTGCAGGTACACGGCCTTCAGATAGACCTCGTTCCCCTCCACGGAGTAGTTGGCCGCGTCGATGGTCACGCCGTCCACCTGCACGCCCCGGAAGGCGCTGAGCGCGGCGTTGGTCCTGAACAGCAGGCCGTAGATGCCGCCGGAGTAATCGGTGGCGGACTTGCCGTTGGGGTCGTTCTGCACGGCGGACAGGCCGCCCGCGCCGGTGCTGCCGCTGCCGCTGCTGTAGTAGTAGCGGGGCGCCTCAGGGGTGGGGGTGGGGGTAGGCGTGTCGCCGCCGGTCTCGCCGTCAACCTTCGTAAAGGTCGCAGACTTTGTAGTATAGATTCTTTCCGAACCGTCTTCCTTACTGACCGTATACAGCGCCACATTGACTGTGCAGGTCTCTGTCAGAGTAAACGGTCCCGTATACACCTTACGCGTCGCACTGTCATGTGCCCCAGTACCGTCCGTCGTATAGTACAACTTCAAATCGCTCAAAACCAGTTGTCTTGTCGACGCCAACGTCACTTCCACACTATCTGTGAACTCTCCACCGTTAGGCGTAATGACGATGTCAATAACGCCCTGTGGTATATACGCTGCCGTCAATGTGACCGTACGACTGGGCATCTCGAACTTAGCTGTGGCCTCATTTGCTGCTGTACCACCCACAAATTCCAGTCCATCAGCACCTTCCCACCGATAAAACATCTTGCCCTGCGCCGCGGGGTCAGCGGTAATAGTAACAACTTCACCCTCCGCATACTCGCCACTGCCCGTGCCGTTGTTCACGGTCAGCGCATACTTGGTCTCGCCACCATCATCAGTTTTCCACGTCGCATAAAGCTGCAGATAGCCTCTTGCCGTCTGTGCCGGAGTCAAGGATGTAATGGTCTCTCCACTCCACCCCATCTCCAGCGACCAACCGTTGAACACCTTTCCCTCGGGAGGTGTAATAGTACATTCAGGCAGAGCACTGCAGCCAGTTCCCCACAGAACCATCTCCTTCTCCTGAGTTCCCGATCCTCCGTTGCTGCTAAAATTGATCTCGCAGTAGGCACGGTGGTCAGAAGGATCATTCTCGTGCTTCCAAAGAATTAACACATACTGATCATTTACACAACTTTCAACTTCGTCCTTTTCCACGGCACCCGCAGAGGTCGCACCACTCTTTATCACAAACGCACTTGCCGTTTTACCACCGAGTGACAGTGTCCCCTCAATGGCTTTTACTCCACCATATGCAACCATATGGTGTCCCACAGATACTGTTGCACCATATACGCCATACCTCTGCCCATTGCTGAGAACACCACCGCTGTCCGAAACAGACACACGCCCATTGGGTGCATACAATCCTGTCTCAACCGCGTCTGCAGTCACACACGCAGCTTCATGAACACTGATTCCATCGTAAGTGGCGTTTACCTTACTATAAATGCCATAGGTTCCCTTTACGTTCACCCGCGCCGACGCATGAATATCTACTTCCCCTCCAGCTACGATACCGCTGCCGTTGATAGCTATCGCACTCACAACAACGCCGCCCATACTAACTGTGCCCGTCGCATTAATAGCATCTGCGCCTGTTGTGTTGATAGTCAAATTGCTCCAATAAGAATTGTATGTAACCTTCAAATTTCCTTCCACCTGAATGGCTGCTTTCCCGGTCTCCGTGGTCGTATAATCGATAGTTGCACCCTTAGCATGCACAACGATCGTCAAGTCCCCATTGGACACGATCTGTCCAGTCAGTTCCAACTCGTTCAGCGTCAGGACGCCGTTCTCAAATTTGGCATCGTAGTCACTGGCACTGCCCTCAGTACCGTCATTTTTGTAGTACTTTGTGTTGCTTCCATCCAGCACCACACCACCAATGGACACCTGGCCGCTGCCGAGCGCGTCCTCCGCATACGCCGTTGTGACAATTCCCTTCGTCACATCGTCAGAAGTGACGAGTTCTGCCCCATGGGGCAGAACTGTCAGCGCCAACAGCGCCGCCAGGAAAATACCCGCTATTCTTTTCATGTCGTTCCTCCTCGTCGTTTATCAGCCGCGCCCCCTTCGCGGCCCTTTGATGCCCCTATCATACCACCCTCTCCCCGCATTTTGTTCCTCAACTGCCCCAAATGCCACTCCTGCGCCCCGAAATGTAATTCTCCCCCCAAAAAGCCGTTTCCCCGGCGCGCAGCGCTGTCATTCCGAGGGCGCTCTGCACCCACGGCGATTTGCCCCCTCTGTCATTCCGAGCCCAGTCCACGCCGCGAAGCAAGTGCCCTTAGGGTACAGACTGGTCGTGGCGATCCGTAGTCCCCTCCAGCGCGCAGCGCTGTCATTCCGAGCCAGTGACCGACGTCACTGGTGCGGGAATCCGTTTCCCCCGCCGCAGGCGTAAAAAACAAGTCCTCCGGTTCAACCGGAGGACTCGGTCTTTTCATATGCATACCGCGGCGTGCCGTCGGCCACATGGATGACGCCGGTATAGGCGAAGCCGCAGCGCTCCAGGCAGCGGCGCATGGGCAGGTTGCTCTCGTGGGTGTCCGCCCGCAGGTGGAGGATGCGCGCCATGGCCCAGGTCACGGCCTCGGCCAGCACGCCGGTGCGGGAGCCGTCGCTGCCCAGCCGGTGCAGCGTGCCGTAGGGGCTGCTGTCCAGCCACGCGCCGTCGATGACGGTATAGGTGGGGTCTTCGCCGATGATAAAGGCGAACACGCCGTAGATGTGTCCATCATCCTCCATGACGAACAGGTGCCCGGCGGCCACATCGTCCCGCAGCAGCGCCGGGGACGGATAGCCGTTGACCCACTGGGCGCTGTTGCCGCTGCGGCGCATGAATTGCCGGGCGCTGTCGTAGATCTCCAGTGCGCGGGGCAGATCGGAAAGAGCGGCAGGTCGTATCATGGTCCGTCTCCGCTCCTATCAGTTCTTTAGGCTCTGCAGCGGCGCGGGGATGCGCCCGCCCCGGGCGATAAAGTCGACGGAGGAGGCCTCGTGCACGGGCATCAGCGGCGCGCTGCCCAGCAGGCCGCCCATCTCCACCATATCGCCCACATCCGCGCCCTCCACGGGGATGATCCGCACGGCGGTGGTCTTGCTGTTGACCATGCCCACCGCCGCCTCGTCGGCGATAATGGCTGAGATGGTCTCGGCGGTGGTGGCGCCGGGCACGGCGATCATATCCAGTCCCACGGAGCACACGCAGGTCATGGCCTCCAGCTTGTCGATGGTCAGGGTGCCGTCCAGCGCCGCGGCGATCATGCCCTCGTCCTCGGACACCGGGATAAACGCGCCGGACAGGCCGCCCACATGGCCGCTGGCCATGACGCCGCCCTTCTTCACGGCGTCGTTCAGCAGCGCCAGCGCCGCCGTGGTGCCGTGGGTACCGCAGACGGACAGGCCCATCTCCTCCAGGATGCGGGCCACGCTGTCGCCGATGGCCGGCGTGGGAGCCAGGGACAGGTCCACGATGCCGAAGGGCACGCCCAGACGGCTGCTGGCCTCGGCGGCCACCATCTGGCCCATGCGGGTGATCTGGAAGGCGGTCTTTTTGATGGTCTCGGCCACCACGTCAAAGGGCTGGCCCTTGCAGCCCTGCAGGGCGTGGTACACCACGCCGGGGCCGGAGACGCCCACGTTGATGACGGTGTCGGCCTCGCCCACGCCGTGGAACGCGCCGGCCATGAAGGGGTTATCCTCCACGGCGTTGCAGAACACCACCAGCTTGGCGCAGCCCAGGCCGTCCTTGTCCCGGGTCAGGTACGCCGTCTCCTTGATGATGCGGCCCATCTGGGCCACGGCATCCATGTTGATACCGGCCTTGGTGCTGCCCACGTTGACGCTGGAGCACACCAGCTCCGTCTGGGCCAGGGCCTGGGGGATGGACGCCAGCAGCCGCCGGTCGCCGGAGGTGAAGCCCTTCTGCACCAGGGCGGAATAGCCGCCGATGAAGTTGACGCCGCAGGTCTTGGCAGCGCGATCCAGCGCCAGCGCCAGCGGGACAAAGTCCTCGCTCTTGCAGGCGGCGCCCACCAGCGCCATAGGCGTGACGGAGATGCGCTTGTTGACGATGGGGATGCCGAACTCGCTCTCGATGTCGCAGCCGGTCTGTACCAGCTTCTCCGCCCGGGAGCAGATCTTGTCATAGACCTTGTCGCAGCAGCGCTTGATGTCCTCATCGGCGCAGTCCAGCAGGGAGATGCCCATGGTGATGGTGCGGATGTCCAGATGCTGCTTGTCCACCATGGCGATGGTGTCGAAAATATTTTGCAGACTCAGCATGGCGCTCACTCCTTACAGCTTGTGCATGGCGTCGAAGATGTCCTCCCGCTGGATGCGGATGGACAGGCCGCGGCTCTCGCCGTAGGCTTTCAGCTGGGCGCGCAGGGCGTCGAAGGGCGCCTGACACCGGGCCAGATCCACCACCATCATCATGGTGAAGTACCCCTCCATAATGGTCTGGCTGATGTCCAGCACGTTGATCTGGCTGTCGGCCAGCGTGTTGCACACACCGGCGATAATGCCCACCTGATCCTTGCCGACCACGGTCACGATTGCTTTCATATGCTTGTCACTCCTTTTGTTGTTAATCCATCTCATCCAATGTCAGGCCATAACTGGGCAGGAAATGCTCCCGGAAATAGTCCAGCTCCGGCAAGTGCATGGCGTCCATGGCGGCGGCGGTCTGGGCGGCGGCCTGGCGGAACTCGTTGTTGCCGGCCTTCAGCTCCTCGATGCACTTGATATGGGCGGAGAGCTTGTCCGCGGCCTTGACCAGCAGCTCCACCTCCGGGTCCGCCGGGTGGAGCGCGTCCTCGTAGGCGGGGCGCAGGTCAGGCGGCAGCATGGAGAGCAGCTTTTCCTCCGCCACCTGCTCCACGGCCTTGTAGGCTTCCCGGATGCCGGGATTGTAGTACTTGATGGGGGTGGGCATGTCGCCGGTGAGGATCTCGCCGGCGTCGTGGTACAGGGCGGCCACGGCCACCGTGCCGGCGTCCACCTGCCCGCCGAATTTCTCGTTGCGCAGCACCGCCAGCGCATGGGCCAGCACCGCCACCTGGTGGCTGTGCTCCTGGATGTTCTCCGTGTAGCTGTTGCGCATCAGCGCCCAGCGCTGGATGAAGCGCATGCGGTTGATATAGGCGAAAAAGTGGTTCATATTATGTCAACTCCCCTATCAGGACATCGCCGTCTATTCCGACTATCTTCGTATTTATAACCTGATTATGTAAATCGCTTGCAGCCACGGCCACCTCCATGTAATTGGGAGCGTGGCCGGTGCAGCGGCCGTCCTTCATCTGCTCAAACAGCACGGGATAGACCCGGCCCACGCAGCCCTCCAGATAGGCGCGGTGCATGCGCTCCGCCGCCTCCGCGGCGCGGGCGGCGCGCTGCTCCTTCACCGGGGCGCTGACCTGCTCCATGGCCGCGGCCTTAGTGCCGGGGCGGATGGAGTAGGGAAAGATATGCATGGCGGCGAAATCGCAGCGCCGGATGAACTCCAGCGTCTGGGCGAACTCCTCCTCCGTCTCGCCGGGGAATCCGCAGATCAGGTCGGTGGTGACGGCGGGGCGGTCGAAGTACCGCCGCAGCAGCGCGACGGACTCGTAAAATCGCGCGGTGTCGTATTTCCGGTTCATGCGGCGCAGGGTCTCGTCGCAGCCGGACTGCAGCGACAGGTGGAAGTGTGGGCACAGGTTGGGCAGCTTCGCGGCCCGGCGGCAGAAGTCCTCGGTGATGGTGCGGGGTTCCAGACTGCCCAGGCGCAGGCGCATGTCCCCCGCGGCGGCGGACACGGCCTCCAGCAGGTCGATGAGCGTCTCGCCGGTGTGCAGGTCGTGGCCCCAGGAGGAGATCTCGATGCCGGTGAACACCAGCTCCCGATAGCCCTCCCGGCGCAGCTGCTCCGTCTGGGCCACGGCCTCGGCCTTGGGCAGGGAGCGCACCGGCCCCCGGGCGTAGGGGATGATGCAGTAGGTGCAGAAGTTGACGCAGCCGTCCTCCACCTTCAGCATGGCGCGGGTGCGCTGGGTCATGCCCCCGGCGGGCAGCACCTCGAAGGTCCGCCGCTTCAGGGCGTCGTCCAGCAGCGTCAGGGGCTGCCTCTCCCCCGCCGCCTGCTCAAACAGGTCCAGAAAGGCCATGCGGTCGCCGGTACCGGCGATGAGGTCGATGTCCAGTCCCGCCGCCTGCTCCGGATGGGTCTGCACATAGCAGCCGCAGGCCGCCACCACCGCGTCCGGATTCATCTTTTTGCACCGGCGGATCATCTGCCGGGATTTTTTATCGCTGACGGCGGTGACGGAGCAGGTGTTGACGATATAGCCGTCGGCCTCCGCCTCGAAGGGCACCAGAGTGTGCCCCCGGCGCAGCAGCTCCTGCTCCATGGCCTGGGTCTCGTATTGGTTCACCTTGCAGCCCAAGGTGTAGATGGCAACACGCATCTTGCACTTTCCTTTTTTCTATCGTATAATGGTAGTTCGATAACGGCATATCCGCCGCTTTTGATCGGTTTATTATACTTTATTTCGCCGCGTCTTTCAAGACCCTGCTGACGAAACAGGAGGCTGCAAAATGGTCTATTTCGATAACGCCGCCACCACGCCGGTGCCCAAAGCCGTGGCCGACGCCATGTACGACGTGCTGACGCAGCACTTCGGCAACCCCTCCTCCCAGTACCCCATGGGGCTGGAGATGCACAAGGCCGTGGAGGGCTGGCGCGCCGTGGTGGCCGATGCCCTGGGCTGTCCGCCGGAGCGGGTGTGCTTCACCTCCTGCGGCACGGAGAGCGACAACTGGGCCATCCAGGCCGCCCTGTGGCAAAACCGCCACAAGGGCAAGCACATCATCACCACCGCCGTGGAGCACAGTGCCATTCTGGAGCCCTGCAAGCTGCTGGCGCAGCAGGGCTATGACGTAACGTACCTGAAGCCGGACCGCACCGGCCGCATCACCGTGCCGCAGGTCGCCGATGCCCTGCGGGAGGACACCGCCCTGGTGTCCGTGATGCTGGTGAACAACGAGACCGGCTGCGTCTTTCCGGTGCGGGAGATCGCCGCGCTGCTGCGGGAGAAAGGCTCCCCCGCCCTGCTGCACTGCGACGCGGTGCAAGGCTTCCTGAAGGTCCCCTGCGACCCGGAGGGCTGGGGCGTGGACCTGATGAGCCTGTCCGGCCACAAGCTGGGCGGGCCCAAGGGCGTGGGCGCGCTGTACATCGGCCCGCGGGTGCGGAATCCCCGTCCCCTGCTGCCCGGCGGCGGGCAGGAGCGCGGTCTGCGCTCCGGCACCGAGGCCACGGTCCAGATCGCCGGCTTCGCCAGGGCCGTCCAGCTGCGGCGGGAGGATTACGACGCCAAGATCGCCCACATGGCGGCGCTGAAGGCCTATTGCCGCGAAAAGCTGCTGGCCATGGGCGGCGTGGTCCCCGTGGGCGAGGGCGCGGCGCCCCACATCCTGGCGGTGTCGCTGGTGGGCTATCCCAGCGCCAATATCGTCTCCGATCTGGGCGCGCAGGGCATCTGCATCTCCGCCGGCTCCGCCTGCCACCAGGGCAAGGCCAGTCATGTGGTGTCCGCCCTCGGTCTGGACAAAAAAACCGCCGCCGGCGTGATACGCATCTCCTTCTCCCCGGACAACACCCAGGCGGAGGCGGACACCCTGTGCGCGGCGCTGCGGGCCCACCGGGATTCCCGGTTCCCCATGCTGTAATACAACTTCTTGAGGTAACGATATGTTCAAGGCATTGAAACGTGATAAGGCGTTTTACGGGTATCTGGCGCGGCTGACCGGCCCCATCGCGCTGCAGAACCTCATCACCTTTTCTCTGGGGCTCATCGACACGCTGATGGTCAGCCAGCTGGGCAACAACGAGATGGCAGCGGTGACCACGGCCAATGTGCCGGTGTTCCTGCTGATCTCCATCGTATTCGGCGTGCAGTCCGGCGTGGGCATTCTCATCAGCCAGTACTGGGGCAAGAAGGACCTGACCAGCATCAGCCGCGCCATCGGCGTGGCGGCGTTTTTGGGCGTCTCTCTGGCGCTGGTGGTGGCGCTGGCACTGTTCCTGTGGCCGGTGCAGATCATGGACCTGCTGAGCAACAAGCACCAGCTGTCCCTGCTGGGCGCGCCGTATCTGCGCATCATCGGCTTCTCCTATGTGTTCAATATGCTCTCGTCCATCTACGTCAGCGCCCAGCGCAGCGTGGAGAACGCCGCCTTCGGCATGAAGCTCTTCGGTATGTCCACGCTGCTGAACACCGGTATGAACTACCTGCTGATCTTCGGCAAGTGCGGCTTCCCCATGCTGGGGGTAGAGGGCGCGGCCATCGCCACGCTGCTGAGCCGCGTGGCGGAGTTCGCCGTGTGTCTGTTCTGCGCCCTGCGCAGCAAAGTCATCCCCCTGGATCTGCGGGCGCTGGTGCGCCCCGGCGGCGAGATGCTGCGGCGCTTTGTGAAATACTCCTCCCCGGTGCTGGTGAACGAGCTGTTCTGGGGCCTGGGCAACAGCCTGCTGACGGTGATCCTGGGCTACACCGCCGTGTCGGTGGAATTCCTGGCGGCCAATGCCGTCATGGGCAACCTGAACCGGCTGTTCCTGGTGGTGTGCTTCGGTCTGGGCGCGGCCACCGCCGTGATGATCGGCAAGGCCATCGGCGAGGGGCAGAGCCGTGACGAGCTGATGGCGCTGGCGAAAACGCTGTCCTGGGTAACTATTCTGGTGGGCGCAGCGCTGGCGGTGATCGCTCTAACACTGGTGCCGCTGCTGTTCCAGCCGGTGATCTTCCCGCTGTTCAAGCTGTACGATCTCAGCGCCCATCTGGCCACCACACTGGCGGTGACGGGCTTTGCCTGCATTCCCCTGCACGCCTATTCCATCTCCGCCGTCACCGGTATCCTGCGGGCGGGAGGCGACGTGTTCTGGTCCACGGCGCTGGATCTCGGCCCCCAGTGGCTGGTGGCGCTGCCGCTGACGGCGGTGCTGGCGCTGGTGCTGGACGCAGATCCGTGGCTGGTCTCGGCAGCCATTCAGGCAGAGTGCATCATTAAGTGCCCCGTCTGCCTGTGGCGCATCCGCTCCGGCAAATGGATCCACGACGTGACTAAGCCGGAGGGTGCGGAATGACCAGTCTGTTCGTCTGCCCCCTGTGCGGCGGCGCGCTGACGCGGCAGGGCGGCAGCTACCTCTGCCCCAACGGCCACTGTCACGATGTGGCCCGGGAGGGCTATACCTATCTGCTGCCGGTGAACCGGAAGCACTCCAGGGCCCCCGGCGACGACAAGACCATGGCCGCCGCCCGGAACGCGTTTCTGGGCAAGGGCTACTACGCCCCGCTGCGCGATATGTTATGTCAACTGTCCGTCGCGCTTACCGGCCCCGCCCCGGCGGTGCTGGACAGCGGCTGCGGCGAGGGCTATTACACCGCCGGCATCTATCAGGCGCTGTGCGCCGCCGGAAAAGCACCGGTGATGGCGGGCATCGACATCTCCAAGCCCATCTTGCGCCTGGCCGCCAAGCGGGAGAAGGCACTGCAGCTGGCCGTGGCGTCCTCCTATCACCTGCCGGTGACGGACAGCAGCATCGACCTGCTGCTGAACTGCTTTTCGCCGCTGGCCATCGAGGAATTCCACCGTGTTCTGCGCCCCGGCGGGTATTTTCTCTATGTGGTCCCCGGCCAGTGGCACCTGTGGGAGCTGAAGCAGGTGCTGTACGACCGCCCCTATCCCAACGAGGTGAAGGAGACGCCCTATCCGGGCTTTCGCTATGCCGACATCCGCCATGTCTCCGATGTCATCCACCTGGACTGCCCGGCGGACATCCAGGCGCTGTTCGGCATGACGCCCTACTGCTGGAAAACGCCCAAATCCGGCGTTGAAAAATTATGTGAGCTATCCGAGCTGGACTGCCGCATCGCGTTCGACATACATGTCTTTCAAAAGGAGGGGTAACTATGGCTCGTATTTCCGCGCCCCGCCGCCGTCGGCGGCGGCTGCTGCCGATCCTGCTGCTGATCGCAGCGGTGCTGGTGGTGGGCGGACTTCTGACGGCGGTGATCCTGTCACTGCGCGGCGGCACCCGCACACAGACGGCGCCCCCCGACCCCCACGAGGGCCAGGTCTACATCACCGACGGCTCCGACATGGTCTGGATGACCCCCTACGAGGGCATCCCCGTCAGCGGCCTGTCGGCCGATGAGTTCCGCCGGGACACCAACGACGACGGCACCGACGCGGAGCGCATCCGCTATCTGGGCACGGACTACGCCACCCGCTGGGGCGTGGACGTCTCCAACCACCAGGGTGCCATCGACTGGGCGGCGCTGAAAAAGCAGGGCATCGACTTTGCCTATCTGCGCATCGGCCTGCGGGGCTACGGCGAGGCGGGCACCCTGTACCCCGACCGCTCCTTTGACAGCTATTACGAGGGAGCCAGAGCCGCCGGCATCGACGTGGGTGCCTATTTCTTCTCCCAGGCCACCACCGTCCGCGAGGCCGCCGACGAGGCCCTGTACGCCCTGCGCCTGCTGCGCGGCCGCACCCTGGACCTGCCCCTCTACTACGACTGGGAGCCGGTGCTGCAGGAGGATTCCCGCACGCTGGACAATTCCCAGCTGCAGCTGACGGCCCAGGCCCGCACCTTCTGCGGCATCCTGCGGCGCGCCGGGTACGATGCCGGCGTGTACATGAACCGCCAGCAGGGATACTACCGCTATTCCCTCCCCTGCCTGACGGACTGTAAGCTGTGGATCGCCGACCCCGGCGGCTATCCGGACTTCTACTACCGCTTCGACGTGTGGCAGTACGCCCACGAAGCCCGTCTGGACGGCATGAACGAGATTGTAGACCTGAACCTGGAATTCGTCCCCGTAGCGTAAAAAAGAGACCGGCACAGGCCGGTCTCTTTTTTTCACCCGAACATCCTCCGGAAGGCCCAGTTGGTAAAGGGCGCGGCGGCAAACATGTTCCAGAAGAACGCCATGGGGAAGTTCTTCAGCACCGTCCCCACCCAGATGGCCGGCAGCTGCCACACCGGCATCCCCGCCATGATCACATTGAACAGCACCGACGCCGCCAGGCTCATGGTCGGGCACATGACGGCCACCGTCCCCGCCTGCCGCATCAGGCGGCAGAAATATGGGTTGTCCCTGGCCGGATCACAGACCTTCGCGGCGAACTGCGCCCCCAGACGGTTTCCCCACAGGTTGGAAAACACGAACACAAGCACGCCCATATAGGCGGCCTCCTTCAGCGCCTCCCACAGCACCGTGTAGGTCATGGCGCTGAAGCCGCCCTGCAGCTGCGGTATCCCCAGCTTGATGGCCATGTTGTAGATCTCCATGCCGATGGCCATGCTGTACGACATGAGGATACCGAAGATCACTCCCTGCTTCCTGTTCTTTGGCATTGCTTTTTTCCTCCTAAAAAAATAAAAGCGCACCGCCCGAAGGCGATACGCTTTGCAGGCACCTAAGTGCGCTACACGTCCCCATAATAGTGCCACATCCGGCAGGGAAAGTCAAGGGGTTGGCGACATAGCACATACATTATGTAAACAAAGAGGCCGGCTCTCGCCGGTCTCTTTGCTTACATACTTCAGTTCTTTTTCCCGTGCTGGGCCTTCATGCGCTTTTCGTGGTTCAAGATCGTCTTGCGGATGCGCAGGTTTTTGGGCGTGACCTCCAGCAGCTCATCATCCGCCAGGAACTCCAGACACTGCTCCAGACTCATCTTCCGGGGCGGCACCAGGCGCAGCGCGTCATCGCTGCCGGCGGCACGGGTGTTGGTCAGCTGCTTCTTCTTGCAGACGTTGACCACGATGTCCTCCTGCTTGGGGCTGACGCCCACCACCATGCCCTCGTACACGTCCACATTGGCGCCGATGAACAGCACGCCGCGCTCCTGGGCGTTGAACAGGCCGTAGGTGATGGACTCGCCGGTCTCGCTGGCCACCAGCGAGCCGGTGCTGCGGCGGGTCAGCTCGCCCTTATAGGGCGCGTAGCTGTCGAACACGCTGGCCATAATGCCCTCGCCGCGGGTATCCGTCAGGAACTCGTTGCGGTAGCCGAACAGGCCGCGGCTGGGCACCAGAAATTCGATCTTCATGCGGTTGCCGATGGGGGTCATCTCCTGCATGTCCGCCTTGCGGGTGCCCAGCTTTTCGATGACCGCGCCCACACTCTCTGCGGGCACGTCCACCACCAGACGCTCGATAGGCTCGCACTTCTTGCCGTCGATGGTCTGATACAGCACGCGGGGGGGCGACACCTGGAACTCATAGCCCTCGCGGCGCATGGTCTCGATCAGGATGGACAGGCTCATCTCGCCGCGGCCCGCCACATTGAAGGCGTCCATGGCGCCCTCGATCTCGCTGACCCGCAGGGACACGTCCTTCAGTGTCTCGCGCCACAGGCGGTCGCGCAGCTGGCGGCTGGTGACGAACTTGCCCTCGCGCCCGGCGAAGGGACTGTCGTTGACGGAGAAGGTCATCTCCACCGTGGGGGCGCTGATCTTCACAAAGGGCAGCGGCTCCACGCAGTCGGGCGCGCAGATGGTATCGCCGATGGTGATATCGCCGATGCCGCTGAGGGCGATGATGTTGCCCGCCGTGGCCTCGGTAATGGGCACCTTGCCCAGCCCAGCGAACTCGTACATGCTCACAGCCTTGGCCTTCTTGGCCGGGGCGTCCGGGTCGTGGTAGTTGCACACCGCGATCTCCTGGTTCTGCTTCAGCACGCCGCGCTCGATGCGGCCAATGGCGATACGGCCCACGAAATCGTTGTAGTCGATGGAGCTGACCAGCATCTGGAACGGCTGGTCCAGGTCGGCCTCCGGCGCAGGGATATAGTCCAGAATGGTGTCGAACAGCGGCTTCAGGTCCGTGCCCACTACGTCGGGGGAATAGCTGGCGGTGCCGTTGCGGGCGGAGCAGAACAGCATGGGGCTGTCCAGCTGCTCGTCGGTGGCGTCCAGGTCCAGCAGCAGCTCCAGCACCTCGTCGATGACCTCGTGGATGCGCTGGTCGGGGCGGTCGATCTTGTTGATGACCACGATGACCCGGTGGCCCAACTCCAGCGCGCGGCTCAGCACGAAGCGGGTCTGAGGCATGGGGCCCTCGGCGGCATCCACCAGCAGGATAACGCCGTTGACCATCTTCAGGATGCGCTCCACCTCGCCGCCGAAGTCGGCATGGCCCGGGGTGTCCACGATGTTGATCTTGGTGTCGCCGTACTGAATGGCGGTGTTCTTGGCCAGGATGGTAATGCCGCGCTCCCGCTCCAGGTCGTTGGAGTCCATGACCCGCTCCACCGTCTCCTGATTCTCGCGATATACGCCGCCCTGCTTGAGCATCTGATCCACCAGCGTGGTCTTGCCGTGGTCAACGTGGGCGATAATGGCTACGTTTCTAAGTTTTTCGTTCTGCAAAGGTAAAACTCCCTTCTTTTCGGGCAAATTCACTAACCTGAATATTATATGCCTATAAACGACCGATTGCAATAGGCTTCGCCAACTTTTTCGTTAAAGTGCCGTTGACAACGGCCGCGCCCTGCGGTACAATAGCTCTTGTACATGCCCCCGTAGCTCAGTTGGATAGAGCGACCGCCTCCTAAGAGAACCGAGCTGATTTCAACTAGCAAAAACCAATCTTCATACTTGCCTCCGTACCTCACCGGGATAGAGGGCCCGCCTCCTAAGGACAGGGACATCAATTACCGATGGCACCAATTCCCCTACAATTTCACAATATGCGTCTGTAGCTCAGTTGGATAGAGCGCGAGCCTCCTAAGCCCGAGGCCCCCGGTTCGAGCCCGGGCAGGCGTACCAAAAGCGCTGTGATTTCAACGGATCGCGGCGTTTTTTCGCTTTTGAGTGCGTTGTTTCAATGGCAGCGGCAGCACCCGAAATTCAGCTACTGCGTCTTGTTTGGCACCCCTTTTTCATATCGAACCGGTTTTTGTATTTTTCGCCGTTTGGCACCACCTTGGCACCATGGCACAAATCCGTCATTTGCAACCCTGGTTCGATATGAGCGATGTGAGCGCACTTAAGAGTTCGGGGGACTGCTGGAGCTGTACGATGATACTCTGCACGTCCAATGCAGGCTGTGGTTCATCAGGCGCTTTCACACTGCGCAGATCTGGGTTTGCGTAAAACGCGCTTTCAAACTTCTGTGCATTGACCTTGCGGTCTTCATCGAGAATGTGAGCATATACCTTTGTGACCATATCGGCCTGTGAATGTCCTGTGTCGCCCTGTGTGGCTTTAATGTCGCCGTGATTAAGTTTCAGCTTATAAGTCGTGCTGGAATGACGGAGAGAATGAAACACGACATTAGGGAGCTTGGCATCCCGCTTTAACCGCCGGAATGCATTGGAAATAACCGTTTCCTCACAGGGGCGTCCGTTTGGAAGCGCTACAACGAGATTGTAGTCAAGGTATTCATCACCCAGAAACTCTTTTTGCTTATCCTGAGAATCCTTCCATTCCCGCAGAATGTAAGCCACTGTTTTGGGCATCCACACCTTGCGAACACTGCTTTCTGTCTTAGGCGTTTTCAACACGATCACCGTGCTGGCATTTTCCAAATACATGGTTCGAGGAAATTTTTTGATGATTTCTTCTTCGCCCAAAATAGCAAGGGAGGATTCCTTCACACGAGCCAGCTCTTTCTCCACACACAGATAGGCGTTGTCGTTGGCAATATCTGCGTCGGAAATGTGAATATTGTCCCAAGTCAACCCAACGATTTCTCCGATCCGCAGCGAGCAGGCAAACGACAGGTTTATAGCAACATAAAGACGTCCATCTTTACATTCATCCAACGCCTTTCGAATCGTCGCCGCATCCCATATCTCACGGGGTTTGCGCTTGACCTTTGGCAGAGTTGTGTTATCAAACGGGTTCTTTGCGATGATGTCCCAGCGTACAGCCTGTTTGAAAGCACATCGAAGGAGTTTATTGATACGCTCAATATTGGCAGGTGTCATGTACTCTGTTTTGCTGTATCGGTTCTTAAAAACAGGGCATTTCGTCCTCTGCAATGTTGTAATAAACCGATCCGCTGCGATGGTAGTTACATCCTGCATCAGTACGTCGCCAAGCAGCGGGGCAATATAGTTGCGGATCAGCCCCGTATTGGCTTCATAGGTGCTGGGGCTCCATCTTTTCACCCCATATAAGCTCACAAAGTCATCGAGGAAGGCGGAAACGGTAGTCTTATTGGGCGATATAAAGGTGCGGTTTCCTTGTTTATATTCGATCTCTGCCTTGCGGTGTTTTGCTTCCGCTTCCGTATTGAAGGACTCCCATTTCTGTTTCTTTTCTCCGCATTCATTGAAATAGTAATAAACAACATGATATTTACCTCTACGTCTTTTGATGGATGCCATAATAAACCTCCTACAGCGTCTGCTTATCCAGCCAATCATCAAAGGACACTTTGGAAACTCTGATGGAAGAACCGATCCGCACCATCTTGAACACACCCGAGTGGACAAGACCGTATGCAGCAGTTCTCCCGATACCAAGAATTTTTGCGATCTCCTCAACGGTATATGTCCGCTTTCCGCCAAGGTTTTTGTTGGTGTCTCCGTGGTCAATACCCATAGCAACCTCCTCTCTGTGACCACAGCGCCATGCTTCAAAAGAATTGTAGCATGGTGTTGTGATACACGCAAAAATTGATGTGAACCTATATTGGTAGAGGAAGCGTCCATCCCTTAACAATGGATAGGCGCTTCCTCCACCAATAATATTTTCAAGTGTAACTATTTCAAAATTCATCTAAGGAAAAATCTCAAGCAAAACAGGCGGCTGGTGGCTGCCAGCCTCACGGGAATCTCACCCCGGCCCATGCTGATGGGTGCGCCGCACGATGCTTTGAGGGCGTCCAATGCGGGAGTATCTTTAAGGGTGCCAGTGGTCGTGGCCAACAGAATGCCGCTCTGTTTTTGAATAACGCCTGTTTCGCTCCCTCCCATACGGGAGATCATGGCGGGCGCTGTTCTCTGGCTCACACCGGCACGAACGTACCTGTCTGCTTTATGACACGCGAAGTGCGTTTTTCAAAGAGCATGGGCATATAGGCCCGCAGCCGAGGTCAATACTCTTGACAGCAGCTGCCAGTCTATATAAAACCCACAGCGGCAGCGCAAGGGGGATACGCCGCCGCTGTGGGCGGAGGGGGCTAAACCGTGTAGTGCTTACTTGCGGAGGAAAGCGGCCACCATATCAATGAACTGCGCGTTCGTTGGTGGCTGCGACAACGGGTGGCCTGCAATACGCTCAAGTAAGCTGTGGTCAGGTTGTCTCCAACACGCCTGCACAAGGGTTCGGAGATTCCTTTCCACGGAGTTGGTGGTAGTATGAAAATACTGTGCCGTTTGGCTATAGAGTCTTTTCGTGATCAGCAGGACATATTCCGGCTTCTCCTGCACCTGTTCCAACATATACACGGCAAAGTGAAACCCAGACAGCTTTCCGGATACACCCAGAAGACGCAGCAAACGTTCAGCGTCCAAAGAAACGTTCTTTTCCAGTTCCGAAACGTAGCAAACTAAAGGCACTGATGTTCCCTCCTGTCTTGTGTATTTTGAAAGCCAGCACTCGGTGATCCGCGGCGGGCCTCTTGCCGGTGGACATACGCTGTTTTGTTCTTGATATGCTAATTTTACACGATTTTTAGGCGTTTGTGTCATATAATCGTTCTACAATGGTCTACGCAAATACGATGGTTTTTGTATGGAATTGTCGATAAATGCAGTTTTTGCAGCAAAAAGTCACCGCCAGCAAAGCAGCGTAATTGCCGCTTTGCTGGCGGTGCTTCTATACAGTTTTTTATTTAAGTCTTACTTCCCGTTGTTACGCTGAGTGGCATCAGCTTCCGGTGGAGTAGCCTCCGCCTACATCATAGCCCAGATCGCAGGTGTAAACCCAGTTCACCACATCGCCGTTTTGCAGGGCATAGCGGGAACAGCCGTAGTTGGGGAACCAGCCATTGACGCTGTACATCCACCCGGACAAGCTACCCACGTCGAACTCGTAGAGGTTGTTGATACCCTCCACATACGCGCTGTTGTACATGGGCGTCCAACTGGACTCCATGTGTATCTTGTTTTCACGGCAGAGCCGTTGGAGCACATCGAACACGCTCTCGCCCTCCGTGAATGTCACCGTGGTGGTGGGCAGGATCACGCCGTCAGCGGGTACAAGGGGCTTTTTGCTCTCGTCACACTTATCCCAGTTGTTTAGGATGGTGGCGCAGGAGATGGAAAAGGTGCAGGTGGCACTGCCGCCCGTGGAGGATGTTCCCGGTTCCACGGGAACGGGCTTGCCCTCCGGCACAGGATCGGTCTGGTACTTGTCCTTGCCGGTGGCCGGGTCGATCTCCTGCTTGGGCCGCTCCGGCTGCTTGGCAGGCTCGTCCTGCTTGGGCTGCTCTTCCTTCTTGGCGGCATCCTCCGCCTTTTTCTGCTCTTCCGCCTTCTTCTGCTCCTCGGCCTTCTTGTCGTCCTCGGAATTCTTCTTGTCCTCAGCAGGCTTTTCTTCGTCCGGTTTTTTGTCGTCCGCAGTCTTATCTTCCGCCTTGGGTGCGTCCGTCTTATCGGCGGCATCCCTATTGCCGGAGGCGGTCTGCTCCTGCGTCGCCGTGGGAGTGTTGCCGGGGTCGCCCGATACGGTCTTTTTGCCGCAGGCAGCGCAGGTCAGCAGCAGGGACAGTGCCAACGCCAGCAGCCAGAATCGCTGTTTCTTTTTCATGGGCAATACCTCTCAAAAGTGCCATACGCAGAGGCGCAAATGCGCCCCTGCGTTGGCTTTTCTGTTGTTACTTGGATGCGCGCTTTTTCTTATAGGTCAGCACCACGACGGCTGCCGCCGCCATAACTGCGCTGCCCAGCCAAATGGTCATCTGGCTGTCGTCTCCTGTGTTGGAGGAGTTCACCTTGCCGGTAGTCGTGCCTCCGGTGTAGTGGTACCGCCCACTGGAAACAGCCGCATAGGAGACAATGGCAAAGGTAGACGCCCTATCCGTCTGGAAGGTCAGCACATAGTTGTCCCTCGTGCCGCCCAGCGTGGCGGGCAGCTCGGTGGTGGTCACGTTGCCATTGGCATCGGTGTGGCTGCGTACCACGCAGACCTTACGGTTCAGCAGGCTGTTATACATCTCATCGGTGATGGAGATGGTTACGGTGACGCTTTGGGGCAGCTCGATGAGCTGGGCCACGGACTCCACAGAGCCAGCGGCGTTGGTCTTGACCAACTCCACCGCCACGTCCACGACCTTCTCGATCTGCGCGTCCTTCTTGCCGGAGTTGTCCTTACGCATATCGGCCAGCTTGTCGATCAGCTTGGTCAGCTCCTTCTTGACCTCGGCAGACGTGTTCACATCGTTGGCCTTGCTCTCCAGCGCGCTCTTGCCGCCGTCGGCCTTCTTCTGCTCGTCGGTGGTCTGAACGGCGTTTTTGTTGTCCACCTTGACGGTGATAGAACCGCTCTCCACCGCCGCCTTGATCTCGATGAGCTTCTCGTCATCCACCGTTACCTCGGCCTTGATGACCAGGCCGCTGCTGTCCTTGACCAGCGTATCATTCTTGCTGTCCACCTTGATGTCATCGCCTTTGACGTTGGCCGTCGGGTTCTTGACGCCGCAGACGGTGCAGACGCCGTTGACGTAGGTGTGCTTGCCGGTGGCGGAAATGTTCGCACCGGCGGTAATAACCATGCCGCAGCGCTTGCAGTACGTGTCCGCCTCATGGCCGGAGGCGTAGCAGGTGGCCGCCACCGCCGCACGGGTGGCCTCATCGTGGCCCAGGGCCGCGATGACCCAGCTACCCTCGGCGATCTCGGTCTTGCCCGCCGCATCGCTGAAGAACTTGCCGCAGCGGGAGCAGGACCAGTAGGCGCTGTGGCCCGCCTCGGTGCAGGTAGCAGCCTTGCCCGCCACGGCGGTCATGCTGTGCCCCAGAGACGGGACGATCATCGTCTCCTCCGTGCTGCAAACGCTGCACTTACGGGTGCTGATACCGCTTTCGGTGCAGGTGGCCGCCTTGGTCACCGTCCACGCGCCGAAGTTGTGGGTGATGCACACGTCGGTCATATCGTAGAGGCGATTCTGACTGTTGGCGAAGCGATAGTACGCATTTAGCGCGTAGTACGCCTGCTCGGTGGCCATCTGGTTATACGCACCGCCGACATACCCGCCGGAGGATTGTTTCACATGAGCAAAGCCCTTGCCCAGCGTATCGTCCTGCGTATAATAGCCGCACAGTGCATCCAGCGCGGTTATGCCGTTCTTGATAAAGCGGCTGTCGGTGAGGGGGTCAATACCCAGAGCACCCAGAGCCACAATGACCTGCGCGCAGGACTCACTGTTGACGGCACCCCAGCTGGCGAAACCGCCATCCTCCTGCTGATGCGCGGACAGCCATGTCAGACCTTTGTCCACTGCGGTCTTGACCTTGGCATTGGTCTTATAATAGGGAGCCAGAGCCTGGATGGTCATCGCGGTAACGTCCACATCAGAAGCCTTCTCATCCGCACCTCCCAGTGCCCAGCCGCCGTCCACCTTGACCTGCTCGCTGAGGATTCGATCGATGAGGACGTCGCGGGTCACGTCACCGAAGGTAGGATAGTTGTGGCTATCCAGCGCAATCAGGGTGAAAACAGGACCATTGATGCCTTGCTTATTGATATAGCTCATACTGTCCAGACCCTTCAGCAGGTTATGACCGCCTACATTGGTGGGGTCTTTGCCTATGGCAGTCAGCGCAAGAATCACCCTGGAATTGTCGGTGGACTTGGAATTATGGAGTCTCTCGTTGGCGTTTACATTAGCCTTCACATACTGCACCACATTGTCGTAGTACCCGGCAGGTACGCTGCGACCGCTGCGAGCCAGAGCCAACGCCAGCCACTCGCCGCCGATGCTGCCCACGATGGGCGCGGACTTGTTGACCTGCGCCTGCAAACTCTCGCCGACGGAGGCATAGATGTCGTCCATCTCTGCCAACAGCTTCTCGCGCTTCAGCTCCGCCAGCTTGGCGACTGCCGCGTTCAGTGCTGCCACCTTTTTGCCGTTCACCATCTGCTTCTGTTCGTCAGTTAGCGCGTCATACGCCGCCTGTGCCGCCTTGACGGCAGCTTCGTTCTCCAGCGTCACCTCACCGATGGCATCGATCTGCTTTTCCACGGCAAGGACAAGGTTTCTCTTGATCTCCGCCATCTTGGCGAACACGGCCTCGGCCTTTTCTTTTTCAGCCACCGTCAGGCAATCCTTCTGCTCCAGCGCCTTATAGGCAGCCTCGGCTGCATCCACGGCCTCCCGGTTGGTGACGGTCAGGTTTTCCGCCTCCGGCAGTGCTGCCAGCTGCACCTTGAACGCATCCACAGCCGTAAAGCCCTCGATCTGCTTCTCCAAGCTGACCAGCTTGGCCAAATTCGTTACCTTGCCCTGCTCACCCTTAGCAAGAACCTCATACGCGGCGCGTGCGGCGGCCACATCGTTCATGCTGCGGGTGTAGGTCTCATACTTCAGAGAAGTCGGGAGCTTGGCAATCAGGTCAGTCACGTAGCTTGCACCAGTGTTGATGCTGACAACGTGCAGGGCATACCACGTGCCGTCGCTGTTCTGCTTGTTGCCTGCCTGATTGTTCATACTCAGCCAGTTCTTCGCGCCGCAGCCCAAATAGATGGTGTCGCCCGCCTTGACGGGGATCGTCTCCGTGCGCTTATAGAAGCTGCTGCCCTCAGATCTGTCCGTGACCTTCTCATTCAAAAACGTCTTGACCTGGAAGTTCTTGTTGCTGGCGGTGGGCGTCAACTTGACGGATGCAGACTCTCCGTTGATGATCAGGGTGTAATCATACTGTCCACCAGCCTCGCCGGGGGTAAAGTTCGGGGTCAGCATCGCCCCGTCCACGGTCAGCGCCTTGACGGTGGTGTCGGAGTTGCCCCACGTGCCGCCCAAGTCCGCACCGTAGCCGCTGAACGTGAACATAATACGGATCACATCGCCGTCAGCCAGATTGCCGTTCTTCACGGTGAAGGCGGAAAAGCCCTCGTTGGTGAACCAGTCGTTCAGCGTGCCCATCCAGCCGGCACTCTTGCTTCCGTCAAACTCGCTGAGGCCGTTGATGCTGGTAATATAGCCGCTTTCCACACCCTTGCTGCTTGCCTTTACGGTTTCCAGCGCAGCGGCCACGCAGGACATCATGGTGCTGTCGGCGGACAGATCGACCCATGTATCCACCAGCGTGCCGTCCCAAGGTGCTCCGTCCTTCTTGGAATAGGTGGTGTTCTCCACAATGACCTGCACCTTGCCGTAGTTGTCGGCGGCTTTCTTCATCGCCACCACAGCGGACTGATAGGCACTCTCCACCGCAGCCACGGAGGCGGCGGCGTTGATGCTATCCACGCCAGTGTCATAGGCGGCCTTCGCCTTATCGCCCAGGCTGTTATACAGCGTTTGCAGGCGGGAGAGAGCGGCAGTCCTGGCGGCGTTCACGTTCTCGCTGACAGGCCCCCATGTGACGGTTACGGTCACATCGTTGTAGGGCATGGTGAACTCCTGCGCCGCGTCCTCAAAACGCATATTGATATAGTACTTATCCTTGCCCAGATACTCTGTGTCATCGTAGGCAATCATCGTTCTAGTCTTTATAGAGCCGGGATCAATGCCCTGATAGGTGACGCTCTTGATCTCGTAGGCTTCGCCGCCAATAGTGACAGTCAAGCCGCCATTGACGGTATAACCGTAGCCATAGGTGGTGAACTGCAGGTTCTTATTGCTGATGCTCCATTTCGCACCGTCCACGGTAAACGTACCCTTCGCCGCACGGGTCTGGAAGTACGCCGCATAGTCGATACCGGAGACAAAGCGCACATTGGTCGTCGCGGCAGCCGTTGTCACCTCTGTGCGATTCGGGATGGTTGCCGTGAAAGCGCAGAACGGCTCGGTCTGGATGGGTGTGTCCTGGCGACCGCCGCTGCCGCGATCCTGGGTGGCAGGATGCTCCCGCAGGTACTTGGTCATATCGTTCAGCGCGGCGGTAGCTTCGTCGGTGTCACCCACCACATTCACCGTCAGCTTGAACGCCTTGTCCTCCGGGAAGGTCACATGGGTATCGGCGAAAGCCTTGATACTGTTGTACTTGGTTTGCTCCACGCCGGTCAGCTGCCTGCGCTGGTAGTCGCTCATGCCCGCATAGCAGGCGATCAGCTTGTCCACGGTGGACTTGACACCGGCGGAAAGCAGGCTGGCATCGTCGGGCAGCTTGTTCAGCTCCGTGCGGAAGGTGGTCAGGTTCTGTTTATTCTCCGCGGTGGTGTCGTTTTGCAGCTTTCTGATGGTTTCAATGGCCGTCTGCTGGGCATCGCTGGCACCGCCGGAGGTGGCGGCATCCTTGATACCGGCGGTGCCGGTATCATAGGCACTCTTGAGTTCGCTCCAGACAGCAGGGCGGAAATAGTTTTCCGCATAGGCGGCATACGCCTTGTCCAGCTGGGACTGCAAAGTGTTTTTCACGGCGGACAGGTCATCGGGCGTATTCACATGAACCCAAATGGCTGTGCCGCTGTTTGCAGAATAGTATTTACCTGCGTAGCTGGGGCAGCTGCCGTCAGAGCTGTTGTCGATGTTGCCCTTTTCGTCCTCCCGCAGGTCATAGGCAGCGATCAGATACCAGCCCTCACGGTACAGCGTCACACTGGCACTGCCGTCTGCATCGGTGATAATCGCTTTTTCGTTCTGGGTAAGCTGCTTTGCGGTGGGATGGTTATCGGAGGGGGTTTCCGCCATGTCACTGATAAACAGGGTCATGTTTGCGCCCGCCTCGACAGCGCGGCTGCGACCCAACGCCGCCTTTGCCTGCTGGACGGTCAGGGTAAACGGTTCGCCCGCCTTCACCTCCAGCCCGTTGCTTTGGACAAACTGCGATGTCTTTATACTGTCGATATACTGCCACAGCTGTGCGCTGCTGCTGCCGTAGGTGGGCTGGAGCTCACTTTGCGGATCCAGATTTAGATCCACCACGACCGTGTCACCGGGGTGCAGCCGTAGCTTTTGGGATACGCCCTGGCCTTCCCAGTCAAAGGACTCTTGATTGAGATAGCACTTGGTGACGTAGACGCCGTTGATAAATATCTTGGCATACGGCCAAATGATTCTATCCGGCTTGTTTTTCAGCGAGTCCACCGCCGCATAGAGGGAGTAGTCGCCGCTGAGCGTCACCTGCTGCGCGGCACCGGCGCGAGAGCCTGCGCCGTCCCCCTGACGCGCCTTCTCCGGGTCAAGGTATGTGAGGGAGACGGTGATCTCGCCCACCGGGGTCAGACCATAGTAGAACTGCTGATACAGATCCTCGTATGCCTTTTTATAGGCGGCAACAGCCGCATCGTCCGCCTTGGTCTCCGTCAGCACGGGGGCTTTGGCGTTCCTGGCGGCGGTCAGGGCGGCGGCAAATGCCGCCCAGCTTTCGGCGGTATAATCGCTCTGCTTAACGGTATTCGCCAGTGCGAGCAAGTCCGGCAAAAACGTGTTGATTTGTTCGATGGTCTTTTTATTTGCTGTTACCATGCCATTGTTATACAGATTTTCCGCCGCCTTCGTCAGTGTAGCAGCCGCAGCGTCTATCTCACCCTGCTTTTCCGCTGTATTGGCGGCGGTGGCATTTCCGTTTTCATCGAAGAGCCCGTCAAGCAGCGCATGGCCTGCCGTGCGCGCCGCGTCAAAGGCCGCCCACGTGTCCGGAGTGTAGCTTGTTGAGTTTTCGTAGAATACGCCGGTATAGCGGTTCAACGTCTCATAGAGAATCGTGGGGTTCACCTGCGTGGTGGGGATGAGGTTGGCCATGGCGGCTTGCAGGGCAGCAACGGCGGCGTCCACCTGCTTCTGCGTGGAGGAGATATCCTCGTTGACCGTTTTAGCCTTCGTCAATGCAGCCTGATATACCGCCCAAAATCCACTGTTCTTATTGGTGATTGTACTGGATTTCTTGCCATTATAGCGGTCATTTTCTGTAAAATACCCGTTTGCCGGTGCGTTATTGATGGCTTCAGCCAGAGCTGTTTTGTCGCTGTCCACACTGGCGGCTGTCAACTGGAACAACAGCGCGTAATCAGCTGATTCATTAGTTTCGTAATAATCCTCGCTAAAAACAATCGCAATGGTTACCCCTTGGGGCGGGGTATATCCTTCAATGGCGTATGTCACTTCTGCTGCACAATCTTGCAAGAATTTACTGGTGAAATTCGTGCCGTTATTAACATAACCCGGACTCTCACATAGAGCGGTATACCATACATTTACCCCGTTTTCTATCAGTGCGCTGTTAAGTGGTGCCTCGACCACGAACAATCCCTTGTTTATGGCGACGGGGAATGTAGAACCTTGGATAGAAAACTGTACTGTTTTTATCGTTTCATCTAGTGTCGCTGCATGAGTTTGCCCTGACTCATCTGTGAAAGTCAGCGAACTTGCATCGACTACGGCAAAGGCGCTGACCGGCAGCAGCGAGACTGCCATCACCAGCGCCAGCAGGAAGGATACAATTCTCTTTTTCATTCCGTTTTCTTCCTTTCTTCTTTGTTCTCCCACGCGCCCCGCGTTGCACCCCCTGCGGGGCGAAATTCGGAGGGCGCGGGGTCGTGTGATCTTCTCTCTATCTAAAAAGGCGTTCGCCTTGGATTTTTGAGGAAGGTGGGAGGGGCGGCTTAGACCCCGTCCCCCTTATGGAAAGCTGACAGTCTCCGTTCAGACCGTCATGGCTTGACAAGGGTAACTCAGCAGGACACCTCCTGCTCTGCGGCTTCTGCCGCTTTCTCGACTTCGCACTGGCGGGCAGCGGCATCACGAGCCTCTTTCGTTTCCTGCTCCAGCCGCTCTTTCTCTTCCAGCCGTGATTGCTGCGCCGCATGACTGGCTGCGGCCTTGGCGCGTTTCACCTTCTTCTTGCGCGCGGATTCCTCGTAGAACAGCGGCTCCTGCACGGCTTTTTCCCGCTTGTAGCGTGCGGTGTCTTTCAACTTGGGCTCT
>CAKTVL010000013.1 GCA_934623575.1 uncultured Oscillospiraceae bacterium
CCAACCCTCGGGATCGACATGGGCAAAGGAGAGATTCGCGTCAAAGAAAGAGGTATCCAAAGGAACGGCTTGGTTCAATGGTGAATGCTTTCCGGAGGCCGCAGCGCGCAGCACGGAGTACAGCCGCCTGCGGATACACGTCTCGGCAAAGGTACAGAACGACGCGTCGTGCCCCGGCGCATACTCCCGTATCGCTTTGATCAGGCCGAACATCCCCTCCTGCAGCAGGTCCTCGCTGTCTCCGCCCGCCAGGAAATACGGACGGGCGCAGGAGCGCACCAGACGGTGGTACCGCGCCACCAGTATCTCCTCGGCGTCGCGATTGCCCTGCTTGACCAGGGCGCACAGCGCCTCGTCGCTGATGGTCTGCAGACGGTCATATTCAGTCCTTGTATCATTCACCATGCGCTATTATACCTTTTTACAAAATAATTTGTCAAGTCAATAGAGAAACTTTGTCAAAAATAACTCAAATTCGACGGGATTTCTGCCGGAAATCACCAAGAATTTCAGGCAGATAGCCCTTATTTGCCTACATATCCAGCTGCTGCTGGCCTGCGAAAGCGATGTGCAGGTGCGCATACGCCTTCTGGGTGACGCAGCGGCCCCGTGGCGTGCGGGTCAAAAAGCCCAGCTGCATCAGGTACGGCTCGTACACGTCCTCCAGCGTCACCGACTCCTCGCCGATGGTGGCCGCCAGCGTATCCAGGCCAACCGGGCCTCCGCCGTAGTTCTCGATGATGGCCCGCAGCATGCGCCGGTCCACGTTGTCCAGGCCCAGGTAGTCCACCTCCAGCGCAAGCAGCGCCTTGTCGGCCACCTCCTTGGTGATGACGCCGTCGGCCATCACCTGGGCGAAGTCACGCACCCGGCGCAGCATCCGGTTGGCGATACGGGGCGTGCCCCGGGAGCGCCGGGCGATCTCCATGGCGCCTGCCGGCTCGATGGGCACGTTCAGTATCCCGGCGCTGCGCGTGACGATCTGCGCCAGCTCCTCCGGCGTGTACAGTTCCAGCCGCAGGGTGACGCCGAAGCGGTCCCGCAGGGGCGCGGACAGCGAGCCGGCCCGGGTAGTGGCGCCGATCAGCGTGAACTTGGGCAGATCCAGCCGGATGGAATTGGCCGACGGGCCCTTGCCGATGATGATGTCGATGGCATAGTCCTCCATGGCCGGGTACAGGATCTCCTCTACTGCCCGGTTCAGGCGGTGTATCTCATCCACGAACAGGATGTCGTTTTCACTGAGGTTGGTCAGCAGCGCCGCCAGATCGCCGGGCTTCTCGATGGCCGGGCCGGAGGTGATGCGGATGTTCACGCCCATCTCCTGGGCGATGATGCCCGCCAGCGTGGTCTTGCCCAGTCCCGGAGGGCCGTGGAGCAGCACATGGTCCAGCGACTCCGTGCGCCGCCGCGCCGCCTCGATAAAAATGGACAGATTCTGCTTGGCCTTCTCCTGCCCGATGTACTCCGCCAGCGTGTGGGGGCGCAGCGAGCCCTCGTTGGCGTCTTCGCTGAGGAACGTCTTGGCGACGATAGGCTCCTCGTACAGGTCGGCCCCGAAATCAATGCTCATGCGTTCCCCTCCCCTACTTCATCATGCGCTTCAGCGCCTGGCGGATGATGTCCTCCAGGGAGAGCGCGTCCATGTCGATGTCCTTCAAGGCCGCGGTGATCTCGGCGCTGCCGTAGCCCAGCACCGCCAGCGCCGCCTGCGCCTCGCTCTTCTTGCTGTGGGGCACGGCGGCGGCCACACCGGCGCCGCCCTTGACGGCCGTGCCGCCCATGGCCTCCTCACGGGCCAGCTTGTCCTTCAGCTCCAGGATCACCCGCTGGGCGATCTTCTTGCCAATGCCGTTGGCGGCGGTCAGGGCCTTTTCATCCTCGGTCACCACCGCCAGCGCCAGCTGCTGGGGCGTCACGGCGGACAGGATGGACAGCGCCGCCCGCGGGCCAACGCCGGACACGCCGATCAGCAGCTTGAAGCTGCGCAGCTCGCTCTGGTCGGCGAAGCCGAACAGCTCCATGGCGTCCTCCCGCACGTTCAGGTAGGTATACAGCTTGGCCTGCGCGCCTTTTTTCAGCTGCGCCAGCGTGTAATTGGTGGTGGCGCAGGCGTAGCCCACGCCGCCGCAGTCAATGACCGCCAGACCGGCGTCTATCTCCGCCACGGTCCCGCTCACATAGTAATACATATCACACCGTCTCCTTCACGTTGGGGTCCTTTCGCCGCAGCAGGCTGGTGGCACTGCGGGCGTGACACACGGCGATGGCCAGTGCATCCGCCGCGTCGTCCGGCTTCGGCACCGCTTTCAGCTTCAGCAGCCGCTTGGTCATATCCATCACCTGCTTCTTGTCCGCCAGGCCGTAGCCCACCACCGCCTGCTTCACCTGCATGGGCGTGTACTCATAGATGGGCACCCCCAGCCGCTCCGCCGTGCAGAGGATCACGCCCCGCCCGTGGGCCACGGCGATTCCCGTGGTGATGTTCTTGCTGAAAAACAGCTCCTCGATGGAGATCTCATCCGGCTTCAGCTGGGCGATCAGCGCCGTCATGTCGTTCTCGATCTGCACCAGCCGGGTGGCCAGCGGTAATCCGGCCTCGGTGGTCACCGCGCCGTATTGCAGCATCCGCACGCCGCTGCGGTCCGACTCGATCAGCCCGAAGCCCACGATGGCGATGCCCGGGTCGATGCCCAATATCCGCATACCCAGCCCTCCGTCTCGCAACATTTGTTCTATTATAGCAAACCCACAGCCAAATAGCAACAGAAAACCGCCCGGAAACCGGGCGGTAAAGCGCAGCGGCGCGCCATGCTTTGTGTATGGCATGCCGCCGCAGCGAAGTATTGGCGAAAGAGACACGCAAAGAAACTCAGGCGCGGGGATGAGCCTTGTTGTATACATCCTTCAGCTGCTTCTTGACCACATGGGTGTAGATCTGCGTGGAGCTGATGTCCGCGTGGCCCAGCATCTCCTGGATGGAGCGCAGATCGGCGCCGTTTTCCAGCAGATGCACGGCGAAGGAGTGGCGCAGCGTGTGGGGGGTGATGTCCTTCTCGATGCCGGCCTTCTCCTGGTAATACTTGATGATCTTCCAGAAGCCCTGGCGGCTCATGCGCTCGCCGTTCATGTTCACGAACAGGGCCTGCTCCTCCTCGTCGGCGATGAGCCGGGGGCGGATGTCGTGCATATAGGCCTCCAGGGCCTTGACCGCGGCGGGATACAGGGGCACGATGCGCTCCTTTCCCTTGCTGCGGCAGCGGATGAACCCGGCGGAGAGATTGACGTCGCTGACGTCCAGGCCGATCAGCTCGCTGACGCGGATGCCGGTGGCGTACAGCAGCTCCAGCATGGCATGGTCGCGGAAGCCCTTCTCATCCACGCACTTGGGCTGGTCCAGAAACAGCTCCACCTCGCGGTTGGTGAGGATCTCGGGGTATTTCCGCTCGACCTTCATGGCCACCACGCTCTTGGCGGGGTTGCTCTTCATCGCGCCGCACTGCACCATGTAGGCGTAAAAGGACTTGATAGATGCCGTGGAGCGGGTCACGGTGGCGGGACTTTTCCCGCTGTGGGTCATGTGGAGGAGGTATTCGTTGATGGACTCCTTTTTCACCTTGCGCATATCCGTCACGCCGTTGGACAGCAGCCAGCTCTGGAACTGCGTCAGGTCGCGTATGTAAGAGCTGAGGGTGTTGGCGGAGGAGTGCTTCTCCTCGGTAAGATACTCGCGGTATGCCGCGATGAAATCCGTCATGTCCCCTCACTCCTCTCTCCATCAAGTCAGGCCCGGCAGCAGCCAGGCGAAAAGTCTCGGCACTATGGCGCACTCCGCCACCGTACCGGTCAGCAACACAAACACACAGATCACGGTCTGCCGCAGGTCTCTCGCCTCCGGCTTCTGGTGCTCCGCCCGGCGCCAGGCCAGCGCGAAGCTGTCGGACGCGATGGCCAGCAGACAGGGCACCGTGAAAAGGCATCGCAGTCCCAGCGCCGCCAGCGCCAGCGCTACGCCCTGGCGTCCCAGCGCGGCAGCGAAGCACTGCACCGCGAAGGACAGGAAAAAGCCCTGCGCCGCGCATACCAACGGGATCAGCATCACGCCCCAGGCCGTGCAGCCCAGAACGAAGGCCACCGCAGGGTAGCGCAGGTACGCCCACAGGACCTGCCACAGTCCCGCAGGACGCTGCTGGTCCGCCGCCAGGTGCGCGTACTCCAGCACATAGCCACTCAGCGCCGACAGATCCTCCGACGACACCACGCGCCGTGCGAAAAATCCCGCCAGCATCCCGGCGGTGAAAAACAGGCACAGTATGTACAGCCGCGCTGACGGCGGCTGTATGGCGGATATCCGGCGACGTTGCAGCTTCATGGGCTCACCTCGTCCACAGTGTATGAGCCAAGCTGTCCGGATAGACGCGCCAAAACGCAATAATAAATATATGGCAAATCCCACAAATCTGCAAGTGCTTTTCCGCAAAAACCTATTTTTTGTAAATTATGTCAAAATATTATGTAAACAAAGTTATGTAAACTATGTTGACCGACCGCGTTTCGTGTGCCTGAAAAGTGCACAAATCCCAATATCCGGGGAAACCCGCGAAATCCCCGCACCATATATAGAAACCGGCAAAACGACGGACGGCTCCCCTGCCGCCCGCCGCCTTGTCAAACGAAAAATGCGTAAAAAACGATTTCGTTATTTTAACCATGCGCCGCTTTATGTCACCGCGCGCTTTCGCCGGCTTCCGCCCTGACGGGGCCGCTTCTGTGTCTTTTTGCGCTTCCGCTTCGCGCCCGGTATGGCGGCCAGGAGCCCGCCGCCCCACACCGCGCAGGTCTGCGCGATGCCGTCGGGGCCGAAGCGCACGGGCGACTCCCCTGTCAGCGCGGTCAGCCACAGCGCGCCGTACACGCAGGCGGATACCGCCAACGCTCTGGGCAGCGCACCGTCGCCGCCGCGGCGCACGGCCACGCGCCCGCCGCAGAAACAGGCCAACGCGCTGACCGTCCACAGCAGCGGCCCCGCGGCGCTCTCCGGCGCCATCCCCCGCAGCAGCATCAGCGCTTCGACGCCCATGCCCACCAGAAGCAGCGCGGCCGCCACCGCCGCGCCCGACCATGTCCCCCCGTTTATCAGTTGTCTCCAAGACATAACGATACCTCCCGCATAAGCTGTGTTCCAGCCTATGCGGGAGGTGTGGGCGGCTATGTCAGGCAAAAAAAGGACGCCGCCCGCGGGCAGCATCCTTTTCTACGGTCTCTTACTCAGCGTCGGTCTTTTCGGTCTCAGCGGGCGCCTCGGCAGGGGCCTCGGTGGTCTCCTCAGAGGCCTTCTCCTCCACAGCGGGAGTCTCCTCGGCCTGCTCAGCCTTCTTGTCCTTCTTGGCGGGACGCTGCATGGCGGCAGCCTGCTCGTCCAGCGTGCCGACCTGGCCGATAGCGGACTTCAGGAACTCCACGCGGACGCGGTCCTCGCTGGTCTCGATGACCACAGTGCGGTCAGTGATGGCCACGACGCGGCCGTACACGCCGCCGATGGTGGTCAGCCAATCGCCCTTCTTCAGAGAGTTGCGCATCTCCTCCGCCTGCTTCTTCCGCTTGTTCTCGGGGCGGATCATCAGGAAGTAGAAAATGGCGATCATCAGGACGATCATAACAATGGTGGACATACCGCCGCCGGCAGCGGTGGTAGCAGCAGCATCAGCGTATGCGATCTGGATCATGGAACATTACTCCTTTTATAAACAAAGTGATACTATTATACATAGTTCTCCTGCTTTTGGCAAGAGGTTTCATATCTTCTCCGCCAGTTTTTTGCTGTATTCCTCCCGGAACGCCGCAAAGCACCCGTTGTCCAGGCTGTCACGTATCCGCTCCGTTAATTTGTTGTAAAAATACAGGTTGTGCATCACCGCCAGGCGCATGCCCAGCATCTCCTCCGCCGTGAACAGGTGGCGGATGTAGGCCCGGCTGAACTGCCGGCACACCGGGCAGTCGCACTCCGGGTCGATGGGCTGCTCGTCCAGCTTGTACTTGGCGTTCTTGATGTTCAGCGTGCCCCTCCAGGTGAACAGCTTTCCGTGCCGCGCATTCCGCGCGGGCATCACACAGTCGAAGAAATCCACGCCCCGGGCCACGCCCTCGATGATGTTGCTGGGCGTTCCCACCCCCATCAGATACCGGGGCTTGTCCGCCGGCATGTGGGGCTCCACCGCGTCGATGATCTCATACATCACCTCGGTGGGCTCGCCCACCGCCAGGCCGCCGATGGCGTAGCCGTCACAGTCGATCTTTGCGATCTGCTGCATGTGCCATATCCGCAGATCTGCGTATGTGGCGCCCTGATTGATGCCGAACAGCATCTGGCCGGGATTCACGGTGTCCGGCAGCGCGTTCAGCCGGTCGTGCTCCCTTTTGCAGCGCTCCAGCCACCGCAGCGTCCGCTCGCAGGACGCCTTGGCGTAGTCATACGCCGCCGGGTTCTCCACGCACTCATCAAAAGCCATGGCGATGTCGCTGCCCAGATTGCTCTGGATGCGCATGCTCTCCTCCGGCCCCATGAATATCCGGTGGCCATCCAGATGGCTGGCGAAGGTCACGCCCTCCTCGCTGATCTTCCGCAGCCCCGCCAGTGAGAACACCTGGAAGCCGCCGGAGTCCGTCAGGATCGGCCCGTCCCAGCGCATGAACCTATGCAGCCCACCCAGAGCCCGCACCACATCGTCTCCGGGCCGCAGGTGCAGATGGTAGGTGTTGGACAGCTCGATCTGCGTGCCCAGGCGCTCCTTTAGGTCTACGGCGCTGACGCCGCCCTTGATGGCCGCCTGTGTGCCCACATTCATAAACACCGGCGTCTGCACCTCGCCGCCGTGGGCGCAGGTAAACACACCGCGCCGGGCCTTTCCCTCTTTTTTTATGACCTTGAACATACTCTACTCCCGCTCTCAGTGAATAAACATCGCATCGCCGAAGGAGAAGAAGCGGTAGCGCTCCTCCACCGCGCAGCGATACGCCGCCAGAATGTGCTCGCGCCCTGCCAGCGCCGATACCAGCATGATCAGCGTGGACTCCGGCAGGTGGAAATTGGTGACCAGGGCGTCCATGACCTTGAATTTGTACCCCGGATAGATAAAAATGTCCGTCCAGCCAGCGCTGGCGCGCATGGTGCCGTCCTCTGCCGCCTGTGACTCTATGGTGCGGCAGCTGGTGGTGCCCACGCAGATCACGCGCCCGCCGTTTTTCTTGGTTTCGTTGATAAGATCCGCCGTCTCCTGGGGTATCACGCAGTATTCGCTGTGCATGGCGTGGTCGGTGATCTCGTCTTCCTTCACCGGGCGGAAGGTACCAAGACCCACATGCAATGTAACGTATCCCACCTTTACACCCATTGTCTGCACTTTCTCCAGCAGCTCCGGGGTAAAGTGCAGCCCCGCCGTGGGGGCCGCCGCCGAGCCGTTGACCTTGGAGTACACCGTCTGGTACCGCTCCTGGTCCTGCAGCTCCTCCTTGATGTAGGGCGGCAGGGGCATTTTTCCCAGCCGCTCCAGCACCTCCAGGAAAATGCCCTCGTACTCGAACCGCACCAGCCGGTTGCCATCCGGCAGCTCCTCTACGATCTCCGCCGTCAGCTCTCCGCCCCCGAAGGACACTCTGGCGCCCTTGCGCAGCTTTTTCCCCGGCCGCACCAGGCACTCCCAGACCTTGTCGCCGCGGTCGATCAGCAGCAATATCTCGCAGGCGCCGCCTCCCGGCAGCCGATGCCCCAGCAGCCGCGCCGGCAGCACCCGGGAGTTGTTCAGGATCAGGCAGTCGCCGGGATGCAGATACTCCGGCAGGTCGTAAAAATGCCGGTGCTCCATCTCCCCGGTGTTCTTGTCCAGCACCAAAAGCCGCGACCCGTCCCGCCGCTCCAGCGGCGTCTGGGCGATCAGCTCCGGCGGCAGCTCAAAATAAAAATCATGGGTCTTCATGTCATATCACTCGTTTACTCAAAATTTGCACACTGCGGTTTATTATAGTATATTCTTCGCCGGTATGCAACGCTTTTCCGGGGAAAAGTCCGCCCAAAGCAGGAAAAGCCGCGGCTCTGCCGCGGCCTTTCCGTGATAGCGTGTCGGACAGGATCGTCTTACACCAGCACCGCCCGGTGGAACACCTTCTTGCCCTTCTTGATGATGACACCGTCGCCGGTGAACTGCTCGCAGCCGAAGGTGGTCTCGATAGCGTCCACCTTCTGGTCGTTGACGGACACGCCGCCCTGCTGCACCAGCCGGCGGGCCTCACCCTTGGAGGCAGCCAGTCCACACTTCACCAGCAGCGTCAGCACGTCGATGCTGCCGCCGCCGAAATCGTCGTTGGTCAGCTCGGTGGTGGGCATGTGCTCGGTGTCGCCCGCGCCGGAGAACAGCGCCTTGGACGCGGCCTTGGCCTTGTCGGCCTCCTCCTCGCCGTGGACCAGCTTGGTCAGCTCATAGGCCAGGATCTCCTTGGCCTCGTTCAGCTGAGAGCCCTCCCAGGTGGACATCCTGTCGATCTCCTCCAGCGGCAGGAAGGTCAGCATGCGGATGCACTTGAGCACGTCGGCGTCGTCGATGTTGCGCCAGTACTGGAAGAACTCGAAGGGGCTGGTCTTGTTGGGGTCCAGCCACACGGCGCCCTTGGCAGTCTTTCCCATCTTGTTGCCCTCGGAGTTCAGCAGCAGCGTGATGGTCATGGCGTGGGCATCCTTGCCCAGCTTCTTGCGGATCAGCTCCGTGCCGCCCAGCATATTGCTCCACTGGTCGTTGCCGCCGAACTGCATGTTGCAGCCGTAGTGCTGGAACATGTAGTAGAAGTCGTAGCTCTGCATGATCATGTAGTTGAACTCCAGGAAGCTCAGGCCCTTCTCCATGCGCTGCTTGTAGCACTCGGCCCGCAGCATGTTGTTCACGGAGAAGCAGCCGCCCACCTCACGCAGCAGCTCGATGTAGTTCAGAGGCTTCAGCCACTCGGAGTTATACAGCATCAGCGCCTTGCCGTCGGAGAAGTCGATGAACTTCTCCATCTGACGCTTGAAGCACTCGGCGTTGTGCTTGATGTCCGCCTCGCTGAGCATCTTGCGCATATCCGTCCGGCCGGAGGGATCGCCGATCAGGGTGGTGCCGTCGCCGATCAGGGCGATGGGCTTGTTGCCCGCCATCTGCAGACGCTTCATCAGGCACAGCGCCATGAAATGGCCCACATGCAGGGAGTCCGCCGTGCAGTCAAAGCCGATGTAGAACGTGGCCTTGCCGTTGTTGACCATCTCGCGGATCTCTTCCTCGTTGGTGACCTGCGCGATCAATCCGCGGGCCACCAGTTCCTCGTAAATACCCATAGCTTCGATTTCCTTTCTTATCGTAAATTCTCACTTTTTTTGGCAGAGAAATAAAAACGCCCCCTGCCATATCGACAGAGGGCGATGCTTATGCTCGCGGTACCACCTCATATTCGCCATGCCCTCACAGACACAGCCTCATCGGGTGCAGACACACCCTACCGCTGTAACGGGCGGACCCGACACATCCCTACCGGCCCTTTTGGGTTTTCAGGAGGCTGCTCCGGGATGTATTCGCGCGCTCCGCCCTCTCCCCCTTACACCGTCCGGGGTCTCTCTCGGCAGGTCAAAAGCGCGTTACTTCTTCCCTTCATCGCTGTTGCGGTATCAAGTTGAGGCTATTGTAGCAGATTTATTTCGTTTGTCAACCACCAATTTTCACAACAATAAACTTTTCAAGGCGAAATATCCCGCTTACAGCGCAGTCTTGAACGCCTCCGCCTGCTCCAGCAGCTCCTCCGCGCCGTCCAGCATGGTCTGTGACACATGGCTGCCGCCGGTGAGCCGCGCCAGCTCCTGCCGCCGCTGCTCCCGCTCCAGCCGCCGCACCTCTGTATAGGTGCGGCCGTTTTTCTCGCCCTTTTCCACGGAGAAATGGGTGTCCGCCATGGCCGCCAGCTGCGGCAGATGGGTCACGCACAGCACCTGCTTGCTGCGGCTGATCCGGGCCATCTTTTCCGCCACCTTCTGTGCCGCCCGGCCGGAGACGCCGGTGTCCACCTCGTCGAACACCATGGTGCCCACGTGGTCCTGCTCGCTGAGCACGTTCTTCATGGCCAGCATGATCCGGGCCAGCTCACCGCCGGAGGCGATCTTGTGGATGGGCCGCAGGGCCTCGCCCGTGTTGGCGGACATCAGGAACCGTACCGCGTCCATGCCATCGCCGTCCAGCGGCTTTTCCGCAAAGTCCACGGCGAAGCGTATCTTCCCCATGTCCAGCTGCTGCAGCTCCGTCAGGATCTGCTCCGTCAGGCGCTCCGCTGCCGCCCTTCGGGCGTCGGACAGCGCCTGCGCCGCCTGCCGGGTCTCCTTCTCCGCCCTGGACAGCTCTTGCTCCAGCCGCTCCAGCGTGTCCCCGGCGTCCTCGATCTGCGCCAGTTCCGTCTGGCAGCGCTCCAGATAGTCCAGCATGTCCTCCACGGTGGCGCCGTACTTCTTTTTCAGCCGGTACAGCTGGTCCATCCGGCCCTCCACCCGGTCCAGCTCGCCGGGAGACACATCCAGCTCGCCCCGCTTGTCCTCCACCGTGGCCGCGATGTCGTACACCTCACTGTAGGCCTTGCTCAGCCGCTCATACAGCTGGCCGAAGCCGTCGTCCAGATGCCGCACCGCGCCCAAGGCGTCCTGGGCCTGCCGCAGGGCGCTCAGCGCCCCGCCGCCGCTGTCGTCGCCGTTAAGGGCGTAGTCCGCCCCGGCCACCGCGTTCAGGAATTTCTCCGCGTTGCGCAGCATCCCCCGCCGGGCGGTCAGTTCCTCCTCCTCGCCGGGCTTCAGCTTGGCCCGGCGCAGCTCCTCGATCTGGTATTTCAGCGTGTCCACCCGCCGGGCCTTTTCCGCCTCGTCCATCTGCAGCGACTGGATCTGCCTGCGTATATCCGTGAAGCGTTTATACTTTACAGTGTATGCTTCCTTCAGCTTTTCCGTCTTTCCGAAGCTGTCCAGATACACGATGTGCTGCTCCTCGTCCAGCAGCTGCTGTCCGTCGTGCTGTCCGTGGATGTTCAGCAGCCTTGCGCCCAGGGCGCGCAGCTGGCTCACCGTCACCGGACGGCCGTTGACGCGGCACACGTTCTTGCCGTCGGTCTGTATCTCCCGCTGCAAAAGCAGCGTTCCGTCCGCCTCCGGCTGGATGCCCAACTCCTCCGCCAGCTCCGGCGCCACACCGGAAAAAGCCGCGCTGACGAAGGCCTTGTCCGCCCCGGTGCGGATCAGCTCCCGGCTGGTCCGCTGGCCCAGCACTGCGCTGAGGCTGTCGATCACGATGGATTTACCGGCGCCGGTCTCGCCGGTCAGCGCGTTGAACCCCGGCGCAAATTCGATGTCCGCCGCCTCGATAATGGCAATATTCTCAATATGCAGCAGCTCCAGCATACCGCTTTCCCTCCTCAGCGCAGCATCTGCCGCACCTGTTCGCAGAAATCCGCCGCGTGGGCGCTGTCGTGGAACACCAGCAGCACCGTGTCGTCGCCGGCCAGCGTGCCCACGATGTCCGTGTCCTTCATGCTGTCCAGGGCGAAGGCCGCCGCGTTGGCCATACCGTTCATGGTCTTGATCACCGCCAGATTCTGCGCGTTCTCCGCCGACACCACGCACTCCCGGAAGATGGTCTGCAGCTTTTCCTCAAAATTCAGCTTGGGCATCTGTGCCGATACGGCGTAGCGATACCCGCCCTTTCCGTCCGGGGCCTTCATCAGGTGCAGCTGCTTTATATCGCGGGAGACCGTGGCCTGCGTGCAGCTGAAGCCGCGCGCCGACAGCAGATGCATCAGCTGCTCCTGCGTCTCCACCGCCGTCTCCTCAATGATCTGCAGCACGGCTGTCTGTCGGTCATTTTTCATGCTTCAATGCCTCCATCCCCATCTTTGAATCCAGTATCTCGCAAAAGCTCTTCTTGCTGAGCCGCACCAGCTTCGTCACGAACCTCGACTGCCGTACCCGCACGATGTCCCCGTTTTTCAGGGAAAAGGCCTTGCTGCCGTCCACCGACAGGTACACGAACTTCCGGTTGGCGTCCGCCGTCTCCACCAGGATGGTGTGCTCCGGCGAGAGCACATAGCTCCCCGCCCGGGTGGAGTGGGGGCAGATGGGCGTCAGCAGCAGGTTGTGGGCCGTGGGCTCCACGATAGGCCCACCGGCCGCCATGGAATACCCTGTGGAGCCGGTGGGCGTGGCCACGATGGCCCCGTCGCCGGTGATCTTGGTCAGGCGACCCTCCTCGGTGGACACGTCCAGCCGCACCACCCGCGCCACGCTGCCCTTGGAGATCACCGCGTCGTTCAGCGCGATGTTGCTGTACACCGGCTTGCCCTCCCGCAGCACCGTCACATCCAGCATCATCCGGGAGTCCACCGCGAAATTCCAGCTTTTCAGGTCCCGCAGCCGTTCCAGCTCGTTGGGCTCCAGCTCGGACATGAAGCCCAGGCTGCCCAGGTTGATACCCAGCACCGGCACATTGTGCAGCGCCACCGTCCGGGCCAGATGCAGTATGGTGCCGTCGCCGCCGAAGGCGATGAGCATGTCCGCCCGCTTGATCTCCTGCTGCAGCTGCCGGATGGGCACGCCCAGCTGATCGTCATAGCCCTCCCGGTCGAACGGCAGGCACACCACCGTCCCAAAGCCGATGCCCTCCAGCAGCTCCTTGGAGCGCTTGGCCACGGTCAATTCACTGTCCCGATACGGATTCGGGCAAAGGATCACTCGTTTCATTCTTCCCCTCGACCTTCCTTCAACGCAGAATGTGAGGCGTCTACCAACGCCCGCAGGTCAGGGATCGCGTCCTCTTCCCCGCCCTTTTTCAGATACCCTAAATACTCGATGTTCCCCTCCGGCCCCCGGATGGGAGAATATGTAATACCAAGCACTGTAAAGCGGTTTTCCTTCGCATGTATAAGGAAGTTTTCCAGCACCTCAAGGTGCACCGCCGGGTCCCGCACAACCCCCTTCTTCCCCACCTTTTCCCGTCCGGCCTCAAACTGCGGCTTGATCAGGCACGCCACCTCGCCGCCCTCGCGCAGCAGCACGTACAGCGCCGGAAAGATCAGCTTCAGCGAGATAAAGCTCACGTCGATGGACGCGAAGTCCAGCGCCTCCGGTATCTGCTCTGTCGAGAGATACCGCGCGTTGGTGCGCTCCAGGCACACCACCCGCTCATCGCTGCGCAGCTTCCAGTCCAGCTGCCCGTATCCCACATCCACGGCGTAGACCTTCGCCGCGCCGTTTTGCAGCATGCAGTCCGTGAACCCGCCGGTGGAGGCGCCGATGTCGGCGCACACCTTGCCCTCCAGCGTGATGGGAAACGTCTGCATGGCCTTTTCCAGCTTCAGCCCGCCCCGGCTCACATACCGCAGCGCGTGGCCGCGGACCTCCACCTCGGCGTCCTCCGCCACCGGTGTGCCCGGCTTGTCCGACCGCTGTCCGTTGACGAACACCAGCCCCGCCATAATGGTCGCCTGGGCCTTCTGCCGGCTCTCGCACAGCCCGCGCTCCGTCAAAAGCACATCCAGTCTCGTCTTTTTGCTCATGCCAGCACCTCCCGCACCGCCTGCGCGATGCCCTCCGCGTCCAGTCCCAGCGCGTGCCACAGCTCCGCTGTGGTGCCCTGGCTGGGCAGCGCCATCCCGGCGTTCCGCAGCACCAGGCGTTCCGCGCCGGCGCCCTGCTCCAGCAGCAGCGCCCCCAGCCGTTCGCCCAGCGCGCCGCTGCGCAGCTGATCCTCCGCGACCACCACGCGCCTGACGCCCTCCAGCGCTGCGCGCACCGCGCCGCCGTCCAGCGGCGATACCCGGTCGATCTTCACCACCCGGACATCGACGCCCTCTTTTTCCAGCGTCTCCGCCGCCGCCAGCGCCTGTCCGGTCAGTATCCCGCAGGTCACCACGGCCGCGTCGCCGCCCTCGCGCAGTATGCTGACGGCCGCGTCGCCGCAGTCCCCCGCATAGCCGCACTCGCCGCCTCTGGGATACCGCACCGCCACCGGGCCGTCCAGCTCCAGCACTGCCCGACGCAGCATCTGCCGCAGCTCCGCGAAGCTGGCCGGCGCCAGCACCGTCATCCCCGGGATCTGGCTCAGATAGTCCAGACACCCGTGGTGTGTCTCGCCGTCCGCCCCCACGATGCCGCAGCGGTCCACCGCCAGCACCACGTGCAGCCCTTCCAGCGCCGCATCCTGCACCAGCATGTCGTAGCCCCGCTGCAAAAAGCTGTCATACACCGCAAATACCGGCACCAGCCCCTGCTTCGCCATGCCACCGGCCATGGCCACGCCGTGGCCTTCGGCGATGCCTACGTCGAAGAACCGCCGGGGGAACTCCCTGGCAAATGCCGCCAGCCCTGTGCCGTCGGCCATAGCGGCGGTGATGGCGCACACACGCCCGTCCTCCCGCGCCAGCTCGCACAGCGTCTGGCCAAACACATGGGAGAACGTCTTGCCGCCCTCCCGCCGCAGCTTGCCCGTCTCCGGGTCAAAGGGTCCCACGCCGTGGAATTTCTCCGGCTCCCGCAGTGCATAGTCGTATCCGCTGCCCTTCACGGTGTGGACGTGTACCAGCACCGGGCGCCCGGCCTCCTTGGCCGCCTGCAGCACCGCCGTCAGCCGCTGCACGTCGTGGCCGTCCACCGGCCCCATGTACGCAAAGCCCATGTCCTCGAACACGGTGCTCACCGGCGGCAGCAGCGTCTTTTTCAGCGCCGTTTTCACCTCGTGGCTCCACTCGTACAGCGTCCGGCCCGCCGGCAGCTTCTCCATGGCCTTGCGATAGCGCTTCTTGAACTCGTAGTACTCCGGGTCCGTCCGCATTTTCGACAGCTGGCGGGACAGCCCGCCCACGTTCCGGTCGATGGACATCCCGTTGTCGTTGAGAATGACGATCAGCGGCTCGCCGCTGCCGCCGGCATCGTTGAGCCCCTCAAAGCTCAGCCCGCCGCCCAGCGCGCCGTCGCCGATCACCGCCACCACCTGATAGTTCTGCCGCAGCAGTGTCCGCGCCCGGGCCATGCCCAGCGCCACGGACACCGAATCCGAGGCGTGCCCCGCCATAAAGGCGTCGTGCACGCTCTCGTAGGGCTTGGGAAAGCCCGACAGTCCGCCGAACTGCCGCAGCGTGCCGAACAGCTCCCGCCGCCCGGTCAGCGCCTTATGCACATAGCACTGGTGGCCCACATCCAGCACCAGCCGGTCCCGGGCCGTATCGAATACCCGGTGGATGGCCACCGTCAGCTCCACCACGCCCAGATTGGACGCCAGATGCCCGCCGGTGCGGGACACCTGCTCCACCAGAAACTGCCGCAGCTCCCGGCACAGCGCCGCCGTCTGTTCCTCGGACAGACGCTTCACGTCCTCCGGGCTGTTGATCGTCTCTAAAATCAAATCCGCCTACCGTCCTTTATCGCAGAGGTGTACGCCCCGGCGCACACCCTCCCATTTTCATACGGTACACATTCTATCACACCCCCGCCGGATTTACAACTGTTTATGCAAAGTATTCTGTGTATTCTGTATATTCATGTATTCCCTTTGTTACTTCTCTGTAACGACTTGCGCCCCGCCGGATGGTATACTTTTGCCATCAACAGACGAAAGGGGTGCGCTTATGGCCAAGCGGGAAAGGATCAAGACGATCGTATGGGGCTGTATTGCCGCGGCGCTGCTGCTGGCGGTCGCGCTGTTTCTGCTGCTGCCCCGCCGGGCGGACAAACTGATCAAAGCGCCCGACGCCTCCGCGGTGTACGGCATCGTCCTCTCTGACACCGTGGTGACGCCGGATCTCATCGACCACTTCCAGACAGGGTCCTACACCACCCGCGATGCATCGCTGGTGCAGGAGATGTGCGACCTGCTGCGCCGGACAAAGCTGTATTTCGGGCACTTCAACGGCGGCGTTCAGATCTATGATAACCCGATCAACGACGGACAGCTGTGTACGCTCTATCTCTGGAGCGACGACACCTCGGTGAAAGACCTTACCCTGCGTCCCGACGGCGCGGTCTTTGTGGGCAGCGTCACCTACGAAATACGGGACGAAGCCGTGCTGGCCGAGTACATGGTCCTGCTGGAAAAGATCAAGGCCTCCTTCCTGCAGGGAGAGCCGGATCCCTCCGCCATGGATGACGACCAGCTGGCGGAGTACCAGGCGCTGTTCGACGCGCCCAGCTGGTACGCCCAGGCGGTGGCTGCGCCCTTCACAGATCGCGGCCCGGATCTGAACGCCATGTTCTACGACGGGCTCTCCTTTGACAACACCGGCGCGCCGGTCTATGGCGGCTATGTCACCCCGGCAGACGGCGACGAGTGGGCGTGGGTACGGGAAAATGTCCCCGGCGCCGCGGAAGTGGACGTCTCCCGCCTGCCCCGTCAGGGAATGCTCCAGGTCCTGCGCGACACCGTCTACGGCGGCGCGGGCATCCCGGAGGGCCTTGCCCCCGAGGGCTGGACGTACTGGGACGAGACCGACTGCTGGTACCACGCCCACGGTGACACCGGCATCTACAGCGTCGCCCTTCTCTCCGGCCAGTGGACCGGCGAGGGCACCGGCACCCTTCGGTTTCAGGGACTTCTGGGCCAGACCTACCAGATCAGCTTCACCCTGGGCCAGACAGAGCAGGACGCCGGCCACCTCTACCTCCGCGCCTGCGTCTCCGCCGACTGATCCCCATCTTGCTTTCAAAAAGTGCCTGTCAGCATCGCTGACAGGCACTTTTTTCCTCCGCCCCTCATAGACTGTTCCTGTAAAGAACCCCACAAGGAGGTCATCCCATGAACGATCAGGACATTATGAACAAGCTGAAAAGCGACCCACGCGCCCTGAAGTCCGTCATGCAGTCCCAGGACGGCCAGGCGCTGCTGGGCATGCTCTCCGGCGGCGATACCGCCGCCCTGGGCCAGGCGGCCCGTCAGGCCGCCGCCGGCGACACCGCGGCCCTCAGCGCCATGCTCTCCCGGGTGCTGTCCAGCCCCCAGGGTGCGGAGCTGGTGCAGCGGCTGGAGAACAAATTGCAGCAGTAACGGAAAGGGGGACGCAGCGTGGACGACATCAATGAAAAACTCAACGCGCTGCTGTCCGATCCCGGCAGCATGGCGCAGATCATGCAGCTGGCCCAGCAGCTCTCCGGCACCGCCCAGGGCGACGGTCCCCCGCCTCCGCCCGCTCCCGCACCGGCACCGCCGCCGGCGCCGCTGCCAGCCATCGACCCGCAGACCATCGCCAAATTTCTCCCGCTCCTGCAGGAGCTGACCCGCGACACCAGCCAGACCACCCAGCTGCTTTACGCCCTGCGCCCCTTCCTGAAGGAGGAAAAGCAGGATAAGGTGGCCCGGGCCGCCCGCCTGGCCCGGCTCATCACCATCGGCAAGCGCTTTCTCTCGGAAGGGGGCGGTCTGCCTGTATAACCGCTACATCCGCGGCGACGACGGCGCCTATACCCGCGTCCCCGTGGACGATGCCCCGCCGCCCCGTCAGGAGCCGCCCCCGCATGCGCCCCCTCCTCCGCCACCCGGCGGCGCGCCGGAGCGCAGCTTTTTCAACGACCTGCTGGAAAAGCTGCACTTGGGCGACCTGGACGCCGGCGACCTTCTGCTGCTGTTCCTGCTGTTCTATCTCTCCCGTCAGAAGGCCGACGAGGAGCTGCTCATCGCCATCGGCCTGCTGCTGATCCTCTGACTTCCAGTATTTGCATTTGCGAAAAGGTTACAAAACGGTTACAATATCCTCGTCCTTGCAAGGCAGATCCCATACAGGAGGTACAGCAACCATGTTCTGCGATTTCGACTGCGCTTCCCTGCTGAAGCTGCTGTGCAGCTGGTTCGGCAAGTGCTGACACCGCTGCGCGTACAATAGGCGCCGCCGCCCGCGCAGACCGCGCGGAGCATCTGCGGCACACCGAAAGCGGCGCACGACACCCCGACGGGTGCCGTGCGCCGCTTTTTTGCCGCATTCTCGCTTATTTCCATTCCTTTCTCGCGCGTTCCAACATAGAATCACACATTGTCAATAGACACTTTCGCCTGCTTCTGGTATACTTATTATAATTTTGTTCCTATCAAAAGGAGGGTCGCTATGGCGGAAACAACGGCGCAGAAGCCGACCTTTATGACAAAGCTGGCCACGATGATCGTGGATAAGCGAAACCTGTTTTTCCTGCTCACCATCATTCTGCTGATCTTTTCAGCCTTTTCCCGGAACTGGGTCCAGGTCGAGAACGAGCTGACTGCCTTCCTGCCGGACGATTCCGAGACGAAGCAGGCGCTGAACGTGATGGAGGACCAGTTCACCACCTACGGCACCGCGGACGTCATGGTGGAGAACATCACCTACGACAGCGCCCAGGTCCTGGCGGACCGGCTGGCGGAGATCAAGGGCGTGCAGAGCGTGAGCTTTGACAACACCACCGACCACTACAGCGCGGCCTCCGCCCTGTTCAGCGTGACCTTCGACTACGACGAGAGCGACGACCGGTGCCTGACCGCGCTGGAGGACGTGAAAAGCTCCCTGAGCAGCTACGACCTGTATGTCTCCACCGATCTGGGCAACACGCTGCAGGAGACCATCGCCTCCGAGGTCAGCATCATCATGGTCTATGTGGCGGTGATCGTGGTGGTGGTACTGACACTGACCTCCCAGACCTACGGCGAGGTGCCGGTGCTGCTGCTGACCTTCGTCATTGCCATGATACTGAACCAGGGCAGCAACTACCTGCTGGGCACTATCTCCTTTGTCTCCAACTCCGTGACCAGCATCCTGCAGCTGGCGCTGTCGCTGGACTATGCCGTCATCCTGTGCAACCATTTCAAGGAGGAGCGGGAGACGCTACCGGTGCGCGAGGCCGCCATCGCGGCCCTGAGCCGGGCGATACCGGAGATCTGCGCCAGCTCCCTGACCACCATCGGCGGCCTGGCGGCCATGCTGTTCATGCAGTTCAAGATCGGTCCGGACATGGGCATCTGCCTGATCAAGGCCATCCTGTTTGCCCTGCTGTCCGTGTTCGTGGTCATGCCGGGGCTGCTGGTGCTGTTCGGCCCGCTGATTGAAAAGACAAAGCATAAAAATTTCGTCCCCAAGATCCCCTTTGTGGGTGAGTTTGACTATAAAACGCGGTTCATCATCCCCGTCCTGTTTGTGGTGCTGGTGGTGGGCGGCATCTATTTCTCCAACAAGTGCCCCTACGCCTACGGCTACAGCAACCTCACCACGCCCAAGCTCAACGAGACGCAGATCGCGGAAAACACCATCAAGGACACCTTCACCAGCAAGAACATGGTGGCGCTGGTGGTCCCCGCCGGGGACTATGAAAAGGAAGCGCGGTTGCTGCAGATGCTGGATGGCTATGACGAGGTGGACTACACCATGGGTCTGGCCAACGTGGAGGCCATGGACGGCTATATGCTGGCCGACGGCCTGACGCCGCGCCAGTTCGCGGAGCTGGCGGACCTGGATTACGAGATGGCGCAGCTGCTCTACAGCGCCTATGCCATGGAGCAGGGCGACTACGGCAAGCTGGCCGGAAACCTGGCCTCCTACAAGGTACCGCTGATGGATATGTTCCTGTTCGTCTGCGACCAGGTGGACGCCGGTATCGTTGACCTCAGCGACGAGCAGACCGAGACGCTGATGGACGCCCGCAGCCAGATCGAGAGCGCCAAGGCGCAGCTGCAGGGCACGGAATACAGCCGGATGCTGCTCTACCTGACGCTGCCGGTCAGCGGGGACGAGACCTATGCCTTTACAGACACCATCCGCGACCTGGCCAAGGGCTTCTACCCCGACGGGGACGTATATGTGGCCGGTGATTCCACCAATGAGTACGATTTTGAGAAGTCCTTCTCCCGGGACAACACCGTGGTCAGCGTGGTCTCCATCCTGATCGTGCTGGTGGTGCTGCTGTTCACCTTCAACTCCGCCGGCATGCCCCTGCTGCTGATCCTGGTCATCCAGGGCAGTATCTGGATCAACTTCTCCATCCCGGCATTGACCGATTCCCCGCTGTTCTTCATGAGCTACCTGGTAGTCAGCTCCATCCAGATGGGCGCCAACATCGACTACGCCATCGTTATCGCCAGCCGGTATCAGGAGCTGAAGGGCCGCATGGAGCACAAGCGCGCCATTATCGAGACCCTGAACTTCGCCTTCCCCACCATCATCACCTCCGGCACCATCCTGACGGTGGCCGGTATCCTCATCGGAAAAATGACCTCCGAGCCCACCATCGCCGGCATCGGCCAGAGCCTGGGCCGCGGCACGATCCTCTCCATGCTTCTGGTCCTGTTCGTGCTGCCGCAGATCCTGCTGATCGGCAGCAAGGTCATTGACAAGACGTCCTTTGCCGTGCCCAAGGTCCTGCACCGGGCGGAGCGCAGCGGCCGCGTGGTCATCAACGGCGTGGTCAGCGGCGAGATACGCGGCAGCGTCACCGGCGTCATGCGCGCCACCGTGGACGGCGACGTGAACCTGAATGTCATCTCCGGCGACATCGCCGGTGTCGAAGAGGAAAAGCTGATACCCGACCACACCGGAAAGGAGGCGGACGACCATGACCTCCAGTAAGCGTACCGCGCTCCGCCGCGCCGTCTCCCTCCTGCTGACAGTGCTGCTGTCCGTCTGCCTGTGCGTTCCCGCGCTGGCGGCAGAGGACACCCTGACCATCTCCACTGCGGAGCAGCTGAAGTCCTTCGCCGCCTCCTGCGCCTATGACGCCTGGTCCAAGGGCCTTACGGTGGTGCTGGACAGCGACATCGACATGAAGGGCGAAGCCCTGTCCGTGCCCATCTTTCTGGGCACCTTTGACGGCCAGGGCCACAAGATCACCAATGTAAAGCTGATGGACAGCGCCTCCGGCTACGGCGTGTTCGGCCGCATCGCCCAGAGCGGCACGGTGAAGAACCTCACCGTCTCCGGCGACGTGACTCCCTCCGGGACCCAGTCGTACATCGGCGGCATCGCCGGCTATAACTACGGCATCATCCGGAACTGCCGCTTCTCCGGCACCGTCACCGGCGGGGACATCGTGGGCGGCATCGCCGGTTATAACGGCGACACCGGCGTCATCGACCAGTGCGGCACCGACGGCACGGTGCAGTCTACCTCCGCCACCGGCGGCATCGCCGGGCAGAACTACGGCACCATCCGGAGCTGCACCAGCAGCATGGCCGTGGACACACAGGTCAACGACAGCGACGCCCCCGCCGCCGACCTGGAGAGCACGCTCTACAGCCTGCTCAAGGGCCAGCAGACCGCCGAGACCGGCGCCAACACCGACGCGGGCGGCATTGCCGGCTACTCCACCGGCACCATCGAGAACTGCACCAACACAGGCACGGTGGGCTATCCCCATGTGGGCTACAACGTAGGCGGCATCGTGGGCCGTCAGGACGGCCTGGTATCCGGCTGCACCAACACCGGCAGCGTGCAGGGCCGCAAGGACGTGGGCGGCATCGTGGGCCAGATGATCCCCGACATCACCATACAGGCGGGGCCGGACCGCGTAGCGCAGCTGCGCGGTGAGCTGGAGACCCTGGCCGACCTGACGGAGCACACCACCAACGACGTGTCCGACACCTCCGACATGGTCACCGACCACGTCTCCCGCATCAACAAATACGCCAGCAGTGCCGAGACCACCGTCAGTGACCTGGTGGGCCAGCTGCGGAAGGATATGACCGTCGAGGAATTTCAGGAATGGCTCCAGAAGGTGGGCGAAAGCTCCGACGCCATCCACGGCGACCTCAGCGGCATCGGCAACGAGATGGACGGCCTCACTAGCGGCCTGGTCAGCGCCAACAAGACCCTGTCGGCGGACCTGCGTGCGGTCAACGACCAGCTGAACAGCACCATGAATCTGTTCCTGACACTGGTGGACGAGGTCACCACCGGCAGCGGCGACGTGACCAAGGACGTATCCGAAGACACGCTGTACAGTGCCAAGCGCGGCAAGGCCGTGGACTGCGTCAACCGCGGCACGGTGGAGGGCGACCGCAACGTGGGCGGCATCGCCGGCGCGCTGGCCATCGAATACGACTACGACCGGGAGGACGACCTGCTGCCCAGCGGCAGCCGGACGGTGAAATACACCTACCTGACCCGGGCCATATTGCTGGATTGTGATAACTACGGTACCGTCACGGCCAAAAAGAGCTGCGCCGGCAGCGTGGCGGGCCGGATGGACCTGGGCACCGTGTACGGCTGCGGCGGCTGGGGCGACACCCAGGTGGAAAGCGGCGATTACGTCGGCGGCGTGGTGGGCCTGTCCCTGACCTCCGTGCGGCACAGCTGGGCCAAGTGCATGCTGTCCGGCGGCAGCTATGTGGGCGGCATCACCGGCTCCGGCAGCACCGTCACCGACTGCATCGCCATGCCGGAGATCATCTCCGCCACGCAGTTCTCCGGCGGCATCGCCGGGGAGATCACCAACACCTGCAGCGGCGACCTCTTCGTGTCCGATACTCTGGCCGGCGTGGACCGGGTCAGCTATCAGGGCAAGGCGGAGCCTGTCACCTACGACCAGCTGCTGGCGCGCACGGACATTCCGGAGGACTTCCGCACCCTGACGCTGCGCTTCGTGGCGGAGGGCAATGTGCTCAAGAAGCTCACCTTCGACTACGGCGCCTCCTTCGGCGATGACGTATTCCCCGCCGCGCCGGAAAAAGAGGACTGCTACGTCCGCTGGGACAAAACAGACCTGACGGATCTGTGCTTTGACACCACGGTCACGGCCGTCTACGAGCCGTACATCACCGCTCTGTCCTGGTCCGGCTCTGGGGATGAGACAGCCCAGCCCGCGCTGCTGGCGGAGGGCAAATTCCGCGACGGCGACCGCCTGCAGGCCGCCGAAGTGGACTTCCCGTCGGAGCTGACCGGCGAGCCGGTGACCGCCATGCGGGTGACTATCCCCGACGATGCGGCGGACAGCCACACCATCCGCTGGCTGCTGCCGGAGGACGCGCCCCGGCGGATACTGGTCTACGTCAGCACCGGGGACGGCTGGAGGGTGGTCCCCCATGACACGGCGGGCAGCTATCTGCGCTTCGCCATGGATGGCAGCGGACGCTTCGCCGTGGTGCGGGACGAGAGCATCCCCCTGTGGGTGCGGTTCGTCTCCGGCGGCGGCGCGGCGCTGGCCATTGCCGCCGTGCTGGCACTGCACCACCTGCGGAAAAAGAAAAAAGTGCAGACATAATAAGCATCCCCCGGCAAGAGCCGGGGGATGCTTATTATTCATAGTCAAAGATGGCCTTCTTTTCCAGCAGCGGGCCGAATTCGTCCTTCCACCGGTGGTGCATGGTGGATACGTCATACCGCGGCAGCGCGTCCGCGTCCATGTCCAGCCGGATCAGCACGTCGTAGCGGTTGTCACGGTCCACGCAGTTTGGGATGACCTCCGCCCCGCCGACGCCGGGGATCTCCGCCGACACCGAGAATATCTCGCGGATGCGGGGCAGCAGCTCCACTCGCCGGGCGTAGGCCTCCGGCGTGTACTTGGCCAAAATGCAGTGCTTCATGGCCGCCTCACAGTCCGATGTACGGCACCACCAGCGTAATGACCATAACGACGGCCAGCAGCAGGGCGATGCCCATGGCAAAATACCTTGTCCATTTGGGTCTCATTGCAGTTCCTCCTTCGGCACGATGCGCCGTATCATTTTTTCCACCTTCCGCCGGGGCTGCATGACCTCGTGGCCGCAGCCCTGGCATCTCAGCTTGATGTCCATGCCCACACGGAGCACCTGCCAGCGCTTGCTGCCGCAGGGATGCTCCTTTTTCAGTTCCAGAATGTCGTTCAGCTGCAAGTCCATGTCATTTCCTCTTGATCTCGTCCCAATAGCGCTTGGCGGCCTGCTCGGTCTTGTTCTCCGCGTATTCGTAATAGGTCCTGTCCCCCAGCGATTCCGGCAGATAGCGCTGCTTGACGTAGTGGTCCGGGTAGCTGTGGGGATACTTATAGGCCGCCGCCTTCTCCGCGCCGGCGCTGTCAGCGTGTACGTTCTTCAGGTGCCGGGGGATGTCCCCCACCGCGCCCCGCTGGATGTCCTCCATAGCCGCGATGATGGCGTTGTGGGCGCTGTTGGATTTGGGCGCCGTGGCCAGCAGCACCGCCGCCTCCGCCAGCGGCAGCCGCGCCTCCGGCAACCCCAGCTGCAGCGCCGCGTCCACGCAGCTCTTCGTCACGGTGATGGCCTGCGGATACGCCAGACCGATGTCCTCCGCCGCGATGACCAGCAGCCGGCGGCAGGGGGAGATCAGGTCTCCCGCCACCAACAGCCGCCCCAGATAGTACACCGCCGCGTCTGGGTCCGAGCCGCGGATGGACTTCTGCAGCGCCGAGAGCAGGTCGTAGTGGTCGTCCCCCTCCCTGTCATAGCGCATAGCGCTGCACTGGCTGAGCTGTAAGGCATCATCACTTGTCACATGAAGGCCGCCGTCCGCCGGCTTTGCAGAGCGATACAGCAGCTCCACCGCGTTGACGGCCTTGCGCACGTCGCCGCCGCAGCCGGCGGCCACCGTGCGGGGCACATCCTCCGCCCAGGTAAAGGGCAGCTGGCTCCGCTCCTGCTCAATGCGCAGGGCGCGCTCCACCGCGGGGATGGTGTCTTCCACCGACAGTGGCTTGAACTCAAACACCGTGCTGCGGGACAGCAGCGCGTTGTAAATGTAGAAATACGGGTTCTCCGTGGTGGAGGCGATCAGGGTGATTTTCCCGTTTTCCAGAAACTCCAGCAGGCTCTGCTGCTGCTTTTTATTAAAATATTGTATCTCGTCCAGATACAGCAGGATGCCGTTGGGTGCCATCATGGTGCCCACATCCGCCATGACGTTTTTCACGTCCTGCAGCGACGCTGTAGTGGCGTTCAGCGTATAGAGCGTCTTTTTCGCCTGCTTAGCGATAATGTTGGCCACTGTGGTCTTTCCGGTGCCGGAGGGGCCGTAGAAGATCAGATTGGCGTCGGTGCCGTTCTCAATCAAGCGGCGCAGCAGCGCCCCCTCGCCCAGCAGGTGCTTCTGCCCGGCCACATCGTCCAGGGTCTGGGGTCGTATTTCGTCTGCCAATGGGCGCACAGTGCCGCCTCCCTTCATAAAACTCGCAAAACAGTATAGCACGGATTGCGTTTTTCTGCAACCTCTGATACAATAGGCCCGAGGTGATGTCACATGAAGTCGAAAGCGCAGGCAGACGCCATTATCGCGGAGCTGAAAAAGCTGTACCCTGACGCTATGTGTTCTCTGGACTATCAAAAGGACTACGAGCTGCTGTTCTCCGTCCGTCTGGCGGCCCAGTGTACCGATGCTCGGGTGAATCTGGTCACCCCCGCCCTGTTCGCCCGCTATCCCACGCTGGAGGCCTTTGCCGCCGCCGATGTGGACGAAGTTGGGCAGTACGTCCAGTCCTGCGGCTTCTGGCGGGCCAAGGCCCGCGACATCGTGGCCTCGGCGCAGATGCTGCTGGAGCGCTTCGGCGGGAAAGTCCCGGACAATATGGACGATCTGCTGTCCCTGCCCGGCGTGGGCCGCAAGACCGCCAACCTCATCCTCGGCGACATCTACGGTAAAGAGGGCTATGTCTGCGATACCCACTGCATCCGCATCACCGGACGTCTGGGCCTGACCGACGGCAGCAAGGACCCCCTGAAGGTGGAGCAGCAGCTGCGGAAGATCATTCCCCCTGAGGAGGCCAACAACTTCTGCCACCGGATGGTGCTTCACGGCCGCGCCCTGTGCATGGCGCGCAAGCCCCTGTGCAGTGAATGTCCTTTACAGCACTTGTGTGACTTTGGAGAATCGCTATAAACGCAACACATCCCCGCGCGGTGCGCGGGGATGTGTTTTTATTTTGCGCGGCCCACCATGCGGTCGGCCAGCTCCCACAAAAATGCGTGCTCCGGCCAGCCCTCCACGGCGGCCTTGGCCTGCTCCGTGCAGGCCGCCACCTCCCGGCGGCAGGCGTCCATGCCGATCACGTCCACAAACGTGACCTTCCCCTCCTGGGCGTCGGAGCCGATAGGCTTGCCGAACACGGCCTGGTCGCCCTCCACGTCCAGCATATCGTCGCGTATCTGGAAGCCGCGCCCGATGGCGCCGGCGTAGGTCAGCGCCTGCGCCCGCATGGCCGCGGGCATTTCCGCGGCAATACACCCCAGCTCCGCCGCCGCGGAGATCATCGCGCCGGTCTTGAGCCGGTCCAGCTCCGCCAGCCCCTCTGCATCCCGCACGTCGCACAGCGTGTCCAGCACCTGCCCGGCCACCATGCCGTCCGCCCCGGCGGCCCTGGCCAGCGCCTCTGTGGCCGCAATGCGGCACTCGGCGGACAGCCCCGGCGCCTGCGCGATCAGCCGGAACGCCTCCGGCTGCAATGCGTCGCCGGCCAGAATGGCCAGCGTCTCGCCGTACACCTTGTGGTTGGTGGGCTTGCCCCGCCGCAGGTCGTCGTTGTCCATGCAGGGCAGGTCGTCGTGAATCAGGGAGTAATTATGCACCAGCTCCAGCGCGCAGGCAAAGGGCAGCGCCAGATGCCAGTCCCGACCGCCCAGCCGCGCAAATTCCAGCGTCAGCACCGGGCGGATCCGCTTGCCGCCGGACAGCACGCTGTAGCGCATCGCCTCATACAGGCGGTCATAGGGCGCACTGCCGGTAAACAGCGCGGCGAGATAGTCCTCCACCGCCAGGCGGTATTCCTCATAGCGTCTTTCGTATTCCATGGTGTCCCCTTACTCCTCTGTCAAAAAATCGCTCTCCACCGGAGCGCCGTCGGGGCCCTTGGACAGCTTGACCACCTTCTGCTCCGCGCTGTCCAGCTCCTTGCGGCAGGCGTTCACCAGCTTGGTGCCTTCCTCGAACAGCGTCATGCTGTCCCCCAGGCTGGCATCCCCCTTTTCCAGCAGGGAGACGATCTCCTCCAGCCGGGACATATTCTCTTCAAACGTCTTTTTTGCTGCCATGTCAGTTCTCCTTTTCTGTTACGCGGCACACCAGTCCGCCCTGCGCCAGGCGCAGCCGGATGTCCTCCCCCACCTCTGCCTGTGCGGCATCGCGGAGGACGGTGCCGTCGCTTTTCCGCGCCAGCGCATAGCCCCGGCCCAGTACCTTCAGCGGGCTCAGCGCGTCCAGGGCCGCGGCCGCCGCGCCGAAGCGCCGGGCCTGCACGTCCGATACTGCGCGCATCGCCGCGCAAAGCCTCAGCGTCAGGTGATCCACGTCCTGCCGGCGGTCGTCCACGAACGCCGTAGCCTCCGTAAGCACCCGCTTCTTCGCCAGCGTATCCAGCCGCGCGCGCTGTTTGGAAAGCTCCCGCGCCACGCTCTGCTCCATACGCGTCCGTGAGGCGGACAGCGTCCGCAGCAGCTCGTCCATATCCGGCACGGCGATCTCCGCCGCGTTGGAGGGCGTGGACGCCCGTCTGTCGGCCACAAAGTCGCTGATGGCCACGTCCGGCTCGTGCCCCACTGCGGAAATAACGGGTATCTCCGAGTCGTAAATGGCCCTGGCCACGCGCTCGTCGTTAAATGCCCACAGGTCCTCCAGCGAGCCGCCGCCGCGCCCGGTGATCAGCACGTCCGCCAGCGCGTGGCGGTTGGCATACCGGATGGCGCCCGCGATCTCCGCCGGTGCCTCCGTCCCCTGCACGCGCACCGGCAGCAGCAGGACCTTGGCGATGGGATAGCGCCGGCGCAGGATGCGTATCATGTCGTGCACCGCCGCCCCGGCGGGCGACGTCACGATGGCGATGCGCCGCGGATAGCGGGGCAGCGGCTTTTTGTGGCTCTCGTCGAATAGCCCCTCCTTCAGCAGTTTTTCCTTCAGCTGCTCAAAGGCCACGCTCAAATCTCCCGCGCCCTCCGGCGAAAGGCCGGTACAGTACAGCTGGTACGCGCCGTCCCGGGGATACACGCTGATGCGTCCGGAGGCGATGACCTGCATGCCGTTCTCCGGGCGAAAGCGCAGACGCAGCGCGTTCCCCTTGAACATAACGCACTTCAGGCTGCACTGGCTGTCCTTCAGCGTAAAGTAGTGGTGGCCGGAGGGATAGAGCTTGTAATTTGATATTTCGCCCCGCAGCATGACCTCCTGCAGCGGCGGCACATTGTCCAGCAGGTCCTTGATAAACTGGTTGACCTCGGACACCGTAAACACATACTGGCCCGTCGTGGCGTCCACTCCTTTCGTGTACTACCTGAAAAGGCAGAGCCGTCAGCTCTGCCTTTCGATCGTCTTGCTCAATCCTTTTCCTTGACCTCGCCGCGGACGAAGCTGCCCAGGATACCGTTGATGAACTTGGCTCCCTCCGGCGTCTCGTACTTTTTGGCGATCTCCACGGCCTCGCTGATAGCGGCGCCCTGGGGAATGTCCGCCATGTAGAGGATCTCGTACATGGCCACCCGCATGATGGCGGCGGCCACCAGGGAAATGCGCTCGAAGCGCCAGCCCTGGGCGTATTTCTCGATGTCGCCGTCCAGCTCGGCGGCGTGCTCGGCCACGCCGGAAACCAGCCGCCGGATGTATTCCTCCTGCTTGGCGTTGGGCTTCTCGGCGTAGAGGGCCTCCTCTGCGGCCAGCTCGGCAAAGCGTTCCTCGCTGAGCTGCTGGTCCAGGAACTCCTCCACCGGCAGGTCGGAAAAGCTCAGCTGATACGCCAGATGCATGGCGATCTCTCGTGCGGTGCTGCGTGTCATAAGCGTTCGTCCTTTTCTCTCTCGTCTATTTCTCAGTTAAAGCTGATGCCGCCCACATGGACATTCACCGCCGCCACCTGGAAGCCCGTCATGCCCTCCAGCGCCGTGTGGACGTTCTTCTGGACCTTCTTGGCCACGTCGCTGATGGCGCAGCCGTAGCGCACCACGATAAACAGCCCGATAACGATCTTCTCGCCGTCCAGCTCCACGCGGACGCCCTTGCAGGTCATTTTCTTCCCGCCCATCAGGTCGGACACGTTGGCGCTCATCAGAGCACTGACGCCGTCCACCTCCAGCGCGGTGGTGCTGGCGATAGAGGCCAGCACGTCCTCGGAGATCTGGATGCTGCCGCTCTCCTCCTGGTGGATCATGTATTCCTTATTCTCAGCCATGGTCTGTCAGTCTCCTCACAGTTGTCATTGGTAGTTCAGTAGTATTTGCAGTTTGTTATTATACCATTTTTTGCGCAGGAATACAACACCTATTTTGTGCCCGTCGTGCCGGACTCCATGATCTTGATCTGGCCGGGCGTATAGGAGGTCTCCGCGATGACGATGTCCTTGATTTTGGCCACGTCCTCCGCCTCCAGCCCGTCAGGGGCCGATACCACCACGCTGATGGAGTCCTCTCCCATAAAGGCCACGCAGTCGGCATAGCCCTTGGCCACCACCAGGTTCTCGATCTGCGTCTCCGCCACCGTATAGCCTGCCAGGACCTGCAGCGTCTCGGCGGCCTCGTTGGCCACCTCCTCCGAGGCGTTCTCCTCCCCCTTGGCCTCCTCCAGCATGCTGATGGCGGTGTCCCTGGCCTGCTTGCGGCTGAGCCGTGCCGTGGAGAAATAGTCGTCCCCCGCCGCTTCCGCCGGGTCCGCCGCGGCGTCGGTGGTCTCGCCGTTGACCAGCGTAGACTGCCCCAGCACTTTGGATGTGTCCGCCGCATCGTCGGCATAGCGCCAGTTCAAGTACACCGACGTTCCCACCAGCACCACCACGGCCGCCGCCACGGCACGGCGCTTCCATACCTGCTTCATACTGTCGTTCCTCCCATATCATGTTACTGTTTCCATTGGACTACCGAGATCCTGTCACTGCCGAGTCCCGTCAGCACGGCCACGGTCTCCAGCACACGGAGCCGCACACGGCTGTCCCCGGCCCCCTGGCAGACCACCACCGCCCCCTGATAGGTGGGATACAGCCGCTGTGTGACCACCACCTCCTGCTTTCCGCTGCCGCGATTCACCGTCAGCACCTGGCTGTCCTGCCGGACGTCGCCGCCGCTGCCCAGTGTGGCGCTGCTGTCCTCCGCCAGCGACAGTGTCTCTCCGCTGCGCAGCGTCAGCATCACCTGCACGCGGCCCACGCCGTCCATGGCTCCCAGCACCTCCGCCATGCGCCGCTCCGTCTCCTCCAGCGAGAACGCCGCCGCTTCCGCCGGCGCCGTCTCCGTGTCCGTCTGCGTTTTGCCGGGCAGGACCATCAGCACCACGCCCGCCAGCGCCACCAGCGCGGCAAATCGATATTTTTTCAGTATATCCTTCAGCTTTTCCGTCATTCGTCCGCCTCACACCAGTACTGGTGTCCGCTGTCGATGGCCAGCTCCGTGCTGATCCAGGCCGACAGCGCCTCGCTTCGTGGTATATCCAGCGTCACGGCCACAGGCCAGGGCAGCCCGTCGCGCAGCTGGGTCTCCACCGTTGCCGTGCAGGTAAGCCCCAATGTCTCGCCCTTGCTGACAATGTATGCGCCGGTGCTCTCCGCTATGCGTGCGGCCAGTTCTGCGCTGTCCGCCTGCCGGTATTCCTCCGTCAGCTCCTCGATCTGCCGCGCGTAGTCCTGATAGCGCAGCGTCAGGCGCTCCGGCACCAGGCTGAGCAGCGGCTGCAGGATCGCCAGCAGCAGCGCCAGGCCGCCCGCCGCATGGGCGATGGGCTTCATCCTGCCCTTGGGCAGCAGCGCATACAGGACGCCCACCAGCATGCCGGCGGCGATGATGCCCAGCAGCCAGGTGCGCAATGCTTCACTTATCATACCGTCACCACCGATACAGAAGAAATGATGGAGATCAGCAGCGATAGGGCGCAGCTGCCCGTCATGCCCAGCAGCAGACCGAAGGCAGACCCCAGGGCTGCGATCAGCTCCGCCAGCGGCTCCTGGGCGATGGTCCCCGCCAGAAACGCCGCCAGCTTGTACAGCAGATACTGCACCGCCATGGTGAGGAACGGCGTCAGGCAGATGGCCAGCACCGCCAGCAGCCCGAACACGCCGATGGCCCCCTTCAGCATCCCGGCACCGGCCAGCACCGCGCCGGTGGCGTCCGAGATGATGGATCCCACCACCGGCACCGCCGCCGAGATGGCGGAGCGCGTCAGCTGTGTGGCCAGCGCGTCCGCCGCCGAGGTGGCCGCGCCGGTCACCGACAGAAAGCCGGTAAAGGCCAGCATCAGCGCCGTCAGCGCCCAGGTGACGCATTTGCGCAGCCCCGTCCCTATTTTTTTCAGGCTGTGGCCTGGCACCAGCGCATCCGCCGCGGCCGCAGCGATGCAGACGTACAGCAGCGGCAGCAGCACCTGGCGGATCAGCCCGATCAGCAGATCGGTGAACACCACCGTGGCCACCTGCCGTGCGCCGGCCGAGACGTAGCCGCCGCCGGCGGCCACGGCGGCCGCCAGCGTGGGCAGCAGCGCCTTGGAAAACACGTCCAGCTGCTCCAACGTCTCCACGCCCGCCCCCATCATGCTGCGCAGATCCCCTGCGGTCACCAGTGTGATGGCCAGCGCACCGGCCACGGACACATACCGCGGTATGCCGGGGCTGTCCGCCGCGGCAAAGCAGCTCTCCGCCAGGCTGCACAGCAGCACGATGCCCAGCAGCTGCGCCGCGCCGGACGCCTGGGTGCGCAGTGCCGTGCCCACGAAGGCACAGGCACTGTTCCACAGCGCGCCCAGCCCCTGCCACAGCGTCTCGTGGGCCGCGCCGTCCTCCATCTCCGGCAGCAGCGCCGCGGCCTCCGGCGGCACGGCCTCCGTCACCGCCGCGGGCAGCTCCACCGCCCCCGCCGTCTCCGCACACAGCAGCACCACTGCGCACAGCAGCACGATCCACCTCACAGCAGTGACCGCAGCACCTCCCAGGCGGAGCGAAACAGCGGCATCGACACCACGATGGCCGCCACCGCCCCGGCGGACTCCAGCACGGAGGCGATGGCGCTCTCTCCGGCGTCCCGGCACAGGTCCGCACCGATCCGGCTGACGAAGGCGATGCACACGGTCTTCAGCAGCGGCAGGAACAGCGACTCCGGCAGCTGTCCCCAGGACATGGCGTCGTCCCAGAATGTGCGCAGCTGCGCCAGCGGCTCCAGCAGCAGTGCCGCCGCCACACCGCATACCGCCAGCGCCAGCAGCATGGCCTGCTCTCCCCCGCTGCGCCGCAGCAGCGCCGCCAGCAGCGCGCCCACCAGGCACAGCGCCGCCAAACGCAATACCACATCCATCTATCACAGGGAGAACAGGGTCTTTACCAGGTCGAACAGGTCGCTGATCTGCTGCACCAGCATCATCAGTACCACGATAAGCCCCGCCAGCGTGGTCATCATCGCCTGCTCCTCCCGGCCGCTGCGCACCAGCAGCAGATTCAGCACCGCCACCAGGATACCGATGGCCGCGATCTTGAAAATCAGGTCAACATCCATTGCTCGTCCCTCATAGCAGTAAAATAATGGTCAGCGCCGCACCGCACAGCACGGCGGAGGTCCTGACGCGCCGGCTGCGGCGGTCCTCCTCGCAGCGGCGGCGATACAGCCCCTCTGCTTCCTCCTTTGCCCGTGCCAGCGTCCCCTCCAGCTGCCTGGCGTCCCCGCTCCAGGACACCCTGCGTAGCACCTCCGCCAGCGCGGCGTCCGGCATCGCGGAAAACACGCTGTCCCACACTGTCTGTAAAGGCATATCCCCTTGCAGCTCATCCAGCACCTGCCGGAACCACGCCCCGCAGCGCTCCCGCGCCGACAGCTTCTCCAGCAGCGCCGGCACCGGCGTCCGCTGCCAGCGGATGGCGCTCTCCGCCTCCCCCAGCGCCGCGGCAAAGGCCCAGACCAGTGCCTGCGCCTCCCGCTGCCGCATACGATCCCGCCGCAGCACGGCGGCGGCAGCCAGCAGCACCAGCGCCGCGCCGAAAATCGTCGTGCTCACAGCTCCTCCGCGCCATAGCACCGCCGCCCGTCCGCCACCGTGATGGTGATCAGCCGGCGAAAGACCCCGGCATGCGCCATCCGGCAGAACAGCGGCTTGCGGCGCAGGTCCTCCGGCCCCTCGGCGTGGATGGTCGCCAGCAGCTTCACACCGCAATTGGCCGCCGCCGTCATAGCCAGAATATCCGCTTCCTCGGTGATCTCGTCCACGGCGATCACCTGCGGGTTGGCGCAGCGCAGCAGCATGGGGATGCCCAGCGCCTTGGGACAGGCGTCCAGCACGTCCGTGTGGCAGCCCACATCCAGCTGCGGCACGCCCCTGTACATTCCAGCGAGCTCTCCCCGCTCATCCACCAGCCCCACCCGCAGCGGCGGACGGCCCTCTGTCCCGTTGGACAGCGCCGCCACCATGTCCCGCAGCAGCGTGGTCTTGCCGCCGCCCGGCGGCGCGGCGATCAGCGTGCTGTCAAAGCCGCCGTCGACCAGGGACGGCACCTCCTGCCACAGCCCCCGCACCTGCCGACTGATACGCACTGTGGCGGAGGAGATGTCCCGCAGCGCCGCGACGCCCTCCTTCCCGGTCGTCACCGTGCCGCACAGGCCGATGCGAAAGCCGCCGCGTCCGATCAGATACCCCTTGGCCATGGTCTCCGCCGCGGCGTAGCGGGAGTACCCCGTCACCGCGTCGCACAGCTGCTCCAGATCCGCCTGCGTGACGCTCTGCATTGGCAGCTCGTCGCTGACAAGCAGCTCTCCTTCACAGGTCACCAGCGTCATCGGCCGTCCCGCCCGCAGGCGGAACTCCTCCGCCTGCGCCTTCCGGTGCTCCGGCACACGCCGGGCGACCTGCTGCCACCGGGCGGGCAATAGTGCCGCCGCCTGCTCATAGCGCCCGATCGCCTCTCCTATCTCCATGGCCACGCCCTCCTTTGTTGTGTATACCCCAACGTATGAGGGCTCGTCCCGGAATATGCGCAAAAAAATCACCTCCCGCCTGCAGCGGGAGGTGAGAAGCGACACCCGGACTACGCCTGCTTTTCCGCCTTTTTGGCGCGGACGAAGTGGATGACCAGAAACACCAGAAATACGATGCTGATATAGCCGAAGATGGGATACACCGTGCCGATGATCTCCGCGAAGCCCAGCAGGCTGCCCGCCCAGGCCAGCACGGATACCGCCAGCAGCACGATCTTCTTATGCTGCCGCACAAAGGCGGACTTCTGCTCCACATAGGCGCTCATGCCCACCAGACTGGCCAGCGCGTTGCAGAACATGGCCACCAGCAGCATCAGGCCGTAGATGGTGCCCAGCGTGCCGTTGAGCCGCGAGGCCAGGGCCACCATGGGCAGCTCCGCCTGCACCGCCTCCGGATACGTCCCCAGGCTGGTGAGGATGCTGCCCGCCACCAACAGCAGCATGACCCCCGACAGGGCGATGCCCGCGTAGACGTGCTTCCGCTCCCGCACATACTGTCCCACCGGCGACATGATGCCGATGCCGCCCAGGATATTGTACGCCACGAAGGTCAGCGTGGCGATGATCCAGTTGGGCATCAGCGGATTCGTATTAGTGTACTGCATCTGCAAAATGCCCTCGGTCCCGAAGGTATACCAGGCCGCCACGGCAAAGCCCACCGTGGCCAGCACAAGGATGGGGATCATGGCGGAAAAAGCGTTGACCATGCCGCTGACGCCCAGCAGCGCCGTCAGAAACACCGCCAGCATAAACACCGCGCTGCCCAGCCATGTGGAAACGCCGAACAGCTGCGCCAGCATGGCGCCCACCCCGGCGGACATGCTCACCACCACAAAAAGCAGGAACACCGCGCCGATCACGCCGCTGGCGCTGCGCAGCCACTTGATGTCCCAGGGCACCAGCAGCTTGTCCATCTCGGCGCAGCGGGTCATCTGCGTCAGCCGGACGAACAGCACGCCGATGGCCGTAAACAACAGTGCTGCCAGCACGAAGCCCACATAGCCCCAATTGCCGAAGGCCCCGAAAAACTGCCACAGCTCCTGCCCGGAGATAAATCCCGCCCCCAGAAAGCAGCCGACGTAGGTAAACGCCAGCGAAAGTGTCTTGATCTGCTTCATACCGCACCTCATCGCGAAAGTATATCTTCGCTACTATACCGTATTTCCGCCGGTGCGTCAACCCCGCCAGGGCTGACGGAAACGCTGTTAGCCTGACGGAAATTCTTTCACTGAATCCTTCGGTTTTTCGTTGACGGTCCCGCACTGCTGTTATATAATGGTACATGGTATATAGATACGATCCACATATACACTTGAAATAGGGAGGATTTTGCCATGATAAACACCATTGACGGCATCATCGCCGCGGCCAAGGGCGGCCAGCCCGGCGTCATTGCCGTGGCCGCCGCCCACGACCAGCCGGTCATCCAGGCGGTGGTTGAAGCCCGGAAGGAAGGCATCGCCACCCCCATCCTGGTGGGCCACACCGACGAGATCCGCGCCATGCTCACCGATCTGGGCGAGGACCCCGCCGCCTACGAGATCATCGCCGGCGATACGGATCAGGACTGCGCCGCCAAGGCGGTGGCCCTCTGCGCCGAGGGCAAGGCCAATTTCCTGATGAAGGGCATCCTGGGCACCGCCGACCTGATGCGCGCGGTGTTCAACAAGGAGCACGGCCTGCGCACCCAGCACCTGACCACCCACTGCATGCTCTACGAGATCCCCGCCCTGGGCCGTATGCTGGTGCTCACCGACGGCGGCGTCAACACCTTCCCCGACCTGGAGAAAAAGGCCGAGATCCTGGAAAACGCCGCCATGGTGCTGCAAGCCCTGGGCTATGAGCACATCAACGCCTCCTGTATCTGCGGCGCGGAGCAGGTCAACCCCAAGGTGCAGTCCACCGTGGACGCCGACGCCCTCTCCCACATGACCGACCGCTGGGCCAAGTACAATATGGATGTCTGCGGCCCTGTGGCCCTGGATCTGGCCGTCAGTGAGGAAGCCTGCCATCACAAGCACTTCTCCGCCCCCGGCGCCGGCAAGGCCGACATCCTGCTGGTGCCCAACTACGAGGTGGGCAACGGCATCGGCAAGGCCGCCAACCTGTTCGGCAGCGCCAGGAACGCCGGCATCATCCTGGGCGCCAAGGTGCCCATCGTGCTGGTCAGCCGCGCGGACAGCGCCTACTCCAAGCTGGCGTCCATCGCCCTGGGCAGCGTGCTCTCCGCCCGCATGAAGCTTGCGTAAAGGCGTATTGCACAAGGATTTGTTTCATCTGACTACAAATTCCACAAATTAAAACGCATAGATTGATAATTGCTTGACAATTTAACCAGTCAAGCATATCATGAACATATCCGCACGCCGCATCGCGGCCGGACATAGTACAATAACATAGAAGGAGATCATGTTATGGTAAATCAGGAATATTACAACCTGGGTACGGCGCCCTCTGTCATTCGTCAGCTGTTTGCCTACGGTCTGGAGCAGGCCGCCAAGGTGGGCGCGGACAAGGTCTATGACTACTCCCTGGGCAACCCCAGCATCCCCGCCCCCAAGAAGGTCAACGAGTCCATCAAGAAGATCGTGGACGAGATGGATTCCATCAAGCTGCACGGCTATTCCATGGCTCCCGGCTTCGATACCGCCCGCGCTGCCGTGGCCAAGGATCTGGCCAATCGCTTCGGTCTGGATGTGAAGGCCAGCGAGCTGTTCTTCACCTGCGGCGCCGCTCCCGCCCTGATCTCCATTATCAAGGCGCTGATCGTGGACGCTGACAGCGAGATCATGGCTGTCGCCCCCTTCTTCCCCGAGTATCGCCCCTTCGTCAATGCCAACGGCGGCAAGCTGGTGGTCGTCCCCGCCGACACCAAGGCGTTCCAGATCCATCTGGATGAGGTGGAGAAGCGCATCACCAAGAACACCCAGGGCATCATCATCAACTCCCCCAACAACCCCTCCGGCGTTGTGTACACCGAGGAGACGCTGAAGGGGCTGGCCGCTCTGCTGGAGCGCAAGAGCGCCGAGTACGGCCACCCCATCTACATCATCGCCGACGAGCCCTACCGTGAGCTGGTGTATGGCGGCGTGAAGGTTCCCTTCATCCCCTGCCTGTACAAGAACACCATCGTCTGCTACTCCTACTCCAAGTCCCTGTCCCTGCCCGGCGAGCGTATCGGCTATGTGTACGTCCCCGGCTTCGCTGACGACGCCGACGCGGTGTATGCCGCCATCTCCGGTGCCGCCCGTATCATGGGTCACGTCTGCCCGCCCACGCTGATGCAGAAGGTCATCGAGTACTGCGCCGAGGAGCGCCCCGACCTGGTGGCCTACGACGAGAACCGCAACCTGCTGTACAGCAGCCTGCGCGAGATGGGCTACGAGTGCGCCAAGCCCGACGGTGCCTTCTACCTGTTCGTCAAGGCCCCCAACGGCGACGCCAACGCCTTCTCCGAGAAGGCCAAGCTGGAGCACAACCTGCTGGTGGTCCCCGCCGACGGCTTCGGCTGCCCCGGCTACTTCCGCCTGAGCTACTGCGTGGCCAACGACATGATCCGCCGCAGCCTGCCCGCCTTCAAGGCCATGATCGAGAGCTATAAGTAAACCAAAACGCTGCTATCAGCACAGGCGTCCGCGGCACAGCCCGCGGGCGCCTTTTTTGTGATAAAACTCACAAAGTGCGCCGCCACATCGGTTGGATTTTCGCGCTTATTTCTCTTGCTTTTTGTCGTCAGTTCGCCTATAATAGCAACATATTTTTTATAAGAGAGGTGTTTCACGCATGAGTAAAGTGACGATCCCTGCTGGGTACAAGACGCCGCTGTCCACCTATGAGATGCAGCGCGCCATCGAGTTCATCAAGAGCAATTTTCAAGTGAACCTGGGGCAGGCGCTGAATCTTCGGCGCGTTTCCGCTCCCCTGTTCGTGGAGGAGAATTCGGGTCTGAACGATAACCTCAACGGCGTGGAGCGCCCTGTGTCCTTCGATATTCCCGACGTGGGTACCAACGGTCAGGTGGTCCATTCCCTGGCCAAGTGGAAGCGTCTGGCGCTGAAGCGCTACGACTTCAAGCCCGGCAAGGGCCTGTTCACCGACATGAACGCCATCCGCCGCGACGAGGAGGTAGACAACCTCCACTCCGTGTATGTGGACCAGTGGGACTGGGAGAAGGTCATCGAGCGCCGCGACCGCAACGTTGCCTATCTGGAGCAGACTGTCCGCGCCATCGTGGGCGCCGTGGTGGAGACCAACGATGCCCTGCAGATCGCCTTCCCCAGCCTGCACACCAAGCTGGAGCGTGACGTCTACTTCGTCACCACCCAGGAGCTGGAGGACCGCTGGCCCGACTACACCCCCAAGCAGCGCGAGGACGCCATCTGCAAGGAGCACCACACCGTTTTCCTGATGCAGATCGGCGATGACCTGAAGCGCAGCGGCAAGCCCCACGACGGCCGCGCCCCCGACTACGACGACTGGTCCCTCAACGGCGACATCCTGATGTACAACCCCGTGCTGGACCGCTCCTTCGAGATCTCCTCCATGGGCATCCGCGTGGACGAGGCCGCCATGGACTACCAGCTGCGCAAGCGCGGCTGCGACGATCGCCGTGAGCTGCCCTTCCACAAGCTGCTGCTGGCGGGCCAGCTGCCCCTGACCATCGGCGGCGGCATCGGCCAGAGCCGTCTGTGCATGCTGATGATCGGCACCTGCCACATCGGCGAAGTGCAGGCCAGCCTGTGGGACAAGGCCACGCTGGACGCCTGCGAAAAGGCCGGCGTCATGATCCTGTAAACCATACAAAAAAGGACCGCTTCGGCGGTCCTTTTTCTCGCAAAAAGCGCCCGGCCAACGGCCGGGCGCGCTCCCTTATATCTGCGGGTCGGGCTTTTTCAGCTCCTCCTCCATTTGCTGCAATTCGGCGATCATGTCGTCAAAGGCGGCGAAGTCCGCGCTGTCCACCGTCTCCTGCGCCGCGCGCAGCTGCTCCGCCAGCGCCGCGTTCATGTTCAGATAGGTGCTGCGCCGCTGGCTGCACCACATCCGCTGCTGGCTGATGCACTGTGCCAGCCGCTCCATGGCCTTGGCCCGGAATTCCTCCGTGCGGCGGTGGGCGCTGATCTCAATATCGGCCACATGCTCCTTCAGCGCCTGGTACTCCCCTGCCGGCCCCCGCAGCGCGTCGTTTTCCTGCTGCAGCGCCGCCAGCTGCCGCTGCAGCTCCTGCACCTGCTGCTCCAGCCGTGCGTTATCCTCCCGCAGCCGGGCGTCCTCCTCCGTCATCACCCGCAGGGTACCGTTCTCGGCGGAAGCGTCGTCCCGCTCCTTCCGCAGCGTCTCGTTCTCGGCCTGCAGGGCCTCCACAGCGGCGCGATGCTCCTCGGCGGTCTTTTCGATAAAGGCCACCACGTCCTGGCGGTCAAAGCCGCCGAACATGCACGTCTTAAAGCTGGCATCCATGGGCAAGTACCTTCTCTCTCGTTTTCTTGCCCCCAGCATACCACAAATTTCGCTCCATGACAAGGGAGCGCAGCGAAAAAGCCGCCTTTCCGCCAAATTTACCCAAAAAAGTTCCCCTCCGCGATTTACAAACGCCTCCGCTTGTTGTATACTTTTGTTTAGTGTGTTTTATCGACAGACGTATCTATTGCAAAAGGACGGAGAAATCATGAATTGGGAAATCATCACATTTTTAGGCTACTTTATCATCCTGTTGGGCGTCGCGCTGATCTTCTATTTTAACGGCTCCAACAAGAACTCCGAGGACTTCTTCCTGGGCGGCCGCTCCATGGGCCCCTGGGTCACGGCCCTGTCCGCGCAGGCCTCGGATATGTCCGCCTGGCTGCTGATGGGCCTGCCCGGCTCTATTCTGGCCTTCGGCTTCGGTCAGATGTGGATCGGCATCGGCCTGGCCCTGGGCACCGCCGCCAACTGGATCCTCTGCGCCAAGCGGCTGCGCACCTTCTCCAAGGCCGCTGACGACGCCATCACCGTGCCCCAGTACCTGACCAACCGCTTCGCGGTGGACTCCCGTGCCCTGCAGCTGGTGTGCGCCCTGATCTTCCTGTTTGCCTACACCATCTATGTGGCCTCCGCGCTGGTGGCCGGCACCTCCGTGTTCACCACGCTGTTCCCCAATGTGGCCCCGGAGATCGCCATGTTCGTGTTCCTGCTGATCATCGTGGCCTACACCTTCTTCGGCGGCTTCACCGCCGTGTGCTGGACGGACTTCTTCCAGGGCATGCTGATGATGCTGGCCCTGATGCTGGTCCCCATCGTGGTCTACTTCGGCCATCGGGAACTGCTGGACCCCACTGCGCTGACCACCGTCTATGAGTATACCGACGCCGCCACCGGCGCGGTGACCCAGTGTGCCTTCGGCGGCGGCATCTTCGACGCCAGCTGGCAGGACATCGTCACCGGCCTCGGCTGGGGTCTGGGCTACTTCGGCATGCCCCACATCCTGGTGCGCTTCATGTCCATCGAGAAGCCCTCCATGATCAAAAAATCCTCCATCGTTGCCATCGTATGGGTCATCATTTCCCTGCTCTCCGCCGTGCTGATCGCCTACTTCGGCCGCATGATCGTGGGCGCGGAACTGCTGACCTCCGGCAGCCAGAAGCTGGTGTTCATCGTCATGGCCCGCAGGTTCTTCCCCGCCGCCATCTGCGGATTGCTGCTGGCGGCCATCATCGCCGCCTCCATCTCCACCGCCGACTCCCAGCTGCTGGTGGCATCCAGCTCCTTCACCGCCGACCTGTATAAGCCCTTCTTCCGCAAGAACGCCACCGAGAAGGAGACGCTGATGGTGGGCCGTATCCTGGTGCTGGTGCTGTCCGTGATTGCCTTCTTCATCGCCAGCTCCAAGGGCAGCGGCGCGCAGGCCATCATGGACATGGTGGAAAACGCCTGGGGCGCCTTCGGTGCCTCCTTCGGCCCCACCATCCTGCTGTCCCTGTTCTGGCGCCGCTTCAACTACAAGGGCGCCGTTGCCGGCGTCGTCTCCGGCTTCGTGGTGGACCTGGGCTGGCTGCTCACCGGCCTGACCGCCTCCACCGGCATCTTCGAGATCGTCCCCGGCTTCTTCGCCAGCCTGATCGTGGCCGTCATCGTCGCCAAGTGCACCGCGGCCCCCAACGCCAAGGCCGTGGAGATCTTCGACAAGGCCACCAGCAAGGACGCAGACTGATCCCCTCTCACTACTTCAAAACCACCCCCACGCATCCAATGCGCGGGGGTGGTTTATATATAAGATACGCAGCCCACATCGACAAGCTGGGATTTATTTTAATAAATATTTTTCAAGCGCTTTGTATGTATCAAAGTGAACCTCCTTGAAAAATAAAACGCCTATGATCACAAAGGGAATACCCAAAACTCCGCATAGCCAAAATTCATCCATTGCAGACTGCCTGCCGCGTTAGAAATGTGTTAGAAAAAGCACTGCATTTCACGGCCTTTTGGTGCAAAAGAAAACCCCGGAACCGTTTGCTTAACAGTGATAAGGAACTAATTCAAACTTACTACTGTCAGCCGACAATTCTGGTGTGCAAGGATCAAAAACGCTAAGACAACCGCCCGTTTCCGAAAGGAACGGGCAGTTGATCCTTATTCTGCTATTTATCGGAAGGAAAGTTAAAATTATGTAGAATCAACTTATGTTCGTCAAAGAAAGAAATCAGCAACAATTTCATCCTCCGCCAGCATACGGTAGCCGACGCCAAGCTCATTGATGATGTAGCGCTTTTCGCCGGGGGAGCTTTCCTTCTCTTCGCTGTGCCGATGGCTGCGGAGAACGGCGCGGATGCGGGCCAGCAATTCCTCCGTACCAAATGGCTTGGTAATATAATCATTCGCCCCCAGATCCAGCGCCTCCACCTTGTCCCGCTCGTTGGAGCGGGCGGAGAGCACGATGATGGGTACAGTGTCCGTCTTTCGCACCTCCCGAATCAGACTCATGCCATCTCTGTCCGGCAGGCCGAGATCCAGAACGATGAGATCCGGATAATGGGAGGCGTACATCATTATGCCGAGCGCACAGGTCTCCGCGCAGAGCACCTGATAGTCGCTGGTTTCCAGATCAGCTTTGATAAAGCTTCGGATGTTGGCCGCGTCCCCTACAATCAGGATCTTGTACTTGTTATTGCCCATCGTCCTTGGTGCCGCCGTTCCGGCATCATTCCTCCGTCTTGCCTACATTCCGCAGCAGCTGGATCATGAAGCTGACGCACAGCTCCGCCACGGCCTGAGTGGCATAGCCGGAGGCGTTGCTGACGGTGATGCCCCGCTGCTTCGCCTCCGCCATGGGGATATGGTCCACGCCGGTAAATGCCACGTCGATGAACTTCAGGTTCTTGGCTTCCTCCAGCACGACAGGGGCCAGGGGCCCATTGGCCAGCATGATGACGTCCGCGTTACGGCTCCGCTCCGCCTGGACCTGAGGGTCTGCGTTCTTCGGATAAGCCACGAAGGTGTGGCCCATGGACTCCAGCTTCCGGACCTGCTGCTCGATCACCTGCTCGGACACACCCAGTCCCTCCAACAGTACGACTTTCATGTTGCGATGTACCTCCTGAATATGATTTATATTTGTGCTTGGTTTTCCCAAGAAAACAGCCTCTTTTTTCGGAATATGTAATAGAGAATACCTACCGTGTCCGCCAGAAACCAACCGATGGGCACTGACCACCAGATGCCGGTCACGCCGATGGACGGCACCGCCGCCAGTGCGTAGGCCAGCACTACCCGGGTACCCAGTGATATAACGGTGAGCACCACGCTCATCCCTGGTTTACCCAGCGCCCTGTATAGGCCGTACAGCAGGAACAGGCAGCCGATCCCGCAGTAAAAGGCACCTTCGATGCGCAGATAGCGGACGCCCTCCAGGATGATTTCAGTTTCTCCCGCTCCCACGAATAGCGCCATCAACGGACGGGCAAAGACCCACACCAAGGTGGATACCACCACGCAAAATAGCATGGAAGCGCCCACAGCCCCTTTCAATCCGGCGCGGATGCGGGCTTCTTTCTGGGCTCCGTAGTTTTGGGCAATGAAGGTGGAAAAGGCGTTGCCGAAGTCCTGCACGGGCATATAGGCGAAGGCGTCGATCTTCACCGCCGCCGCGAACGCTGCCATGACCGTTGAGCCAAAGCTGTTGACCAGTCCCTGCACCATCAGGATACCCAGGTTCATGACAGACTGTTGGACACAGGTCAGGATGGAAAAACCGGCGATCTCCCGGGCGCAGGCCCAGCGAATCCGGCACCCTTTGTGAATGGCCCGAAGCTGGGGACACCGCGCCAAAGCGTAGACCGCAATGCCAACACCGGAGACATACTGGGCAATCACCGTTGCCTCTGCCGCTCCGGCCACACCTCGTTCCAGTCCCAGCACAAACCACAGATCCAGAATGATGTTCAGCACGGCGGAGACCGCCAGAAAGATCAGCGGCACCACGGAATTACCCACCGCCCGCAGGAACGACGCAAAATAATTGTACAGGAAGGTGGCAGCAATGCCGCAGAAGATGACGGCCAGATACTCCCGCATCAGGCCCCACACCTCCGCCGGCACCCGGAGGAAGGCCCGTAGGAAGTCCAGACATGCGAAAGCAAGCACGTTCAGCAAAAGCGCCAACACCGCAATCAACACAAAGGAAGCGCACACGCTCTCCCGCAGGCCGGCTTCGTCCCGCTGCCCGAACCGGATGGAGAACAGTGCTCCGCTGCCCAAGCAGAGGCCCAGCAGGATAGAGGTCAGAAAGGTCATCAGGGTAAACGATGAGCCAACAGCAGCCAGGGCGTTTTTCCCCAGAAACTGCCCCACGATCAATGTGTCCGCCACATTGTAGCACTGCTGCAGCAGGTTTCCCAAAATCATGGGGACCGCAAACAGCAGCATGGAGCGCATCACCGGCCCCTGGGTCAGGTCTTTGTTCATTTCCTCACGTCCAAATAGAAAGTTACAACTTACGTTTTAAAGTAATTATAGTGATACAACCCGCTAAAGTCAATCATCTATTTACTTTTTGTATGATATGTGGTATGATGTCACTGAAAAATCACACATGAGAGGGGAGCCTTGCCATGTTTCTGGAAGGATTGGACGCGCTGGACCAGAAGATCGTCCGGCTGCTGATTGAAAATGCCCGGATAACTTATTCCGACATCGGGCAGGAAGTAGGGATATCCCGGGTGGCTGTGAAAGCCCGTATCCAGGCACTGGAGCAGCGGGGCATCATTGAGGAATATACCACCATCATCAATCCTCAGAAGATCAGCGGCGCGGTTTCCTGCTATTTTGAGATTGAAACACTGCCGGACACGCTGGCAGAGGTGTCGAAAACGCTGAAGGAGAACGAGACCATTACGCAGGTTTACCGCGTGACAGGGAAAAATAAGCTCCACGTCCACGCGGTGGCCGCCTCCAGTGAGGAGATGGAGAAGCTGATCCGGGAGGTCATCGACCCGTTGCCCGGCGTGGTCAGCTGCAGCTGCAACATCATTTTGTCCCGCATCAAGGATATCAAGGGTCTAAGGCTGTAGAGAGGGGTTCCCCAAAGCAGCTAACGGAACAGGCAACAAAGTCGTCCATTCCTTTTATGGTAATGAGGACATGGACGACTTTGTTAATCTGTGCTGCTGAAAATGGCTTCGCAAACGAAAATAGACATTTTTTGCTTGAGTGTCCCAAGTGATTTCTTTTTACAAAAGCGGTGCAAATAGCCGCAGGACCGCGTAATAGATACTGCGGAGCAAACTTCTATACTTTTTGAGATCCCCCATATCTTCAAGGAGGGTCTGCGCGGATTTTTCCTGCGTACGCAAAAAGTCATCTTTTGCCTGGAGGACAACCGCATTATAGGTGAACAGACAGGCATTTTTAAAATGGAGATACAGGCTTCGATAGTCAAAGTTTATCGTACCGGTCACCGCTGCTTCATCGTCGCAGATACAGAGCTTGGAGTGGATAAACCCAGGCGTGTATTCATAGATGCGGACGCCCGCTGACAGTAATTCCGGATAATAGGAACGAGTCAGATCCCATACGATTTTCTTGTCCGGAATGCCGGGCGTGATGATCTGCACATCAACTCCCCGTTTCGCGGCCAAGCACAGGGCAGCCTTCATTTCACTGTCTACGATCAAATAGGGCGTCGTGATATAGACATACCGTTTCGCACCGTTGATCATGTTTAGGTAGACATTTTCTCCTAAGTATTCATCATCCAGAGGTGAGTCGCAATAGGGCTGAACATATCCAGCTGAAGGAACGGACAACGTGGGACGGTATTTGGATAAGTCATCGGAAGAATTTCGAACGGCATCCCGCTGCTCCAAAAACATCAGCGTCATGCTCCATACGCCGTCACCCGTGAGTTTGACCATGTTATGACTGACCTGCTGGACAAAGAAGAAAATACCCGAAAATAAATAAGCAAGCAAGCGCGGGAGCAGAGAGGCGGCAATTTGCTTCTCTGCTCCTTACATACACTGCGGGGAGAATATATTGCGATAACAGTAAACCCGGCATGCACGAATCAATAGATTTTAGGCAGCCCGCCATCAGAACGGATTGACAATTCGACAAAATGTGATATAATCTCACTGTCTGGAAAAATATAAAGTTGTAGCACAGAGGTGTCTGCCAAAAAGCAGATGAAAAGGGAATCCGGTGCGAATCCGGAGCGATGCAGTCACTGTGTACGGGAGCGGTCTTGCAAACCACTGGGAAACCGGGAAGGGCAACGCCGTGATGAACGAAGTCAGGAGACCTGCCTCTGTGTGGAATCTCAAGCCTGCTGCCAACAGGTTGGTTTTCCTACGAACTTATAATCCGTCGCGGAGCGCCGCACGGGTATATATGTAGTAAGAAGCACCGAGGGCGGCTGTATGAGACACAGCCGCTTTTATATTTCTTTCAGAACAAATATTTGGAAAGAGGTAGATCAACCATGAAGAAAGCACTTGCCTTTCTGATGGCGGCTGTGATGCTGATGAGCATGCTGACCGCCTGCGGCAACAAGGAC
>CAKTVL010000014.1 GCA_934623575.1 uncultured Oscillospiraceae bacterium
AAGGCACGGAAAATGCGGTCGATTTCCCGCCAGCCTTCGGAGATGACGCGCTTGCCCTTTGCGGTGAAGGAATGGCCACCGCAGTCAAAGGCAGCCGTGACCGCCTCATACACATACGGCTCCGCCGACGCACACAGCAGCTTGCAGCAGACCAGCAGAAACAAATTGCGTTCGCCCAGAGGCAGAGCCTTGATATCCGTTTTTTCAATCTCCATCGTGGGGATAATGGCGTGGTGGTCGGATACATCTTTGTCGGAGATCATGGCCTCCACCAGCGGGAAGAAGTTTGTGCAGCCATCAAAAGGTGGCAGCTTTGCTGCCAGATGGATCACGCAGGACGCCGTTTCCGCCATGTCAGAGGTCAGATACCGGCTGTCCGTGCGGGGATAGGTCAGCAGCTTCTTTTCGTAGAGGCTCTGGGCGTAGTCAAGGGTCTGCTTCGCCGTGTATCCGAACAGGCGGTTTGCCTCACGCTGCAAGGTGGTAAGATCATAGAGCTTCGGAGGCTGTTCCTTCTTCTGCTCTTTCGTGACAGAGGTACAGGTGACGGCCGCACCCTTGCACATGACCGCTGCCTGTTCCGCCTCCGCCGGATCGGTGAATTTCTCTGACACCGCTTCGGCTCCGTTCAGCGTCAAGCGCAGCAGATGATATTTTTCCTTGTGGAACAGCGTGATCTTCGCGTCACGCTCCGCCAGCATTGCCAGTGTGGGGGTCTGAACACGGCCCACATTCAAGGTGCGGTGATAGAGAACGGAGAAAAGGCGCGTGGCGTTGATCCCCACCAGCCAATCCGCTTTCTGGCGGCAGAGTGCGGATTGATACAGGGCTTCATAATCGGCGCCGGGGCGCAGGTCAGAAAAGCCCTCTCGGATAGCGCTGTCCTCCATCGAGGAAATCCAGAGGCGAAGGACCGGCTTGCGGCAGTCGGTCATTTCATACACCAGCCGGAAGATCAGCTCTCCCTCACGTCCGGCGTCACAGGCATTGACGATGGTATCCACGTCGGAGCGATTCATCAGAGCACGGAGATTTTCAAAGGCGTCCTCTTTGCCGGGTGCCAGCACATAGCGGAACGGCTCCGGCAGAATGGGAAGATCGTCATAGCGCCATTTCTTGAAATTCTCGTCATAGCCGCCCGCATCCATCGGGGATACCAAGTGCCCCACACACCAGGATACGAGAAGGCCGTTGCCCTCATAAAAGCCGTCGGCCCTGGATGAAGCACCCAGGGCCGACGCGATAGATTTTGCTACGCTCGGTTTTTCGGCAATAATCAGTTTCAAATAAGCTACTCCTTTCATTGCGATAAGTAGTAAAATAGTGTATAATTCAAAAGAGGTGATTAAATGCAACGCGATATGGATCTTATCAGGAAAATTCTTTTTGTCATCGAAGGAAAATATGTCGATACTTGGCTCCCAGGGAGCGATGTTCAAATTGATGGCTACGACATGAAAACTATTGCATATCATTGTGCATTGCTTCACGATGCCGGTTTAATTTATGACTATAAAGCTCAGTATGCGGGAGATGGACTTTGCTTTTTTGGTGTTGGGCGCTTAACTTGGGAAGGACATGAGCTTTTAGACAAAATCAAGAGTGATACCGTTTGGAATAAGACAAAGGAAACTATTAAGTCCAAGGGGATACCACTTGTCCTTGATGCCGTAAAGGAAATATCGTCCGCAATCGTTACATCAATGGTTAAAGCCGCAATCCAAGGAATATAATCGAAGAACTGTGCGACCTGTTTTGACAGGTACGCACAGTTCTTTTTTAATGGATTTTACTATACGGGTCAGTTGTCTTTTATATCGCCACTTTCATCTTCGGTAAGATATTCCTCATCCTCAAAATCGTAATCGTCGGGATCGGCGCTGACCTTCACGCCCTGCTTCGGCTTGATGAATTTCACATAGGCAAAGGCTCCGCCACCCGCCAGCGCCAGCAGCAGGACAATGACCAGCAGACCGCCGCTGCTCTTTTTCTCCGGCTGCTCCGGTTCAGGCTCCGGCTCCGTCACAGGCTCCTTGCCGCTGCACTCGGAGAGATTGTTCTTGCAGACGGGGCAATTCGTATTCACCGCGCCAGCCGCACACTTTTCCTTGCAGTTGCAGACGGCGGGCGTCTCCGCCGCGGGCGCATCGTCGCCCATGAGCGTCAGAAGGTCAGCCTCGTCCACCTGGTTCAGAAAATGCACGGTTTCCTCGCCCTCATCGTCACGGTCAATAATGATATAGAACACATTGCCGTTCTTCGTTTCCACCGTGATAAACTGCTTGCCGCTCCGGGTACTGCTGCCGATATCGTCGATCAGCGACAGGTTCCCGTCCGGCGTCAGGGCGACACCTCCGCTGCCGCCCATAAGCTGCTCAAACAGCTCGCTCAATTTATCAGGATCAATGGACAGAGATAGGCCGCCGTCAGCCTCGCCGCCCGTATCGCTGAGTGTCATATAGCCGGAATAGACATAGCCGATCTTTTCCGGCAGCCGGATCATGTACCAGTCGCCATCCGTGCCGATGACCTCTACCACCGTTCCGTTGGGAAGCTGCGTAAAGGCGTAGTTATCCAGCCCAGCACCCGTGCGGACATTCAGCTTGCCACCATTGGTGGTGACGGTGCCGGTCTTGCCGGATTTCTCCGTGCCGCCCAGCATAGAGCCAAACAGCGCAGAGATCAGTTCGGAAAGATCGTCCCCGGTGATATCCGTGCTGTCAGTCGGTTCCGTCTGTGCCTCGGAGGTGGGAGCTGTATCCCCGCCACTTGCAAAAGCGACCGTAGAAAAGGCCGTCATGCAGAGCATAACGGTCAGCAGCACCGTAAGTGTGCGGATCATGTGCTTATTCTTCATCGTCGGTGCCCTCCATCATGTCGGGATCAGCGGTGCCCTCCCTTTCCATCATCCCTTCCGGCAGGGAGATCATGCCGCTGGCGTAGGCGCGCAGGAAGGCGGTCAGCTCCTTGTTGTCCATGTGGACAGCTTTTACCATGCGGACGATCTCCAGATTTTCTTCCTCCGCAAGCTGCGCCTCCAGCGCACGAAGGCGTTTCTGCTGCTCCGTGATCTTCTCCCGGACCTTCTCAATATCACGACGGATCTTCTCAGTAGTTGCCATGGTCAAATAAACTCCTTTCCAAATCGTTCTCTCCATGAATAGTTGCGTCCAAGCCCCTGAACGGTTTTCAGGTTGGCCCGTGCGTTATCCTCCAATGCCAGCGCACGCCGGAACAAATCCGGGTAATGCTCCCGCAGATCGATGATCTCCTCCGCCCGCATACTGGGGCAGAAAAAACAGGAGGACTTTCCCGGCTGCGGCAGGTCCGCCGCCTCGATCGCCCGGATACACGCCGCCCGGTCCCAGCCCCATTCCATCAGGGGATACCATTTGCTGTACTTCGGGTCTGCCAGATCACGCAGAAGGACCTTATTGCTGCGGTAATGCTCGCCAGCATCATAGCCGATGAACTTGACCACCTTTTTCCCGCTGGCCCAAACCTCACGGCACGGAGGATAATTGTTGCAGAACTTTTCCTGCGGTCCGATCTTGTGTTTCAGAGAACACCGCTTGAAGCCGTAGGCGATAGAGGGCAGCGTGCCGCTTTTCAGACATTCATCCTCCAAGGTCAGCCGATTGCCGTCCTTTGTGGTCTTATAGACCCGTGTGATCTCCGGCATACCGTGATCCTTCAGCCAGCGATCCATGATATCCAGATAGGCGTAGGTATGGGGATGCTCGCCGCCCGTATCCGCAAACAGGATCAGGTCAACGGGGATACGGTGCTGGTGCAGCCCAATAAGAAGGGCGGTGCTGTTTGCACCGCCGCCATAGGAAACAATATTGATATGCTCACCTCCATCAATCATACGGCGGTCTGCCGTAGGCGTAAAAGTGCTGTTGCCAGTAGCTTGTATTGAGCCTTGCGTACTGGATCGGGTCGCCGCAATGCAGAAACATGGGGTTACCCGCTTCGTCCAGTCCTACATAAAAGCCGACATGGGAGATGCCCGCGGTATCATAGGTCCCAACGAAAAATACCAGGTCGCCCGGCTGCGGATCGGATACCCGTGCGGAAATGTTGTATAGGCCTTGGGCTCCCAGCCGCCCGATATTGCATAGGCCGCTGCTTGTCAGAACATAGCTGACAAAGCCGCTGCAATCAAACGAAGTGGAGGGGCTGCTGCCGCCCCAGACGTAGGGATATCCCAAGTATTTTTCCGCCTCCGTAATAAGCGCCGCAAAGCGTTCATCGGAGAGGTATTCCGCAGGGATTTCATAGTCCTCCGGCGGGGTCGTGATGTACTTGTCCACATACCATGAGGACGGGAGCAGGTCGGATCGGTTCCCCAGCGTGGACATATACACGGCATACATGGAAAGCGTCTCCGTATCCATGATGTAAACGGGAACATGGCTCAGATCGAAGTTTTCAAGCTCCACGGTGCAGATGTAATACGTGTACGGGACTTCCACCTCATACTCGTTGCCCTCACTGTCCGTTCTCGTCTCTGTGCGGTAGCGGGTTTCCGTGGTGACCGTCTCGGTAAGGATATATTGCTTGTCAAACAGCATTTGAAGATCGCCTTGTACCTGGTCAATGGTGAACTGGCCCTCATGGAGCGCCGACAGGATGGACAGTAGCACATAGGGATCGTGCTTGATCTCGTCCAGATCAAAATGGTACTCGTCATAGTCGTGGGTCTGCTCGTAGGTGTCCAGATACTCCCGCAATTCATCCTCCATCGCGCAGTAGGCGGCCTCCGCCGCCAGCAGGTCCGCATCCTCGGAGAGATAGGAGGACGCAACGATGTTGGACACACCTCCGCCGAAGATGGAGGAACAGGATTGCAGCAGCCCCAGCAGCATGACCAGCAGCAGGCCGATCCCACCCACAATCAGAAATGCCTTTTTGTGTTTGGAAACAAACTCTCCGGCCTTCTTCGCCGCGTCCGCGCTTTTCCTCGCGCCCTTCGATGCTGTCTGCGCCGCTGCTGCCGCGTCCCCGGCGCTATGCGCCGCCCGGTATGCGGCGGCATACTGTTTTTGCAGCTTCTTTTTCTGCCACATCCGGGAAATAGGATTGCTGGCTGCCAGCTGCGGATTCTCCCGCAAAGCCTTTTGGTACAGCGCCTCCGCGTTGGCCTGAACCGCCGCCTGCTCTGCATGGGATACCTCCCGCCATGGTTTCAGCTTGCGATCTGTCTGCCAGTTTTGGAGCTTGCGGTTTCCGTAGCGGACAGCCTTTTCCATGCCGCGCTCCGTCATGTGCCCCGCCTCCACGCCAACATTTTCCTGTTCTACCTCATGCACCTTCGCATGGGCGGCGTGGCCGATCTCCTGCAGCGGCCGTGCCAGCGGATTTACCGGCTGATGAAATGAGGGCTGCTTTTCGGGAATGGCGGCTCTTGCCGCGTCCAGCTTATCCGCCGCCTTGTCGGACTTGCGGATTGCCTTTTGCAGCTCCGGCGCAGCGCGTTCCTCGTCTGTAAACTGCAAACGGGAGGATGGGCAATCGCTGGCCGCCGTACCCTCCCGGTAGGACCTGCGTCGTTTCCGGCGCTTTTTCTTTTCGCTTTTGTGGATACGCCGATCATCTAATCGCTCCGCCGCGCTGTGAACAAACGCCGTGGAATCGCCGGAGGGGGAATAGTCCTGCTCCGGCGCACGGTCTGAAACATGGCTCGCCTCGCCTGTGACCATGTTGACGGAAATGGCTCCGTCGCGGGTCATCTTCTGCGCCTCCTTCTCGGCGGCCTTCCATTCCTTCATGCGTCACCACCTGCCTTTCCGTAGGGGCAAATGCTCACGCACTCGCCCGTCTCGATCATAGAGATATATTTGAAAATGGGGTATGCCTGCGGCGGGCAGACCGCGTTGCCCAGGGTTTTCAGCCGTAGGGCGCGGTCTGCGGTGTTCTCGGTGATACGGGGGACTCCCTCCGGCTCAGCGGCCCAGAGGATACGTCCGTCCATTTCCGGGGGAAGCCCATGAGCCATTCCACCCAATCCGGGTTCAGCGCCGCCGTCTCGGATATCGGCCGCTCCTGCCGGATCACCTGGGATGACAGGTTGGCAGACGGAGCGCTGTTGCGAAACGCCGCCGGTTTCAGCGTGGAGCGGTAGCCCTCCGATGCTGCCGGGGTCAGATAGAATACCGCCGCCGACAGGCTGAGGCTCCAGATCGCGCCGCTCTTGTTCACCTTGCGGAATATTCCGTTGTCGGAGAGGTACACATCCAGGTTGGCCGCGTCCCTGCAGGTGTTCTTGTCGGAGGCAAGGGGTGTGGGAAACATCAGCCGCGACGATAAAAGTTCGCTGGCGCTCATGCCATGCGCCGACGCCGCAAGCCGGAAATACGAATGGGAGAACAGCGTATCCCGCTTTTGCCAGGTCAAAGATCGTTTTGTCGAGCCCCATATTGATGAAGCCAGCAACATTTTCCCCAAGCACCCAACGGGGCCGCAGCTCGGTAATAACGCGGCACATTTCCGGCCACAGGTAGCGTTCATCCGCAAAGCCCCTTCGCTGCCCTGCGGTGGAGAAGGGCTGACAGGGAAAGCCGCCTGAGATGACGGTAACTGTTTCAAGTCCTGTTTTTTCAAAAAACGCCTCCTTCGTAAAAGTAGTAATATCCCGGAATCTCGGCACATCCGGCCAGTGCTTTTCCAGAACGGAATAGGGATAGTCTGCCCACTCGCATTGACAGACGGTGCGGAAACCCGCCGCCTCCGCCGCCAGATCAAGCCCACCGATGCCGGAAAACAGGCTTACATGGGTCAGCTGATTTGCTATTTTGTATTCACCTCCTGATTTTGGGCATAGAAAAACCTCGCTTCGGTTGAAGCGAGGTTTTCTTCATCGTGAATATAACTTTGAAATTGGTAATGCAGCACATTCTTCTTTATCGAAATACAAGTACAAGAATTGATGGTACTTTTTCTGATAAATGTCCTCAAACTCAAATTTCAAAATAGAATGATATTTCTGAGTTACCTTGGAAAAATCAAAAACGAGGTTGAACTCCCCAGCGTTCGCACACAAATTGTACTGCGGAGATATAAGCCAGCCACTTTCATTTTTTACAGGTTCGGCATCGACACCGGTTTCCTCATAGTATGTATAGCCCTTATAATCAATCTTATCGTAAAAATCATCAATGGGCGTTGTAGCTATTTCATCAAGAGATGCCAGCCCCTTAACACTTTTTAGATCGTAAAGGTACACACATACCTGAAATGCTGTTGATAATCCCTTGTTTGTTACCTTGATATTAGCACTCTTCCTAAATCCATCTGGCTCCGTTTTTCCTGGTGTTCTAAGAATAATATATCCGTCATTGTAGATTCGGCCATCTGTGTCATTAAATATTCGGAATACTTTATTCTGGGCGTTGTTGTCAAGTGTTGAATATGCGTCAACATCCAAACAAGGAACAACACTTAACTCTTGCTGCTTTTTCAAACACCACACAGATAAAAACAAGCCTCCAACCACACCGACAAACCCCAACCAGTCCCATCCTCCTGTTGGAAATGAGTAATTAAACCACATCGGAAGAAGTACAAACCACAGATATGTTCCAAAGACAAAAGCAACCATGTATCCTACATATTTCTTCAATATACATACCTCCTCACTATGAACGCCAACATTATAGCATACATATTCCCGATAAGGTAGAAGAAATATTTATTGTGACTAAGCGTATTATACTGAAATTGCCTTATTTACTGTTTTTTGCGGCTCTTTTTACCATGGCATTGTGTAACTGGGGTCAGCTCAGTCATAGTCGGCCTCGCTGCCGTCCGGGTCATAGGGCGTCAGATGCGCGCGCCGCAGCTTTGCCTCCAGAATGTCATAGCAGGTGACGCCCTGATCCTCCGCAAAGCCCCACCTGCAGTACATCCTGCGGATCGCCGGGTGGTCGCCGGAGAGGTTCTTTTGCAGCCGCGCAAGCTGCCGCTCCGTTTTTACATCCAGAACACGATTACGGAGATATCCGTACTGTGCCAGCAGGTCAAAGAGATCGCCCACCAGCATACGGAAGGCGCTGCCGGAAATGATGTAGGCGGGATCATTGCTGGAAGCTGCACGCTGCTTTTCTCTGATTTTTGCATCATGCTCTTTCAGTACGGCAGTCAGCGGCGTAAGCTCCGCCGCCTTCAGTTCGGCAAGATCATCCCGGTCCCCGAACGCCAGGTAGCGTCCGGGAATGAGCCAGTCGTCAAACTTTTTCTCCGCGATCTCGCCGTAGTGCTTTGACGTCTCGACCAGATTTGCCATGTCCTCCTCGTCCTTCACCTTCCCGGCGAGGAATGCGAGCTGATGCAGCAGACCGTAAAGATGCACCTCGTCACGGATATGCTTTTCGTAGGTTTTGCTGTCGATCACATATTTCATATCTTGTCCCATCCTTTCCTTATCTGCTTTCCCCGTCGTGGGCGACCTCGCTGGGCTTGGTCGTGAGAAGTTTATACAGCTCTGTATCCTTCGGGAACTCGTCCCGGAACGGAAGGATCACATTCTGGAAGAACAGAAGACCGCTGCCGGGGTCCGCGTTGGTCACATAGGCAAGCTGCTCGGCGGAAATGTTCAGCCGCTCCGTCATCAGCTTGCGGTCGCCAGCAGACAAGTTCAGCAGGTAGATGAAATCGCTGTTTTCCAGAATGTTTTCGATCTCCGGCGAGGAAAGTAGGTCTTTCGGGTTCTGCGTCGCCCCGGTCGGGACGCCGCCCCACTTTCTGAAACGCTTCCAGATCTCGGCGCTGTATGCCGCCGTCTGTTCCTCCTTCAAGAGCAAATGGAATTCGTCCACGAAATACCAGGTGGCCCGTCCAATGGAGCGGTTCACCGTGACGGTGTTCCACACCGCGTCCTGGACAATGAGCATCCCCGGCTTTTTCAGATTCTTGCCGAGGCCCTTGATATCGAAGCAGACAAGGCGGTTGCGGATATCCACGGTGGTACGGTGGTTGAAGAAGTTGAGCGAGCCGTTTACATACAGGTCGAGCGCCTGAGCCACGCGCTCCGCCTCCGGGATGCCCTGCGCCATGAGCGCGTCCAGCAGATCGCCCAGCACGGGCATATTCTCCGGCCGCGGGTCCGCGAAGTACGGCTGGTAGATCATCTGCACGGCCCGGTCAATGACGGTTTTCTCGATAGCCTCCAGCCCCGTCTTGCTGCCCATGATAAGCTCGCAGAAAGACAGCACGAAATCACTTTTCAGCGCCAGCGGGTTTTCTTCCTCGCTGTAATTGAGGTTGATATCCAGGGGATTCACATAGTCGCGGCTGTTGGGGGAAAGCCGGATCACCTGACCGCCCAGCCGGTTCACCAGCGGGGAGTATTCATCCTCCGGGTCGCAGATGATGACGTTATCCTTCGTGGTCAGCATGACATAGGTAATCTCCCGCTTGCAGCTCATGGACTTGCCGCTGCCCGGTGTGCCGAACACAAGGCCGTTGGGACAACGGGACTGCTTGCGGTCCAGCAGGATCATGTTGTTGGAGAGAGCGTTGAGGCCGTAATACATGGCATTGCCGCCCATAAAAAGTTCCTGGGTGACGAAGGGGATAAATACCGCCAGCGCCGATGTGGTGAGGCTCCGTTCGATCTTGATACGGTTGAGGCCCAGCGGCAGCGAGGACATAAGCCCGTCCTCCTGCTGGAAGTCCAGCCGGGTCAGGATGCAGTTGTGCGTCTGGGCGACGCTGGCCGACTGCGAAACGGCAATCTCCAGCTTTTGTTTCGTGGGCGCCAGATGCAGCATGAGGAAGGTCATATTGAACATTCTCTCGTTGCGGCTCTGCAAATCCTGCAAGAGATTTTTCGCCGCGCCGCCGTAGGTGGAGAGGTCGGAGGGGAGAATATCCAGATCGTAGCCGCTGCGGGCGGCCTTCTTCTGCTCTTGGATCTTCATGGCGTCCAGATCGGTGATCTTGCGCTTGACCATCTTGATGGCCTCGTTCTGGTTGATGCCGCGGACGTGCATGGTGACGAGAAGGTTTCCCTCCACATCCATGAAATCCGTGAGGATACGGTCCTGAATCTCCGGGGCCAATATCTGCAAAAAGGACACCGCGCCGTACATTTCGCCGATGCGGAAACGCCGCGTCTCGCCAAACTCGAAGGAAGAAGGCGCGATAAAGTCCTTGACGGACAGGCCGCTTGCCGGGAGCCAGTTCCATTCAAAGGCGAATTGTCCGCCCTCCGGATGGAGAAGGCCATGCAGCAGCGCCAGCCGCTCTTTGCCGTCCAGCACCCTTGCGCCCGCGCCCATGACCTTGAAGCGGTTCAGGGTGTCTGCCTCGATCCGGGAAAACCTTGCCCGCGCCGCCGGAAGATTTTCCGCCTCGATGGTCAGCGTGACATATTTGCGCTTTACAAAGCCGTTGTTGCCGCGCTCATACTGTATTTGCAGGATGCCGGACGCCTCCACGCGCATATCATCCAGCGCGTCGCCCTGGGCGTCCATGCCGAACAGGTTTCCGTTCTTGTCCTCATGGCGGCTGCTCAGGGTCATTTGCACGCCGATGGAGGGATCATAGCCGTTATAGAAATCGCAGAGGCGTTCAAAGATATCCCGCTGGTCGTCCGGCCCCGCCAGACGGTAGTTGACGTCCTCATAGGCTATGGTCTTGGAGAAAAGCCGGTCGTCCAGCCTGCACAGGCCGTCCGGGTACAGGTTCCGAAACGGGATGCTGTCCTGCACGGTATGGGGCTTGCCGTCGCCCTTCGCCTGCCGGATGATGGCTTCAATCTGTTTTCGCTCCGCCCGCGTGAGCTTACGCTTTGCGGCGGGCTGCGAGTTTTCCGGTTTTGCCGTTCTTTTCAGCAATCGCCCGTACCTCCTTTTCCAGTTTTGCCTGCCGCACCAGGGCGGAATAGGCGTTGTTGGTCTGATAGATGCGCCGCTTCGGACGGATGAACTTGCATTGGATCAGGTGCCCCAGGATCACTTCCAGCGTTTGTCCATTTTTCTCATAGAGGGCAAACAGGAAGAACGGGAGCATGACAAGGATCATGCACAGCGCCGCCGAGGTCGTACCCATGCTGCCCTTGCTCAAAAAGAAAAGCGGCACTCCCACAAGCGCCGCCGATCCGAAACACACAAGCTGCCGCTTCGTCAGGCCGAACAGCATCTTGCTTTTGATTTTTGTCAGGTCCTTCGGGACCGTTACGTATGCCAAAATTGATACCTCCTTTAATGCGCTCCGAACAGGCTTTTTGCAAGGCTGCCGGTTTTGAACAGCGTGTAGCACAGCAGCACCGTGTAGCCCATGCACTCCCAGATCGCCACGGTAATATCATCCCCCACGGCGATATTCTGTACCAGCACCGCATAGATGCCGACACAGACCATAATAAGAAATGCCTGAAAGCCCAGCGCCAGCAGGGACTTCAAGTAGTTCTGCCCCGTATGGCCCCATTCCCGGTTGACCATCGTGGCAAACGGGATCGGCCCCACGGATACGGTCAAATACACCTCGATCATTCTTCCGTAGATCACAAGGAAAATGGCAATGGTGAGGATATGCGAACAGAGGCCCACAAAGACGCTCTGAAACCACAGGCCCAGCAAAGAACCGATGCTCCAGTCCGCCAGCGTTGTTTCCAGATCACCCACAACGCCGGAAATGTCGATCCCAGCATCGGAGATGATGACGCCTGCGCTCTGATCGACCACGCTCTGCGCCACGTCGAACACCGCCATAACGATATTCCAGGTGTTCGTGACGATCAGCACCGCGCAGAAGGTCTTGAAAATCCACTTCCAGAAAAGCCAGGTGTCAAAATCATGGAGATTATTTTTTTCGACGATCAACTGGATCAGCTCATAGCACATGACGAAGGTGAGGATGATGCCTGCAATGGGGACAATGACCGTTTCGGACAGGCTGCGGATCATGTTGAAGATACCGCCGTTCCAGCCGGAGGGCGTCATGCCGACCTCGCCTGCGATCTCGGCCACCTTCGTATTCACGGTATCAAAGGTCCCGGAAAGGTTTGAGATGATGCCGTCGATCAGCACCTCCTTGAACCATTCCTGGATCGTGTCGATTATCACGGGAGATCACCTCCTTGGAGGCAGCTCCCGCCGTGAAACGGGAGCCGCCTCTGAGATTTTGATAGGGCTCAGCCCAGCAGACCGGACAGCAGGGGGATCAGGGTCACGCCGATCAGCGCCACACCGCCGCCCGCGACGAGCTGCTTGACACCCTGGCTTTTGGCCGCAGGGTTGTCCTGGCCGTAACCTTCCAGAAGGTTGATGCCGCCCCACACGCACAGGCCGCCGCCCAGGGCGATCACGAGAGTCTGCAATACGTCAATAGCACTGTTGAAGAAATCCATAAATCATTTTTCCTTTCGTTTTGTAGAATTGTTGTTGTCGGGTTCCAGATCGGATGCGTTCAATTCGTACATATCGAAAGGCTCGTCCGGCTTCACAATGGCCGGTCTGCGTTTCATGTACCGTTCTACGTCAAAGACGTTTCTCTTGTCGGCGTCGGACAGATATTGGTAGCGGGGATGCTTCGTGATATCAAACTTATCGCTGAAAAACGGACGCACGCCCCGAAGCTGCAAAATACACTTGCCGCCGTCCATGACAGCAATTTCGTCCTGGGTCATCAACTCCTTTCCTAATTTCTGATAACTGAGGCCGTGAGAGGTCTGCGCGCCGCGATTTTCGGACTGGCTCAGGCTGTCGATGGTCTCCTTGCCCAGCAGCTCCGAAATCTCTTTCAACGTCCCTTTCTCCTTGCCTCCCAAAAACAAGGTGCTGTCACAGTTGCCGACGATGGTATCTGCCGCGTCCTTGTAGATGGTCTTTAACTGGCTTTGCGACTGCAGAATAATAGAAGCCGATATCTCACGGCTTCGTATGGTCGCGATCAACTTATCAAAGTTCGGTATCTGACCGATGTTGGCAAACTCGTCCAGGAGGCACCGCACGTGGACAGGCAGCCGCCCGTTATAGAAATCGTCCGCCTTGTCGCAGAGCAGGTTGAAAAGCTGGCTCTGCAGCATGGCAATGACGAAATTGAAGGTGGTATCGGTATCGCTCATAATGAGGAACAGCGCCGTTTTCCGGTCACCCATTGTGTCCAGCTCCAATTCATCCTCCGTCATAATGTCCCGAAGCTCCTTGATATCGAAGGGGGCGAGGCGGGCGCCGCAGCTCACCAAAATGCTTTTGAGTGTCTTGCCCGCCGCCATTTTGAATTTGACATACTGCTTGACGGCGAAGTGCTCCGGCTGCTTTTTTGCCAAATCGTCAAAGAGGATATCTACGGGACTTTTATAGGTCTCGTCGTCCTCTCTGGCTTCGCAGGCGTTTAGCAGGTACAGAAGCGTGATGAAGTTCCGTTCCTCTGGCTCTGCCTCATACCAGATGTAGCCGATCAGGGCGCAGTATAAAAGCCGCTCGGCTTTGACCCAAAAATCTTCGGAGGATTTTTCGCCGTCGCCCTTCGTATTGGCAATGATGACATTGACCAGTTTGAGGATATCCTTCTCGGAGCGCACATAGGCCAGCGGGTTATATTTCATACTCTTGGAAAAGTTGATGGTGTTCAGGACTTTGATACGGTAGGGCTCATAGATGACCTTGCCGCGACTGTCCCGCACCGGCTTTCCGTTCTCGTCCAGCTTCGGTGCGCCGTGCAGGAGCATTTTTCCTGTTTCCGTCAAAAGTTGCCCTTTTGGATCGGTGATGACATAGGAGCTGTGCATCTGCATGATGGACGGTTTGACAAAGAACCGCGTCTTGCCGCTGCCGGAGCCGCCGATGACGAGAATATTTTTGTTTCTCGCATACTTTGGCTGCTTCGGGCGGCTGGTCATGGTGAGGCTTTCTGTCCTGGTCAGGGGGATGTTCCAATCGGGAACGGGGTCTATGTAGGGCGCAATATCCGCCGCCGTACCCCAGCGGGCAGAGCCGTATTCGATACCCTTGCGGTACTTCTTCGCGTTCTTGCTCTTGACATATACCGCCAGCCGGACGAGAACCGCACCGAGGATGCCGACGCAGATATCCAGCACATGAAGGCTGGGCGCAGAGCTGGCGAAGGCCGTCTGAAAGCCCTGTCCGATATGCAGCAACTTTTCCGAGACGTCAGGCCCCGGCGCCAGCCGCACCGCCTCGCAGAGCTTATCAAAGAGATACACGAAGAACAGATACGGCAGATTCGGCAGAAGATATTTTTGGAGTTTATCCTTCATCGCTCCACACTCCGTTCTCTGGTCTTGACCTTCTCACCGCGCTCCTGCTCCTTGTGCTGCGTTTTGGACTGCTCCTGCGCCTTTTCCAGCTTGCGCCGGATGGAAGGGGGGCTCTCGCGGCTCATATTTTTAGCGGAAAACTCCCGGAAGGCCGCTGTAATCACATCGGCGTCCCGGCCCTTGAAGAATACCAGGTATCGGGTATGCTCGCCGGAGGTGTCCTTCTTCAAAGCAAAATCCAGGCCGTACTTCTTCGCCGTGGAAGAAAAGGCCCGGATATTCTGATCCGTGATCTCAATGTTGGAAACGCCGGTGTTGTGCTTCATAAGCTGCCGGAGCGTCTGCTTGCCGTGCCGGAGCTGCGGATTTTTCTTGTGCTTCTCCATATCCGCCAGCACCTTCTTCATGGCCTGCTGCAAGAGTTGAGCGGTCATTTTGCTGGCCTCCACACAAAGCGCAAGGGTTTTCTGCGTGATTTCTTCCTGCAAGGCGTTCACCTCCGATCTCCGCTGCCGTACAGGTCATGGCTGACAAGGGATGTGTAATAGCTGTCCATCGTGACCGGGGCGTTATACAGCGCCGCCAGCAGATATTTCTTGATGTTGCGGACATAGGTGGTGTTCTCCCGCATCCGGTCAAGGACATACTCGATGTGCGAGGCGTTCAGCTTCAGGAACCGTGACCGGACGACCTCAGCCGGGTAGTCGTCCCCGGCGACACGGATCATCTCCCGGTTGGAGCAGACGGTATCCACCATGAGCTCCACCAGCTCGTCCAGCCGGTCTTTATCCAACTGCACGTTCTGCGAAAGAACGTCATATTCGATGTTCTCCAAGATCAATGCCCGATAGCTTTCCCGCTTTCGCATCCCGTCCTGCCCGCTCCGCTCCCTGGGGACTGGGGGACTTGATAGGATAGGACTTGATTCTTGCGTAATTGATAAATCTGTCTTTGATGGATAGTTACTTGATTCTTCTTTATTTAATTGGGCGGGGTTCTCCTGAATTGGAGCGTCCAACATTGGATTTGCCTGTACGGGATTTTCCCGTATAGGTTTTTCCTGTGTAGGTGATGGCGTTTTAGGCTGTTCCAGAATAGTGTATTCGATAGAGCCGAGCTGCCCGTTTGCGCCACGGACACGCGCACGGATCAGATAGCCGTGCGCCTCCAGCTCCCGGATGCCACCACTGATGCTGTCAATTCCATCCTTGCAGATACGGGCAAGACCCTTCATGGTGTAGTCCCAATTCTCCGGCAGAGACAACATGAGAGATAAAAGCCCTTTCGCTTTCAGCGACAGCGACATATCCCGCAGATGATAGTTTGACATGACCGTGTAATCCCTGGTCTTTTCGATACGGAATACAGCCATCTTCGCACCTCCTTCCTCTGAAAATGAAAAGTGTTGATTTCGATGAAAAAAGCCTCCGGTTTGCCTCTCGGATGTGATCCATAGGAAAACATCCATGCCCGCCTGCTTGCGGCGGTCAGAGAGGAAAAAACAGAGGCTTTCGCACCCTAATCACAACACTTGAATTTAGGTATAGAAAAAGGGCGGCTGTCTTAAAAACAGTCGCCCGAAAAGGGGATATATACAAGTTATTTGCTACTCGTCCGCCTTGAAAACCGTTGATATTACTGGCTTTTTCAAAAAGTTCTGTATCACCACTCGCACCAAAAAGAACCACCATCCTACCGGATGGTGGTTCTTTTTGGTGCGAGTTCATTTTTCCTCATTCCACCTCGCCAAACAGGGCCCAGGTGTTGCTGTCGGTGATCTTCACGTTCCGGTACTCGCCCACGGCGGCGGCATCGCCGGTGCAGTGGACCAGCCGGCCGCCGGCGGTGCGGGCGGTCAGGGGCCAGCGGGCGTCGTCGCTCTGGCCGTCCACCAGGCAGCGGAGGGTCTGCCCCACATACTGGCGGTGCAGCTCCTCGGAGATGCCGTTCTGCACGGCGCACAGGCGGTCGAACCACTTCTGCTTCTCTTCCCGGGGGACGGGGTCGTCCATTTTGGCCGCCGGGGTGCCGGGGCGAGGGGAGAATATGAATGTGAACAGCGCGTCGAAGCGCACTTTTTCCACCAGCGCCACCGTCTCCATGGCCTCGGCCTCCGTCTCGCCGGGGAAGCCGATGATCACGTCGCTGGTCAGCACCAGGTCGGGCATGACCTTCCGGGCGTAGGTGATGAGATCCAGATATTTAGCCACGTCGTAGGGACGGTTCATGGCCCGCAGCACCCGGTCGCAGCCGGACTGCACCGGCAGGTGCAGCTGCTTGGCCACATGGCGGCAGTTGGCCATGGCGTCAAAGAGCTTATAGCTGGCGTCCTTGGGCTGGGAGGACATGAAGCGGATGAGATAGTCCCCTTCGATCTCGTCCAGCGCCGTCAGCAGGTCGGCGAAGTCATAGCCAGTGCCCAGGTCCTTGCCGTAGGAGTTGACGTTCTGCCCCAGCAGGGTGATCTCCTTGAAGCCGTCGGCCACCAGCTGGCGCACCTCGGCGATGATCTTCTCCGGGTCGCGGCTGCGCTCCCGGCCCCGGACGTAGGGCACGATGCAGTAAGAGCAGAAGTTGTTGCAGCCGTACATGATGGACACCCACGCGCGGGTGCGGCCCTCCCGCACCACGGGCATGCCCTCGGCGATGGCGCCGTGCTCGTCGGCCACGGAGAACACCCGGCGGCGCTGGGTGTAGACCTGATACAGCAGCTCCGGGAATTTCCACAGGGCCTGGGGGCCGAACACCAGGTCCACATGGCGGTAGGACTGCCGCACCTTCTCCGCCACCTCCGGGCGCTGGGCCATGCAGCCGCACAGGCAGATCACCTGCTCCGGATGGGCCTTTTTCGTGTGGGTCAGGGCGCCCAGATTGCCATAGACCCGCTTTTCCGCGTGGTCGCGGATGGCGCAGGTGTTCAGCACCACCACATCCGCCTGGGCGGGATCGTCGGTAAAGGTGCAGCCCATGGCCTCCAGCATGCCCATGATGTGCTGGCTGTCGGCCACGTTCTGCTGGCAGCCGAAGGTATCCACCATGGCCCGGAGGGGCCGGGCGGCGTGCAGCTCCTTTATTTTTGCTTCAAAGTCCCGCTGGCGCGCCAGCTGCGCGGCGGGGATCTGTACCCGTGTTCTTTCCAAGAGACCCTCCCTGCCCCCGGTGGGGGCCAAGTTGAAATATCGGGGACAGTATAGCACACCCGGGGCGGAAAAACAAGAACGCGGGCCTTTTCGCAAAAAAAGACGCCGCCCCCGAGGGAGCGGCGCAAGCGGGTGGGATATTGGAAAGCCTCCGATAAATATAGTACACCGGGTCGAAGCGCTTGTAAATAGGAACTTTTGCCGCATTTTGGCGGAAAAAGTCGAAGGCTGTCGAATTTGACCGTTCCGCGAATTTTTTGTGAACATTTCACAAATTCTTCCAAACCCTCTTTTCAACGCAAGACATATTTGCTATAATTAGTCAAGGATAAGGGGAAACGACTCCCCGACCCTTGCACCGTTACCCGTTACGGAAAGGAGCAAACACTATGAAGTTCACATTCGCCTGCAAGAAGATCTCCCTCAACGACTCCATCAAGGAATACGCCGAAAAAAAGATCAGTAAGCTGGACAAGTATTTCCCGGAGGAGGCAGACGCCTTTGTGACCTTTGCTGTGGAGAAAAAGAACCGCTGCGTGGTGGAGCTGACCATCCGAGCCGCCAACGGCACGCTGTTCCGCGCACAGACCGAGGACCCCGACGGCGATATGCGCAGCGCCATCGACGAGGCCGTCAGCTTTATCGACCGCCGCATCCGCAAGAACAAGACCCGTCTGGCCAAGAACCTGCGTCCCGACGCGCTGGTGTCCACCGTACCCGCCGAGTTCGACATGGTGGAGGACAATGACTTCGACATTATCCGCACCAAGCGCTTCTCCGTCAGGCCCATGACCACCGACGAGGCCGTGCTGCAGATGAACCTGCTGGGGCACTCCTTCTATGTGTTCCGCAACATCGACAGCAACGTGGTCTGCGTGGTCTATCACCGCAACAACGGCGGCTATGGCCTGATCGAGACAGAGGAGTAAGTATATATACAAAAAAGAGCCGCCTGCGGGCGGCTCTTTTTCATTGTCTCTTTTCCAGCTTTTCCAGCATCCGGGTGAATTCCTCCGGCAGGGGACAGTGCAGCTCCACCACCTGTCCCGTGCGGGGATGGACGAACCGCAGGCCCGTGGCGTGCAGGCACTGGCCGGTAAGGCCCGGCACCGGCTTCTTGGCGCCATAGACCGTGTCGCCCAGGATGGGGTGGCCGATATAGGCCATGTGGACGCGGATCTGGTGGGTACGTCCCGTCTCCAGCCGGCAGCGCAGGTGGGTGACGCCGCTGTAGCGGGCGATGACCTCCCAGTGGGTGACGGCGCGGCGTCCGGCGGGCACCACGGCCATTTTCTTCCGGTCGCCGGGGGCGCGGTCGATGGGCGCGTCCACGGTGCCGCTGTCCTGCTTCATGCTGCCGGTGACCAGGCACTCGTAGGTGCGGGAGAGGGAGTGGTCCTTCAGCTGGGCGGACAGCGCCAGATGGGCGGCGTCGTTTTTGGCGGCGATAATCAGGCCGCTGGTGTCCCGGTCGATGCGATGGACGATGCCCGGCCGTTTTTCGCCGCCGATGCCGGAGAGGCTGTCGCCGCAGTGGTGCAGCAGGGCGTTGACCAGCGTACCGTCCGGGTGGCCGGGGGCAGGGTGGACCACCAGCCCCTTGGGCTTGTTGACCACGATGACGTCCTCGTCCTCATAGACCACGTCCAGCGGGATGTCCTGCGGCACCAGCGCCGTGTCCCGCACCTCCGGGATGTCCACGGTGACGGTCTCCCCGCCGGCAAGGCGCGCACTTTTGGCGGCGGCCCTGCCGTTGACGCAGACCCGCCCCTCCTCGATGAGCCGGGCGGCCTGGGACCGGGTAAGGCCCCCGTCAGCGGACAGGAAGGCATCCAGCCGAAGTCCGGCGTGTTCAGTTGTGGCTGTCAGCTCCTGGATCATGCTCCGGCTCCTTCTTCGGCTTGTCGTATTTGTCGTAGAACCACAGGTAGTACACGGCGCCCAAGATAACGCCCACCACCACAAAGATGTCCGCCAGGTTGAAAATAGGGTAGTCCATGAACTCCAGGTCGAACATATCCACCACATAGCCGCGGAAGAGGCGGTCGATCATGTTGCCCACGCCGCCGCCCAGCACCAGCATGGCGGCGGTCAGCCCCAGGGGGTGCCGGACGAGCTTCTTCACCACCAGCCAGACCACGGCGGCCATCAGGATGATGGTGACCACCGCCAGCACCCCGGTCTTGCCGGAAAAGCTGCTCCAGGCCGCACCGGTGTTGTGCAGGCGCGTCAGGCGGACGATGCCCGGCAGCAGGGCGGCGGACTGGCCCACCTCCAGATTGGCGGTGACCCACCATTTCAAAAGCTGGTCCAGCCCGATGCAGGCGGCCAGCAGGATCGCATACCACATAGCGGTTTCCTCCGGGAGAAAGATTTGTACTGCTGCTATGATAGCCTATTTGCCGCGGGATTGCAACCGAAAGCGAAAAAAACGCCCCTGTCGGGGCGTTTTTATCATTCCGTGTCACTCTGCGGGAAAGCCGGGCTTCATGCGGAAGGTATAGGTCCCCTCGGCGCAGGTGACGCCCCGGCTGTCGGTGACCCAGGCCCGCATGACCACGATGGTGTGCCCCATGCGGACGGCCCGGGCGTGGCCGTAGAGGGCGCCGCCGTCGGCGGCGTCCAGAAACCGCGTCTCGCAGTCCACGGTGACGCAGCGGCTGCCCCGGGAGCAGGCCGCCGCCCCGGCCACCTGGTCCATCAGCGTGCAGTACACGCCGCCGTGGATGATGCCCAGGGGGTTCAGGTGCCGCCCCGTCAGGGCCACCTGGCCCTTCGCCGCGCCGTCGGATATATCCGTCAGGCGGATGCCGTTTTCCACATTGAAGCTGCCGGGCCGGTTGGCGCGGGTGAGGATGGCGTCCAGGATCGCCTGTTGTTCTTCGTGGGTCATGTGCTTGCCTCCGTGGTGTCGGTGTTCTCCAGCTTGACCATCTCGCCCAGAATGACGTAGCGGTAATTGGCGGCCTCGTAGGAGCAGGTACACAGGGTCATGATCTGCCCGGAGGGCACGCCCTTGCCGGAGTAGAAGGTGGAATCGTTGATAAAGCGCTGCAGCTGTCCGGCGGAGAGGGAGGTGCCGAACACCTCGTGCTCGCCGGGGACGATGATGCCGGCAAACAGATCCACCCGATAGGTGCCGTCGTTGGTGTACAGGAAATAGTACGGGTGTGCGTCGTAGTACCACTGCTGCTTGTAGTTGGAGATGGAGGCGAACATGGAGCCGTCGGACATGTGGTGGCCGTACAGCACGTTGTTCTGCCCGGAGAAGTCGCTGGGCACCCGGGCGTCCAGAAAGATGGTGCCGTATTCGCTGTAGTTGCCGTACAGGTCGTGGTGCAGATAGTACTCGTTGTCGCCGTCGTAGGCGACGGGGTAGCTGATGGGCGTTCCCGGGCTGTAGACGTAGCCGATGATGTCCTTGTAGTGGGTCTGCCACCACTTCAGGTCGATGCCCTGGGGCCCCTTGACCCGCTCCACGGCCAGGCGCACCGTCTCATTGGCCCGGTCCAGCTGCTCCGCGGCGTCCACGGCGGACAGGGACAGGGCCTCGGACAGCGCGGCGGCGCCGGGCAGGCTTTTCAGCATCGACACCGCCCGGGCAGGCCCGGCGGATGCGGCCGCGGCGGCAGGGGCGGCGTTGGCGCTGAGCAGATACAGCGGCGCGCCGATGGCCAGCGCCAGCAGCGCGGCGATAAGGCGGTTCTTCATGGGGGCCCTCCCTCTTTTGATTTGGAACAGAATGGGAATATTATACGCGCACAGGCGGCCGAGCGTCAAGCGCCTGCCGCAAAAAAGAAGCAGCCCGTGGGCTGCTTCTTTTTTGCTTTTTTACGGCTTATTTGTCGTACATCTCGATGAGCTTCAGCAGGTGCTCGTAACGGGCCTTGGCCTCGTCCTCGTTGCGCTGGAACAGTACGTCGGCGCGCTCGGGGAACTCGCGGGTCAGGCGGGAGTAGCGGGCCTCGTTCATCAGGAAGTCCTGATAGCCGCCGGCAGGGGCCTTGGAGTCCAGGGTGAACTTCTTGTCGCCGCCGTCGGGATTGTAGCGGAACAGGTTCCAGTAGCCGCAGTCCACGGCCTTCTTCATTTCCTTCTGGCAGTTCATCATGCCGCCCTTGATGCTGTGCATCTCGCAGGGGCTGTAGCCGATGATCAGGGACGGGCCGTGATAGGCCTCGGCCTCGGTGATGGCCTTGATGGTCTGCGCGGGGTTGGCGCCCATGGCCACCTGTGCCACGTACACATAGCCGTACTGCATGGCGATCTCGGCCAGGCTCTTCTTCTTCACTTCCTTACCGGCAGCGGCAAACTGTGCCACCTGACCGATGTTGGAGGCCTTGGAGGCCTGTCCGCCGGTGTTGGAGTACACCTCGGTATCGAACACGAAGATGTTCACATCCTGCTTGGAGGCGATGACGTGATCCAGTCCGCCGTAGCCGATATCGTAGGCCCAGCCGTCGCCGCCGAAGATCCACATGGACTTCTTGGCCAGGTATTCCTTCTTGCTGAGGATGTCGGCAGCCAGCGTGCAGGCCTCGCAGTCGCACAGCAGAGCGCCCTTGGCCTTCAGCTCAGCGGCGTGCTCGGCAAGCTGCGGCACGGCAGCCAGCTCCTCCACGGTGCAGATGCTCTCCTCCAGTGCCTTGACGTAGGCCTTGGTGGGCTCGGCGTTGGCGGTGCCGTCGTCCATGGTATCCAGCCACGCCTGTGCAGCGGCCTTCAGCTCAGGACGGGCCCACTCCACAGCGATGAGCTGGCGGGTCTTGTCAGCCAGATCCTGGCGGATCTTGTTCTGGCCGGTGAACATACCCAGACCGTGCTCGGCGTTATCCTCGAACAGGGAGTTGCACCATGCGGGGCCGTGGCCCTCCTTGTTGGTGCAGTAGGGAGAGGTAGCCGCGGGACCGCCCCAGATGGAGGAGCAGCCGGTGGCGTTGGAGACGTACATATGGTCGCCGAACAGCTGGGTGACGAGACGGGCATAGCTGGTCTCGGCGCAGCCGGCGCAGGAGCCGGAGAACTCCAGCATGGGCTGCTTGAACTGGCTGCCCTTGACGGTGTTGTCCTGCATATCCTTCTTCTCGCTGACCTCTGCCACGCAGTAGTCGAACACATCCTGCTGGGGCAGCTCGCCCTCCTGGGCGACCATGGACAGGGCGTTCACCGGGCAGGCGCCGATGCAGACGCCGCAGCCCATGCAGTCCAGCGGGCTGATGGCCATGGTGAACTGATAGGTGCCCTTGCCCTTGCCGGCCTTGACGTCCACGATCTTGGCCGCCGCGGGCGCCTTGGCCGCCTCGTCAGCGGTGAGGGCGAAGGGACGGATGGTGGCGTGGGGGCAGACATAGGCGCACTGGTTGCACTGGATGCACTTGGCGCTGTCCCAGGTGGGGACGGACACGGCCACGCCGCGCTTCTCGTAGGCGGCGGCGCCCAGCTCGAACTGGCCGTCCACATGATCCACAAAGGCGGAAACGGGCAGGCTGTCGCCGTCCATCTTGCCCACGGGCTCCAGAATGTCCTTGACCATCTTCACCAGCTCGGGCTTGCCCTCGAGCTCCTTGGCGGGCTTGGTGTCCACGGCGTTGGCCCAGTCAGCGGGCACGTCGATCTTCTTGTAGGCGGTGGCGCCCAGATCGATGGCCTTGTAGTTCATGTCCACAACGTCCTGACCCTTCTTCAGGTAGGAGGCCTTGGCCTTCTCCTTCATGTAGGTGATGGCCTCCTCCTCCGGCATGACCTTGGCCAGGGAGAAGAACGCGGACTGGAGGATGGTGTTGTTGCGCTTGCCCATACCGATCTCGATGGCCAGATCAATGGCATCGATGGTGTACAGCTGGATGTTGTTCCGGGCGATATAGCGCTTGGACGCGGCGTCCATGTGGTGGTTCAGCTCGTCGAAGTCCCACTGGCAGTTGATCATATACACGCCGCCGGGCTTGACGTCCTGCACCATCTTGAAGCCCTTGGTCACATAGCTGGGGTTGTGGCAGGCCACAAAGTCAGCCTTGTTGATGTAATACGGGCTGCGGATGGGGTGATCGCCGAAGCGCAGGTGGCTGATGGTCACGCCGCCGGTCTTCTTGGAGTCGTACTGGAAGTACGCCTGCACATACTTGTCGGTGTGGTCGCCGATGATCTTGATGGAGTTCTTGTTGGCGCCCACGGTGCCGTCGCCGCCCAGGCCCCAGAACTTGCACTCGATGGTGCCCTCTGCGGCGGTGTTGGGACAGTTCTTGTCCTCGGGCAGGGACAGGTTGGTGACGTCGTCCACGATACCGATGGTGAACTGACGCTTCATCTCGCCCTTCTTCAGCTCGCTGTACACGGCAAAGACGGAGGCGGGAGGCGTATCCTTGCTGCCCAGACCGTAGCGGCCGCCGATGACCTGGATGTCATTGCGTCCGGCGTTGGCCAGCGCGGTGACCACGTCCTGATACAGGGGCTCGCCCTGTGCGCCGGGCTCCTTGGTGCGGTCCAGCACGGCGATCTTCTTGCAGGTGGCGGGAATGGCCTCGATGAGCTTCTCCGGGGCGAAGGGGCGATACAGGCGGACCTTGACCAGGCCGACCTTCTCGCCGTGGGCGTTCAGATAGTCGATGACCTCCTCGGCCACATCGCAGATAGAGCCCATGGCCACGATCACGCGGTCGGCATCGGCGGCGCCGTAGTAGTTGAACAGCTTATAGTCGGTGCCCAGCTTGGCGTTGATCTTGTCCATGTACTTCTCCACCACGGCGGGCAGAGCGGTGTAGTACTGGTTGCAGGCCTCGCGGTGCTGGAAGAAGATGTCGCCGTTCTCGTGGCTGCCGCGCATGTGGGGATGCTCGGGGTTCAGCGCGTGCTTGCGGAACTCGGCCACGGCGTCCATGTCGCACATGTCCTTCAGGTCCTCATAGTCCCACACGGCGATCTTCTGGATCTCGTGGGAGGTGCGGAAACCGTCGAAGAAGTTGATGAAGGGCACCTTGCCCTCCAGCGCGGCCAGATGGGCCACGGGGCTCAGGTCCATGACCTCCTGGACGTTGCCCTCGCACAGCATGGCAAAGCCGGTCTGGCGGCAGGCCATCACGTCGGAGTGGTCACCGAAGATGTTCAGGGACTGGGTGGACACGGTACGGGCGGAGACGTGGAACACGCAGGGCAGCTGCTCCGCCGCGATCTTGTACATGTTGGGGATCATCAGCAGCAGGCCCTGGGACGCGGTGTACGTCGTGGTCAGGGCACCGGCGCCCAGAGAGCCGTGGACGGCACCGGCAGCGCCGGCCTCGGACTGCATCTCGACCACCTTGACCTTGGTGCCGAAGATGTTCTTCAGGCCGTTGGCGCTCCACTGGTCCACAAAGTCGGCCATGGGGCTGGACGGGGTGATGGGGTAGATGGCAGCGACCTCAGAAAACGCATAGCTGACGTGCGCAGCTGCGTTGTTGCCATCCATAGACTTCATTTTTCTTACCATAATGAGCCTCCTTACTTTAATAAGTTCCGTATCGCCAGAAGGGCGCAGAAACCCCTTGTACGGAATGTTCGGCACCGTCATAGTAGCACAAAATTTTTCGGATGTAAACCTCATTTTCGTGATTTGTGCCACGCTGAAACTTTTTTAGCGCCCTGCACAAAAATTCTCATATCCCCGGCAAAGGTTCATGCACTCCGCGCAAAGCCCCCGGCGTTTTTTTGGAAAAATTGGCTGTTCACCGGGGAAATTTTATGGTACAATGTACTGTGCTATAAAATTAGTGTAAAGGGGGCGCTGTCCATGATGGTGACGGTCCGTTCACTGGGGCTCACGGGCATCACCGGCTATGAGGTGTCGGTGGAATGCTTTTTGTCCGGCGGACTGCCGGGCTTCGACGTGGTGGGCCTGCCGGACGCGGCGGTGAAGGAGTCCCGGGAGCGGGTCCGCGCGGCGGTGAAGAACTGCGGGGCCAAATTCCCGGTCAGCCGCATCACGGTGAACCTGGCCCCGGCCCGGGTGCGCAAGGAGGGCACGGTCTACGACCTGCCCATCCTGCTGGGCATCCTGGCCGCGGCAGAGGAGATACGCCCGCTGCCGCAGGGCGCGGCCTTTCTGGGCGAGCTGAGCCTGTCCGGGGCGCTGCGCCCGGTGACCGGCGTGCTGCCCATGGCGCTGACCGCCGCCCGCCTGGGGTTCGACACCCTGTATGTCCCCGCCGCCAACGCCGCCGAGGCCACGCTGGCCGACGGCCTCACCGTCTACGGCGTGGAGGATGTGGGCCAGCTGCTGGCCCACCTGACCGGCGACACGCCCATGACGCCCGCGCCCAGGTGGACGCCGGGCCACGAGGACCGACCCCTGCCGGACTTTGCCGACGTCATGGGGCAGGAGAATGTGAAGCGGGCGCTGGAGATCGCCGCTGCCGGCGGCCACAATGTGCTGCTGGTGGGCTCTCCCGGCGCGGGAAAGTCCATGCTGGCCCGGCGGCTGCCGTCCATCCTGCCGGATATGACCCGGGCGGAGGCCCTGCAGACCACGGAGATCTATTCCGTGGCGGGCATGACCGACCCGCGGCACCCGCTGGTGGATACGCGGCCCTTCCGCAGCCCCCACCACACGGCCTCCACCGTGTCGCTGTCCGGCGGCGGGGGGATACCCCGGCCGGGAGAGATATCCCTGGCCCACAACGGCGTGCTGTTTCTGGACGAGCTGCCGGAATTCAGCAAGGCGGCGCTGGAGACGCTGCGCCAGCCGCTGGAGGACGGCTTCGTCACCATCACCCGGGCCTCCGGCTCCCTGACGCTGCCCAGCCGCTTCATGCTGGTGTGCGCCATGAACCCCTGCCGCTGCGGCTGGTACGGCCACCCCTCCGGGCGGTGTACCTGCTCTCCCCAGCAGGTGGAGCAGTATATGCAGCGCATCTCCGGCCCGCTGCTGGACCGCATCGACATGCACATCGACGTCCCCTCCGTGGAGTACGAGGCCATGCGCCGCCGGGAGAAGCCGGAGTCCTCCGCGGACGTCCGCGCCCGGGTCAACGCCGCCCGGGAGGTGCAGAAGCAGCGCTACGCCGGCACCGAGGTGTCCTGCAACGCCTATATGACCCCCGCCATGATCGGGCAGTACTGCGCGCTGGACGCCGCCGGCGAAAAGCTGATGCAGGGCGCCTTTGAGCGGCTGGGCCTCACCGGCCGCAGCCACGACCGCATATTGCGCATGGCCCGCACCATCGCCGACCTGGAGGGCAGCGAGCGCATCCAGGCCGCCCACCTGGCAGAGGCCATCCAGTACCGCAGCAGCAGTATGCTGAAGTAACGCGGCGGTATCTTTTCCGCCCTACCCGACAACGCATACACCAACAACGTAAGGAGAGAACACACCCATGCACGAAATTATCCTGTGCAAGCTGGGCGAGGTGGTCCTGAAGGGCCTGAACCGCCGCAGCTTTGAGATGAAGCTGATGAGCAACATCCGCCGCCGCACCCAGCGGTTCGGCAAGTGGAAGATATACTCCCGCCAGTCCACCATCTATGTGGAGCCGGCGGAGGACACCTGCGACATGGCCGGGGCGTATGCCGCCTGCAAGCAGGTGTTCGGCATCATCGCCATCACCCGCGCCCTGCCCTGCGAAAAGAGCAAGGAGGCCATCTTTGATACCGCCAAGACTTATCTGGGCGGCGCGCTGAACGCCGTCAAGTCCTTCAAGGTGGAGAGCAAGCGGGCGGACAAGTCCTTCCCCATGGGCAGCATCCAGCTGAGCCAGTGGGTGGGCGGCGCGCTGCACGACGCCTTCCCCCACCTGACGGTGGACGTCCACCACCCGGAGCTGACGGTGTATATCGAGGTCCGGGAGGACGCAGCCTACGTCCACGGCCCTGCCGAGGCCGCCGCCGGCGGCCTGCCGCTGGGCATGGGCGGCCACGCAGTGAGCCTGCTCTCCGGCGGCATCGACAGTCCCGTGGCCAGCTATATGATCGCTAAGCGCGGCGTCCAGCTGGAGATGATCCACTTCGCCTCGCCCCCCTACACCGGCGAGCTGGCCCGGGAAAAGGTCCTGCAGCTGGCCAAAGAGCTGACGCCCTGGTGCGGGCGGCTGGCGGTGTTCATCATCCCCTTTACGGAAATTCAGGAGGAGATCCGCCGCAAGTGCCCGGAGGACCACTTCACCCTGATCATGCGGCGCTTCATGATGCGCCTGGCCAATATGCTGGCGCTGGAGCTGCGCTGCCGCGCCCTGGTCACCGGCGAGAACCTGGGCCAGGTGGCCAGCCAGACCATGCAGGCCCTGGCCGTCAGTGAGGACGTGACCACCATGCCGGTGCTGCGTCCCCTGATCGGCATGGACAAGGAGGAGATCGTGAAGCTGGCCCGCCACATCGGCACCTTCGACACGTCCATCCTGCCCTACGAGGACTGCTGCACCGTGTTCACGCCCCGGCACCCCAAGACCAAGCCCAGCGTGGAGGAGACCCGGGAGTACGAGTCCGCGCTGGACGTAGAGGGCCTGTGCCAGCGGGCCATGGCCGGGCGCGAGATGATCCGCGTGAAGCCGGAGGTCTGATATGGCTCGGTCTATGGCAGCGGAGGTCCTGGCCCTGTGCCGGGAGAAGGGGCTGACCCTGGCGGCAGCGGAGAGCTGCACCGGCGGCCTGATCGCCAAGGAGCTGACGGACGTGCCCGGCGCGTCCCAGGTGTTCCTGGGCGGCGTGGTCAGCTATACCGATCATGTGAAGCAGCAGGTGCTGCATGTGCCCGAAAACCTGCTGACGCGCTGCGGCGCAGTGTCTGCGCCGGTGGCGCGGGCCATGGCGCTGGGGGCGCGGCTCATCACCGGGGCGGACATCGCGGTGTCCGTCACCGGGCTGGCGGGGCCGGGCGGCGACGACCGGGGAAACCCCGTGGGCACGGTGTTCGTGGGCCTGGCCGGGCCTGACGGCACCACCGTGCATCAGCTGTCGCTCAGCGGCAGCCGGGAGAAAATACGCGCGGACAGCAGCATGGAAGCGCTGAGAATGATACAGGAATGCGTGAGAAACGGCGGAGAGGCAAAGGAGACGGAGTAAATGGCCAAAAACAGCTATAAGATGAACGTGAACCAGTACGCCAACCAGGAGGAGGCCATTCGCAAGGCCAAGGGCAACCCCAACAAGAACAACCACGCCAAGAAGAAAAACAGCAACTACGGCGGCTACACCACCGGGACCTACATGGCCCAGAAGGTGGCGGAGAAGGTCAGCCAGCAGGAGCGTGTCAAGCTGCCCACCTGGCTGAACATCACCCTGGGGGTGGAGTTCGCCGTGGTGCTGGTGGTGCTGATCCTGCGCATGACCGTGATGAAGGACAGCGCCGTGATGACCCACCTGTCCTCCCTGGCCCTGGGCATCACCTGCGGCACCCTGTTCTATATCCGCAAATACAAGCACACCAAGAAAAACAGCGGCCTGTACAACGTGATCACCATCATCCTGGTGGTCATGTGCGTGCTGTACACCGCCTTCGGCCTGCTGGGCCTGCTGGGCTTTTTAGGCTGAGCGCCCCCGGCGGGGCGCACACTTCCCGAAGGGAGAAAGGAGCCTGTCTATGGCAGAGCTGACGCCCATGATGCGGCAGTATATGGAGGAGAAGGAGAAGCACCCCGACTCCCTGCTGTTTTTCCGGCTGGGCGATTTTTATGAGATGTTCGGCCCGGACGCCCGCACGGCGTCCCGGGAGCTGGACCTGGCGCTGACCACCCGCGACAAGGACAAGACCAAGTCCGATGACGAGCGCATCCCCATGTGCGGCGTGCCCTACCACTCCGCCGAGGGGTATATCGCCCGGCTGATCGCCAAGGGCTACAAGGTGTCCATCTGCGAGCAGATGGAGGACCCCGCCCTGGCCAAGGGCCTGGTAAAGCGGGAGATCATCCGCACGGTGACGCCCGGCACGGTGCTGGACGAGGCCTGCCTGGACGCCGGACGCAGCAACTACCTGTGCGGCATCTACCTCAGCACCACCGCGGCGGGCCTGTGCGCGGCGGACATCTCCACCGGCCAGGCCCAGGTGACGGTGTTCACCGGCGCCCAGCGCGTGACCGCCCTGATCAACGAGCTGGGCCGCTTTTCCCCCGCCGAGGCGGTGATGAACGCCGCGGCCTATGACGACGCGGCGCTGACCGCCGCGCTGGAGGGCCGCTTCTCCTGCCGGAGGGAAAAGCTGCCGGAGGGCCGCTTCGACCCGGCGGACGCGGAGAAGAAGGTCCGCACCCAGTTCGGCGAGGAGGCCTTCTCCGCGCTGCCCCGGAACGACAGCGCGCCGCTGCTGGCCCTGGGCGGCCTGCTGACCTACCTGTACGAGACGCAAAAGACCGACCTGAAGCAGCTGGACAAGCTGGAGTGGTACCGCACTGGCCAGTATATGGAGCTGGACCTGGCGGCCCGTCGGAACCTGGAGCTGACAGAGACACTGCGGGGCAAGGAGAAGAAGGGCAGCCTGCTGTGGGTGCTGGACAGGACCAAGACGCCCATGGGCGCCCGGAACCTGCGGATGTGGCTGCAGCAGCCGCTGCTGAACGTGGCGGCCATCGACCGCCGCCTGGGCGCCGTGGAGGCGCTGACGGACAACACCATGGGCCGTCAGGAGCTGCGGCTGGCCATGACCGGCATGGGCGACATGGAGCGGCTCATCAGCCGCATCGTCTACGGCACGGCGGGGGCCAGGGACCTGGTGAACCTGCGTGCCGCCCTGGAGCACCTGCCGGAGGTGAAGAAGTGCCTGACGCCCTTCCGCACCGGCGCGCTGGCCAGGCTGGACGAGCAGCTGGAGACGCTGGAGGACGTCAGCGGGCGCATCGCCGCCGTGCTGACGGACGAGCCTCCCTTCTCCGTCCGCGAGGGCGGCATGATCCGGGAGGGCTATGACAGCGAGGTGGACCGCCTGCGGGGCATCCTGTCCGGCGGCAAGGGCTTCATCGCCCAGCTGGAGGCCCGGGAAAAGGAAAAGACCGGCATCCGCACCCTGAAGGTGGGGTACAACAAGGTGTTCGGCTACTATATCGAGGTGTCCAACTCCTTTAAGGAGCAGGTGCCGGAGGACTACATCCGCAAGCAGACGCTGGTCAACGGCGAGCGGTACATCACCCAGGAGCTGAAGGACCTGGAGCACGAGGTACTCACCGCCCATGACCGGGACGCGGCGCTGGAATACGACCTGTTCACCGCCCTGCGCACCGAGGTGGCCGGTCAGGTGGCCCGGGTGCAGCTGGCGGCGTCGCTGATCGCCCAGCTGGACACCCTGTGCGCCTTTGCCGAGGTGGCGGCCCAGAACCACTACTGCCGCCCAGAGGTGGACGAGTCCGGCATCATCGAGATCACCGCCGGACGCCACCCGGTGGTGGAAAAGGTCCGGGGCGACGCCTTCTTCGTGCCCAACGACACCCACATGGGCGCCAAAGAGGACCGGGTGGCCATCATCACCGGCCCCAACATGGCCGGTAAGTCCACCTATATGCGCCAGGTGGCGCTGATCGTGCTGATGGCCCAGGTGGGGTGCTTCGTCCCCGCCCAGCGGGCGCACATCGGCGTGGTGGACCGCATCTTCACCCGCATCGGCGCCAGCGACGACCTGGCGGCAGGGCAGTCCACCTTCATGGTGGAGATGACCGAGGTATCGGACCTGCTGCGCTGCGCCACAAAAAACAGCCTGCTGATCCTGGACGAGATCGGCCGCGGCACCTCCACCTTCGACGGCATGTCCATCGCCCGGGCGGTGCTGGAATACTGCGCCGGGAAGCTGAAGGCCAAGACGCTGTTCGCCACCCACTATCACGAGCTGACCACGCTGGAGCAGGAGCTGTCCGGCGTGAAGAACTACAACGTGGCCGTCCACGCCAGGGGAGAGGACATCGTGTTCCTGCGGAAGATCGTCCCCGGCGGCGCGGACCGCAGCTACGGCATCGAGGTGGCCAAGCTGGCCGGTCTGCCGGAGGCAGTGCTGAAGCGCGCCCGGGAGATCCTGCGGGAGCTGGAGAGCCAGTCCGCCCACCCCCACGCCGCCCCGGCGGAGGACCAGGTGTCCCTGTCCGGCATGGCCGAGAGCGCCGTGGCGGACGCCATCCGCCGCACCCAGGTGGACGCCCTCAGCCCGCTGGAGGCGCTGAACTTACTGTACGAATTAAAGAGCAAGCTGCAATGAAACCATGCCTCTTGCGCCAATACTTCGTTGCCGCGCCTTGCCATACACAAAGTATGGCTGCGCCGCGGCGTCTCGTCTTGACGCAAGATCCTATGGTTTCGGACGGACATGGCGTTTTTCGCGCCAATGCCGCGTTACACTCTGGAAAAAACGACCCGCACGGAAAAGGAGCTGATCCCATGCCGCAGATACAACAACTGCCCGCCCATATCGCCGACCTGATCGCCGCCGGCGAGGTGGTGGAGCGTCCCGCCAGCGTGTGCAAGGAGCTGCTGGAAAACGCCATGGACGCCGGGGCCACGGCGGTGTCCGTGGAGCTGGAGCACGGCGGCATGACCTATCTGCGGGTGACGGACAACGGCTGCGGCATCGCGCCGGAGCAGCTGCCCACCGCCTTCCTGCGCCACGCCACCAGCAAGCTGCGCCGGGCGGAGGATCTGTCCGCCATCGGCACGCTGGGCTTCCGGGGCGAGGCCCTGGCCGCCATATCCGCCGTGTCCCGGCTGGACATCTTCTCCCGTGAGCGGGACGCCGATACCGGCGCTTCGCTGCACCTGGAGGGCGGCGTGCCCGGCAGCGTGGCCGCCGCCGGCTGCCCGGAGGGCACCACCGTGTGCGTGCGGGACCTGTTCTACAACACCCCGGCCCGGATGAAATTCATGAAAAAGGACAGCGCCGAGGGCGCGGCCGCCGCGTCCGTGGTGACGCAGCTGGCCCTGAGCCACCCGGAGGTGTCCTTCAAGCTGCTGCGGGACGGCCAGGAGGTGCTGCACACCCCCGGCGACGGGCAGCTGCTCTCGGCGGTCTACGCCGCCCTGGGGCGTGACTTCGCCAAGTCACTGCTGCCGGTGGACGGCGGCAGCGGCGACGTCCGGGTCAAGGGCTTTGTCACCAGCCCTGCCGCGGGCCACGGCACCCGGGCGCGGCAGCTGTTTTTCGTCAACGGGCGGCTGGTGAAGAGCCAGCTGCTGACCGCCGCCGTGGAGGAGGCCTACCGCAACCGGCTGCTGAAGGGGAAATTCCCCGGCTGCGTGCTGCACATCACCCTGCCGGTGGACACCGTGGACGTCAACGTCCACCCGGCCAAGACCGTGGTGAAATTCGCCGGTGAAAAAGCGGTGTTCGACGCGGTGCACTACACCGTCAAGGACGCGCTGGACGGCGAGGGGCGGCCCAAGATGGCGGAAAAGCCCTTTTACCAGACCATGACAGCCCAGGAGTTTCTGAAGCGCCCGGACGCGCCCAAGCCCGCCCCGGCGGTGACGCTGCCCATGGGCAGGGCTGTCGGCTCCGCCCCGGCAAGGCCGGCAGCGGCAGCGTCTGTCCCCGCCAGCGCGCCTGTTTCCGCGCCGGTGATGGCCGTCCACGACGTGGCGCCGGAGCCGGACCGGCCCTTCACCGCCCCCGCCGCCCCCGGCGTGACGTATCACATCACGCCGCCGGTGCCCGGCGCTCCGCCCGCGCCGCCGGAGGTCGTCCCGGCGCCGGAGGCTGTCCCCCAGGTGCCGGAGCAGCAGGTCATGGACCTGCCCGGCGCGGACGCCGCGGCGGAGACGCCCTGGCGTCTGGTGGGCGAGGTGCTGAAAACCTACATCGTCTGCGAGGACGGCCAGCGGAACGTCTGGCTCATCGACAAGCACGCCGCCCACGAGCGGGTACGGTTCGACGCCCTGAAGGCCAGCACCCGGCCGCCCATGCGGCAGGTGCTGCTGACGCCCGCGGCGGTGACGCTGGCGGCGGAGGAATACGCCGCCGTGCTGGAGGACCTGCCGCTGCTGGCGCAGTGCGGCTTCCTGTGCGAGGATTTCGGCGACGGCGCAGTGCTGGTGCGGGAGGTGCCCGACGACGTGCGCGCCGAGGACGCCGCCGCCACGCTGGAGGAGCTGGCGCAGAAGCTGGCGCTGCACAGCGCGGACCACGAGGCCATGCGGGACGAGGTGCTGCACACCGTGGCCTGTAAAAGCGCCATCAAGGCCGGCATGACCACCGACCCGGCGGAGCTGCGGGTGCTGGTGGCACAGGTACAGTCCGGCGCAGTGCGCTACTGCCCCCACGGGCGGCCAGTAGCGGTGAAATTGAGCGAGTACGAGATCGAAAAAATGTTCAAACGGGCGTAAACGATCCGAAGGAGGTGGCCGTCACGGAAAAGGTCATCTGCGTCGTTGGCCCCACGGCCTGCGGCAAGACGAAAATGGGCGTGGCGCTGGCCCAGCGCTTTAACGGCGAGGTGGTGTCCGTGGACTCCATGCAGCTCTACCGGGGCATGACCATCGGCACGGCAGCGCCCACCCCCGATGAGATGGAGGGCGTGCCCCACCACATGGTGGCCGTGGCGGACCCGGCGGAGAGCTGGTCCGTGGCCCGCTACGTCCGCGAAGCGGACCGGTGCGTGCAGGACATCCTGCGCCGGGGCAAGCGCCCGGTGCTGGTGGGCGGCACCGGCCTGTATCTGGACGCCCTGGTCCAGGGCCGCGATTTCGCCGCCGGCAGCCAGGGCGGCGAGATACGGCGGGAGCTGCAGGCCCGGCTCTCCCGGGACGGCGCTGCCGCGCTGCTCTCCGAGCTGCAGCGCATCGACCCGGAGGCAGCCGCGCGGCTGCACCTGCGGGACGAAAAGCGCATCGTCCGGGCGCTGGAGGTCTACTACGAGACCGGCGAGACCATCACCGCCCACGACCGGAAAAGCCGCCAGCTGCCGCCCCGCTACGACGCCCTCTGCATCGGCCTGTGCTTCCGCGACCGGGCGGACCTGCGCGCGCGCATCGACCGCCGGGTGGACGACATGGTGGCCCAGGGATTGCTGCAGGAGGTGGAGGCGCTGCTGCAAAGCGGCCTGCCCCGCGACGCCACGGCGCTGCAGGCCATCGGCTACAAGCAGTTCCTGGCGGTGGCGGAGGGCCGCGCCACGACGGCGGAGGCCATCGAGGAGGTCAAGCTCCGCTCCCGGCAGTACGCCAAGCGCCAGCTGACCTGGCTGCGGCGGGATGAGGACATCCACTGGATATTGTGGGAAAAATCGCCGGATCTTCCGGCAGGAATACAAAATGCGACAGAATTCCTCCTGTCCGCCGGGGTATGCTGATAGCGGCGGACGGATGTTTCGATACACGTCCGCACACAGACATAAAAGGAGCGGACGACCATGCAAAAGACCAACAACCTACAGGATATTTTTCTCACCAAGGCCCGGAAGGAGAACGTGCCGGTAACGCTGTTCCTGGTGAACGGCTTCCAGCTGCGGGGCGTCATCACGGGGTTCGATTGCTTCGTGGTGGTGCTGGACAGCGAGGGGCGGCAGCAGGTGATCTACAAGCACGCCATCTCCACCATCGCCCCGGCCCGGCCCATCCCCCTGCAGGAAGAGGCATAGCGCCCCGCCCGGGCGGAGAGATATATCCCCCTACACAAGCGAGGAAAGCCCATGAACGATCAGACCGACAACCGAACCGCCCCGGCGGGGAACGACAAGCGCTCGTCCCCGCTGCTGAAGGTGCTGCCCATCGCGGTGCTGGCGGCAGTGCTGCTGTATTTCGCCGCCCAGGTGTACAACTACTTCGCCGACCCGCTGACCATCACCATGGTCTACGAGAGCCAGGCGGAGGACACCCTCTCCATGGACGGCTGGCTGGTGCGGACGGAGGAGCCCCTGCCCGGCCAGAGCGGCACCGTCTCCCGGGCGGTGCAGGAGGGCCAGCGGGTGGCCGCGGGGGAGACCGTGGCCACGGTGTACAGCGACGACAGCGCCCTGCAGACCGTCAGCCGCATCGAAACGCTGGAGCTGCAGCTGCAGCAGCTGGAGTTCGCCCTGACGTCCTATCTGGACCCGGACGCGGCGCTGAAGCTGGACACCTCCATCACCGACGACATCCTGGCCCTGCGCCAGACGCTGACCCAGGGGGACTACGCCTCGGCGGAGAGCGACCTGGCCACGCTGAAGGCGGCGGTGCTGAAGCGGGACTACGGCGCCTATGAATCCCAGGAGGCCATCCAGTCCCAGGTCAAGACCGTGGAGAGCGAGCTGTCCCAGCTGCGGGCGTCCCTGTCCGGCGCCGGCACCGTCAGGGCCAAGGCCTCCGGCACCTATTCCGCCGTCTGCGACGGCTACGAGTCCGTGCTGACGGAGGAATTTCTCAAGGACGTGACCCCCTCCCGGCTGAAGAGCCTCAAGACCGGCACGGCGGAGAGCAACGTGGGCAAGCTGATCTACGGCGACACCTGGTACTACGCCGTGACGCTGCCGGCGGACCAGGCGGCGGAGCTCAAGACCATGGGCCGCGTCAGCGTGCGCCTGGCCAAGGGCTTTGACCAGAGCATCCGCATGACCGTGGAGTCCGTCTCCCGGGAGGAGAACGGCGAGGCGGTGGTGGTGCTGTCCAGCACCCGCTACCTGGCCCAGACCACGCTGCTGCGCCACCAGGCGGCGGACGCGGTGCTGCACACCTACCAGGGCCTTCGCGTCCCGGCCAACGCCCTGCGCGTCAGCGAGGACGGCACCACCGGCGTCTACTGCGTGGACGGCGAGAACGCGTCCTTCCGCCCGGTGACCCTGGTGTACCAGGGCGCGGGCTACGCCCTGGTCACCCCGGCCGACGGCGTATCCGACACCCGGACCCTGCGCGCCGGCGACCAGGTCATCGCCACCTCCGGCGAGCTGCACGACGGCAAGGTCATCCGATAAACAGGCAAGCATTCCCGCGCCCGACCGGGCGCGGGCTGATGATACGAAAGAGACAAGGAGGCAAACACAATGTCTATTCGGGAAAATGTGGAAGCTATCCGCACGGAGATCGACGCGGCGGCACGGGAAACGGGCCGCACCGGCGCGGACATCACGCTGGTGGGCGCCAGCAAGATGAACGACGCCGACGCCTGCCAGCAGGCCATCGCCGCCGGCATCGACGCTCTGGGCGAGAACCGCGTACAGGAGATGACCGCCAAGCTGGCCCAGGACGCCTATCGCGGCGCGCCGCTGCACTTCATCGGCCACCTGCAGCGCAACAAGGTCAGGCAGGTGGTGGGCAAGGCGGACCTGATCCAGTCCATCGGCTCGCTGGAGCTGCTGTCCGAGGTGGACAAGCAGGCCCAGAAGCTTGGCCTCGTGCAGGACATCCTGCTGGAGGTGAACATCGGCGGCGAGGCCGCCAAAAGCGGCTTCGCGCCGGAGGCGGTGGAGGCTGCCGCCGCCCAGGCAAAGGAGCTGCCCGGCGTGCGCGTCCGCGGCCTGATGACCATCCCCCCGGCAGACGCCTCCCGGGCGGAAAATATCGCGTATTTCCAAAAAGTCCGGGCGCTGTATGTTGACATAAACAAAAAAATATACGATAATGGATTAGAATATCTTTCTATGGGCATGAGCGGCGACTTTGCCGACGCCATCCGCGCGGGGGCCAACATGGTCCGCGTGGGCACCGCCATTTTCGGCGCAAGAGACTATTCCAAATAATACGCGGGAGGTACTGCACATGGGCCTGATGGACGAGCTGAAAAAGATCATTCATCCCTACGATGATGAGGATTACGATTACGAGGACGATTTCGAGGAGCCGGCAAAGGAGAACACCCGCTCCCTGTTTGAGGACCGCCGCGATGACCGCCGGGAGGATCGCCGCAGCGACGAGCGCCGCAATGAGGACCGCCATAACAAGGTGGTGAACATTCACGCTACCACCCAGCTGAAGGTGGTGCTGGTGAAGCCGGAGCGCTTCGAAAACGCCTCCGAGATCGCCGACCACCTGAAGGAGAAGCGCACGGTGGTGCTGAACCTGGAGTCCACCAACAAGGACGTGGCCCGGCGGCTCATCGACTTCCTGTCCGGCGTGGCCTACGCCGGCGAGGGCAAGATCAAGAAGGTGGCGGCCAACACCTACATCATCACGCCCTACTCCGTGGACATCATGGGCGACCTGATCGACGAGCTGGAGAACAACGGGCTGTATTTCTGATGCCCGTCACCGCCCGCCGGACGGCGCGCAGCCGCCCGCGGGCCGAAATACCTGAGATAAAAATACAACGGAGGGATCGCAATGTTTACACCCCAGGAAGTTTCCGAAAAAGTATTCCCCAAGGCGTCCTTCGGCGGCGGCGGATACAACATGGCGTCCGTGGACGAGTTTCTGGACGCGCTGACCGAGGATTACACCGCGCTGTTCAAGGATAACGTCACCCTCAAGGCCAAGCTGAAGGTGCTGGCCGAAAAGGTGGAGGAGTACCGCTCCACCGAGGAGGCCATGCGCCAGGCGCTGCTGACGGCCCAGAAGATGGCCGCCAAGCTGGTGCAGGAGGCCCAGACCGAGAAGGAGAAGATCCTCTCCGACGCCCGGGCCGAGGCCCAGGCGGAGATCCGCCGGCTGGACGGCGAGCGTCAGGCGGCGGAGCAGAAGCTGCAGGCCGCCCAGGCCAGAACGGCGGACTTCATCCGCCGCAGCGACGAGCTGTGCCAGGCCCACAGCGCCTTCCTGCAGTCCCTGCCGGAGCTGGATTTCACCCCGGCGCAGCAGCCGGAGCCCCCCGCCGAGAAGCCCCAGGAGGACGTGGTGTCCGCCATCGAGCAGGACATCCTCAGCAAGTACATCGACACGCCGGAGGACAAGACGGAGACTCCCGCCGTCACCGATGAGCCCACCATCAAGCTGCCCCCGGTGGACGGCAGCGCCATCCCCAGCGACTTTCGCCTGAGCCTGGACGAGCTGAAGTTCGGCCGCAACTACAACGGCGAGAAATAACCATCACAAGAGCAAAGGGCGGCCGCTGGCCGCCCTTTTCACCCGGAGGAAAAGGATATGACCAAGCCCATCATCGCCCTGCTGTACGACTTTGACAAGACCCTCTGCACCACCGATATGGAGGACTACGCCTTCATCCCCGCCCTGGGCTACACCCCGGCGGAGTTCTGGCACAAGGCCAACACCTTCGGCCGGGAGAACCGCATGGACGGCCTGCTGGCCTATATGTACACCATGATCGCCGAGTGCCGCGCCCAGGGCAAGACCCTGAAGCGCGACTTTCTGGTGGAGTGCGGCCGCAGCATGGAGCTGTTCCCCGGCGTGCGGGAGTGGTTCCGCCGCATCAACGCCTTCGGCGAGAGCCAGGGCGTGACCATCGAGCACTATGTGCTCTCCTCCGGCCTGAAGGAGATCATCGAGGGCAGCGGCATCGCCCGCGAGTTCAAGCAGATCTACGCCTGCGAGTTCTTCTATGACCAGACCGGCGCGGCCTGCTGGCCCAAGCTGGACGTCAACTTCACCAACAAGACCCAGTTCGTCTACCGCATCAACAAGGGCGTGCTGGACGTGGCCGACGACAAGACCCTGAACGACTCCATGCCCGACGACAGCAAGCGCGTTCCCTTCACCAACATGATCTATGTGGGCGACGGCCTCTCCGACGTGCCCTGCATGAAGATGATGCGCTCCTACGGCGGCCAGGCCATCGCCGTGTACCAGAGCAGCAACCGCGCCGGCGTGGAGGACCTGCTGAGCAAGGGCCGCGTGGACTTCATCTTCCCGGCGGACTACCGCGCGGGCACCGGCCTGGACGTAACGGTGCAGAACATCATCCGCAAAATGGCCATCAGCGACGCCCTGACGGCGGAAAACGTCCGCCAGCTCCAGACCATCGGCCACACCGAGGTCCCCGGCCAGGCCGGCCTCTTCGAATTCTGACCCCCCCGCCCAACAAAAAGCGCACCCCTCCGGGGTGCGTTTTTTGTCCCATTCTCAGTTGTCGGTGCGGTTGCGCCACTCCAGCTCCTGCTCCAGCTCGTACTTCAGCTTCTTGTTCTCCTCCACCAGCGCATCGTAGTGAGTGCCCTGCACATAGTACTTCACAAAGGCGAAGGTGGCCTCCTCGAACTCCTCCTCGGTGTACTCCGGCAGCAGCGAGCCGTTCTTCCGCCGCAGCCCCGCCACCTCGATGACCACCAGCCGGCGATGCTCCTCGCTGAGCTGGAACAGCTTCAGCTGCTCCGGCACCTCCAGCTCCAGCTCGCAGCGCTCGTTGACGATCTCCAGCAGCCGCCGCTGCTCCGGCTTGGCGGACACGATCACGCCGTGCTCGGCAAACAGCCGCTTCAGATAGCTGGCGGATACATCCTCCCGGGTGATGGTGCCCTTGCCGATGCCGGTGAGCATGGTGTTGGACAGATTCAGGCTCACATAGACCTCGTTGCCGGTTTTCGGATACTTCATGACGTTCCTCCTGATTTTCCTTATTCGCCCCTAAGGCGCTCTTTTTGTTCCGTCACTACCGTACCACACCCCGCCGCGAATTGCAATATCTTCCACCGCTATTTATACGAAAAAACGGCCCATTTTCACGAAAATGAGCCATTTTCTCATGCCAAATGTACCAAACATATTGAACGCAGCAGATCATCCCCTGGCCCCCGCAATCACCTCCGTTTCCCCTCCGTAGGGGCCGGCGTCCCCGACGCAGCGCAGCGAGCACCTTTAGGGCACGGCCCGCCGCGCCCGTACGCGCCCAAAAGCCTTCCCCTTGAGGGGAAGGTGTCAGCCGCAGGCTGACGGATGAGGTGTCATTGTGAGGAGCGAAGCGACGTGGCAATCCGTCCCCCTTCCCCCGCAGGGATATTTCGCGCCCCGGCGCGAGTGTCTTTCTTTTGTTGTCAAAAGAAAGACACCAAAGAAAACCACTCAGACCTACGGTCTAAGAACCCCTTTGCGCGGGGCAATTGTTCCGTCATTGTTGCTTTTCCCCTCGCGACCACGGAGATCCTCCGGTTTTTCCCGGTCCAAAGGACTGTGCCCCGTCCTCTTTCCGCTACCGCTCCGCTGCCGCTGCCCGGTGCCACGTTCCGGTCTTGTCGTTCTACCGTTTCGGGCCGTTTTCCGGAGGGCTTTACAAACGGGCCGACAGAGTCGTCGGCCCCTACGGAGGAAAACGGATTGCCATGTCGGGCTTCGCCCTCCTCGCAATGACATCCCTGTCCTCCGAAGCTCCCGTCTTTTCCGCCAAGACGAGGCGCGGCACTCTCTAAAACCGCCGGATTTTTCGTTCTGCCGATGACGGGACGGCGCCGCTGTACTTTGTGTATGGCAAGCGACTGCAACGAAGTATTGGCGGAAAAGACTCCTCTCCCCTCAAAACCGCCGGATTTTCCGCCAAGACGAGGCGCGGCGACGACGGCGTACCGTGTGTACGTCGAGGAGCCGCAACGAAGTATTGGCGGAAAAGACGGCGGTTTTACACCCCGGAGCCGTCGAAGAGGGGCGTGTACGCCTCCTCTGCCGACGTCCGTTCCTGCACAAATCCATCCTCGATGCCGCAGTTGCGCATGTAGGTAACGGCGGCGCGGTACTCCGCGGCGGTCACACGCCGGGCCAGACGCCCGGTCATGCCGGGCTGGGGCGTGTACTGGCTCATGAGGGACACCACCACGTCGCCGGGCGCGAAGGTCCGGGCGATCCAGTCCAGCACACCCCGGGTGTTGTCCAGATAGCCGGGCAGCACCAGGTGCCGCAGGATCACGCCCCGCCGCATCAGGCCGTTTTCGTCATAGACGGGCCGCCCCACCTGACGGAGCATCTCAAGGATGGCGTCGCAGGCCACGGGGAAGTAGTCCTCCGCGGCGGAGAGCTTCCCGGCCAGCGCGGGGTCGGCGTACTTCAGGTCGGGCAGGTAGACGTCCACCAGCCCCTCCAGCTGCCGCAGCGTCTCCACGCGCTCATAGCCGCCGCAGTTATAGACCACGGGCACCGGCAGCTTGGGTTCCAGCGCCGGCAGGATCCAGGGCAAAAAGTGGGTGGGGGTCACCAGCTCGATGTTGTGGGCGCCCTGGGCGATCAGCTCCTCAAAGATCTCCCGCAGCCGCGCCGGGGAGATGTCCTTGCCCTGTCCCCCGGCGGAGATACTGCCGTTCTGGCAGTAGCAGCACCGCAGGGTGCAGCCGGAGAAAAACACCGTCCCGGCCCCTCTCGTTCCGGAGATGGGCGGCTCCTCCCAGTGGTGCAGCATGGCCCGGGCCACCCGCAGCCCCGCCGGCATGGCGCAGAAGCCTGGCCCGGCCGTCGCCGTGCGCTCTGCGCCGCAGCGGCGGGGACACAGTGTGCACCTCATGGCTCACACCCTGTGGATGTCGAAGTCCGGCCCCAGGTCTCCGGCCATCCAGTGGCGGCGGCACAGGCCGATATACTTGTCGTTGGCGCCCAGCACCACCTGCGCGCCCTCCTTGACCACCCGGCCCTTCTCATCGAACCGGGCGTTGAAGGCCGCCTTCTTGCCGCACCAGCAGATAGTCTTGACCTCCTCCAGCTTGTCCGCCAGCACCAGCAGGTGGTAGCTGCCGGGGAACAGGTCGCCCTTGAAGTCCGCCCGCAGCCCGTAGCAGATCACCGGGATGCCGCAGTCATCCACCAGGTGTACCAGATAGTATACCTCCTCCTTGGTCAGGAACTGCGCCTCGTCGATGATGATGCAGGCGTACTTTTTCAGCTGCTCCTCCGGCGTGGCGCGCATCTCGTCGAAATAGATGCAGGGGTGCTTCAGCCCGATGCGGGAGTAGACCATGTGGTCGCCGTCCCGGGTATCCATCCGGGGCTTCACCAGCAGCGTCTCCTGTCCCCGCTCCTCATAATTGAACCGCGCCATCAGCGCATTGGCGGTCTTGCTGGAGCCCATGGCCCCGTATTTGAAGTACAACTGTGCCATTCCCTCATTCTCCTTCGTTCTGGCTGTTTTCTATGTCGTTCTTATGCGTTCTATGTTGCTGTCAACTTGGAAAAGGCCGTGGGCATGGGGTGGTTTTCCCGCTCCGACGGCCTGGCCCAGACCCAGTCCGGCGCTCCGCCGCCGGTGACTTCCAGCCGATATACCGTCATTTCCCATATCTGATGGGTGAAAATATGTCTGTCCGAAAAGCGCTCCCGCCACTGCCGCGGCAGGACGCCCCAGTCCCGAAGCTGCTGTGCCGCAAGGCTTTCCGTCAGTTTCCCCTCCACGTTGGGATACTCCCACAGCCCGGCCAGCAGCCCCTTTTCCGGGCGGCGTCGCAGGGCCATACGCCCCTGGCCGTCGGTCAGCAGGAACACCGTCCGCTCCTTCACAGGCTTTTCGCCCCGCTTCTCCCGCACCGGCAGTTCCTCCTGAATGCCCGCAGCCCTTGCGGCACAACGGTTTTCGGCCGGGCAGCTCTCACATTTCGGGCGCTTCGGCAGGCAGATCATGGCCCCCAGATCCATCAGCGCCTGGTTCATGTCGCCAGGCCGCTCCGCCGGCATCACCGCCGCCAGCGCATCCCGCACGCGCTGTTTTGTCCGCGTGTCAAGGACATTCTCCCGGCAGGCGGTCAGCCGCGATACGATGCGCAGCACATTCCCGTCCACCGCCGGAACGGCCTGACCAAAGGCGATAGAGAGTATCGCCCCCGCCGTATAGTCCCCGATGCCCGGCAGCTGGATCAGCTCACTGTACACGTCTGGGAGACACCCACCGTATTTCTCCTGCACGACGCGGGCGGCCTTCTGCAAATTCCGGGCGCGGCTATAGTACCCCAGCCCCTGCCACAGGGACAATAAACGCTCCTCCGGTAATTCCGCCAGGGCGGCTATGTCCGGTGCTGCGTCCATAAACCGTTGAAAATAGGGCAATACCGCCTGCACCCTGGTCTGCTGCAGCATGATCTCCGACACCCACGTCCGATAGGGACTGACGATACTTCGCCAAGGCAGGGTGCGCTTCTCCCCGTCGTACCAGGGCAGCAGCACCCCCGGCAGCGCCGTCAGGGCAGCGCTGTGCGCCCCTGTCTGATCTGCTCTGTTCATCTCACTTTTCTGCACCATATTCGTCTTTTTCTTTGCTTTTTTGCACTATTCTATGCCGATTTTGTACCATTTGCTGTGGTCTACTCCGCATTGAAGCGCATGGCGTAGTTGCAGCGGCGGCACAGCACCTCGGCAGGGCTGCGGTTCTCAAACCCCTTGCGTATGCGCTGCGCCCGGGAGGAACTGAGGATGTCCTCCAGCGGCTGCCGATAGATATTTCCCAGCGCCAGCCGCCCCTCGCTGTCCAGACAGCAGGGCACCACCGTTCCGTCGCACAGCACCGCCAGCTGCCGCCGCAGGCCGTAGCAGGACTGGGCGTCCGGGCCGTCGTTGCTGCTGTCGCCGGGCCACAGAAAGCGGTCTGCCTCCTGCAGATACAGGTGCGGAGCCAGGCGGCGGTTGCCCAGCCTGTCCTTGGGCAGGTTGGCCATATCGCAGCCGATGGCGCCGCCCAGGATGCGCTGGATCTCCGGGTTCAGGGCGGTGGGGGCGCCGCGGTTCCACAGGCGCAGGGTGCAGTTGACGCCGCCCTCCGCCAGCGTGAGGCAGCTCTCAGCGCAGCCGGTGACGTACTGCTCCAGCGTCGTGTCCATGCGGCGGTTGCCCTCGTAGGCGTGGAGCGACACGGCCACCCGGTCCAGTGCCGGGCAGGCGCGCAGCACCTCCACCCGCCGGGGCAGCAGGAGGCCGTTGGTGGTCAGGCAGACCTTGAACTCCAGCCGGGCGCAGGTGTCCAGTATTTTGCCCAGCTCCGGGTGCAGCAGCGGCTCGCCCATGACGTGGAGATAGATATACTCCGACACACGGCGCAGCTGCCGGGCCGCAGACTCGAAATCATCGGTGCGCATGGCCATCAGCGGCCGGGTGGTGCCGGGACAGAAATCGCAGTGGAGGTTGCAGATATTCGTGATCTCCACGTAGACGCGGTTCATCATAGCGGTTCTCCCTTTTTATAAAAACGCCCTCCGCTCTCACGGGAGGGCCATGTCGTGAAGCAGACCTATTGTAGCATACCAGCGGGCGTTTGAACAGGGGAAATCACAGCGCGCCGGGCAGAAAATAGCCGGCACGCCGCACGCCGCGGCGGTTTTCGTGCCGCTGCGCGGCGCGAAAGTAACGGCATTTTCAGGCTGTCAAAAAAGCCAAAGGCTTTTTGACAGCCAGCTTGGCGAAGGCTTTCCCTTTGCGCAGCATTTTCTCCACCGCAGGGGGAGCTCGAGGGGGCAGCGCCCGCCTCGAATCAGATCAAATGCCGCGCTAAGCCTTGCTTTGCAAGGCGTGCGTTGAGCA
>CAKTVL010000015.1 GCA_934623575.1 uncultured Oscillospiraceae bacterium
ACGCCCACGCACTTGCCGCAGCGGATGCACTGGGGATCCTCGACGTACTGCTCCTCCTTGTCGGCGAAGGCCAGCATGGCGCCGGTGCCCTTGCCCACGGAGACGTCCACGTCGTACTGGGCCAGACCCATCATCGGGCCGCCCATGATCAGCTTGTAGGTCTCGTCCTTCAGACCGCCGCAGGCGTCGAAGAGCTTGGTGATGGGGGTGCCGATGGGGCACTCGATGTTCTTGGGGTCGATGACGCCGGAGCCGGAGACCGTGACGATCTTGTTGACCACGGGCATGCCCTCGTACACCGCGCGATAGATGGCGCAGGTGGTGTTCAGGTTAAAGATGCAGCAGCCCGCATCGGCGGGCAGCTTGCCGGAGGGCACCTGACGGCCGGAGACGGCCTGGACCAGCTGCTTCTCAGCGCCCTGGGGATAGCGGGTGTGCAGGACCTCCACCACCACGGGGGCGTTGAGCTCGGCGATCTTGGCGTTGAGCACGTCAGCCGCGTTCTGCTTGTTGGCCTCGATGCCGATGTAGACCTTATCCACGCCGAAGCACTTGGCCAGCAGGGTCGCGCCCTTGATGACCTGGTCGGGACGCTCCAGACAGGTGCGATGGTCGCCGGTGATGTACGGCTCGCACTCCGCGGCGTTGATGATGACGTAGTCCACCTTGCCCAGACCGGAAGAGATCTTGACGTGGGTGGGGAACGTCGCGCCGCCTTGGCCGACGATGCCGGCGTTCTTGACGATCTCCACCAGCTGCTCGGGAGTCAGGCTGTCGGGGTCCGCCACGGGCTTGACTTCCTCGGAGATCTCGTCCTGGAAGTCGTTTTCAATGACCACGGACATCATCTTGCCGCCCATAGAGAAGGGACGGGGCTCCACGGCTTTCACCGTGCCGGAGATGCTGGCGTGGATGGGGGCGGAAACGAATCCGCCGGGTTCGCCGATCCTCTGTCCAATTTTTACCTTGTCGCCCACCGCAACGATAGGCTTGCAAGGCGCACCGATGTGCATAGACATGGGAATGACCACCTCAGCCGGCGCTGCCAGCTGTTCGATGGCCTTTTCATTGGTCGCGGCCTTCATGTCGTTGGGATGAACGCCGCCAAAGAAAGCTTGTGCCATTGTCTTCACCTCATCTTACTACCGGGTGGCCTTGTGCCACCGCATACTATTCTAAATATTACAACAAAACTTTTGTCTTGTCCAGTCCCGTGTTAAAATTCACGCGGTTTTTTGTGGTTTTTGTCGGAACCTTCACCGGAGAGACAGCCACTTGTGTTTTTCCCGCAGGTATGCTACACTATGTGGCAGAGGGCGTCACCGCGCCCGTAGCACTGCGCTATATCATATTCCGAAGGGATGGTGTTTTAGTATGGTTCTTGACCGCAGCGCGCTGAAGCGCGAGTCCAAAGCCCTGCTCAAGACCGCACGGGTCAACCCCTATCTGTTCACACTGCTGGCACTGGCCATTTCGCTGGTGGTCGGCGCCATCGACAACTATGTCGCCATGGACGACGATTTTGCCTATCTCTACTCCATGCAGTCCGGCATGGACCTGAGCTTTCTGGCGCTGCACCGGGCGTTCCCCACGGTGGTGGTGCTGTTCGTGTCCATCGTGTGCGCCCTGCTGACCGTGGTGCTCGGCGCCGGCGAGTATCTGTACCACCTGGGCATCCGCCGGGGCGAGGAGATGCCCTATGTGACGCTGTTCGACGGCTTTGCCTTCGCCGGGAAGATCATCCTGCTGTCCATCGTGCAGTACATCTTCATCTTCCTGTGGTCGCTGCTGCTGGTGATCCCCGGCATCGTGGCCGCCTACCGCTACCGCTTTGCGATACTGAATCTGTGCGAGAACCCGGAGATCGGCGTGATGGAGGCCATCAACATGAGCAAGGAGCAGACGCGGGGCTTCAAGTGGCAGCTGTTCGTGCTGGATCTGAGCTTTATCGGCTGGGAGCTGCTGGCGGGTCTGACGCTGGGCATCCTGAACATCTGGCTGGTCCCCTACATAGCCCAGAGCAACATCGCCTTCTTCCAGGAGATCAAGAAGTTCAAGGGCGTCGGGTTCTTCCCCCATCAGGAGGAGGACGGACAGTTCCGGCCGCAGGACCCCTTCGGCGACGACAACTGGTAAGATAAGAAACAGAAAAACGGACACCGAAGGGTGTCCGTTTTTTATGTATACAGGTCACTGGGGGTCGCTGCCGTCGAAGGGCGTCTCCAGGCAGGTGAGGTCACGGAGGCACTTGCGGAAGTCATTGTAGAAGGCGGCGTATTCGTAGCCGGTGCAGATGCGCTCGTCCATGACGATGCCCAGAGGCATCATCTTCTTGCTGAGGTCGCCGCTCATGTAGTTGGGCACGGGCTTGCCCATGCAGACGAACACGCTGGTGGTGCCGAACTCGTAGCAGTGGTGGTAGATGTAGCTGGTCTTGATAGAGGCCAGGTTGGTGATGAACAGGCTGGTGTGGAAGGGGCTGAGGTCGATGATCTTCCGGGGCAGCAGGCCGTGCTTGTCCAGGTGATAGGCCAGCCAGACCACGAATTTCGGCAGGCCGGGGACGGAGAACATCATCTTGGCGAACTTGTCGGTGCTGTTTTTCTGCTCGGTCTGGCTGTTGGCCTCGATAACGTCGGTGATCTTCTGCTGGACGGTGAAGATGGTGTCCTTGGGGTCCAGATAGATCTTCAGCGTGGTCTCGTCCGGGGAGCCGTCGGGGCGCTTTTTCAGGATGACGAAGGAGACGCAGAAGTGGTCACGCTCGTAGAGGTGGCTGTTGACCACGAACCAGTTGAGCTTGGGGTTGGTCTGATACGCCTTGTAATAGGCGGAGATGATCACCGCCATGTGGTTGATGCGGACACCGGCGCGGCGCTTTTCGCGGATGTAGGCCTTGATGGCCTCCTCGTCGATGTTCTCGGTGATGGTGTTCCAGGCGTCGTACCGCTTGGGCATGATATAGGGAATGGCCGCCACGATGGGAGGCAGATCTTTTACGCGCTTTCCGTCAGGACGCATGGGCAGTTCCTCGATTCTGTTGGATTACCCCCATCATAAATCATCTTAACGGGGATTGCAAGTCAATGTAATTTTTTCTTTACCTTTGGCGGCGTATTTGTTATAATAAAGTATTATCTTAGTTAAGCTGGGGTGAAAGCTTTTTCACACGCCGGAAAGGAGGCGGACACCGTGAAATTCAGCAAGTGGCACATCGCGCCGGAGCATCCGGAGGCGCAGGAGCGCCTGCGGCAGGCGGGGTATTCGTATCTGGTGTCCGCCGTGCTGGCGGCCAGAGGCGTGGAGACGCCGGAGGCGGCTGCGGCCTTTCTGGAGCGGGAGGACCGGCTGACCATCAGCCCGCTGCGGATGAAGGACATGGACAAGGCCGTTTCGCGGGTGCAGCAGGCGCTGCACGACGGGGAGAAGCTCGCCGTGTTCGGCGACTACGACGTGGACGGCATCACGGCCACCTGCATCCTGGTGGACTATCTCAAGAGCCGGGGCGCAGACGTGGTGCACTACATTCCCCGGCGCATCGAGGACGGCTACGGCCTCAGCCGCGACGCCATCAAGGGCCTGTATGACCAGGGCGTGCGCCTGCTGGTAACGGTGGACTGCGGCATCACCGGGGTGGAAGAGGTGGACTACGCCAACTCGCTGGGGCTGGACGTGGTGGTCACCGACCACCACGAGTGCCGGGAGGAGCTGCCCCGCGCCATCGCGGTGGTGGACCCCCACCGGAGCGACTGCGGCTATCCCTTCAAGCATCTGGCGGGCTGCGGCGTGGCGCTGAAGCTGGTGCTGGCCCTGGGCGGGCCGGACCGGGAGGAGTCGCTGTTCGCCCGGTACTGCACGCTGGCGGCCATCGGCACGGTGGCGGACGTGATGCAGATGTCCGGGGAGAACCGGACCATCGTGTCACGGGGACTGGCCACGCTGGAGCACTCGGACTTTATCGGCCTGCACGCGCTGCTGCGGGAGGCGGGGCTCAGCGGGAAGGAGATCTCCTCGGTGCAGATCGGCTTCGTGCTGGCGCCGCGGATCAACGCCGCGGGGCGCATGGGCGAGGCGGACAAGGCCGCGGAGCTGCTGCTGTGCAGCGATCCGGCGGCGGCGGAGCAGATGGCCAAGGAGCTGTGCGCCCTGAACCGGGAGCGGCAGAACGTGGAGCAGGATATCTACTCCCAGGCGGAGGAGATGATCGGCCGGCTGCCCGACCGGGACCGCAGCGCGCTGGTGCTGGAATCCAGCCGGTGGCACCAGGGCGTGGTGGGCATCGTGGCCAGCCGGCTCAGCGAGAAATACTCCCGGCCCAGCTTTATGATCCACCTGAACGGCAGCACCGGAAAGGGCAGCTGCCGCAGCTGGGGCGGGTTCAACCTGTTTGCGGCGCTGGAGAGCTGCAAGGACCTGCTGCTGGGCTTCGGCGGGCACGAGCTGGCAGCGGGCTTTACCATCGATCGGGAGAAAATACCGGCCTTCCGGGACCGGATGAACGAGTTCGCCCGCAGCTACTGCGGCGGGCTGCAGCCGGAGTCCGCGCTGGAGGTGGACACGGCCATCACGCACCCCGGCGACGTGACGCTGGAGGAGCTGGAGTCGCTGTCGGTGCTGGAGCCATACGGCAGCGGCAACGCCCGGCCGGTGTTCTGCCTGCTGGGGGCCACGCTGCTGCGGATGCAGAACGTGGGCCAGAACCGGCACCTGAAGCTGCGGCTGGGCAAGGGCTGCGCCCAATTCGACGGGATATTCTTCTCCACCGTGGCGGAGCGGTGCGGCTGCGCCGTGGGCGACCGGGTGGACGCGGCGTTTTATTTGCAGGTCAACGAGTTCCGGGGGAACCGGACGGTGCAGCTGCAGATGGTGGACATACGGCCGTCGCTGTGCGCCAGCGGACGGGAGCAGGAGGCGCTGACGCTGGAGCGGCGGTGCGCCGAGGGCGGGGCGCTGCCCGCACGGGAGGCCCGGCGGGCGCTGCCCACCCGGGAGCAGTTCGCCGCGGCGTGGCGGTTTTTGGAGCGGAACGTGCCGGAGCAGGGGCTGACCACGGAGTGGCTGCCGCTGCTGCGGCTGATGGCCGCCGAGGTGGGCGGCACGGAGCCGTTCCTGCGAGCGGCGGTGTGCGCCGCCGTGTTCCGGGAGCGGGGGCTGCTGGACTGGCAACAGACGGAGGACAGCATCACGCTGGTGCTGAAGCGGGGGCGGCACGTGGTGCTGGAGCAGTCGCCGCTGATGGCGGCGCTGCGATGCGAGAGCACGAGCAATGAGAGAGGAGGCGGTGCACTGTGACGCCGCAGGAGCAGTACGAACACCTGATAGAGACCGTGAAGGGCTATAACCCCACGGCGGGCTTTGACCAGATACGCGCCGCATACGAATTCGCCGACGCACACCACGCGGGGCAGAACCGCAAGGACGGGTCGCCCTTTATCACCCACCCGCTGGCGGTGGCGCAGATCGTGGCGGAGGAGCTGCACCTGGACACGGAGTCCATCGTGGCGGCGCTGCTGCACGACACCATCGAGGACACCACCGCCACCCACGAGGAGCTGAGCCGGCTGTTCTCCCCCACGGTGGCGGACCTGGTGGAGGGCGTCAGCAAGCTGACGCGAGTACACTACACCTCTAAGGAAGAGGAGCAGATGGAGAACCTGCGGAAGATGCTGATGGCCATGGCCAAGGACATTCGGGTGATCCTCATCAAGATCTCCGACCGGCTGCACAACATGCGCACCATGGAGTATCAGACGCCGGAGAAGCAGAAGCAGAAGTCCTTCGAGACCATGGAGATCTACGCCCCCATCGCCCACCGGCTGGGCATGCAGAAGATGAAGTGGGAGCTGGAGGATCTGTCGCTGAAGTATCTGGACCCGGTGGGCTACCGGGAGATCACCGAGGCGCTGGACGAGAAGGCGGCGGAGTATGACGGCTTTATGTCCGCCGTTCACGACCGCATCGTCACGCGGCTGAAGGAGGAGGGCATCGAGGCCACGGTCTATGGCCGGATGAAGCACCCCTACTCCATCTACCGCAAGATGTACACCCAGAACAAGAGTCTGGACGACGTGTTCGACCTGTTCGCCTTCCGGGTGATCGTGGACACGGTGGCGGACTGCTACAACGTGCTGGGCATCATCCACGACCTGTTCAAGCCCATTCTGGGGCGGTTCAAGGACTATATCGGCACGCCCAAGCCCAACATGTACCAGAGCCTGCACACCACGGTGGTGGGCGAGAGCGGCATCCCCTTTGAGGTACAGATCCGCACCAAGGAGATGCACGAGGTGGCGGAGTACGGCGTGGCCGCCCACTGGAAGTACAAGCAGAACGGCCAGGGCGCCGGCGACGAGCGCAGCTATGAGTGGGTGCGGCGGCTGCTGGAGAACCAGGAGGACGCCGACGCGGAGGACTTTATCCACTCGCTGAAGGTGGACATGTTCGCCGACGAGGTGTTCGTGTTCACCCCCAACGGCGACGTCATCAACCTGCCCGCCGGAGCCACGCCCATCGACTTCGCGTACACCATACACTCGGCCATCGGCAACCACATGGTGGGGGCCAAGGTCAACGGGCGCATCGTGCAGTTCGACTATCACCTGCGCAACGGCGACGTGGTGGAGGTGATGACCAGCAAATCCGCCCACGGCCCCAGCCGGGACTGGGTGAAGATCGCACGGTCCAGCAACGCGCGGAGCAAGATACGCCAGTGGTTCAAGAAGGAAAAGCGGGACGAGAACATCGTCAACGGGCGGCAGAGCTTCGAATCGGAGCTGAAGCGCACCGGCGTGACGCTGAAGGAGCTGACCAGCGAGGAAAACCTGCCGGGCGTGCTGAAAAAGCTGTGCTTCTCGTCCCTGGACGATATGTACGCGGCCATCGGCTACGGCGGCATCTCGGCGCTGAAGGTCATCGGGCGGCTGCGGGAGGACATTCAGCGCATCGTACACCTGCACCAGACGGAGCGGCAAGCGGAGGTGCCTGTGGCCGACCAGCCGCAGGTCATGCGCCCCGCCGTGCCCCAGCGGGCCAGAGGCGAGCAGGGCATCGTGGTGGAGGGACTGACCAACTGCCTGGTGAAATTCTCCAAGTGCTGTACCCCCGTGCCGGGGGACGACATCGTGGGCTTCATCACCCGGGGCTACGGCATCTCCGTGCACCGGGCGGACTGCCCCAACGCCGACCCGGCCCGACGGAAGCCCAACGAGGCGGGGCGGTGGATCAAGGTGTCCTGGGGCAGCGACACCCGGGAGAGCTACCGCACCACGCTGGAGGTGACGGCCAAGGACCGCATCAACCTGATCATGGACGTGTCCACGGTGCTGTCCAGCACCAAGACCCATGTGTCCTCGCTGAACGCCCGGAGCACGCCGGACGGCTTCGCGCTGCTGTCGCTGGACATCGACGTGCCCGACAGCGGACAGCTGAAAACCGTCATGCGGCGCATCGAGCAGATCTCCGGGGTCATGCGGGTGACGCGGCCGGCGGGATAAAACGAGAAATATCGGAAAATACCGAATACTGTCTGTATAAAGGAGAACATATTATGCGCGCTGTATTGACGCGGGTGAAGCACGCCAGCGTTTCCGTGGACGGAAAGGTCATCGGAAAGATCGGCGAGGGGTTTCTGGTGCTGCTGGGCGTGACCCATGAGGACACGGAGGCCCAGGCGGTGAAGCTGGCCGACAAGCTGACGGGACTGCGCATCTTTGAGGATGAAAACGAGAAGATGAACCGCAGTCTGGCGGACGTGGGCGGCGAGCTGCTGATCGTGTCGCAGTTCACCCTGTACGCCAACTGCAAAAAGGGCCGGCGGCCGGAGTTTTTGTCGGCGGCGCGGCCGGAGGTGGCCATACCGCTGTATGAGAAGTTCGTACAGCTGTGCCGGGACAAGGGCTTCCACACGGAGACCGGCGAGTTCGGCGCGTACATGCAGGTGGACAGCCTGAACGACGGGCCGCTGACCATCATACTGGACACGGACACACTGTAAGGAGGACGCTATGACGATTCAGACCATGCAGGTGGGGCCCATCATGACCAACTGTTATCTGCTGTGCGACGAGGACGCCGGGGTGTGCGCCCTGATCGACCCCGGCGACGACGCGGAGCATCTGGAGCAGTGGGTGGCCCAGAGCGGCTGCGCGCTCAGGTACATCCTGCTGACCCACGGACACTTTGACCACACCTCCGCCGTGCGGCCGCTGCTGGAAAAGCACCCGGAGGTGCCGGTATACATCCAGGAGAAGGACAGCGTGGACGGCCGGGGCGGCGAGCTGCTGTTTACCCGCGTGGGCGCGGAGAACCAGCGGTATTATAAAGAGGGCGACGTGCTGACGCTGGGCGGACTGACCATCCGGGTGATGGAGACGCCGGGCCACTCGGAGGGTTCCGTGTGCCTGCTGCTGGACAAGGAGCGGGTGATGTTCTCCGGGGACACGCTGTTCCGCTGCTCCTGCGGGCGGTGCGACTTCCCCGGCGGGAGCTATCCCAAAATGCTGACGTCGCTGGGACGGCTGGCGGCGCTGGAGGGGGACTGGCGGGTGCTGCCGGGGCATGACCGGGAGACCACGCTGGAGGGCGAGCGCCGGATGAACCCCTACATGCGGCAGGGTGCGGCGCGATGAAGCTGACATTTTGCGGTCACGACGACCGCTACGCCGTGGAGCAGAGCCTGCTGGCCTTTTTCCCGGAGGAGCGCCCGGTATACGAGGGCGAGGACGGGGACAGCCACGCGGAGGTGATGCTGCGCCAGGGCGGCACCTTCACCGTGGGGATCACGACGCTGACTCACGGCGGCAGGACGGCGCGGGGCGAGGCCCGGGTCCGGGTGGCAGGCGTTTCCGACGAGTATGAGCGGGAGCGCCTGCGTCAGCGCGCGCTGAAGCTGTCCTTCTTCCGGGCGGCAAGAGAGGTCACCGGCGTGACGCCCAGCTGGGGCGCGCTGACGGGCATACGGCCCGCCAAGCTGGTGCGGGCCATGCTGGAGGAGGGTATGACGCCCGGTCAGGCGGACCGGGTGCTGCGGGAGACGTACTGCGTGTCCCCCGCGCGGCGGCGGCTGGCGCTGGAGAGCGCCCAGGCCGGGCTGAAGGCCAAAAACGATCTGACGCCCAACGACATATCGCTGTATATCGGCATTCCCTTCTGCCCCACCCGCTGCGCCTATTGCAGCTTCGTGTCGGCGTCGGTGGAGAAGTCCTTCAAGCTGATGGAGCCGTATCTGGCGGCGCTGACAGCGGAGGTGGAGGCAGCGGGGCGCATGGTGAAGGAGACGGGGCTGCGGATCAAGTCCTTCTACATGGGCGGCGGCACGCCCACCACCCTGTCCGCCGGGCAGATGGACGCGCTGCTGACGGCGGTGAACAAAAGCTTCGACCTGTCCGGCTGCGTGGAGTACTGCATCGAGGCAGGGCGGCCGGACACCATCGACCGGGAGAAGCTGCAGGTACTGCTGGACCACGGCGCGGACCGGATCAGCGTCAACCCGCAATCTCTTGAGCCGCGGGTGCTGGAGGCCATCGGCCGGCGGCACAGCCCGGAGGACATCGAGAAGGCCATGGCGCTGGCCACGTCCATGGGGTTCCCCCATGTGAACATGGATCTGATCGCGGGGCTGCCGGCGGACACGCCGGAGGGCTTCCGCCGGACGCTGGACCGGTGTCTGGAATTCGGGGCGGACAACATCACGGTGCACACCCTGAGCCTGAAGAAGGGCAGCCGCATCCTGCTGGAGGGGCTGCCCATCCCCACGGCGGAGGACGTGGCGGCCATGCTGGATTACGCCGATCCGGCGCTGCGGGAGAAGGGCTTTGCGCCCTATTACCTCTATCGCCAGAAATATATGTCCGGCAGCTTTGAAAACGTGGGTTGGTGCATATCCGGAGCGGAGGGCCTGTATAATATCTACATCATGGAGGAGCTGCACAGCATCCTGTCCCTGGGCGCGGGCGGCTCCACCAAGATGGTGGACGCAAGGCGGAACCGCATCGAGCGGGTGTTCCACCCCAAGTTCCCGCTGGAGTACATCCAGCGGCCGGAGAAGCTGACGGAGAATTTAGAGGCGTTTCGCCGGTTCCATCAGGAGATGGCGCGGTGAGGGGCCATTGAGCGGTAAGGAGGCACCATGACCCAACGGCGGCAGAATTTCATGGGCGGCGCGGTCATTCTGGCCGGGGCCGTGGCGGTGACGAAGCTGCTGGGCGCGCTGTACAAGATCCCCCTGGGGAATCTGCTGGACAGCGAGGGCATGGCGCATTTTTACGCGGCGTACAACATCTACAGCCTGCTGCTGGTGCTGTCCACCGCCGGGCTGCCGGTGGCGCTGAGCCGGATGGTATCCCGTGCGGCGGCGCAGCGGCGCTTCGGCGCGGTGCGGAAAAGCCTGCGCATAGGGCTGGCGCTGCTGGCGGGGATGGGGCTGGTCTGCTCCGCCGTGATGTGCCTTATGCCGGGGACGCTGGCGGCGGCGCTGCACGACCCGGACGCGGCGGCGGCCCTGCGGGCGCTGGGCCCGGCGGTGCTGCTGGTGTGCCTGTCGGCGGCGCTGCGGGGCTACAGCCAGGGGCTGGGGGACATGGTGCCCACCGCCGCCGGGCAGGTGGCGGAGTCCACCGGAAAGCTGGTCATCGGGCTGGGCGCGTGCCTTCTGCTGCTGCACCGGGGCGCGGACACGGCGCTGTGCGCCGCAGGCGCCATCGGCGGGGTCACCGCCGGGGCGGGGCTGGGGCTGCTGGTAACGGCGCTGCTGCTGCCGCGGCGGCGGACGCTGCCGCCGGTGCGGGACGTGCCGCCGGAGGGCGGGCGCATCCTGCGGGAGCTGCTGCGCACCGGCGTACCCATCACCGTGGGCGCGGCGGGCATGAGCCTGATCACGCTGCTGGATCAGGCGCTGGTGACGGCCACGCTGCAGGACACCCTTGGGTACTCCCCTGCCCAGACGGCCACGCTGTACGGGCAGTACACCTTCGGCATGACGCTGTTCATGCTGCCGCCGTCGTTTATCTATCCCCTGTCGGTGAGCCTGATGCCCACGGTGTCGGCCGCGCTGACCCGGCGGGACACCGCCGGGGCCGGAAGGGCCGCTGGGGCGGCGCTGAAGCTGACGGTGCTGGCGGCGCTGCCGGCGGGGGTGGGGCTGTCGGTGCTGGCGGGGCCGATATTGAAGCTGCTGTATCCGGCGGTGCCGGAGACAGCGGAGGCGGCGGCGTACCACCTGACGTTTTTGGGGCTGGCCTGCGTGTTCGTGTGTTTGATGGTGGCCACCAACGGCGTGCTGCAGGCCTATGGCCACGCGCTGCTGCCGGTGGTGTCGCTGCTGTGCGGCGGCGTGCTGAAGATCGTGACCAACTATCTGATGGTGGGCGACCCCGACATCGGCATACGGGGCGCGGCGGTGAGCACGCTGTACTGCTACGCGCTGATCGCGGCCATCAACCTGGTGGCCATCGCGCGGCTGGTGCCGGAGCGGCCGGGGTACGTCCGGCTGTTTGCCGGGCCGCTGCTGCTGACGGCGGTGATGGCCCTGGCAGCCCGGGGCGGGTACGGCCTGTGCTGCCGCTTTATGGATGCGCGGTGGGCGGTGCTACCGGCGGTGGCGCTGGCGGCGGCGGTGTATATCCTGCTGGCGCTGGCCACCGGCACGGTGACCCGTGAGGACGTCCGGGGGCTGCCCAAGGGCGAAAGGCTGGCCAAATGGCTGCATTTGCGGTAGTGAAGCGCGGAATGCGCTGAACTTTTCACAATATGCGGAGAAAACCTCTTGCAATGGGAGCGTAAGTATGATAAATTTTACAAGGAAACCGCGCTACGGGTATGCAGACCTGCTGGAGATCATCCGGCTGCTGCGCTCGCCGGAGGGCTGCCCCTGGGATCGGGTGCAGACCCACCAGAGCATCCGGCGGGGCATGCTGGAGGAGGCATACGAGGCGGCAGAGGCCATCGACAACGGCGACACCGCGCTGCTGCGGGAGGAGCTGGGCGACGTGCTGATGCAGGTGGTGTTCCACGCGGACATCGAAAAGGACGCAGGGCACTTCACCATGGACGACGTGTGCGACGGCGTGGTGAAAAAGCTGCTGTTCCGCCATCCCCACGTGTTCGGGGGCGGACAGGCGGAGACGGCGGAGACGGTGCCGGTCAGCTGGGAAGCGCTGAAGCGGCAGGAAAAGGGCCAGCAGACTACCGGCGACGCGCTGGACGCTGTGGCGCGCAGTCTTCCGGGGCTGTGGCGCGCGGAGAAAATACAGAAGAAGGCCGCGGACGCGGGCTTCGACTGGCGGGATACCGCCGGGGCGCTGGACAAGCTGGACGAGGAGGTCCGGGAGCTGCGGGAGGCCGTGGCTCAGGGCACCAACGTGCAGGAGGAGCTGGGGGACGTGCTGTTCGCCGCCGTGAAGGTGGGGCGCTTCTGCGGGATAGACCCGGAGGAGGCCGTCAACGGCACCTGCGAGAAATTCATACGGCGCTTCCGCGCCATGGAGCAGGCGGCGGCCGCAGCGGGCCGCGAGCTGTCCGGGATGACGCTGGAGGAGCTGACCGCTCTGTGGAACAGGGCAAAGGAATGTTCTTAATGCGATGTAAGGATCGTTTTAGGATAGCCGCTGTGTGCGGCAAGCACCAATGAAAAATATTTGGGAGGAAACAACATGAATAAGACTGAACTGATCGCCGCTGTCGCTGAGAAGACCGGCCTGTCCAAGAAGGACTCTGACGCTGCTGTCAACGCTGTGCTGAACACCATCACCGAGGCCCTGAAGGCCGACGAGAAGGTGCAGCTGGTGGGCTTTGGCTCCTTCGAGACCAAGAAGCGCGCTGCCCGCACCGGCCTGAATCCCCGCACCAAGGAGCCCGTGGAGATCGCCGCTACCAAGGTCCCCGCTTTCAAGGCCGGCAAGGCCCTGAAGGACGCCGTGGCTGAGTAAGCTTGGGCAAACGATACACTGCCAGAGGGCCGGTGCCGACGCACCGGCCCTTTTCCCGGAAGGAGAAGTACCATGCGCCTGGACAAATATCTCAAGGTATCGCGGCTGATCAAGCGCCGCACCGTGGCCAACGAGGCCTGTGATGCGGAGCGCGTCACCGTCAACGGACGGGTGCAGCGGGCGTCCTACGACGTGAAGGTGGGCGACGTGATCGCCATCCGCTTCGGCGCGAAAACGCTGACGGTGGAGGTGGTGTCCGTCACCGAGAACGTGGGCAAGGACGCCGCGGCAGCCATGTACAAAGAGGTCTGAGAGACGGCATAAAAGAACAAGCCCCCTCATACACTGGGAAAAACAGGTATGAGGGGGAATTTTTATGCCGTATGACAGCATGGAGCCGGCGGCCGTCCACCGCCTGCAGCTGGAGGGCCGGACACGGCTCACTGTGGCCGGCGTGGAGGACGTGGAGCGGTTCGACGACCAGTGCATCGTGCTGCGCACCGGGGCGGGCGTGCTGGTGGTCAGCGGAGAAGAGCTGCACATCGGCAAGCTGAGCCTGGACGGCGGCGAGCTGCATGTGGACGGGCGCATCGACGCGCTGAGCTATGAGGACGCGCCGGAGGAACGGGGCGGCGGACTGCTGCACCGCCTGTTCGGCTGAGATGGGGACCGTCGTCTCGGAGCAGCTGCGCGCCTATCTGACGGCGGCGGGACTGGGCGCTGCCGCCGGGGCGGTGTATGACCTGCTGCGGCTGGTGCGGCTGCGCCGCCGGAAAAACGCGCATCTGACCCACGGACTGGATGCGGCGTTCCTGCTGGCGGCGGGACCAGCGCTGCTGTGGTATGCCCTGCGGATCGGCCGGGGCGAGCTGCGGCCGGTGATGCTGACCGGGATGGGGCTGGGCGCGGCGGTGTATCTGCTGGCGGTGTCGCCGCTGATGCGGCCGCTGTGGGACTTCTGGCTCAGCGCGGCGGCGGCCACGGCGCGGCTGCTGTGGCGGCCGGTGGTATGGGCGGCGGCGCTGGCAAAAAAAGTTGCGCGGACGGCGAAAAAAGCCTTTATTTTCTGCAGGAAGTGCGCTATTATAAAGAAGAACACCGCAGAAAAGGAGGCGAGAGCCCATGGCACAGGGCGCGAAGAAAACCAAAAAGCGCAGAAGCGACCCGCTGCTGCTGGTGGTCATCGCCGCGCTGGTGGTCTTTTTAGGCGTGGAGCTGGTGCAGGTGGGCCAGCGGCTCAACGAAGCCACGGCCCAGCAGGCGGCGCTGGAGCGACAGCTGCAGCAGCAGACCCAGGAGAACCAGGCGCTGCAATCCGATCTGGCCAAGAAGGACGATGAGGAGTTCATCAAGGACCTGGCCCGGGAGCAGCTGGGACTGGCCGAGGCCGGCGAGCGGATCTTCTACGACGTGAATGACTGAAGGCATCCCCCGGACGGGGGATGCCTTTTTGCGCGGAACAGCGCTCTGACAACGGAAAAGGCTCCGGCAGAAGCCGGAGCCTTTTTCTTGTGAAGAGATCACGGCAGGGACGCCGTCCTTGCAGCGGGACAGGCGTCTGTCTGCCAGGGGAACGTTACTGCTGTGCGGACTGGGCAGCCTTCTTGTTGCGGCCCAGAGCACGGATGCCTTCCACGACCAGGTCGATGGCCAGGATGACCAGCAGCACGCCGATGATACCGCGGATGTAGAACCACACCACACCCTGACCACCGGCCATGATGCCGACGATCTGAGCCTTGATGGTGAAGGCCAGAGAGGTCAGAGTCACGATCAGCATGAAGAACATGGGGAAGTAGAACATCTTGTTGTTGCGGCCGATCTTGCCCAGCCAGCAGCACACAGCCAGCAGACCCAGAGCAGCCAGCAGCTGGTTAGCAGCACCGAACAGAGCCCAGATCTTGGCATAGCCGGTCAGACCCAGAGCAACGCCGGCCACCACGGTGATGGCGGTAGCAACATAGGGGTTGGTGATGACCTTCTTCCAGCCCTTCAGGTCGTCACGGGACTGACCGGGCTCGACGAAGAACTCAGCGAACATGTAACGGGCCAGACGGGTAGCGGTATCCACGGAGGTCAGGCAGAAAGCGGACACAGCCAGGATCAGCATGGAGTACACCACGTTGTAGCAGCCGGCGCCGAAGACCTTGGAGAACATGGAAGCCAGACCGGTGGCGAACACCACGGTGGGGGTAACGGTGGTACCGTCAGCATACTGGTTCCAGATGTAACCAACAGCGCAGACGGAGATCAGAGCCAGAGCGCACTCGATCAGCATGCCGCCGTAAGCGATGGGCTTGGCGTCCTTCTCCTGATCCAGCTGCTTGGAGGTGGTGCCGGAGCCAACCAGAGAGTGGAAGCCGGACACAGCACCGCAGGCGATGGTCACGAACAGAGCGGGGAACATATAGCCCAGAGAGGTGCCGGTGGGAGCCAGGGTATCCTTGAAGCCCAGGAAAGCGGGCATATCCAAGTCGGGATGAGCGCCGATGATACCCACGACAGCCAGGATCATCATGCCGTACAGCAGGAAGGAGCTCAGGTAGTCACGGGGCTGGAGCAGGATCCACACGGGGGTGACGGAGGCCACGCCGATGTACAGGCCCACGATGATCATCCACACGGTGTAGTTCAGGTAGATGGGGTGCCAGTTCAGGCCGATGACCATGCAGACCACGATGCCGATGACGCCGATGACCGTGGAGATGCCCAGAGGGGCATTGCGGCGATAGACAAAGAAGCCGAACAGGATAGCCATCAGGATGAACATGATGGAGATGATGGCGGTGGAGGCGTTGGCAGAGGATGCCGCGATATCCACAGCGCCGTCAGCGGTGTAGGTGGCCTTGAAGGTGTTGGCCACGATGGAGGCGAAGGCCGCCACCACCAGGATCAGGGTCAGGTATGCGAAGGTGATGAACAGCTTCTTGGCCTTGGCGCCGATAGCGTCGCCGATGACCTCGCCGATGGACTCGCCCTTGTGGCGAATGGAGGCGAACAGGGCGCCGAAATCGTGGACGCCGCCGAAGAAGATGCCGCCGATCAGCACCCACAGCATCACGGGCACCCAGCCGAACACGGCGGCCTGGATAGGTCCGTTAATGGGGCCGGCACCGGCAATGGAAGAGAAATGATGGCCCATCAGCACGGGAGCCTTGGCAGGACAATAATCCTTGCCATCCTCCATGGTATGGGCAGGAGTCGGACGGGAGTTATCCACGCCCCACTTCTTGGCCAGCCAGCCACCGTAGAAAATATAGCCCACGATCAGCACGGCGCAGCCAATGATAAGGAACAACGCAGCGTTCATACAGCTCTCTCCTTTCTGAATAGCGATTTCTTTTGCTTATGAAACAGGCCTCTTTCGAAAACCTGTGCTGCACTGTGCCCGCTGGCGTTGGTACTGACTTTTTCCTCAGGCAGCACCACCATGGCGGTGTGGAAGTCCATCCAGCCCCAGTAGGAGAGCTTGAAGCTCTTGTACAGGCGGCACTTTTTCAGCGCACGCCGGGCCTCCTCGTCGCAGCTGTCGCACACGAACAGCGCGGTGATATAGGTGTACATATGAGTGGAGTTGGGCTGGATGCGGGCCATGCCCTGCTCATAGGCCAGCTTTTCGCACTTCTCGTAGATCTCCTTGGTCAGGTGTGGGACATTGAACAGGTAGACGTACTCGAAGCTGTTGGCCTGCCAGAGCTTGGCCTTTTTGGAGAGAACATACTTTTCGGAGGTGGCGTAGAAATCCATGGTGGCCGCCAGGGAGTGTTCGTTCTCTTCGCAGCGTGTCACGTCGAAGCTGCCGGCGTATACGTCGCACAGACGCTCCACCGCTTCTTGTCGGGTCATAAACAGCGCCTCCTTCTCTCTAACGAATTCTTAATATCAAGGGCACAAAGGCACGGCGCTTTTACAATTAAAATCGTGAAAGTGCCCGTAAGCCTAAAGTTGGATACTATTGCGGTATCCGCGCAAAAACGCCCTCTCAAGAAGACAGATATAAATATACGCCGCGAAAATCAAACTTTCAAGCCACAAAATGAACAATTTTTGAACGCTAAGTTCGTGCAAATTTTTAGTTGATTTGCGTAAAAAAATGTGGTACATTGGAAACGTTACCAACACTTATCGCTTTTTTCGCAACAGGAGATGCTGTCCTCTGTATGCGGGCAAAAGTGATAGGTGTGTTTTTTATGTGCGCACAAAATCGACATTTTGTCGTTTTGGCATGTCTTCTCCCCTTGTTGAGCTGGAAAAAATCACTATTTGGAAATGCAAAAAATCGCGGATGAAGCCAGCAAGAAGGGATCGATATGGCAAAAATAGATGAACGCACCGGGCGGGAGCGGGCGGCTCCTGTCCGGTGCGTTGGTCTATTGGCCCCACGGCCGCTTCCGGCGGGCCTCCGTCAACGGGCGCAAAAAACAAGGGAGAGGATCGCTCCTCTCCCCTGCTGGTGTTGGGTTTTACTTGTTGAAGTATCTCTTCAGCAGGCCCTCAAACGCCTTGCCGTGGCGGGCTTCGTCGCGGGCCATTTCGTGGACGGTATCATGGATGGCGTCCAGGTTGTACTTCTTGGCCAGCTTGGCCAGCTCGAACTTGCCGGCAGTGGCGCCGTTCTCGGCATCCACACGCATCTGCAGGTTCTTCTCGGTGCTGTCGGTGATGACCTCGCCCAGCAACTCAGCGAACTTGGCGGCGTGCTCGGCCTCCTCCAGGCCGGCCTTCTCCCAGTACAGGCCGATCTCGGGATAGCCCTCGCGATGGGCCACACGGGCCATGGCCAGGTACATGCCGACCTCGCTGCACTCGCCCTCGAAGTTGGCGCGCAGACCGTCGATGATCTCCTTGCGGACATCCTCGGGCACATCGTCGCCAAAGACCTTGCCTACGCCCACCACATGCTCGGCGGCCCAGGACTTCTCCTCGGACTGCAGCAGGAACTTATCGCCGCTGACGTGGCAGACAGGGCACTCGGCGGGAGGGACGTCACCCTCGTGAACATAACCGCAAACAGGACAGACCCACTTCTTCATAATCGTTACCTCCATAAATGTATTCATGTCGTTGTATTTGTTATTTTGACGCCGCCGCAGCGGCAATTGTCAACTGGTTTCCCTGACGGCCAGGCAGCCGTTGCAGCGGCCGTAAAACACCACGCCGCAGCTGTCCGCCTGTCCTACCTCCGTCATGTCCGGCAGCTCCACCGGGATGGGCGGCAGGTCGATCACCGCGCCGCAGGTGCGGCAGACGAAGTGGCTGTGGGGGGCGGTGTTGCCGTCGTAGCGGTCCTCCCCGTCCACGCAGCCGATGACCTGGACGGCGCCCTCCGCCCGGAAACGGGCCAGGTTGCGGTATACGGTGGCCAGAGAGAGGTCTGGGATCCGGGGCTTCAGCTGGCTGTATACCCACTCCGCGGAGGGATGGCAGGTGGTGGAGCGCAGGCACTGCAATATGGCCTCCCGCTTGGGGCTGTGCCGGGTGGGATTCATACGGTGCGCTCCTTTCTTTTTGCTAACAATTATCGTTTGCATTTGTATAATAGCATAGCGCTCCGGATTTGTAAAGGGGTTTTTTGAAATTTTTCCAAAAAACTTTTCCCGCCCTCTATTCTCCCCTGTTCCCCACGGTTCATACTTACATAGAGATATAGAAAAGCCCCCGGTGCGGCGGATACCGCATCGGGAGCCTTGTATGGATGTAGTGAAATTACTCGGCGTCGGCCAGAGCCTTGGCCTCGGCGATGGCCTTCTCCTGGGCCGCGGCGGGGCAATCCTCGTAGCGGACGAAGTTGAAGGTGAAGGTGCCGCGGGACTGGGTCATGGAGCGCAGGTCGATAGCGTAGCTCATCATCTCGGCCATGGGGACCTCGGCCTCCAGCACCTGCTCGCCGTCACCGGTGGGGTTCATGCCCATCACGCGGCCGCGGCGCTTGTTCAGGTCGCCCATTACATCGCCCAGGTAGCTGTCGGGAATGGTGACCTTCAGCTCGCCGATGGGCTCCATCAGCACGGGCTTGGCCTCGGGCAGCGCGGCCTTGAAGGCCAGGTTGGCGGCCAGCTTGAAGGCAATTTCAGAGGAGTCCACGGGGTGGTAGGAGCCGTCCACCAGGGTGGCCTTCAGGTACACCACAGGGTAGCCGGCCAGCACGCCGTGCAGGCAGCTCTCGCGCAGGCCCTTTTCCACGGCGGGGAAGTAGTTCTTGGGGACGGAGCCGCCGAACACGTTCTCCTCGAAGATCATGTCCTCCTGCTCGGTCTGGGGCTCGAAGATGATATGGACATCGCCAAACTGGCCGCTGCCGCCGGTCTGCTTCTTGTAGCGGCCCTGCTTGCGGACGGTGCTGCGGATCTTCTCACGATAGGCAACGCGCGGGGTGTCCAGCTCCGCGTCCACGCCGAAGCGGGACTTCAACTTGCTGCACAGCACGTCGATCTGGATGTCGCCGGCGCCGGAGATAACGGTCTGGTGGGTCTCGGCGTTGTTGGTGACGGAGAAGGTGGGGTCCTCCTCGTTCAGCTTGTTGAGGCCGGTGCCCAGCTTCTCGATCTCCTGCTTGGTCTTGGGGGAGATGGCGCGCTCGTAGCAGGCGGGGGCAAAGGCCAGAGGCGCGAACTTGACGTAGGTCTTGGGCTCGCACAGGGTGTCGCCGGTCTTGACCTTGTCCATCTTGCCGATGGCGCCGATGTCGCCGCAGCAGATCTCCTTGGTCTCCTCGGTCTTCTTGCCCTTCATGACGTACAGACGGCCCAGCTTCTCGGTGTTGCCGGTGGTCATGTTGTACAGGGACATATCGCTGGTGACCTTGCCGCGGATGACCTTGATCATGGAGTACTTGCCGTACTGGTCGGAAATGGTCTTGAACACGAAAGCGGCGGTGGTGCCGTTGGGATCGTAGGCGACCTCGATGGCGTTGCCGTCGTCGTCCTCAGCGGCCTCGGCGGGCATGTCGGTGGCCACGGGCACCAGGTCCACGATGGTCTGCATCAGCATATCCACGCCCATGCCGGTCAGGGCGGAGCCGCACAGCACGGGGCAGACGCTGCCCTCGCGCACGCCGATCTTCAGGCCCTTGGCCATATCCTCGGCGGACAGCTCCATGGTCTCGAAGAACTTCTCCATCAGCTCCTCGTCGGCGCCGGCGGCAGCCTCCATCAGCTCGGCGCGCAGGGACTCCACCTCGTCGGCCATGTCGCCGGGGATGGCGCACTCGCCCTTGGCGTCGTAGGCCTTGTTGTGCAGCAGATCCACGATCACGGTGACGGCCTTGTTGCCGTCGGCCTTGGTGGCCACGATGGGGGCGATGGCAGTGCCGTACTTGGCCTTGATGGCCTCGATGCAGGAGGCGTAGTCGGAGTTGGCCTCCTCCACGCGGTTGATGAACATCATGCGGGGCTTCTTGCCCAGCATCTTCCAGGTGCGCTCCATGCCCACGGACAGGCCGTCCTTGGCGTTGCCCACGATGACGGCACACTCGGCGGCGCGGATGGCGCACACGGCCTCGCCGGAGAAATCGAAGTTGCCGGGAGCGTCCATGACGTTGATCTTCTTGCCCTTGTACATAACGGGAGCGAAGGCCAGAGAGATGGAAATCTGGCGCTTGATCTCCTCGGCATCGTAGTCACAGGTGGTATTGCCGTCGGCGGTCTTGCCCAGACGGTCGATACCCTTGGTCATAAACAGCATCTGCTCAACCAGAGAGGTCTTTCCGGAGCCTCCGTGACCCAGCAGGGCGATATTGCGAATGTCGTTAGCAGTCATAGTGATGATGTTCTCCCTTCATTTTCTTGAAGTCCGCCGCCCACAGCCGCGGACAGTAGCTCAACGTACCGATTATATAGTATTTCTCAAGGCCTGACAACCACCAATTTGGATATTTGTAAGAAAAGTGCGGGGTATCCCCGCACTTTTCGTCAGTTTGAACAATCGCCGCTATCCTTCTCTGTTCATCTCGCCGATGCCCTGCAGGGCGTATACCCGCATGACCTCCCCGCCGTCCTGTATCCATATGTCCGCCGGCAGGCGACGCAGCCTCCAGAGGATATACAATGTCGTCCCCATCAGGCTCACGCAGACCATTTCCCAGAACCACGCCACCCAGAACCAGCTTCGCGGCAGCACCAGCGCCACCAGCAGAATCAGCACCGAGAGTATCACCGCCCACGCCAGCGCGTACAGCGCGTACGCCCTGCGGCTGAAATATCCGTCGCAGCCTAGTGCGCAGGTCAGTCCCTTGGTAATGCTGAACTCCGTCTTTTCCGCCCCGCACCAGTGCATGGCGGCAGCGCCCAGCAAGCAGCACAGCACCACCACCGCCGTGCTGCCCGACAGTGCGGCCAGCAGCCGCAGAAGCGAGAAAAGCGGCGACTCGATATCCCCGAACTCGAACCGTATGGCCTCCGAAAGCGGCACGATCAGGCAGCCGATGCCTGCCGCGGCCGCCATCAGCAGCACGGAGAGGGCATTCCCCCATACGACCACCCGTTTGTCCCGCTTTATGTCGATGACCTCGATCTCCCGGTATCCCTCCGGCAGGGTCCGCCTGTATTTCTCCATACGCGCTCCTTTCCGTGCGTGGTGGACAGCAGTTCTCCTTGGCGGCAAGATCATTCGTCCTGACGATGGCAAACCGACGAAGGCGTACCGCGTGTACGTCGAGGAGGTTTGACGAAGTCAGAGCGGGAAAGATGTCGCCGTCAGTAGTGCTTGACGAGACCGGCGAGCAACAGTGTCGGCAGCAGCCACAGCAGCTGATAGACCACCATGGCGATGGGGGTCAGCAGGGCGAAGTTGCCCACGGAGGTCAGGTAGTAGGCCAGGGCCACGCCGGCTACGGAGCCGACATAGGCGAGGATGGTGGCGGTGCGGACGGCCTTGACGGCGCGGCGGCTGCCGGCCACGGTCTCCACCAGGGGTATGAGGCCATCACGGCAGAGCACGGCCAGGGGCTGGCCCTGCTGCTCCGCCAGCTGGGCCAGGGCAAGGCGGGTGGACACGTCGGGATAGACCGGCTTGGCGTCCACGCCGAATTTCCGCTTGATAAGGCCGGGGGTGACATTGCCGCTGCGGACGGCCAGCACGGGGGTGATGTGGAAGCGCTTCAGGGTGCGCAGGGCCCACTCCGCGTTGCGGGAGGGCTGGTATTTGACGGCAAAGACAGCGGTAAGGGCGCCGTCCACGGCCAGAAAGACGCCGGTGGACAGCTTCATGTCACGGGGCAGGGCCACCTTGCGCTTTTTCATGAAGTAGGCGCTGCCCATGAGGACGGTCTCGCCGCGGATGTTGGCCTCCACGCCGCCCTCCTCGCAGTAGTTCAGCCACTCCACCGGCAGGTGGAAGCCGCCCTCGGCGGTGAGCTGGCGCTCCAGCAGGGGCGTCAGGCTGCTGCCGGCGGCCTTGGCCACGGAGGCGGCGTAGGACACGGCGCGGCTGCGCTCCTCGCCGAACACCTTGTAGCCGTTGAGGGTCACGGTGCCGGAGGGAAAGAGGTCGTCGTCGGTGAGCACCAGCCGCCGGGAGCGGCTGAGGGCGGCGGCTCCGGCATAGCCGGCGGCGGCGCAGCCGCTGCGGCTGAGCCGCCGGGACAGGTAGTACAGGGGCAGCGCGCCGCTGAGCGGCACGCTGAAGCCCGCGCCGGCGGTGGTCAGCGCCGTCAGCACCCAGGGGAAGTCGCTCATATTGCCGTCGGAGAAGCACACCACGCCGGAGAGCACCGCCGCGGCGGACAGCACCAGGGGCATGGCGTAGTTCTGCCATTTCCGGGCGGGGTCACTTTTGCTGCACAGGCGGTAAAAGCCGTCCGCGGTGCCCCGCTGGCGGCAGACGCCGGCCTCGGTGACGGAGGCCACGTAGGGCACCGTACCGTTGAGCACCAAAAGGTGGTAGGCGCTGCGCTCCGCAGCGGCCTCCAGATACAGCCCCCACTGGCAGGACAGGATCAGCAGCGCGCCGGCGGCGGCGTAGGGCGTGGCCCGGGTGCTTCCGGTGGCCATGCCGCACACGCAGCAGATGAGCTGGGTCAGCACGGCGACGGCGGCGCACAGCTCGCAGCCCGCCTGTCCCTCCCGCAGCATGGATGCCGCCCGCTGCCACACCGGCAGGCACGCCAGCGCCGTCAGCGCCAGCAGCGCGCCCAGGGCGGCGCAGCGCAGCAGCGCGGCGTCCAGCCAGGCCGATGGCAGCTTTTCCATCTCCTGCAGCACCGCGGCGGCCACCAGGGCCAGGGCCGGGAGCATGCCCCAGATCAGGCCGCCCCGCAGCCGGTTGCACCGGCGCTTGGCGGAGCGCAGCACATCCTCCGGCAGAGGCTCGGGCTCCGGCGGTTCCTCCGGTTCCGGTTCTTCCTCTTCCGGCTCGTCAAAAAGCCGCTCCGTGTCCTGATGGACAGGGCGGCGCTTCTCCTTCCCCGCCGGGCGGCGGAGCTTGTCCAAAAGTGCCGCGATGCGCTCTCTCAGTGGTACGGGCTGGGCGATGACGCCGTCGTCCTCGTCCTCCAGCACCGCGTCCACCGTCTGGGACATGATGTCCTTCAGGGCCACCCGGTCGGGGGCAGTGGACTCATACTCCGGCTGCAGCTGCGGCGCCGGTTCAGGCTCGGGTTCGGGTTCAGGCTCAGGCGCGGACGCCGGGGCCGTCTGGGGCGCAGGCGGCTCCTCCGGAGTCTCCGCCTCCGCCGGGGCAGGCTGACGCCCACCCCCGCCGTATTCGGCGAGGATGGCCTCCAGCGAGAATTCGTCCTCCGGCTGGTCGGATGCGTTATACAGTTGTTCATCCCGTCGCCGTCTCATGTCGTGTCGCTGTCTCCGTTATCCCCGCTGGCGCACTGCCTCGTACAGCAGGATGGCCGCCGCCGCGCTGGCGTTCAGCGAGGAGATCCTTCCTTTCATGGGGATGCTTACCAGAAAATCGCAGTTCTCTGCGGCCAGCCGGGTCATGCCTGTGCCCTCGGAGCCGATAACGATGGCCGCCGGGCCCTTCAGGTCGGCGTCGTACAGCGCGGTGTTTCCGTCCGCCGCCGTACCGAATACCCACACGCCCTGCTTTTTCAGGTCCTTCAGCAGCGCCGGGATGTTGGGCACCCGCGCCACCGGGATGTAGCTCACCGCACCGGCCGATGTCTTGGCCACGATGGCCGTCAGCCCCGCGCTGCGGCGCTTGGGGATGATGACGCCGTGGGCGCCGGCGCACTCGGCGGTGCGCAGGATCGCGCCCAGGTTGTGGGGGTCGGAGATCTCGTCGCAGACCACCAGCAGCGGCGCCTCTCCCCTGTCGGCGGCGCTTTGCAGGATGCTCTCCACCGTGGCGTACTCCCGCACGGCGGCCAGGGCGATGACGCCCTGGTGGGCGTGGGTGCGGGACATGGCGTCCAGCTTCCGCCGGTCGGCATCCACCACCACGATGCCCGCAGCGCGGGCCTTGGAGGCGATGTGGCCCAGCGTCTTGTCCGTCTCGCCCTTGGCGATGTATATTTTGTCGATGGCCGTCTCCGTCCGCAGCGCCTCGATCACGGCGTTGCGGCCCTCGATGATGCCGTCCGCCTCGGCGTCCGGCAGCGCCCGTCTGTTCTCCGTGTCCTTCATCTCTCTCATGGGATATACCTCACGTCCTTTATGATCAGCATAGAGTATACCACATCCTTTCGGCAATATAAAGGCGGATTCATAGAAATTTTACAGGAAAACCCTTCGCGTGCACCTTGAGACTTTCGGGCAGTTGTGCTATACTGATTGAAATTTACATTCCCCTTGCAGCTGTAACGGAGGATAGGGATATGCCCAATAACAACGACAACAAAAACACCAATAAAAACGGCAAAAACGGAAAAAACGGCAACCTGCGGGGCGTCCTTACGCTGATCGCCTGGGCGCTGGTGCTGACGGTGGGCTTCAACTATTTCAATGCCTACAACAAGAACGCCGCCAACAAGACCACCAGCCACGAGATCAAGTACAGCGACATGATCACCATGATCGAAAAGAACCAGGTGGACGAGGTGCTGTTCAAGGACAGCACCATCTACATCACCCCGGTGGACGGCTATGTCTACACCGAGGAGGTCACCGCCGGCGGCAAGACGGAGACCAAGACCTACACCCAGTCCGAGGAGTCCGGCCTGACGCTGTACACCGCGTACCTCTCCAACGCCGACCTGCTGCCCCTGATGGAGGCGCACAATGTGGCCTACACCGGCTACTATGAGGCGGAGATGAGCCCCATTCTGGTGATCATGATCCAGTACATCCTGCCCACCATCTTCATCGTGGCCATCTTCATGCTGGTCATGCGCCTGATGAGCAAGGCCGGCGGCAGCGGCTTCGGCGGGATCGGCAGCGTGGGCAAGGCCAACGCCAAGGTCTATATGGAGAAGTCCACCGGCGTCACCTTCAAGGACGTGGCCGGTCAGGACGAGGCCAAGGAGTCCCTGGAAGAGATCATCGACTTCCTGCACAACCCCGGCAAATACACCGCCATCGGCGCCAAGCTGCCCAAGGGCGCGCTGCTGGTGGGTTCCCCCGGTACCGGCAAGACACTGCTGGCCAAGGCCGTGGCCGGCGAGGCCGGCGTGCCGTTCTTCTCCATCTCCGGCTCCGACTTCGTGGAGATGTTCGTCGGCGTGGGCGCCAGCCGCGTCCGCGACCTGTTTAAAGAGGCCGCCAAGGTGGCCCCCTGCATCATCTTTATCGACGAGATCGACACCATCGGCAAGTCCCGCGACGGCGGCAAATTCGGCGGCAACGACGAGCGCGAGCAGACGCTGAACCAACTGCTGGCCGAGCTGGACGGCTTCGACCCCGGCAAGGGCATCATCGTGCTGGGCGCTACCAACCGCCCGGAGGTGCTGGACAAGGCGCTGCTGCGCCCCGGCCGCTTCGACCGCCGCATCACCGTGGACCGGCCCAACCTGGCCGGGCGCCTGGCCACGCTGCAGGTACACACCCGCAACATCCGCCTGGCAGAGGATGTGAATTTGGAGAAGATCGCCCAGGCCACCGCCGGCTGCGTGGGCGCGGACCTGGCCAATCTGGTGAACGAGGCCGCCCTGCGCGCCGTGCGCAAGGGCCGCCACGCCGTGAATCAGGACGACCTGCTGGTGTCCTTTGAGCTGGTCATCGCCGGCAGTGAGAAGAAGGGCACCGTTATCACCGAGGAGGAAAAGCGCATCATCGCCTACCACGAGGTGGGCCACGCGCTGGTGGCAGCCAAGCAGAAAAACGCCCAGCCCGTCAGCAAGATCACCATCGTGCCCCACACCCAGGGCGCGCTGGGCTACACCCTGCACCTGCCGGAGGAGGAGAAATTCCTCATGTCCAGGGAGGACATCCTGGCGGAGATCCGCACGCTGCTGGCCGGGCGCTCCAGCGAGGAGGTGGTGTGCCACACCATGACCTCCGGCGCGGCCAACGACATCGAGCGGGCCACGGAGATGGCCCGGAATCTGGTGGCGCGGTTCGGCATGTGCGACGAGTTCGACATGATGGCCCTGGGCAGCGTGCAGAACCAGTACCTGGACGGCACCTACTCCATGACCTGCGCCCAGGAGACCTACGCCGCCGCCGACCGGGAGACCATCAAGATCCTGCGGCAGTGCCACCAGGAGGCCAAGAAGATCCTGGAGGAAAACCGGGAGCTGCTGGACAAGATCGCGGCGTATCTGCTGAAAAAGGAGACCATCACCGGCCAGGAGATGATGGCCATCATCGAGGGCCGCGACCCGGAGACCGTGGACAACTACGGCGCCAGCAAGAGCGGGCAGCCTGCCTTCCGGCCCAGCGTGCCGGAGACCATCGAGGCCCCGGCCAAGCACATCAACATCGTGTCCCAGCCCATCCCCATGCCGGATTTCGACGCGGAAGCGACACCGGACAGCAATGCGGAACAGGCGGACAACGCTGCAGAAGGCGGCGCGGACGCCCCGGAGCGCGCCCCGGAGGGTGCTCCGTCAGACGACAAGCCCCAATAAGCGCAAAAAAGCCCTGCGGCATCGCCGCAGGGCTTTCGTATTCGTCGCTTTTGCCGGGACACTGCTCCGCCGGGTCTCCCCCGCTCAGTCCGGCAGGTGCTGCACCCGGCTGCACAGCAGCGGCAGCGCCTTTTCGAACTCCACGCCGTACCAGCTGGCCTGGGGGTCCTTGGCCGTGGCGTCGATGCAGGCGAGCACGAACTCCACCGCCAGAGAGACGGCCTGCTCCAGCGTCAGGCCGCGCATCAGTCCGCCGGTGACGGTGGCGGCGAAGATGTCGCCGGTGCCGTGGAAGGAGGCGGGGTTTCGGGGGCCGAAGCAGGTGAAATACGTCCCCTCGCCGCTGTCATAGCCCATGGCCCCCAGCTTATCCGCGGCAAAGGACACGCCCGTCAGCACCACGCGTCTGGCCCCCAGGGCCGCCACGCGCTGCAGCAGCGTGCGGGCAAAATCCTCGTCCACCTCGTCCCGGTAGGGCGTGCCGGTCAGCAGACAGGCCTCGGTGATGTTGGGCAGCGCCACGTCCGCCCGGGCCACAAGGCGCGCCATAGCCGACGGGAAATCCTCCCGGAAGCCGCTGTACAGCCTGCCATGGTCGGCCATGGCAGGGTCCACCAGCAGCAGGGTATCCGGACTTTTCACCGCGTCGAAGAAGTCCAGCACCTGCTGCACCTGAGGCGCGGAGGCAATGTAGCCGGTGTACAGCGCGTCGAAGTGCACCTGCTGCTGCCGCCAGTGGGCGGCGATGGCCGGCAGCTGGTCGCTGAGATCGCGGCTGACGAAGCCGGGGAAGGCCGTGTGGGCGCTGAGCACCGCCGTGGGCACGATGGCGCACTCCACCCCCATGGCGGAGATCACCGGCAGGGCCACCGTCAGGGAGCAGCGGCCCAGGCAGGAGATGTCCTGTATGGACGCGATTCGTTTCATAGGGACACCTCCCGAAAAAGTGGTGCGGGCGGCGGGACTCGAACCCGCACGCCGTTGGCAATGGAACCTAAATCCATCGAGTCTACCAATTCCACCACGCCCGCATACGCGGGATATTGTAGCACAAAACCCGCCGCCGCGCAAGGCGTGATTTTAGGGCTGCCGGGCCGGGGCCGCGCAGGGCCCAGCGGCGGATGGGGCGGATGTACTTGAAATACTGCCCGGGGACGAAGTAAAAATACGTCACCCACCCCGGCGTGGCGGTGTCCAGGGTGCAGCCGTGGGCGGCGCAGTCGAAGCTGCGCATGGCGGCCTCCACCTTATCCTCCACGGTGCGGCACTCCTGCTCATAGTCGAAGGCCCCGTGCTCAAAGGCCACATACTCCCCCTCCGGCACGTCCATCAGCTCCAGCGGCGCGGGCACGGGGCCGCTGTAATCGGCGCTGAGCCGGACGCCGTAGCTCTCGATGCGGGGATAGTTCCACGCGCACAGCCGCTTTCTCCTAGTCTAAGGATATAGCGGTCGAAGGGATGGATCTTGGTGCGCGGCCAGCGCCCGCAGCGTAAGCGCCTGGTCGTCCCGGCGGGCGATGGCGTCGTCCATCTCGTTGACCACGGTCTGTATCAGCTGCTGCATTCGTACATTGCTCTCGCTCCCTTCTCTTGCTGCGGATAGGATACACCATTTCGCCGGGCAATGCTTGACCTGACTTGCGGTGTAGGCCGGCAGGGCATGGCCCCCGCCGCCCACACCGCGCCTGTCAGCAGAAAAAACAGCACCCCGCCTTGGCGGGGTGCCGGTTTATTCCTCTGCGGCGGCGCAGGCAGGCTCCGCCGGGGCGGAGGTCTCCTGCTTGGGCAGGTGCTCCGGCCACTTCGCCCAGGTCTGGCGGATGTAGGGGATCATCTGCTCCCGGTCGATGTCCAGGGCGGCGGCCAGCTCGCCGTAGAGCTGGTCCTCTGCGCGCTTCAGATAGCGCTCATCCATCTGGCTGACCTTCTTGCCGTGGTGCAGCGCCCAGTCGCGCTTGCGGCAGATGCCGTGGACCATGGCGGCCAGCTCCGCGCAGTCGCAGCGCAGCACCAGTTGGTGATAGAAGTCCTTGGCGGCGCGCATGCCCCGCTCCGCGGGCTTCTGCTCCGGCAGGGTGGGCAGGGCGGCGATCAGGGCCTGGGCCTGCTGGCGACTGATGATGGGGCGCATGAGCACACCGGTGTCCACCGGGGTCATCACCGTGCCGCTGCGGTACAGGGGCGCCAGATGGTAATACATCTTGTCACCGCCGTCATACTCCAGGCCGGAGGGACCGATACGCTCCACCCGGCAAACGCCCTCGCCGCCGTATACCACCAGATCGCCCACTGCAAACATCTCACACGCTCCTTATCCGCACAAATACACGCAAACACACAGACACAAAAAGGCACATGACCATGCGGCCATGCGTTCCCCCACCGTTATTGACAATAGTATACCACAGTCTGTCGAAAAATGTAAGCACAATTTTCGCCGTGACTGTCGATTTTTTTCACTTCGTGTGCTATAATGCCGAAAAAATGCTGTGAGGTGCTTCCCATGAAAAAGCCGACCATCCATCCCTCCGCCTTTGTGGCGGACAACGCCACCGTGCTGGGCGACGTGACCCTCGGCCCGGACAGCAGCGTGTTCTTCGGCGCGGTGCTGCGGGGCGACCGCGCCCCCATCACCATCGGCGCGGGCAGCAATATCCAGGACAACTGCGTGGTCCATGTGGACTACGACTACCCGGTGACGGTGGGCGACGACGTGACGGTGGGCCACGGCGCCATCCTGCACGGCTGCACCGTGGGCGACAACACGCTGATCGGCATGGGCGCCATCGTGCTGAACGGAGCCAGGGTGGGGAAAAACTGCCTGATCGGCGCCGGGGCGCTGGTGCCCCAGAACGTGGAGATCCCGGACGGGTCGCTGGCCTTCGGTTCGCCGGCCAGGGTGCGCTCGGCGCTGGACGAGGCGGGCATCGAATCCCTGCGGCAGGCGGCGCTGGCCTATCGGCAGGACGCCGCCGCGTACAAGGCGGCGCAGCAGGAGGAGAAATAAAAAAACGCCCGGAGCCGGTGGCTCCGGGCGTTCAGGCTGCCAAAAAGCCTTTGGCTTTTTCGGCAGCCTGAACAATGCCGTTATTTTTGCGCCGGAAAACGGCGCAAAAATATTCGCTCTGCTCAACGCACGCCTTGCAAAACAAGGCTTAGCGCGGCATTTGATCTGATTCGAGGCGGGCGCCGCCCCCTCGAGCTCCCCCAGCGCAGCAGAAGATGCTGCACAACAAGGAAGTTTTTCGACAAACTAAAACGCCCGGAGCCGGTGGCTCCGGGCGTTTTTTCAGTTGCATCACACCACCGCGAAGAACTTAACGATGAACAGGGCGGCGATGACGTAGGTCAGGACGGAGACGTCCTTGGCACGGCCGGAGAACACCTTGATGATGGTGTAGGCGATCATGGCGATGCCGATGCCGTGGCCGATGGAGCCGGAGATGGGCATGGCCAGCAGCATCAGGAACACGGGCACCACCTGGTCCAGGTCCTCGAAGTCCACGTTCTTCAGGCCCTGGAGCATCAGGATGCCCACATAGATCAGGGCGGAGGAGGTGGCGGCGGCGGGGATGATGGCCGCCACGGGGGCGATGAACATGCAGGCCAGGAACATGACTGCGGCAGTCAGGCTGGTCAGACCGGTGCGGCCGCCGGCCTCCACGCCGGAGGCGGACTCCACGAAGGTGGTGACGGTGGAGGTGCCGCAGCAGGCGCCGGCCACGGTGCCCACGGCGTCGGACAGCAGGGCCTCCTTCATCTTGGGCATGTTGCCGTCCTTGTCGGTCATGCCGGCGCGGGAGGCGGTGCCCACCAGGGTGCCGATGGTGTCGAACATGTCGATCATGCAGAAGGTGATGATCAGGCTGATGGCGGTGAACCAGCCGATGTTGAAGAAGTCGCTGAAGTCAAACTTGAACAGCGTGGTCTCCGCCATATCCTTGAAGGGAGGCAGGAAGGACGCGCCCTGCAGGGAGGCGAAGGGATTCACATCCAGGAAGATGAAGGAGCCGGCCCAGTAGATCACGGAGGCGGCCAGCATGCCCACCAGCACGGCGGCCTTGACGCCCTTCTTGGCCAGCAGGATGATGATGAACAGGCCGATGAACATGGTGACCACGGTCAGGACCATGGTGCTGTACTCCGCGCCCATCTGCTTTTTGATGACGGAGGGGGTCATGGCGCCGAAGAAGTCGCGCATGACGTAGAAGGGGGAGGTATAGCCGTTGCCCTCGGCGTAGATGCCCACGTTGGAGCCCAGGCCGATGTTCATCAGCATCAGGCCGATGGCCGGGCCGATGCCCAGGCGGACGCCCAGGGGGATGGCGGTGACGATCTTGTCGCGGATGTTGAACACGCTCAGCAGCAGGAACACGATGCCCTCCACCAGGATGATGCACAGCACCGCCTGGAAGGCGCTGGTGTAGTCGGTGTTCAGCATGGCGGCCACGTTGCCGGCGATGACGGCAAAGAAGCTGTTCAGGCCCATGCCGGGCGCCATGACGAAGGGCTTGTTGGCCAGGAAGGCCATAACGGCGGTGCCGATGGCGCTGGCGATGCAGGTGGCCAGGAACACGCCGTTCCACAGCGGGGTGCCCACGGCGAAGCTGGTCAGCAGGTTGGGGTTCAGGGCGATGATGTAGGCCATCGTCATGAAGGTGGTGAGACCGGCCAGGATCTCCGTTTTCACGGTCGTGCCGTTCTCCTTCAGATGAAAGATGCGCTCCATGTGATCTTCTCCTTTTTGTTTTGGCTATACGCTCTTTGCGTTTCCTGCGCGGCGTATGGTCATATCTTAACGCTTCTTGTCGGAAAATACAAGACTTTTTGTTAGGTATGCTGAAAAATTTTTAGCCGCAGCCCCGAAAAGCGCAAAAAACGCCCCCGGTCCTGTGACTGGGGGCGCTTGTTATGCGCTTTATTTCTCAGCCTTTGTGCGGTCGGACTGGATCAGCAGCTTCAGGGCCTCCACGCCCACCTGCACGGCGGAGGTGGTGTCCTCGCTCATGTCCTGGTCCAAGCCGGCCTTCTCCCGCTCCTGGTTCCAGACCACATGGAAGCAGCTGCCGCAGCGGCACTGCAGGGCGTCGGCCACCACGAACAGGGCGGCGGACTCCATCTCGCTGGCCTTGACGTGCAGGCGCTTCCACGCCTCCCACTTCTCCAGCAGCTCGTAGGACACCGGCATTTTCGCCGGGCTGTGCTGGCCGTAGAAGGCGTCCTTGCACTGCACCACGCCCACCTGAGTGCGCTTGCCCAGGGCCTTGGACGCCTGCACCAGCGCGGTGGTCACCTCGAAATCCGCCACGGCGGGGTACTCGATGGGGGCGTACTCGCGGCTGGTGTGCTCAAAGCGGATGGCGCCGGTGGCCACCACCACGTCGCCGGAGCGGACGTCCAGGTCGATGCCGCCGCAGGTGCCCACGCGGATGAAGGTATCCGCGCCGATGTTGTGCAGCTCCTCCATGGCGATGGAGGCCGACGGCCCGCCGATGCCGGTGGAGCAGACGGAGACCTTCTCCCCCAGCAGGGTGCCGGTATAGACGGTGTATTCCCGGTTCTGCGCCACGAAATGGGCGTCATCGAACAGGGCGGCGATCTTCTCGCAGCGGCCGGGGTCGCCGGGCAGGATGACGTAGCGGCCCACGTCGCCCTCGACGCAGTGGATGTGGTATTGTTTGTCCAGTTTTTGCATGACTTGTCCCCTCCTGTATACATGTCTATATACATTTTTGCTGATCATTGTCTCAAAAAATACGCTTCCTGGTCACATTGGAAGTGTCTGCTATCATACCACGCTCGGGCCGAAAATGCAATGTCCATGGGACAAAAGGCAAAAAGTGTCGCGGTTATACCGCCTTTTCCGGCAAAAACTACATGCGGCGGCGGTCCGCATCCGGCAGGTGCAGGTGTTTTGCACGGGCGGGTCGCTGCGCAAAAAAAGCGCTGCTCCGGCAGCGAAAAACGGGAGGCACGCGTATGACAGATCGGCTCACGGCACTGATCGCGGCGGTGCTGCTGGCGGTGACGCTGGCGGCCTGCGGCGAGGCGGACAGTAAAAGGCCCGGCACGGCGCCGGACACCACGCCCAACGGCGGCATCACCACCCAGCCGGACACCAACGGCACGGACGGCGGCGGCACCATCAGCGACGCCGGGGACAACATGAACGGCGGACACAATGAGAGCGGACGCGCTGACGAAACGGACGGCGCCAACGCTCCCGGCGACGCCCGGCGCTACGACCGGGCGCTGGCGGCGTCCATGTACCAGCTGATCGTAAATCGGCTGGACGCGTAACGAAGGCGCGGCGCCCGCAGGGGCGCCGCGCCCGGCGGTTTTTCGGGTCTGCAGGGGGCAGCATCTCACCGGCAGCCGCAAAAATAAGGGGGGACTTGCATTTTTGAGAATTTGGGGTATTATATAGGTGAAAAAATTTAGTGCCGCCGGAATGGCGGCGGGAAAAGAAGGTTTTACTATGACAAAGATCGATATTGTCTCTGGTTTTCTGGGCGCGGGCAAGACGACCCTCATCAAAAAGCTGCTGGCCGAGGCGTTCCCCGGCGAGAAGCTGGTACTGATCGAAAACGAGTTCGGCGAGATCAGCATCGACGGCGGGTTCCTGAAGGATTCCGGCGTGCAGATCAGCGAGATGTCCTCCGGGTGCATCTGCTGCTCCCTGGTGGGCGACTTCAACAAGGCGCTGAAGGACGTGCATGAGCAGTTCCACCCCGACCGCATCCTTATCGAGCCCTCCGGCGTGGGCAAGCTCAGCGACGTGATCGTGGCGGTGGAGAACACCGTCAAGGACGTGCCGGATATGAAGCTCAACAGCTTCGTCACTGTGGCGGATGCCACCAAGGTGAAGGTGTACATGAAGAATTTCGGCGAGTTCTACAACAACCAGATCGAGTCCGCCGGCACCATCATCCTCTCCCGCACCCAGCGGCTGAGCCAGGAGAAGCTGGAGGCTGCCGTGGCGCTGCTGCGGGAGAAGAACCCCACCGCCGCCATCCTGACCACCCCCTGGGACCAGCTGGACGGCATGACCATCCTCAGCGCCATCGAGAAGGTGTCGCTGGCGGACGAGCTGCTGGAGAAGATGCGCGCCGAGCACGAGGCGGACGAGGCCGAGCACGAGCATGAGCACCACCATCACCATCACGACCACGATGAGGAGGAGCACGACCACGATCACTGCTGCCACCATCACGACCACGATGATGACGATGACGACCATGAGCATGAGCACTGCTGCCACCACCACGACCACGAGGACGAGCACGAGCACCATCACGACCACGAGGAGCACGAGCACCACCATCACCACCACGACGGCGAGGAGTGCGACGATCCCGCGTGCGGGTGCCACCATCACCATCATCACGCCGACGAGGTGTTCACCAGCTGGGGCGTGGAGACGGTGAAGGCCTATTCCGAGACGGAGCTGGAGCGCATCCTGACCGCCCTGGACAGCGGCGAATACGGCGCCATCCTGCGGGCCAAGGGCATCGTGGCCGCTGCCGACGGCGGCCAGTGGCTGCACTACGACTTCGTGCCGGAGGAGCACCAGGTGCGCCGCGGCCCGGCGGACTACACCGGGCGGCTGTGCGTCATCGGCTCCAAGCTGGACGAGGACAAGCTGGCCGCGCTGTTCGGCCTGTAAGGAGCGTCGCGTATGGATATTCCTGTATACCTCATCGCCGGGTTCCTGGACGCCGGCAAGACGGAGTTTATCAACGGCATCCTGCGGGACGGCTTTGCCGCCGAGGACCGCACCCTGCTGCTGTGCTGCGAGGAGGGCGAGCTGGCCTATGACCCCAAGGTGCTGGGCAACGTGTTCACCTACACCGTGGAGGACGAGGAGCAGCTGACGCCGGACTTTCTGAAGAAGCTGGAAAAGCAGTACCGGCCCAAGCAGGTGATCGTGGAGTACAACGGCATGTGGAGCATGGAGCGGCTGTACCGGGAGGGACTGCCCGCCAACTGGATTTTGTACCAGATCATGTGTCTGGTGGACGCCACCACCTTTGAAATGTACGTCAAGAACATGGGGCAGCTGATGATGGAGAAGATCACCAACTGCGACATGCTGATCTTCAACCGCTGCAACGAGCAGCTGCGCGCCCAGCTCCGCAGCCGCAACCTGCGGATGGTCAACCGCCGGGCGGACATCTATCTGGAGAATGAGGACGGCACCAGCGAGGAGTACGTCACGCCGGAGATGTCGCCCTTCGACCTGAGCAGCGGCAAGCTGGAGGTGCCGGACGACGACTACGGCATCTGGTATGTGGACATGATGGACAACCCCGGCCGGTACGAGGGCGTGGAGGTGTCCTTCAAGGCGATGATGTGCCACTCCAAGAAGTTCAAGGGCGTCCACTGCCCGGGGCGCTTCGCCATGGTCTGCTGCGACAAGGATATGCAATTCCTGGCGCTGGTGTGCCGTGGCGAGGGGCTGGAGCAGTACAAGGACAAGCAGTGGGTGAAGATCCACGCCACGGTGAAGAAGGAGAGCTGCGACGCCTATCAGGGCGAGGGCCCGGTGCTGTACGTCACCTCTATCGCCGCCACCACCAAGCCGGAGCAGGAAGTGGTATCCTTCTGATAACGTACCGTATATTTTGCCCCCATTATCGCGAATCGTATAGAAAAAGACCCGCCAAATGCGGGTCTTTTTTCGTCTGTTCGATTTACCGCACCAACTGGATGGCGGCGGGCAGGTTCTCGATCTCCACCCGGGGCGCACTGGGACAGTACTCGCCGTCCAGGGACCAGGGCAGGTCCTCCTCCGTGGTCAGGGTGACGCGCTGCACATGGCGCAGTATGACGCCGGGGTAGTCGTACTGCATGCGGGTCATGGCGGCGATGAGGTTCTGGAGATCCAGCGCGGTCTTGGGCATGCGCAGCAGCAGCAGCTCGAATTTGCCGTCGTCCATCTGCACTCGGGCGGGGTCCAGCTTCACCAGACCGCCCAGGGACGTGGAGTTGCACACGGCGCCGAAGATGAACTCTCCCTCGAAGTGCTCGCCGTCGGCCTCCACGGCGCAGCGGTAGGGCCGCAGGGAGTCCAGATCGCCCAGGCCCTCCAGGATATAGGCGAAGTGGCCCAGGGCGTTTTTGGCCGCCTGGGTGGCGGAGTAGGAGGACCGGGTAAAGGCCCCGAAGGACGCCACATAGGAGAAATACCGGTCGTTGTGCCGGCCCACATCCAGGGGATAGGGCTTGCCGGTGGCGGCAGCCTCCGCCGCGGCAGGCAGCATGGTGTGCAGATGCAGGCTCATGGCGAAATCGTTGGTGCTGCCGCAGGGCAGATAGCCCAGCAGTGGGCGGTCCTCCAGCTGCATCAGGCCGGTGAGCGTCTCGTTCAGCGTGCCGTCGCCGCCGGCACAGACCACCATGTCGTATGCACCGCCCCACCGGGCGGCGATGTCCCGGGCCTGGCCGCCGGCCTCGGTGACAAAGACCCACACCAGATAGCCGGCGCGGGAGAACTGCGCCACGGCGTCGAACAGCGGGGCGCGTGATTTTGTCTTTCCTGCACGGGGATTGACGATAAACAAGAGCTTTTTCATGGGAACACCCTTCCATACCATCGTATTCTGCGTGGGGTAGTCCGGATATGATACCATACTTCCGGCAGGATTTCAATATGCAGTCGCCCCGGGCGTCTGGGCGCAAAAAAGGTTGCAAAACGCCGCGCATGCGGGTATGATAAGAAAAAACGGCAGCGGGAGGCGCAAAGTATGAAGCGGACACAGTATTTCAAGTGGGGGCTGACGGCCTTTCTGACCGTCTGCGCCGTGCTGGTGTTTTACGACACCTTCTATCAGGCGGGGACCTTGCAGCGGTTCGTGTCCAAGCTGGCGTCCATCCTGGCGCCGGTGCTGTACGGCTTCGCCATCGCCTATCTGCTGACGCCCATCATGTCCTGGCTGGAGAACGCCATCCGCGCGCTGTGGAAAAGGTGCTTCAAAAAGGACCTGCGTCACCCCTCCGGCGCGCTGCGCCTGGTGAGCATCCTGCTGACCGAGGCCGTGGTGCTCTTCCTGCTGTATCTGCTGATGAGCGTGCTCATCCCCCAGGTGCTGGACAGCGTGACCACCCTGCTGAACAACGCGGAATCCTACTACCGGAAGATCTACCGCTGGGCGGACCACCTGCTGGACAGCGAGAATGAGATCGCCGTGTGGCTGGCGGGACTGATCACCGACCGGTACACCGACGGCATGGCCTTCCTCACCGACAAGGTGCTGCCCTGGGCGCAGAAGGCCATCGTACCGCTGACCAGCGGGATCTGGAGCGGCATCCGCGGGGCGGTGGGCTTTGCCTTCGACCTGATCGTGGGCATCATCGTGTCCATCTATCTGATGGGCATGAAGGAGAAGAGCCTGGCCCGGTGCTGCAAGGCGGTGTACGCCGCCCTGCCGGAGGAAAAGGCCGACACGGTCATGCGCGGCACGCGGCGGGTCAACGCCATCTTCTCCGGCTTCGTCCGGGGCAAGCTGCTGGATTCGCTGATCATCGGCATCCTGTGCTTCATCTGCTGCTCCATCCTGAAGATGCCCTACACGCCGCTGATCAGCGTGGTGGTGGGCGTGACCAACGTCATTCCCTTCTTCGGGCCGTTCCTGGGCGCGGTGCCCTCGGCGTTCCTGATCCTGCTGGTCAGCCCCCGGCAGTGCCTGATATTCGTCCTTTTCATCGTGATCCTGCAGCAGTTCGACGGCAACATCCTGGGCCCGAAGATCCTGGGCGACGCCACGGGCATCTCCAGCTTCTGGGTCATCGTGGCCATCCTGGTGGGCGGCGGCTTTGCCGGCGTGCTGGGCATGTTCATCGGCGTGCCGGTGTTCGCCTGCATGCAGGAGCTGATCAAGCACCTGATGGACCGCCGCCTGCGCAAGCGTGGCATGCCCACGGAGGCCTACGCCTATGTGGGCCGGGCCAAGGACGCACCGCCGGAGGCTGCAGCCCCCTCCCCTGCCGCCCCGGACGGCCAGCCAAAGGACCCCGCGTGACCTCACCACACCGCAGGCGGGCACGGCCCGCCTGCTTCCCTTATTCTGGCTATCTCCACGCAAATATCCCGCCTACTTCAACGCAAAGGAGCCCTTCCATGACAAAAGAATTGTATGACAAGCTGATGGCCTTTGGCAACAACAGCGAGCCGTTTCTGACCCACAACTACATGACCACCTCCGACCTGGGCGACGGCACCGCCACCGTGACGCTGCCCATGCACACCGAAAGCCTGAACCGCTGGGGCGGCGCCCACGGCGGCATCCTGTTCTCCCTGTGCGACGTTGCCATGGGCATGGCCATCATGACGCTGCGGCAGGAGACCATGGTCACCGTCAACGCCACCATCGACTATCTGTCCGCCGCACCGGCGGGCAGCACCCTGACCGCCGTGGGCAAGGTGGACCGCCTGGGCGGCAAGCTGGCCTTCGCCTCGGCGGAGATACACGACGAACACGGCAGGCTGGTGGTGCAGACGCACTGCGTCATGTGCTTCACCGGCAGTCCCCTGCCCCTGTGAGCGCCCGGGGCCTGCGCCGCTGGTGTGCGGCGCTGGCGGTGTTCTTCGCGGTGTATTTCCCCCTGCGCACCAGCCGCGTGGCCATGAACAAGCTGTGGTACGGCGCGATCTGCCCGGCGGAGCAGTGGCTGAACCGGCTGTGGGGCAGCTGGCGCAGCTCCGTGGGGGAGGTGCTGATACTGACGGCGCTGTTCTGCGCCATGCTGTGGCTGGCCAACGTGCCCCGGCGCATCATCGCCGCCCGGCGGCGGTGGGCCATGGCCCTGCGCCTGACGCTGACGGCCCTGTGCGCGGCGCTGACGGTGTACGCCGGCTTCTGCCTGACCTGGGGCGTGGGCTACAACACCGACGGCTTTCAGGAGAAAAGCGGGCTGTACGCCCAGCCGGTGTCCACGGAGACGCTGGCGCAGGTGACGGCGTACTTTGCCGAAAACCTGGCCGCCTGCGCCGATGACGTCCCCCGGGACGCGGACGGCGTGTGCGTGCTGGACCGCGCCGCCGTGCTGGAGGGCAGCGGCAGCGCGCTGGACGTGCTGTACGGCGAGTTCCCCTTCCTGACGGCGGAGACGGGCAACGCCAAGGGCTTCGCCTGCTCCCGGGCGCTGAGCGCGCTGCGCTTCACCGGGTTCTACTTTCCCTTCACCGGCGAGGCCAACGTCAACACGGACAGCCCCGCCGCCTTCCTTCCGGCCACGGTGTGCCACGAGCTGGCCCACCAGCGGGGCATCACCGCGGAGGAGGAGTGCAATTTCATCGGCATTCTGGCGGCCATCCGGTCAGAAAACGCGGGATACCGCTACTCCGGCTGGCTGACGGGCTTCGGGTATCTGTCCAACGCCCTGTACGGCGCCGACCGGGAGGCCTGGCAGGCGGTGCGGGACGCGCTGCCGGAGACGGTGGTGGCCGATCTGCGGGCGGACAACGCCTATTGGGCACAGTTCCGGGGCGCGGTATCCCAGGCCGCGGACAAGGTCTACGACGGATTCCTCAAGAGCAACGGCGACGCGGACGGCGTGAAGAGCTACGGCACCGTCACCGACCTGCTGGTGGCCTATTTCGGATAAAAAAAGTTCCCCGTGCCATAGCTGGGTGTACGTAAAACAGTATTGCGCTAAGATTGACGAAGCGGCACGAAACCGCATGAAGCTGATCGTGCCAGAGCTGGCAAAGCAGTACGGCGTGACAGAGCGACTGAAAGCTGAAAACCAAATGGAATGGGTGCGGCAGATGAACGCTTGCAAGGCGCAGGCAGAGGAGACTGTGAAAGCGGAATTGATTTATGATTGAGCGAGAAAGTCCGGGCAGAAAACTGTCCGGACTTTTCTCATATAGTCCAAAGCTGCGGTAGAACTGTTCACAAGTTTTATGGTATAATTTGAATACGAAAAGTGAGCAACAAATGCGAATTTGATGAGGAAGATTATTTATATAATCTACCGTCTATGGTCTGAAAACGACCACCTATCGAGAATCGGTGGAA